>JAMNYO010000115.1 GCA_023622765.1 Bacteroidota bacterium | reverse complement strand
GAGGTCATCAGGAGCGTCGCCCCGATGACCGTCAACAACAAAATAACTTTTTTCATTTTCTCAATGCTCTATTTGATTCTTTTTAAAATTCATACCTCAGTCCAACATTCAAGTCCAGCACGATCTTCTGGTCGGAATAAATGGTTTTATACTCATTTTCAGCGTCGAAGTAGTAGGCGCCCCCTATTTTCCCGTACAACCTCAACCGATTGTATAACGGGTACGAAAGTCCCACTCCCGCGTTCAGCGATAGCTGAGGGTTACGTTGCGAAATCGGTTCCACTACCCTTTTTTTTGATGGGCTGTTAACGATGGTCTCTCCAGCGCTCAAACGCTTAAAGTTACCGTACACATCTTTCTCGAACATTCCCCCGACAGACGCGTAGAGGTTTAGCTTACTGAGTGACAACACGGTATAGTTCACGTTCAACGGCACGCCAATGTAGTGAAGATGCTGCGACTCTATCGCATCAAGGTTGGAACTCTCATTCCGCACCTTAGAGAAGAGGTAGCTGTATACAAGACCCGATTCAATGGAAAGCCCATCGATAATCTCCCTTGAGAGGGTGATACCAAACGAGACGGGTTGACTGTGTTCCATCTGCGAAACGTTATCGACAACTTTCTGGGTAGCGAACAAGGGGATAGGGGCATCCTCACCCATCTCGTGGGCAGCAGGTGTACTTCGTAAGGTCATGGGTGTATTCACAACTTGCTGGTAGGAGTTCAAGCCGCCACGACCGCCCAGCGCGAGGAGCAGGGGCTCTTCCCTTTTACGTCGGCCCGTCTCTTTAACAACCAGCAACCTATCCCATTCGCCTGTTACATTCACTACCTCCTCTTCGAAGCGACGGCTTGTTTTGAGGAATGGAATGGTATATTTAGAACCCACCACGTGAATTCGACTTACCGCCTCTTCCACTTTTCTCCCAATTGCCCATCGGTCGCTGGTGACCTCGATTGGGCGAGAGGCCAGGATAACCTCTCCCAAACCCACATCTCGGGTCGTTGTTAAAGACGACTCGGGAATTGCACCCAGACTCGCATCCGAAGCCACTAAATCGCTAGTTTCCACCTCTTCAGGTGACTCTGCTTTAGACTCGTCAAGCTTACCCGTAGCCCTGTTAGTGACAGGGGCTTCCGCCACCAACGGCTCGGATTGCTCCCAAGGCCGCTGGGTGAACAGCACACTCCCCACGATAAGCAGCAACACCGCTGCCGCGGATGCCACTGCGTAGCGCCACCGCCGCCGGGGTGTTAAGACCACGGGAGCGACCTCGCCCAACGCCTTCTCCAAACGTTGCCACCCATCGGGCGGCACCTCTCCCTTGAAGTCGTTGAACTTCTCTTGAAACTGTTTTCGTATGTAGTTATCCGAACTCATTGTACTTTTCTTCGCTGGTTTTTACTTTGGATAGTCAAAATCTTTTTCTGCAACAGGGACTTCGCCCTAAAAAATTGAGAACGCGACGCGGCTTCGTTGATGCCCAACTCGTGAGCAATCTCCTTGTGCGACATCTCCTCGAAGATAAATAGGTTAAACACGGTTCTATACCCGGGTGGTAAACTCCTGATCATCTCGAGCACCTCTTCTCTCGGGATATCCCCGATGTCGAGCAAATCGTCCTCCTGGAACTCCACCTCATTGGTAGAAAGGTATCCGTACTCATCCATGAACTTCACCTTCTGCTTCTCCGAACGGTAGTGCTCCAATGCCAGATTCACGAAAATCCTCCTTAGCCAGCCTTCAAAAGAACCCTTGCCCGTGTACGAGCCAATCTTTGTGAACACGCGAATGAACCCATCATGTAACAAATCGCGAGCGGTCTCTTCCTCCCTGCAGTAACGCAAGCATACCGCCATCATAGTCGGAGCATATCGCTCGTATAACGCTCGTTGAGCATCACGATCCTGTTTCTTACACGCTATGATCAGTCGATCATCGTCCATTCCACTTTATAGTTCATTATGATAGATGGATAATAAAGAAAAACGCTGCACGGATAGGCTCGTTTTAGAAGAATTTATTTTTTTTTAAGAAACAAGCCCCATCATTTTCTTACTCCATCATTTCTTCATCAAAAGTACAACTGGAAACAAACCTTTGCAAGAAAAATTATTTAAAGAATGTATATTTATAAATTGCAGTCTATCTGTTTTTTATTTATTTTTGCCCTATTGAATCCGGTGCAAACCGTTTCAACACACTTTAATAGAAAAAATAATCGTATGAAAGATTTTCTGAAAATCATGCTGGCCTCCGCGTTGGGCTTTCTCATCGCGAACATCGTGCTATCCTTCATCGC
>JAMNYO010000140.1 GCA_023622765.1 Bacteroidota bacterium | reverse complement strand
TTCCAGCATGTCGTTGCACGAGGTAGCAAATCCCGCTGCCAGTATAATGGTCAATATCAATAAATATTTTTTCATTATCGTCTGATTTTAAAATTTAATACTCAGTCCCACATTGTATAAACGATACACGGGAATCCCCTCGATACCTCCGTTATAGTGCCCTTCCGGACCGTAAATATCGTGCGTAAGCTTATCCCACGTCAACAGGTTTTGTCCATTAAAGAAAAGCCTAATACCGTTCATCACGTTAAACGTGTAGCCGATCTCCAGGTTCTTTAAACGCAGGTACGACTTATCTTCCAGGAAGAAGTTGCTGGCCTCATGATTCGAGTTTTTCTTGGCCGATAACGCGGGGTAGGTGATGTCCTCTCCATTCGCGTACCGTTCCGCGGTCCAGGCAGTTTTATGCCACTCGGTGTAGATCCCTTCAAATCGATACTCTACCCGTCCGTTCGACATATCCATCGCCCAGTAATCCGCGATTCCCTGGAACATGAAGTAGAGGTCGAAGTTTTTATACTTGAATCCCCCGTTAAAAGCGTAGAAGAAGTTGGGCAAAGAGCCATGACCAAGTGGCACCTTATCTTTATCGTTGATCTTGCCATCGGCATTCAAGTCGTAATACTTCAAGTAGCCGGGCAGGGGGGTTCCTATCTCGTAGGTGAGTCCGCTCTCATAAATCTCTTCCTGACTGTTGAAGTAACCGTTACCGTTGTGGTCATCCACCATGTAGCCCCATTGCTGCCCTAACGGGTAGCCTTCGGTACGAATGGGGTACGCGTAATCGCTGGCCCTTTCACTTTCGTCCCAGAATATCACCTTGTTCTTGTTGTGGGCGAACCATCCCCCGAGGGAGATGGTGAAGTCCCGGTTCAGCTCTTTCGTGTACTCCAACTCGATTTCATACCCTTTATTTTCATATATCCCCACGTTTGTCCTCGGGTAGTTTCCAAGGGGTATACCCTGGTATTCGGGCGTATTAGAGGTCGCGCTCGTCACGCCATTTTCGGTTCTCTCCTTGTACACATCAAACGTTAATGCAAGGTTGTCCCATAAGGTAAGGTCGAGGCCAACGTTCTTTTTGGTGATAATCTCCGGGTCTAAGAACGGGTTTGCCACTTGCCCCTCGTTCACGTTATCACCACCCAAGAAACTAAACCCTCCTCCCGTTAGGGTGACATTATCCAGGTAGACGTAACGTCCGATACCCCGGTCGTTACCGGTCTTCCCGAAAGAGCCCCTAAGCTTGAGGTAGGTCAACAGGTCGCTATTTTCAAGGAATCCCTCGTTACTTGCTACCCAGGCGGCGGAAACCGCGGGGAAAGCGGTAAACCTGTTTTGCCTAGAGTATTGCTCCGATCCGGAGTAACCCAAATCGAATTTTACCAGGTACCTGTCATCATAACCATAGGCCGCGCTGATACCCGAATTCAGACGTTTATAAGCCAACCCGCCTCCTGCCTTGTTAAGGTTTTGGTAAAACCCGTAGGCCATCGCTTTCACGTCATGCAACCCGTTAAAGCGACGCTGATAATCCAATACCCCCTTGAAGTTAAGGTTGTAATAAAAGGAGGCACTACCCCTTTCCTGCAAGGGTGAGTTCACCTGGGTACAACTGCGCGTAAATATTCGTGACGGTATATTGGTCGTAACCCACACGGTTGATCAACGCCCAAGAGGTTATGGGCTCGGTATCGGTAACAACCACTTCCCCTCCCGAAATCTCCCCGGTTTCAGGATCTTGAATGAGGGGGGTAGTAGGGCCATACACGTAGGGAGGCAAGGTGTAGAACCGGTACCATATCCCTTTGGCGAATCCATCCCAACTTCCCCCGTAAGTCAACTCCACGGCGTGTCCGCCCGGGGTCCTTTCCCGTTTAATATTCCCGCTAAGGTTCAAACCGATGGAAAGATACTTGCCAAGGTTCACGTCAACATTCGACCGGATATTGGCCCATACAAACAGGTTGTTAGGATTGTACCGGGTAGTGGCTGGGTCAATTTTCCACATGCCATCTTGGTGCAACACGTTCACGTTCGTGTAGAAAACGGCGTTATCGCCCCCTCCCCGCAAGTTGAGGTTCAAACGGTTCATGTGCGTGATATCCTTGGCGTTCATGGCCCTCCAGTTGTTATTCGGGAAATATTCCGGGTTGTCGCCAGCTAAAAAACCCTCCACCGCATGTTGGTTAAAGTACGCGTACTCAACCCCGCCATCATTGTATCCGGCTTGATTCCTGAGTTGCACGAAGTCAGCAGAGTTGATAAAAGGAGTGGTATTCGTTCGTTGTTCAAACGTGTGGTTCAGCTCAACATCAATCTTCAGGGGCTGCTTAATGCCCCGTTTGGTCGTGATCACGACAACCCCGTTGGCCCCTTGAATGCCATACAGGGCTTGGGCGGAAGCGTCTTTCAACACGCTGATAGACTCCACTTCATGGGCCGAGATGTACTCGAAAAGTTGGTTCGCATTGTAATCGTAGGGGAACCCATCGATGACAACGAGGGCAGTACCCCCATTGGGGGAAGATGACCCCCTCACCCATAGTTCAGTAGCCGTTCGAGCGGGTTCCGAGTAGGTTTCCCGTGTAAACAGTCCCGGTAGTCGCCCGGTGAGGGACATGGAGAGATTGCCCACCGGTGACCTCCGGAGCTCCTCTCCCGTTACCCTGGCAACGGAACCGGTGATGTCCCCTTCGCGTTGGGTGTAGTTGCCAAAAATAACCGTCTCGTCCAAATTGTAGGTTTCGGCTCGAGGCAAAACCACATCAAGCGTTGCACCTTCCACGTTCACGGTCTGGGTGATGTACCCCTCCAACGAGAAGATTACCTCAGTGCTCCCGTCGTCGATAAGCAGCTCGTACTGGCCGTTGTAATCGGTCATCGTGCCGTTGTCACCAGGACCCGATTTCACCATAACTCCCTGCAAAACACGGCCATACTCGTCCGTCACCGTGCCGTTTACCTGTGCGCCAAGTGAAACACAAAAGAGCGCGATGAAAGCAAACGTTACTAAGGTTTTATTTGTCAAGTGATTCATAAATATTCCTGCGTTTTAAATTAATAAATTGATTACCACCCTGGATTTTGCCAGTTTTCACCCGTGAGCGCCAACATGATGTTGACATCGTTCATTGGGATCGGGAACCATAAAAATTTATTTTGATAGCATAAACGCTCTCTTGAGACTGGCCCCCTATTGTAGGTGTAAGTGCCATCATCATTGCGCGTAATCTTAGCGGCGGTAATCCAGCGGTCCGTCTTCTCGAGGTCCTCGTTAGGCTTATGCCACCGCCTAACGTCAAAGTAGCGATGGGCTTCAAATGCCAGCTCTACACGCCGTTCATTGCGAATACGAAGAATCAGTTGATCCTTAGATAGTCCTTGGGGCAGGTCGGGCATACCCACGCGGCGACGAATGGTGTTCACCGCGTTATACGCCTCTTGGGTATGTCCCGCTTCAGCGGCAGCTTCGGCTAAATTCAGGTAAACCTCTCCCAACCGCAACACCTTGGCGCGAGCATGCGCGGCAGTAACCACCTCTTGCCCCGAGTTGGGGTGGAGGAATTTCCTCAAGAAATAGCCGGTTCGGGTCGCTTTCCGGGTGGTCGGGTGACGACCGGTCTGGGGTTCACCCTCCCAGGTGGCAACCACGCGGGTGCGGTAACCCTTTTTAGCGGGATAATTCTCCACGCTCTCGGTCGTTTCATCAAAGATCCAGTAACAGGTTCGCAAAGAACCGTTGTAATAGATTGATGCGTAAAAACGGGGATCCCTGTTCTCGTAAGGATTTTGCTCATCGTAGAGCGTGTTGTTTGGATTGAAGTTTGGTTTGAGATGGGTCACCTCATCGAGGTAAGGTTTGGCCAGATCAAGTATCGGTTGGCCATCAATGGTTTCAAAGCAGTCCACGATCTCTTGAGAGGGGCATGAGCCCGATTTGTACCCCATGACCGCACCAATCCCTTCGGTCATAATCCAATCCTGTCCGGCACTGGTTTGATATATGGTCTCCTTGTCGGTGGGATTAGTTTCAAATCCCATGTTATTACAAAAGTACTCGTTAAACAGCTTGGCGCCATCGTTTGGAAGGTGCACATCGGGGTTGTTATTCCATGATGAATAATTCACCTTATCGTACAACGCGTACCCGTTAGCCAACAGGTTCGACAAGGCGGACTTGCTTACCTGGTACGCCTCCTCCCAATAGTTTCCCCCTTCGTTGTAGAGGGGACTGGCCGCGTAAAGAGACATTCTTGACTTGATTCCTTCGGCTACCGCTTTCGTGAAACGGTAAGCCTCGTGTCCTGACGTGATACGCCAAGGTAACTCGGGACTCGAAAGCGCCGCGTTGCAATCTTGTATGATAAACTGCACCACGTCGTAGTAGGAGCTGCGCTCGGTTCCAGAGAAGTCATCAGCATAGCCTTTCGGTTCATCCATGATGGGTAGCGGGCATCCGAAAAATCGAAGCAGTATGGAGTAATAATAGGCACGCAAAAGATGCGCCTCGGCTTTCCAGCGTGAACGATTGGCCTCGCTTTTAACGGTAGCCTCGTCGATGTTAGCGAGAAACACCGAGCACTTTCTAATAGCGGTCCACATGCGGACCCAGTAGTTCCCGTTCCCGTTTTCAGCCCATTGGGTGTTAAAATGGGAGGAGGCGGAAACGTTCCCGCTATAAAGCTGGCCGGAAGTGATCCACGATTCGGCCTCGGCATCGGTGTCCCAAGCCTCGTCACTCCAATCCACCGGACCCCGCATCCAAAAGAAGTAGTTCTTTCCTTCCGCGGGGATGTAGAGATAGCAAGAGTTCAAGTAAGCCGCTACCTTTTCATCGTCTTGAAAAACCTCCTCGAGGGTGATCTTTCCATCGGGGGCCTGGTTCAACACATCGGAACAGGAGTGTAGAGAAAAGCCCGCCACTAGAACCAGTAGGGCAATTATCGGGGTTGTATATTGCTTGATCATACGTATATTCATTTAAATAGTTCAAAACTTGATGTTCGTGCCGAAGCTAAATATAGTCGTCTGCGGGTAACCGATAGAGTCATCGTTTTCAGGATCCAAGTGGTAGGGCCTGAACTTGGGCGACCAGGTCAGCACGTTTTGGCCGTTGAAAAACAGCCTCATATCAGACACGCCCAGCACCTTGAGGGAATTTTTGGGAAGCGTATAGCCAATTTCGAAGTTTTTCAACCTAACCAGATCGCGATCGAACACGAAAAACGAGTTTGTCCTGTGGTTAACTGTCGTTTGAGAGTGCAGGGCAGGATAGGTGATCTTTTCCCCCTTTTCCCAGCGTTCTTTCGTCCACGACTGTTTGTGGTAAGGGAAATAGGTTCCCCTGAGAACCGTTTCATAGGTCCCCTGGTGAGCAAACGTGGAGTTAAACTTGGCCAACCCTTGGAAGAAGATATAGGCATCGAAACCTTTCCAGTGTGCTGAAAAGGAAGCGCCGAAACTATACCGGGGAATATGTCCCACTCCAATCGGTGCCTGATCTTTATCGTCAACAATCCCATCCCCATTCAAATCCTTATAAACGAAGTCACCGGGTATAGGGGTACCGAATGCATACGTTACCCGATCTGGATCGGCCAATGTCTCCTCAGTCCAATAACCACCATCCTGATCCCAATCGATAACGTAACCCCAATTTTGCCCAAGGGGATAACCGGTACCTCGGTACTTGTACGCGTAGGTATCATCGCGAGGCACCTCGTCCACGTTCAAGCGTTTGTTACGGTTATAGGAGAACTGGCCTTTGAACTGCAAGAACAGGTCACGAGTAACCTGCTTGTTATACCCCAGCTCAATCTCGTATCCCCTGTTTTCCACCTCTCCCATGTTCACCCTGGGGATATAGTTCAAGGGGGTACCTTGCCACACGGGTATGCTTGCACGTTGAAGAAGAATATCGGAACGGTGTTCCTTGAAAAAGTCAACCTGCCCGGTAATATCGGTCGCGATAGAAAAATCAACCCCCACGTTATACTTGTTCGCGGTTTCCCAGGTAATCACTTTGTTGCCAAGCAACCCTTCATTGATTCCTTTTCCCGCGGCAAGGCTACCGGAGAAGCCTCCGCCTACCCGTATATCATCTTGGTAAAGAAAACGGTACCCCCCTTGCTGGTCGTTTCCTACTTTCCCGTAAGACCCCCTTAGTTTGAGAAAGGTAATCAGCGGGTTATCCAACAAGAAACTCTCGTTTGAGATGACCCACCCCACGGAAGCCGAAGGGAAGAAGCCAAACCTCTTGACAGGTGCAAATTGCTCCGAGCCATTATAGCCGAAGTCTACCTCGGCAAAGTAGCGGGAGTCGAAATCATAGGTGGCACGTCCCGCCATACCCAGCACGTTGAAAGGTATGGCAGCACCTCCCGAATCCCAATAGTCACGCTCGGCCCGAAGCATACCGGCCACCGAGTGTTTCCCAAAGGCACGATTGTACAAGAGCTGTCCCTGCAAGTTCATGTTATACCGCGAACCTTGACCGTAGGACATCCAAAAGTTGTCTTGGTGCAATTCATGTACGGAAAAGGTGAGTTCATCCGTCTCAGGGTCAACAAAGGCCTGGTAGTCCGTCTGGCGCATGTTCCCACGGGTCATGCTATTTCCCCTCGCATCGTACGAAATCATCCCCCTCAACTCCAACCCTTCTGTTATGGCATCCAATTTAAAATTGAGCCCAAACGAAGAGTTCAGGTTGGAACGGGTGTCCAGGTTGTAACCGTACCAGTTCATGATCATCACGGGCGATCGGTCGGCGTAGTGGCCACTGGTCAGGTAGGTGGGGTCCAACGGCTTATTGGCAGGAACGCCAAAGCCGGCAATGGTCAACGGACCCGGTGAGATGGGCAGAATGGCCTGGGCCTGGTAGAGCATGTCCCGCACAAGCCAATTCCGATCGCCTCCGTACATCACGCCCGGGTTGGGCATGTTCACCTTCTCTATATAGGTACCCAAGTTCAAGTAGGCCGAGAGCCATTTGGTCACATTGTAGTCAACGTTTGAACGGAAAGTGTACCTATCCAGCTTAAAGGAGGGGTCATATTTCAGGATATCTTCTGACAACGTCTTCATGTTACCCCCCTGATGCAGGTAGCCCACGTTCAAGAAATAGGTGATCTTGTCGGTTCCCCCGCTCATGTTGGCATTCACGTTTGTTTGAGGGGACCAGCGGGCAATGAGGATATCGTACCAATCGTTATCAGGATACATCCATTTCCTGAGCGCTGCCTTCTCTTCATAATCGGGATCATTGGGATCCAGTCCTGCCAGCGGGTTTTCGAATTTTGCTATCACCTCGGGAGTAAACGCGGGTTCAAACCCATCGTTCACCAGCGCTTGGTTGCGCAGGTGCATGTATTCCACTGAACCCGGCATATCCGGCTCCCTTGTCAGGCGTGAATAACTTTGGGTAACGTTCACCGATAACTCCGGCTTTCCGACCTTACCCCGTTTCGTGGTAATAATCAGTACCCCGTTCGCGCCGCGTACCCCAAAGACGGAGGTCGCGGAGGCATCCTTAAGCACGGAGATTGACTCCACCTCGTTTACGTCGATGGTGCGGATATTATCCCGCGGAACCCCGTCAATGAGGATTAAAGGGGTTACGCCATTGAGCGTGGCTGCCCCGCGAAGATACATGGTCGCATCGTCTGCCCCGGGGCGTCCTCCCGCACGCTGCATCGAAGTGAGCCCGGCCACGCGACCGGCAAGCGCGTTCGCGATACTTGCCGAGGAGGATACCCGCAACTCATCGGTGCTGACCGAGGAGATGGCTCCCGTAACGGCAACCTTTTTTTGGACACCGTAGGCAACCACCACCACGTCCTCGAGCATCTCAACATCTTCAACGAGCGTGATGTTAATCGTTGTCCTCCCGTTGACTTTTACAGCTTGAGGCTTAGTACCCACGTACGAAAAGAGCAACGTGGCATCGCTGGGAGTGTTGGCAAGAACGTACCTCCCGTCCATACCCGTTATGGTCCCTTGAGAAGTTCCCTCGATCCGGACGGTAACCCCGATAAGGGGTTCACCCTGTGTATCCGAAACGAGCCCCCTGACGGTCACATTTTGCGCGAACACCCCAAAGGAATATAGGCACAAAATGAGGAACATCAGCCTTTTTCCTGAATGTAATGGAAATCTCTTTTTCATTCCTTCATGTTTTTAGGTTATTACAGTTATTGCTTGAATAAATTTCATAGAATTATTTTGTCTTCACATTTATCTGTATGGTACTTTGAATGTTTTTAATCCTTCTCGGTTTTAAAAAATTACAAGATAAACCCTGCTTGGTACTTTCACCACCATAATCACCAAGCAAAACCAATCCTCTACCCCTCAGATAGTTGCGTAAAGCCCACGCGATCATGGGACTATACACGCTACGAATGTAGTAGAAGATATTTTAACAAAGCTGCATAATTTGACATTAAAACTACGCAAAATGACATTCTAAATGTTAAAGGGGATGCGGCTTTCCGGGATAACAAATGGAATCCAGCCCTGGAAAGCCAACCGAAGGTTCTATCAATACAAGGGGAGACCAGTGATGGTACTAGGGGCTAACAACGATAACAACCTCTTCTTGAAGAAAATTTAATACCTGGAAATCTCGCCGTTCAACCAGTTGTAGTGATTGATGAAGAACTGCCGGTCGCATGCCACCTCTTTCTCGTAGGACCCCAGCGGTATACCCCCCACGCTCACCCTGCTGTTCAGGATGTCCCACCTCCGGAAGTTGAGCTTTTGGGATCTGTCCAACAGCTTTGCCGTCTCGTCAAAGTAGTTGAGCAGCCGGTCATACACGTTCAACTTTTGCCACTCCTCCTTGATCAGTTTCTTGAACGCGGGGTCTTTCAGCAGCGTGTCGAAGTAGAAGTCGCGATTCCATACGTAGTAGTTGGCCGGCCTGGGCCGGGGACCATCGTACCAGCCGATACCGATTGACCACTCGAAGTCCCACACGGGGCCCATCACTATTTTTGAGCTGCCCATGTCGTCCTTGGTCACGTACACGTTCGTGTCGATATTCGCGAGGATATTCTGAAAGATAAACCACAACGCGAAGCTCCTCGTGTCGATGTATTTCGGGTAACCCGTTTCCGGGTTATTCCAGTGGTCGGATGCGAGCACCGCTTCAAACTCGTTCACGTAATCCCGGAGGTAGCGCCACTGCTCATCCGTCAAGTCCTCCTCCGGGTCGGGGTTTTTAAATGAGTAGCCGTACCCCCGGTTGGAAACGAAGTGGCGGGGCTCCTGCTGGTAATAATTGTCACGCTCGAAAAGGTACCCTTTTTTGGGTATGTTCACCCTCTTCTTATCTCGCCTTATTTGTTCCACTAGCTGGTAGTTACCCATGTACTCCTCATTCAGCACCACCTCCACGAACCGGGAATCGGGAGTCCAGGGGAACTTCAGCAACTCGCTAAGCTTGAGCGAGATCCCCGTGCGCAGCAGCGACTTGTCGCAGTAGTTGGCCAACAGCACCCAATCCTTGTGCTCGTTCATCCCCAGCAGGGGCGACTTCTCATCCAGCTTAAGCCGGTACGGTTTCTTGGGGTAGGTCCACGTGGCGTTACCCCGGCCGCGAATCCTCGTCGACAGCTTCAACGGCTCTTTCCCTTTCTCCTTGATGGTCATGGTCGCGTTCACGTAGTTCTCCTTCGAGTTGATCACGGCGTTATTTTCCGTCGTGATGTACAGGACCGGGAGACCCGTCTCCGCGAGATCACCTTCAAACGTGATATTAAACGTTTTGTTTCGGTTTCTAGCCGTGACAGTAGCTTTCGCGGTCCCCTTCTTTAACAAAATTTCCGAGCAGCTGACCTCGAAGTCGGTAATAGGTTTCTTGGAGCCATCGGTGTACAACTCCACCACCTCCATCCCTGAGAAATCAGGCTCTTCTCCCAACCGGAACGTGGTTCTGTCGGGCAACTTGGTGATTCTGATATCCACGAAAAACTTCTCCCTCTCCGTCTCCTCCTCCTTGGGCTTTTCCTGCTCCACCACCCCCTCTTCTTCACACGCTGCGAAGAGAAAAACAAGTGCGAGCGCTAGAATAACGGAATACAATAGGTTAAATTGATTTTTTTTCATACGATTATTTCATTCTTTTACATTTCAGTGTATGGTACATTTAACGTTTAGCGTAATCTTGATGCTAGACACGCTGCGAATGTAGTGGAAGATATTTTCCCAAAGCTACAAAATTTGATATTAAAACTACGCTAAATGTCAACCCAATTGTTAAACAGACATTCCACCTCTTTTTGTGGGAATATTTCACGTATTGTCAAATAACACAGTCTTTAAATCATTTTTTTCACCAAAAGGAACCATCTTATCCTTTACATTTGCAATAATTCAAATAATGTAGTATATATCAACTTCCCTCAACCTCATTACATATGACTGAAAAAATGTTAACTTCTTTCTTAGCCATTGATCTCGGCGCGAGCAGCGGAAGAGCCATCTTAGGTACCATCAGGGATGGTGAGCTGGAGATGGACGAGATTAACCGTTTCCCCAACCCCATTATCGATGTAAATGGCAAGTTGTACTGGGATCTGTTTTACCTGTACCAGCAAATTATCGCGTCGCTACAGATCGTGAAAGCGAATCAGACACCTATTACCTCCTTGGGGATAGACACCTGGGGGGTGGATGTCGTCTGCTTTGGCAAGGATGGAGAGCCACTGCGCTCGCCCTACTCCTACCGGAACACCAACACCTTTGGTGCACCCGAGCGCTTCTTCACCAAGATGCCCAGGGAGGAGGTTTACCGCCGGACCGGTATCCAAATCATGAACTTCAACACGCTGTTCCAACTTGACACCATGCTGGAAGAGGAGTCATCCATCTACCCCATAATCGACAAGGTACTGTTCATGCCGGACGCGTTGTCGTACATGCTGACCGGGAAAATGGTAACGGAGTACACCATCGCGTCTACCTCACAGTTGATTGATCCGCGTACCCGGGAATTCGATCCGACCCTGCTCGAAGCAGTTAAGCTGACGAAAGATCACTTCGCACCCCTGGTATTTTCCGGTACCCGTATCGGCCCGTTATCCGAATCGGCCAAGCGGGCGAGCGGTCTTCAGGATGTGGAGGTGATTGCCGTGGCAGGACACGACACGGGCTCGGCTGTTCTGGCCGTACCGGCAGAGGGCGACCGCTTCGCTTACCTTAGCTCGGGAACCTGGTCCCTGATGGGAATCGAATCGGAGCAACCCGTGATCAACGAAGAGACCTTCTCGCTAAACTTCACCAACGAGGGGGGTGCCGACGGCTCCACACGCCTGCTGAAGAACATTTGCGGGATGTGGCTCATCGAACAGTGCAAGAAGGAGTGGGAAAAGGAACGTCCCATCAGCTACGATGAGATCGTGAACGCGGCGCAACAAGCCACTCCCTTCACCAGCTTCATCAACCCGGACGCCGCCTGCTTCGCAAGCCCTACATCCATGGTTCAAGCGATACGGGAGTATTGCAAGAAAACAGACCAACCCGTGCCCGAAACCGTGGGCGAGATGGCACGATGCATCTACGAAAGCCTCGCGTTCAGGTACAGGCAGGTGCTGCTTAACCTGCAGTCACTGGCGGGACACCCCATCGAGAAGCTGCACATCATTGGGGGAGGATCCAAAAACGATATGCTCAACGCCTTTACCGCGAACGCGATCGGCATACCGGTCATCGCGGGCCCCTCGGAAGCAACGGCGATGGGCAACCTCCTGCTCCAGGCGAAAGCGGCAGGCTTAATAGCGGGGAAAGAGGCCATGCGGAAGGTGGTGCGAGACTCCTCGGAGCTGGCGGTATTCGAACCGGCAGACAAGGAGCTATGGAACCAACAGTACCAAAAGTACCTGGCGGTATTCACCGAAATGTAGTAGGACATTTTTTGCCATGAAAGCAAAGCGACATCATGGAAAAAAAGAAAAAAACCCTTTTATATAAGAAAACTGAATAACAACCCATTAAGAATAAACCAAAGAATCATGAACGAGAAAACAAAAAAACAGGCGTACGAGTTGGCAAAAGCCCAATACGCCGCGCTAGGTGTAAACGTAGACCAAGCCATTGAAACGCTGAACAGCGTACCCATCTCCATCCATTGCTGGCAAGCCGATGACGTGTCGGGGTTCGAGAATCCCACTGGTGATTTAACGGGCGGCATCCAAACCACGGGCAATTACCCCGGGAAAGCCCGGAACATCGATGAGTTAAGGGCCGACCTGGAGAAGGTGTTGACACTTATCCCCGGCAAGCACCGCGTAAGTCTCCACGCCACGTACGGCGACTTTGGGGACACCTTCGTGGATCGCGACCAGATTGAGTCCAAGCACTTCCAGAGCTGGATCGATTGGGCCAAGAAGCACGACGTGAAGCTCGACTTCAACTCCACCTTCTTCTCCCACCCGAAATCGAGCAGCGGCTACACGCTCTCCGATTTCGACCCCGAAATCCGCGCGTTCTGGAAAGAGCACCTGCGCCGTTGCAGGCTCATCGCGGCCGAGATAGGGCGTCAACAGGGAGACCCCTGTATCCACAACATCTGGATTCCCGACGGCGAGAAAGACAAAACCGTTTCCCGCTACGAACACCGGAGGCTGCTGAAAGAGTCGCTCGACGAGGTGCTCGCCGAGAAGATCAGCACCGACTACCTAAAAGACTGCATCGAGTGCAAACTGTTCGGTATCGGCAGTGAAAGCTTCGTTACCGGCTCGCACGAGTTTTACATGGGGTACACGGTAAAAAACAACATGATGCTAACCCTCGACTCCGGCCACTTCCACCCGACTGGGACAGCGACCACGTGGTAATCCTTGACAACGAGCTGTTGGCAATCGCCCAGGAGATCGTCCGCTCGGGACATTTGGAGCGTGTACACATCGGACTCGATTTCTTCGATGCTTCCATCAACCGCATCGGTGCCTACGTAGTCGGCATCCGCTCTACCCAGAAGGCCGTGCTGCAGGCGCTGCTTGAGCCTACCGAAACGTTGCGGAACTTCGAGAAGGAGGACAAGAACTTCCAACGCTTGGCATACCTGGAAGAGCTCAAGGCTATGCCCTGGTCAGACCTGTACAACTACTACTGCGAACAGCAAGGTGTTCCGGTAGGAGACGCGTACATCAAGGAGATTCAAGCGTACGAGGAGAACGTTACATCAAAAAGGGTGTAAACGATGAACACGATCATAGGTTTACTGATTATCGCGGTGGGGAGTATGGGTCAATCGAGCTCATACGTCCCCATCAACAAGATTAAGGAGTGGTCGTGGGAAAACTTCTGGCTCACGCAGGGAATCTTCGCGTGGCTGGTCTTCCCCATCTTGGGTGCACTCATCACCCTGTCCGGCCCGGAGCTAATCGAGATTTACAGTTCCCACTCAGGCGCCGCCTGGCAAGCCATCGGTTTTGGTGTATTATGGGGCGTAGGCGGGCTCACCTTTGGGCTCAGCATGCGCTTCCTTGGCATCGCGCTTGGACAATCGGTAGCGCTGGGAACCTGTGCCGCGTTCGGCACGCTTATCCCTGCCGTCCTTACCGGTACCAACCTCTTATCACCGGAGGGTCTGGTTCTGCTGCTGGCCGTTACGGTAGCGCTGGTGGGCATCGCCCTGGTGGGCTACGCCGGGAGCTTGCGCTCCAAAAACATGTCGGAAGAGGAGAAGCGTAAGGCCATCAAGGACTTCGCCTTGAAGAAGGGGTTGCTGATCGCGTTGCTATCAGGGGTAATGAGCGCCTGCTTCAGCCTGGGGCTAAGCGCCGGGATACCCATCAAAGAGGCGGCAATCGCCGCGGGCGCCAAGGAGCTGTTCGCGCAGAACCCGGTCACGCTGCTCGTCACCATCGGTGGATTCTTCACCAACATGGTCTACTGCCTCTACATGAACCGGAAAAACAAAACCGGCGGGGAGATCAAGCGCTCATCGAAAGGAGTCTTGGTCAATAACCTCCTGTTTTGCGCGCTCGCGGGCCTGCTATGGTACTCGCAGTTCTTCGGGCTTGGCATGGGGCAAAGCTTCTTCAAGCCGGGCAGCATCATGATGGCCTTCTCGTGGAGCATCTTGATGTCGCTGAACGTGGTCTTTAGCAACGTCTGGGGCATCATCCTCAAAGAGTGGAAAGGCGCGGGACGCAAAGCGGTGGCCTTCTTGGCGATTGGTATGGCGGTACTCATCTTCTCACTCGTGATTCCCAACCTGTTCACGATTGGAAGGTAAACCTCTACGCAGTCTATGAAAAAGGAGATGGAGTGACCGATCAACGGGTGCTTCCATCTCCTTTGTTTCATTTTTAGTGGAAGATTAAAAAGAAAAAAATGTATAAGAGGTTGCTATTTTGGTTGCTCGTATGCCTGATAACCGGTATTGCCAAGGCAGAAACCCACCAGGCTCCCCCACCCGACAGGCTGACGGTGAACATGCTGGCCAACACGGAACAGGTGCTCCTGAACGGGTACCCCACGATTACCCCGTTAGAGAAGGCGGTTGCCTACCCGGAGAATTGGCAGTTCACCGAGATAGCGACCCCTAATCCGCTCTTTGGATGGGTGTTGTGCTCAGAAAAGAACAACACGAAACAACAAGCTTACCGGATTCTCGTGGCATCGAACCGCTCCCTGTTGGCAGAGGGTTCCGCCGATCTATGGGACTCGGGGCAGGTGAATAGCGACCAGTCGGTACACATCCCCTATAACGGCAAGCCACTGGAAACGGGAAATGTCTACTTCTGGAAGGTGAAAACGTGGGATAACCATAGTGGCGAATCGCCATATTCCAACGTGTCGGCCTTCAAGACAGCCGACAGGTTTGTGGAGTACGGCACCGACCGCTACCCCATCCAAAAAGCGGACGAGCACCCCATTGTGCTAAGCCGGCTGGACGGGGATACTTATTTTGCCGACTTCGGGAAAGCCTCTTTTGGGAGGTTGCGGCTCAACCTCTACTCCGAAACCGACAGCGACAGCGTGATCGTCCACCTGGGCGAAGCGAGTAAAGAGGGGCGTGTAGACCGTTCACCGGGTGGCACCATCCGCTATTCACGCTTCGTGATCACACCCCGACAAGGGCTGAACAGCTACCTGATCGCTATCCCCCCTGACAAACGGAACACGGGCCCGCAAGCGGTCCTTATGCCCAGACATATTGGAGAGGTGACCCCTTTCAGGTATTGCGAGATCGAAAATTATGCCCACCCACTACAGGAAAAAGATGTGGTGAGGGAGAGCGCTTTCTACCCCTTTAACGAGCACGACTCTCACTTTCATTGCTCCGATACCGTTTTGAACCAGGTATGGGAGCTATGCAAGTACTCCATTAAAGCTACCTCGTTCCTGGGCGTGTACGTCGACGGCGACCGGGAACGAATCCCCTATGAAGCGGACGCGTTGATCAACCAACTGTCCCATTACGGCGTGGCGAACGACTTCAGCATGGCCCGCTACACCCACGAGTACCTTATCCGTAAGCCCACGTGGCCTACCGAGTGGATCCTGCAATCGATCCTCATGGCATGGGAAGATTACATGTACACCGGCAACACCCTCTCGATAGCGCACTTTTACGAGGATCTGCAAGCGAAAAGCCTGATCGCTCTCGCCGATGAGAACGGTTTTATCAGTACCCGCACCGGCAAGGTGACGCCCGAGGTACTGGCATCGATTCACTTCAAAGGCGAACTGCGCGACATCGTGGATTGGCCGCATACGGGCATCCTCGGTCTGGAGAAAGAGGAGGGGGGCGAGATAGACGGCTTTGTATTTACCGACATCAACACGGTGGTGAACGCCTTCCACTACCGGGCACTCACGTTGATGGCCAACATCGCGGGGGTGCTCGGGCAAACGGACGACCAAACGTTTTACCGGGAACGTGCCGAAAAGCTGAAAAAGTCGTTCAACGCGCACCTTTTCGACAGGAAAAGAGGGGTCTACATCGACGGAATCGGAACGGATCACGCTTCACTGCATGCGAACATGTTCCCCCTGGCCTTTGGGATGGTGCCTGATATGCACGTTGACGGCGTGTTGCGGTTCATCCGTTCGCGGGGAATGGCGTGCAGCGTGTACGGATCGCAATTCCTGCTCGATGGTCTTTACAACGCCCACGACGCGGAGTACGGCTTGCAGCTGCTTGCCTCCACGGGCGAGCGAAGCTGGTACAACATGATACGGCTGGGCTCGACCATTACCCTCGAGGCGTGGGACAACAAGTACAAGCCTAACCTGGATTGGAACCACGCGTGGGGAGCGGCCCCGGCCAACCTCATCCCCCGAAAGTTGATGGGGATCGAGCCGATGTTGCCCGGGTTTAAAAAGATACGTATCAAGCCGCAACCCGGCACACTGGCATCGGCCGAAATCAAACTGCCCACCATACGGGGCGACGTGCTGGTTAGCTTCATCAATCACCCGGGCGAGTCACTAAGGCTGGATATCGACATCCCCGCCAACACGACCGCGGAAGTCCACCTTCCCTTTCTACACAGAAAGCAGACCCTCTTGATGGATGGCCAGCCAATACCGTACAAACGTGACGGTAGCTTCTCCGTCATCGAGCACGTGGGCTCAGGCAAACACTCGTTTGTAATAGAGAGATAACTTATTGATAGAGAAATAATTTTACACTTATATAATAAACAACAACATGAGACATTCTTTATTTATCGCGCTCTTCCTTCTCCTGTTGCCGGGGTACGTTTCCGGTCAGACCCACTTGTCGGAGCGAGCATTTCAAGACCAACTCGTGAAAGACGAGATCACCCGGGCTTACCTCATGCCTGTAGATATCCTTTGGCTGTCAGACAATCAGGGCAAGCAGGTCAAGAACCCGGAAGCGCTCCTGATCCCGTTCGATGGGCAGCTCACCACCGATGGCAGTGGGATGTGCGTGTTGCGATCAGACGACAACGTCCAGGCCTCCCTGCTGCTCGATTTCGGCAAAGAGATCTACGGGGGCATCGAGATAGCCGCCGCGATACGGGGTGAGAAAAACCCGGTGAAGGTCCGCGTACGCTTCGGGGAGTCGGTCACGGAAACCATGAGCGACTGCATCGACAACAGCGTTCCGGGAATGGGATCCGCGACCAACGACCACGCGATGCGCGATTTCACGTTGGATATCCCCTGGCTGGGAACCATTGAAATCGGGAACTCCGGTTTCCGCTTCGTCCGCATCGACCTGTTGGACCAGGGGGTGGAGCTCCCCATCCGTGCCGTGCGGGGTATCTTGCGGTATAGGGACCTCCCCTACCTGGGCTCATTTAAATCGAGCAACGAGCGACTGAACGAGATATGGAACACGGGGGCCTACACCGTTCACCTCAACATGCAGGATTACCTGTGGGACGGCATCAAGCGGGACCGCCTGGTGTGGCTGGGCGACGTGCACCCAGAGGTGATGTCCATCAACACGGTATTTGGCGATACCGAGGTGGTGAGGAAAAGCCTCGATTTTGGCCGCGACACCACCCCCCTGCCCGGCTGGATGAACGGGATGTCTTCCTACTCGCTATGGTGGATCATCAGCCATCGCGACTTCTTCCATGCCCATGGCGACCTGAATTACCTCAACGAGCAACGCACCTACCTGTCGGGGTTGGTAGACCATATAATGACCAAAATCGCTTCCGATGGGACGGAGCAGCTGGATGGCGGCCGCTTCCTGGATTGGCCTACCTCCGAAAATAAGGATGTGATCCATTCCGGCCTTCAGGCGTTGATGGTGATTGCCCTTGAAGCATCGAAAGATATTGCCGAATGGCTTGATGACAAGCCGCTGGCAAAAAAATGCGATGATGGGATCCGCTCCTTGAGGAGGCAAAACCCCTCGATGCACGGCAACAAGCAGGCAGCAGCCCTCCTCTCCCTGTCCGATATGGTACCCGCCAAGGATGCCGCGAAAATAATCCTCAAGGGGGGAGCCAACGATTTTGCCACCTTCTACGGTTACTACATGCTGGAGGCGTTGGCGAAAGATGGCAAGTACCAAGAGGCGATGGAGATCATTTCGGACTACTGGGGCGCGATGCTCGACCTCGGTGCCACCACCTTCTGGGAGAACTTCACCTACCAGGAAAGAATCAACGCGGTGGGCATCGATGAGCTGCCCGACCCAACGAGGTTCAACATTCACGCCGATGGGGGCGCACACTGCTACATCGGCCTAAGGGCAAGCCTGTGCCACGGCTGGGCATCCGGCCCAACCACGTGGCTAACAGCCCATGTACTGGGAATTCAGGTGGTGGAACCGGGAGCGAAGGTTGTCCGTGTATCACCTAATTTGGGTGACCTAACGTTCGCCGAAGGCACCTACCCCACCCCCTATGGCGAAATTTTCGTGAGGCATGAGAAACAGGCCGATGGAACCGTTAAAAGCGAGATCAAAGCACCGGAGGAGGTGAAAATTATCCGGTGAGTGATCCACTCACCATGCCCATCAGATACTTGTTGCCACAAGCATCTGATGGGTTCACCCATTAAGGGTACCAAAGGGACTCACCCTAATCCAGGCACGAAAAGGGTTCGCTGAATTACCATACTATTCATCAGGGGTGTCAGGTTAAACAAATAACATCATATAGCGCGTAACATTGTAAACAGGACGAAATCATGAGAAAAAACAAACTAGAAAAACGCACCTCTCGATCTATCTTATCTCTTTTGCTGACCGGGCTTTTCCTTTTTATTACCGGATGCAAAGAGAAGATACCAGAGATCCAAATCGATATGCCCGGCACCACCTCCCGGTACATGAAGCTCAACCTATCCAGCGCCAACCACATGAATATTACACGCACGGCCTCTAACGCGTACCGACTGACAACGACGGGGGAAGACCCCTACATTGTTAGTGAGAAGTTGATGATACCCGTGCACAAGGACTCCGTCGTATTGACATTCGAGTACAAAAGCAGTGCTAAAATCGATTTTATTCAAGTGTTTTTGGGACACCCTATAACAGAAGCTCGCTCCATTTTTTTTGGTTCGCTATCCCCGACTACCTCATGGAAAACAGCCTCCTTGAACCTATACGAGATAATAAACAAGTTATCGTGGGGCAGGGTGGGCGATGTGTTCCGCCTGGATTTTGGCAATCGCCCCGGCATCGATATCGAGATAAAAGATATCTATTTCAGGGCTTTGAACGAAGAGGAGAGGGGAATAGTCATCGCGGCGGAGGAGCAGACAAAAAAAGATGAAGCAGTTGCCCAATCCCTATCCAAGTACCTATCACAGAAGTTTTCATCCCAGATAGAAGAGGTCAAGGTGGAGAATGATAAGATAACCATCACTGGTCACCATACCGGAGAGGGCACCTTTAGCCTTCGAGAGATCTTGCCCAACGACACGCTGACGACCACCACCCATTTCAGGAATAGGATCCCGCTGGAAAACAAAACATTCCGGGTAACGGTCGAGCGGAAAGGTACTGTTGGCGGCCTGCAGTACGACCGCCTCCTTTCCAAGTGGGTGATTGTGAAAGAGTCAGCTTCGAAAAACGAGATTGCCTCGCACGCCCGATACGCCGATATCATCACCCCCCAACGCTCCATGCAACCAGGTATCATGAAAAGCAAAAAGGGGTTGGGCGGTTTCTTCATGAACCAGTTCCAAAGCGACCTGGACATCCTGGGGATACATAGCATAACCATTAACATCCCCTTTACCGCTTTCATGTTCGCGAGCCCGGGAGCAAACCGTATCGCGCACCAGTATGGAAACAAAACCTACTATTTTGCACGCGATGGCTACCTGAATGGCTTAGACCAGGCCCTAAAAGCGGCCTCGCAGAGAGATATCGTGGTCGCCGCGATCATCCTGGTGCAGAAAGCATCGGAATGCGCCGATCCAGAGATTGGCAGGTTGCTGCAACATCCCGATTTCACCTCCGAGGGGATATACACGATGCCGAACCTAACCACCGATGAGTCGGTTCACTGCTACGCGGCTGCCCTCGACTTCCTGGCATCACGCTACAACACCCCTGAAAACACGCACGGCAGAATCCACAAGTGGATCATGCACAACGAAGTGGATGCTGGACTCTCCTGGACCAACATGGGCAGGAAACCGATGATGGTCTACCTCGACACCTATATCAAATCGATGAGGATGTGCCACAACATTTCACGTGCCTATGACGAGCACAGCGAGGTGATGGGCTCCTACACCCATTCGTGGACCGCCCCAGTGGAGCTATACGCTTCAAAAGAGCTGCTGGAGAACCTGGTCTCATTCAGCCGGGTAGAGGGCGACTTCCAGTGGGGCGTCGCCTACCACCCCTACCCGCAGGACTTGAACGAGCCCAAGACGTGGCTCGATACAAAAGCGACATTCAGCACCGGGAGCCAGCTGGTTACCTTCAAAAACCTGGAAGTGATCGACCACTGGATAAAGCAACCGGCAAACCAATACCTGGGAGCAACCAAGCGCACCTTGTGGCTCTCTGAGAATGGGACCAACTCCAGGACTTACGGTGAACAGGATTTAAAGGAACAGGCGGCCGGCTTTGCCTACGCGTGGAAGAAGCTGAGCAAGCTGGACGGAATAGACGGTATACAATGGCACAACTGGATCGACAACCGCCATGAATTTGGCTTGAGGATAGGGTTACGAAAATTCCCGGATGACGAGACAGACCCGGGAGGAGCCAAGCCGGTGTGGCACGCGTACAAGGCTGCCGACACGGATGAGGAAGATGCCGTGTTTGACCAGTACAAAACCCTAATAGGGATTACAAACTGGAATGAGATCATGAAAACCATACATTAATAATCAACAAACGATGATGAACAAAAAACGATTTACCGTAACCGGAATAGTGGGACTGTTAATCCTGATGACACACGTGGCATGCCAAACCGGCGTGCAGAACAAGGTGAACGACCTGCACGTGCCACTGCCACCCCACTCTGTCCGGTTGGAGGGTTACCTGGACGACTACATCCAACTCTCCATCGACAACTGGAACAAGGGCGACCTGCCGTATGCTGAATTCGTGGAGTTCTTCCGGAGCGGGAGGCCTCAGTTTGCCCTGGGCGAGATGTGGGGCAAGGCGGTTCGCTCGGGCTGCATGTTCTACCGCTACACGGGCGACCCGGAGCTTAAAGCAATAATGGACGAAACGGTACGGGACCTGCTTACCACGCAACGGGAGAACGGCAGCATCAGCTGCGTAGAGATCGAGGGACAACCCGAGGAGAGTGAGCTGTGGGAGCGCAAGTACGTGATGCTGGGGCTTCAAGGCTACTACGAGTGGGTCAATGCGGATCCCCAAGTACTCGATGCGCTCAAGAAGCAGGCCGACAACATCATCTCCATCGTGGGACCCGCTCCCAAGGTCGAGATTACCGACGTTGGGTGGAGTGCCACGAATATCGGGCATGAAGAATGCCACATCGAGTCGAGCAGCCTGCTGGAGCCTTTCGTGAAACTCTACCAATGGACGGGAGAAGAGCGGTACCTCGACTTCGCGACCTACATCATAGATGCGGGAGGTACAAAACACTTCAACATTTTCGAGATGGCGCTCAACAACGTGGAACCCTACAAGATGGCCGGTCACTACCCCAAGGCGTACGAGATGTTGTCGATCTTCGAGGGGCTGGTGGAGTACTACCGTGTTACCGGTCAACCGGAAATGAAACAGATGGTGCTCAACCTCTATAACAACGTGAGGAAGTACGAGATCACCATTATCGGCAACGGCGGTTCAGACCAACCCTATCACCCGCAGGTGTTCGGGGAGGCATGGGGCAACACCGCGCTCGAACAGTCCAACCCCGATATCACGCGGATGATGGAGACCTGCGTGGGGGTCACCTGGATGAAGTTTTGCAGCCAGGTAGCCCGCCTTACGGGGGATCCGGCCGCTATCGATGAGATCGAAAAATACGTCTACAACGGGCTTATAGGTGCGATGAAGCCCAGCGGCGACGGGTTTAGCTACGTGAACCTCCTCAACGGGGCCAAGGTCACGAACCAGGGATGGGGGTGGGAGTTCGACGGGATGCCTGTCACCTGCTGCAACCTGAACGGCCCCATGGGATTGGCCTACATACCGTACGTGGCCGTGATGAACTCCGCGGAGGGTCCCGTGGTCAACCTCTATAACCAGGGCGAGGCGGACTTTCAGACACCCGCCAAGAGGGAGGGCAAGATAGCCATCCATACCGACTACCCACTATCGGGCGACGTGAAGATCGAGGTCACGCTCTCCCGGAAAGAGAGATTCACGGTAAAGGTACGCGTACCCGAGTGGAGCCAAGAAAGCACCTTGACGGTGAATGGTGAACCGCTGGAGGCACTGCCGGGCAGCTACGCGGAGATCAACCGGGACGGGCAGGTGACCACTTCCAGGCGGTAATACGGGGGCCGCTGGTTCTGGCGCGCGACGAAAGCCTGGACCCCAATTACAACCAGCCCGTTTCGTTGAAATCGCAAGACGGCTTTATCGAATGTACCATGGTAGAGCCCGCCAGCGAGGGGTACAAGCTACAGCTTTCGCTGCCCCTGGTGAATGGTGAGCAGATTACCGTGGTGGACTACGCATCGGTGGACAACTGGCATAACGGCATGCATGTCTGTACCTGGATACCCTATGAGAAATAACAACTAAATAATAAAAAGGAAAGAAGATGACCAACGTAAGAAAAACAATAGCGATATTTATCGTGGTGGCCCTATCCTTGGGCCTTTCCACACGGGCTCAGGAGGTTCAAAGCGACCACTGGGCCGGGACGGATGCCCTGGGCAGGACGTTACGGGATTACTCGAAGGCCGGGGATGAGAAAGAGAAATACATCGCCATGTTCTACTGGACATGGCACCAAAGAAAAGACGATACAACCGCTACGGTAAAAAACATCACCGAGATCGTGCGCCAATACCCCGAAGCCATGAAAGATTATAACCACCCGGCGTGGGGAGAGGCCAAGCCGGGGTCCTTTTACTGGGAGCAACCGCTGTTCGGTTATTACAAGACCACCGACCCCTGGGTGCTAAGGAAACACGCGGAGATGCTCGCGGATGCCAAGGTCGACGCGGTCTTCTTTGACTGCACCAACGGCTCCTTAACATGGGAAGATTCCTACGAGGCACTGATGAAAACGTGGGATCAAGCCCAAAAGGATGGGGTGAAAGTTCCCAAAATCGCCTTCATGCTACCCTTTAGCTATACCGACCACTCGCTCACCTCCCTGCGTCAGCTTTATCGCGATGTGTACCAACCTGGGAGGTATGAAAACTTGTGGTTCTACTGGAAAGGAAAACCGTGCATCATGGCCTACCCCGATAACCTGACCGATGAGAAGAACGACCGGGAGATCGCCGAGTTCTTCACCTTCAGGCCGGGTCAGCCCGATTACGTGGATGGCCCCAAAAGAGACGACCAGTGGGGATGGCTTGAGAATTACCCGCAACATGGCTACATCATGCAGGAAAACGGGAAGTTCGAGCAGGTGACGGTAGGTATAGCGCAAAATGCGGCACCGGAGACCAAGGGGCATTGCAGCGCGTTTAACCTGCCGGGATCACAAGGACGCAGCTTCTCCAAGAGAAATGGCTTCGACCCCCGGGTAGATGGCTACCTGTATGGATGGAACTTCGAAGAGCAGTGGGAAAGGGCGTTTGAACTGGACCCGGATCTTGTGTTCATCACCGGGTGGAACGAGTACATCGCCGGGCAATGGCTGCTGAAAGATGGATGGACCGGCGACCCCTTTTCGTTCGTCGATCAGTTCGATTGGGAACGCAGCCGCGACATTGAACCCAACAAGGGATGGGGCGACAAAGGGGATGTCTATTACCTGCAACTCATCGATAAGGTGAGGCAGTTCAAGGGGATGGCCCCTCCGCCCAGCGTGTCGGCACCCAAAAGCATCACGATCGGAGGATCGGCCAGTCAATGGAACGGCGTGCTGCCCGAATTTAATCACTACAAGGGGAACACCCTTCATCGCGATCACCGGGGCAGTAACAACACCTACTACGTGAACACCACGGGGCGCAACGACATCGTGAAGGCAAAGGTGGCAAGGGACGACAACAACCTCTACTTCTACGTGGAGACCGCCGAAACGCTCACCTCACCCACGGATAGAAACTGGATGATGCTCTTTATCGACGCTGACCGGGATAAAAGTACCGGCTGGAACGGGTACGACATCATCGTCAACAGGCAAAGTCCCGGCGCGCAAACCGCCATCGTGGAGCGTAACGTGGGCGACCGCTGGGAGTGGGAGAAAGTGGCCGAAGCCCCCTACGCGGTCAACGGGAACTACCTCGAGATCGAACTGAGCCGGGAGGTGCTCTCGCTGAACAGCAAGAAGGTGGATATCGAGTTCAAGTGGAACGACAACATGCAGGAGAACGGCAACATCATGGATTTCTACGTGAACGGCGATACCGCACCGGGAGGGCGGTTGAACTTTGTTTTCTCAGAATAAAATAGCATACGTGTTTCAAGCAAATCCAACCATATAATAACATCACTTAACTTTCGCATGTAACTGTTTAATAACTTTCAGGCTCGACTGACGTAAATTTCGTGACCCATCTACTGCTTGATTGCTAAAAGAAAAGAACTCAGCTTCGCTGCACTTTTGCTCGCAACGGCATAACACGAACAAGTTCGTTTTCTGCTCGTCTTGCTTA
>JAMNYO010000034.1 GCA_023622765.1 Bacteroidota bacterium | reverse complement strand
ATAATAGTCATGACAAACAAAAATCGCATTTCGTTTTCATAAACATTCCAGTAAACATGTTAAAAAATCGCATTTCGTTTTTAAATTTACTCGCATTTCGTTTTTGCGATTATAGGTTTGAGCCGTAAAACCACGGGGAAGTCGAAAAAAAAGCATAATTTTGCAGACATGGATGCCAATCTGAAGCTGAAAAATCGGGTAAACGAGGAGTTTACGGAGTATCTCACGACGCACAAGCATCGGAAGACACCCGAACGATTCGCTATACTCGACTATATATACTCCACGAAAGGACATTTCGATATCGACTCGCTCTACAAGTCGATGGTGGAGATGAACTTTAGGGTGAGCCGCGCCACCTTGTACAACACCATCGACCTGTTGCTTGATTGCGGGTTGGTGGTAAAGCACCAGTTTGGGGGGAACGTATCAACGTACGAGCGCTCTTATGGGAACGAGAACCACAACCATTTGATATGTACCAGTTGCGGGGAGGTGTGGGAGATGAAGAACGATGACCTGCTAACGCCAGCGCAACTGAAGAAGATACGGCGGTTCACGGTGAACTACTACAGCATGTATATCTACGGGGTATGCAGCAAGTGTGCTCACGCCAAGAGGATGGAGTTGAGGAGGTTGGAGCGAGAAGAAAGCAAGGAAAAAGTAGCCGCTGAACCTAAAAAGAGGCGGTAAATCGACAGGATAGAACTACATATAGGAAACAAAAAAAACGAACAAGTGAATATGAAGGTGGATGTGATTTTAGGGCTCCAATGGGGCGATGAGGGAAAAGGGAAGGTGGTAGATGTACTAACACCGGACTACGAGATGGTGGCGCGCTTTCAAGGGGGACCCAACGCGGGGCACACGCTTGAGTTCGAGGGGAAAAAGTTCGTGCTGAGGTCGATTCCCTCCGGTATCTTTCAAGAAGGAAAGCTGAACCTCATTGGAAACGGTGTGGTTATTGACCCGGCGCTCTTTCAACTGGAGGTGGAGGGGCTGGAAGAGGCTGGCCACCCGCTCCAGGAAAGGCTCTGCATATCCAAGAAGGCGCACCTGATTTTGCCGACCCACCGGCTGTTGGACGCCGCTTTAGAAAAGGCGAAGGGCGATGCCAAGATCGGTACTACGGGACGGGGCATTGGGCCGACCTACACCGATAAGATCAGCCGCCAGGGGTTGAGGGTGGGCGATCTCTTTCACGACTTCGAAACGAAGTACCGGAACGCGGTGCTAAGGCATAAAGAGATACTGGACCGAAGCGATCTGGGGTACGATCTTACCGCACTCGAAAAGCAGTGGTTCAAGGGGGTGGAAAAATTGAAGGAGTTCCGGATCGTGGATAGCGAGCACCTGGTACAGCGTTACCTGCGGGAAGAGAGAAAGGTGCTGGCGGAAGGGGCACAAGGTACCATGCTGGACGTCGACTTTGGATCGTATCCCTTCGTGACCTCCTCGACGACCACCTGCGCCGGGGCATGCACCGGGCTGGGCGTTGCACCCAACCAGATTGGAGAGGTGTTCGGCATTTTCAAAGCCTATTGTACCCGGGTGGGAAGCGGCCCTTTCCCGACGGAGCTGCTCGATGAAGATGGACAGCGGATGAGGGACCAGGGGAACGAGTACGGCTCGGTGACGGGGCGCCCGCGGCGCTGCGGCTGGGTCGATCTGGTGGCGCTCCGTTACGCCATCCGGCTGAACGGGGTGACCAAGCTGGTGATGATGAAGAGCGACGTGCTTGACACCTTCAAGCGGGTCAAGGCGTGCGTCTCTTACCGGGTGGACGGGAAAGTGACCGATGAGCTGCCCTTTAATCTCGAAACGAACCTCGAACCGATCTACGTGGAGTTGCCCGGCTGGAAAACGGACCTGACGGAGATGCGCTCGGCGGATGAGCTCCCCGATGAGTTCAACCACTTCCTGGCCTTCATTGAGAAGGAACTGGGTGTTCCCATCGCTATCGTCTCGGTAGGGCCGGATCGGTCGCAGACGATTATTCGCACGTAATAGAGGGCACGGTAAAACTACGTTTCAGTCTGATGGTTGGCAACGATGGCTGTTCGTTCGTCATCCATTAGCTCTGAAGCGGCACAGTTTTTGTTAAATCAATAGGTAAAAAACAGTAATATAAACATGGCAATAATTTGGATTTTATTTTTCGCGATTGCGATTGCAGGCTGGATTGTGCAAGGCACGCTCCAGGCTAAGTTTAAAAAGTACTCGAAGCTCCCCCTCCGCAATGGAATGACGGGCAAAGAGGTGGCAGAGAAGATGCTGCACGATAATGGTATTTACGATGTGCAGGTGATCTCCGTCAGGGGACAACTTACGGACCACTACAACCCGCTGAACAAGACCATTAACCTGAGCGAGCCGGTGTATGGGTCGTACAGTGTAGCCGCGGCTGCTGTGGCGGCGCACGAAACGGGACACGCCATCCAGCACGCGGTGGGCTACGCACCGTTAAAGATGCGGTCGGCACTGGTGCCGATAATTTCGTCTACCTCCAAGTGGATGATGTGGGTCATTTTGGCCGGTATTCTCCTGATACAAGTGTTCCCGATGTTGTTATGGATTGGCATCGCGATGTTTGCACTCACAACGCTCTTTAGTTTTGTCACGCTGCCCGTGGAGAAAAACGCGACCAACCGGGCCATCCGTTGGCTGAGCAGCGCGGGGATTACCGACGTGAGCAACCACAACCAGGCGGAAGACGCGCTCCGGTGGGCGGGATACACTTATGTGGTCGCGGCCCTGAGCTCGTTGGCAACGCTTTTTTACTATATCATGATCGCGATGAGTGGCAGTCGGAGGTGAAATATTAAATTATAAACCCATTGTATGAACCGAAAACTTTTGATTAGAGACCTCACGTTGAGGGATGGACAGCAGTCCGCTTTCGCCACGAGAATGAACCAGTCGCAAGTGGACCGGGTGTTGCCTTTCTACAAGGAGGCCAATTTTTACGCCATGGAGGTGTGGGGTGGGGCCGTGCCCGACTCCGTGATGCGCTTTCTGAATGAAAACCCGTGGGATCGGCTGGAGAAGATTCACCATGCCGTGGGGGATGTTTCCAAGTTAACGGCACTCTCGCGCGGACGCAACTTGTACGGCTACGCACCCTACCCGGATGAGATCATTGACGGCTTCTTCAAGAACGCCGTGGCGTCGGGGCTGAACATCATGCGTATCTTCGATGCGCTCAATGATGTCAATAATGTGAAGTCGAGCGTAAAATATATCAAGAAATATGGGGGAATGGCCGGACTGTTTGGTAGGAAAAAGGCAGTGGAGAGTAGCGTGACCTACGAGCCGGTCTTTACCAACGACTACTTCCTCAACAAGGCTAAGGAGATGCGTGCCCTGGGGGCCGACATGATCACGATTAAAGATATGAGCGGACTGATTCCCCCTTCGAGGGTAGCCCAGTTAATTTCCCTGTTCAAGAGGGAGTTGGACGTGCCGATCGACTTCCATACCCACTGCACACCCGGCTTCGGGTTGGGTGCGGTCCTCACGGCCATCATGCACGGCGTTGACGTGGTGGATACCGTGATTTGGAACTTCGCGGGGGGGCCGGCTGCACCGGCACTGGAGCTGATTTACATCTTCTGCCAGAAGCTGGGTATCGAGATGGACGTGAACATGGAGGCGGTGGCTAAGATTAACGAGGAGTTGCTGAAAATCCGCCAAGAACTGGACAAGTATGATGCGGTGAAGCAGTTCCCGAACCCGTTCAACCCGTTGACCGACTCGTTACCCGAGGAGGTGGACCAACAGTTTGACCGGGCAATCGCTGCCGTGAAAAACGAAGACGAAGAGGCGCTCTTGCAGGCGTGTCACGCCATCGAGGCTTACTTTGGATTCCCGGCCCCGGATGAGCAGGTGAAGAACGCGGAGATTCCCGGTGGCATGTATACCAACATGGTGGCGCAGCTCAAGCAGTTCAACGCCCTGGAGATCTTGCCCGAGGCGATGAAATTGATCCCCAGCGTGCGGCGTGACGCCGGATTGCCACCCTTGGTGACGCCCACCAGCCAGATCGTGGGGGCACAAGCGGTGAACTCGGCCATGAATCAGAAGAACGGCCGCCCCAAGTACGCGAATCCCTCTAACCAATTCGTAGCGCTGGTCAAGGGTGAATACGGGAAGACTCCCGTGCCCGTGGATCCCGAGTTTCGCTTCCAAATCGCCGGCACCCGGGAGGAGATGGAGTACGATACGTCTACCTATAAGCGCCAAGATAACCCGACGCTCGAAGAGTACGGCGGGGTACGATTGGCCAAGGATGAGAAAGAGGAACTCTTGATGGAGCTCTTCCCCGCCGTGGCAACCGGTTTCTTGAGGAAGCTCCGCCAAGAGGAGTGGAATGCGAAACAGGCGGAGAAGGCGCTATTAGCGACGGCCGCAGTGGTGAAGGACACCCAACCGGTGGACGAGGTAGTGGGACACCGGGTGACGAGCCCCATGTACGGAACGATATTGGAGGTGCTCGTGAAAGTGGGCGACAGCGTGAAGAAGGGGGATAATGTCGTGATCCTGGAGGCGATGAAGATGGAGAACGAGATCGCCACGGAGGTAGCCGGGAAAGTCCATCGAATCTTCGTTACGGAGGGAGAAATCGTGAAAGATGGCGCTCCCTTGGTCGAGATCGTCTAACCGGTATCTTATTGCATTGAACCATGCACTCCATGTTTATTCTTGTCACCATCGCCGTCTACTTTGGTGCGCTGATGCTCGTTTCGTACCTTACCAGCCGAAAAGGGTCGGGCAACGATGCGTTCTTCCGCGCCAATAAGTCGTCTAAATGGTACATCGTCGCGATCGCCATGATCGGGACCTCCATCTCCGGGGTCACCTTTGTCTCTGTGCCGGGGATGGTGCGTGCGCTGGACATGACCTACCTGCAGATGGTGTTCGGCTTCTTTTTCGGGTACCTGGTAATCGCTTACATCTTACTACCGCTCTACTACCGGCTGAACCTAACCACGATATATGGTTACCTGGAGCAGCGGTTCGGTCCCAAATCCTACAAGACGGGTGCGTGGTTTTTCTTGATCTCCAAGATCGTGGGGGCCGCGGCCAGGCTCTACCTGGTGGCCTTTATCCTGCAGAAGTTGGTCTTTGACGCGTGGGGTGTTCCCTTCGCGATTACCGTTATCGGGATTATCCTTGTAATCTGGCTCTACAGCCATAAGAGCGGTATCAAGACCATCATATGGACCGACCTGCTTCAGTCTATCCTGTTCCTTACGGCGCTGGTGCTGATTATCTGGCAGATTGCCAGACAACTCGACTTTAGTTTCGGCGAGATGGTGACAGCCATCGCCCAAAGCCCGAACTCCCGCATTTTCCTGTTCGACGACTGGGCAAGTACCCAGAACTTCTTTAAACAGTTTTTCAGCGGGATGTTTATCACCATCGTGATGACGGGGCTGGACCAGGATATGATGCAGAAGAACCTGACCATCCGATCATTAAAGGATGCGCAGAAAAACGTGCTCTCCTATGGCTTCGCGTTTGTACCGATCAACCTGCTCTTCCTCTCGTTGGGGGTACTGTTGCTTATCTACGCATCGCATAACAATATCGTGCTGCCCGAGGTGTCGGATAATATCTTGCCTTTCTTGGCGAGCGAGTACCTGGGACCGATCGTGTTGGGGGTCTTTAGCATCGGGATCGTCGCGGCTGCATTCTCGAGCGCCGATTCAGCGTTGACCGCCCTGACGACCTCCTTTTGCGTGGATATCCTGAACATGAAAGCTGTCTACCAGGATAAGGAACAGGAGAAGAGGGACGTGGCAACGCGCCGTTGGGTACACGTGGGTATCAGTGCCCTGTTCGTGCTCATTATCCTGCTGATCGAGGCGATCGGTTCGGATAGCATCATCACTGCCATCTATAAACTGGCCTCCTATACCTACGGTCCCCTGCTGGGCCTCTACCTCTTTGGGCTCTACTCGAAGGTGAAGCCGATTGACAGATACGTGCCGTACGTGGCCATCGCTTCTCCGGTGCTTTGCTTCGTGATCGAATTCTCCATGATGCAGCTCTTTGGCTACCGGGTGGGGTACGAACTGCTGTTGATGAACGGGCTGTTTACCGGCTTGGGGCTCTGGATGGTTTCGAAACGACCAGCGGTTGAAAAGTTGTTAAGGTGACAAGCGATTGTCATTATCTTTGTCTTGGACTTTGGATAGTTTCAAAACGGCCAGCGCTTACTCTTTGTATTGGATCCGGATTGGTTTTTCAAGGTGTCGATACCGTGAAGTTAATTTTAAAACTGAAGAACGAAAGTTGGAAAGGTGAAACAATGAATATAGGAAAAGCTGAGTTCGTGGTAAGCAACACGGACTATCGAAAATGCCCAGCGGATGGGCGACCCGAATACGCGTTTATCGGACGTTCCAATGTGGGTAAGTCATCGCTCATCAATATGCTGACCAACCGAAAGGGGTTGGCCATGACCTCTTCTAAACCGGGGAAAACCTGGTTGATCAATCACTTTTTGATTAACGATGAGTGGTACCTGGTGGACCTGCCCGGGTATGGTTACGCACGCCGGGGCAAGGGGGAAAGGGAGAAGATCGAGCAGATGATCAGAGCCTATATCTTGCAGCGCACGGCGATGACCTGTCTGTTCGTGTTGTTGGACTCCCGCCACGAGGCGATGCCAATCGACCTGGCGTTCATGGAGTGGCTGGGCGAGAACGGCGTTCCGTTTGCCATCGTATTCACCAAGGCCGATAAGCTGGGCGTTAACCGCGTGCAAGCCAATGTGAACGCGTATAAGGAGAAACTGCTGGAGGCTTGGGAAGAGCTACCCCCCATTTTTGTTACCTCTTCCACGAAACGAGAGGGTAGGGAAGAGTTGTTGCAATACATTAAGGAGATTAACGCGTCGTTGTAAGGGCCGTTGCGCTGTTGGTGAAGGTGCCCATCGCGCTGTGTAGCGTTGTTTTTATGCTTGTGGAGTACGCTAACGCTGACCAACGGTGCCGCCCATGATATCGAGCAGCTCGTTGGTGATGGCCTGCTGCCGCATCTTGTTAAATTCGAGCCTGAGTTCTTCGATCAACTCGTCGGCGTTGTCGGTGGCGATCTGCATGGCGGTTACCCGTGCCGCGTGCTCCGAGGTAACGGAGTCAACGTGGGCCGTGTGCAGCTTGAGCTGGAGCATTTTGGGAACCAGTTGTTCCAGCAGGGTCTGCTTGTCGGGTTCCAGTATGTAGTCTAGCTCGTGTGTGCTTTTGCTTGTGGTAGCCTTTTCCAGTTCGCTGAAGTCGATGGGAAGAAGGGGCTCCCGCGTCAGTACCTGCGAACGGGTACCCCTGAAGTGGTGATAGATAAGCTCCACCCGATCGATCTCTCCACTTGTGTAAAGTTCCATAAGGGATTGAGCGATGTGGCGTGCGTTGGCGTAGGAAGGTTTTTCTGCATGTTCCAGGAAGTCGTCACGAACCGCTATTCCCTTTTTTCGTGCCCCTTTTAGAACCTTCTCCCCCACGGCGTAGAGGAGGATATTCTCGTTTCCCAGGGATTGGTATTGGGTATAGGTCTCCATGACCATTTCGGTTACGTTCTCGTTAAAACGGCCCACGAGCCCGCTATTGGACGAGAACGCCACGATGGCCACACGTTTCACGGGGCGTTCCACCATGTAGGGGGAGGTTTCAATTAGCCCCTCCTCATTCATCAGTAGTGGCTGCACGATGCGCTGTAAGGCTTGGGTGTAGGGGCGTAGGTTCAACAGTACCCGTTCGGCCTTCTTCTGCTTGGCCGACGAGACCATCATCATGGCCGACGTGATCTTCCGGGTGGATTGAACCGACTGGAGCCTACCTTTTATCTCTTTTAGCCTTGACATTGCTGGTTATCGTTTCATGATGGATATGGTATCGCGCGCTACCTTTTCGATGATCTCACCGATTTGGTCGCTCATCTCACCCCTTTGCAACGGGTCGAGCACATCCTCACGATGGCTGGCTTCCAGCGCGGTGAGGAACTCTTTCTCAAAACGTGTTACCTGATCAAGGGGCACCTCTGTCAACAGCCCGTGGGTGCCGCAATAGAGTACGGCTATCTGGTGTTCCAGGCGCATGGGACTGTTCACGGGCTGTACCAGCAACTGTTCGTTTTTGGCCCCCTTATCGATTGTCATCGCCGTGACGGGGTCCATATCCCCGCCAAACTTGGTGAATGCGGCCAACTCCTCGTACTGTGCCTGGTCAATTTTCAACGTGCCGGCCACCCTCTTCATGGCCTTCACCTGCGCGTTCCCCCCCACGCGGGAGACGGAGATACCCACGTTGATCGCGGGACGGATACCACGGTTAAAGAGGTCGTTCTCGAGAAAGATCTGCCCGTCGGTGATGGAGATCACGTTGGTGGGGATATACGCGGAAACGTCGCCGGCCTGCGTCTCGATGATGGGGAGCGCGGTTAACGATCCGCCCCCCTTGACCCTTCCCTTGAGGCTTGGAGGTAGATCGTTCATATTCACGGCCACCTCCTCTTGGGAGATGATGCGTGCCGCTCTCTCCAACAAACGGGAGTGGAGGTAGAAGATGTCGCCGGGATAGGCCTCACGCCCGGAGGGGCGTCGAAGGACAAGCGACACCTCGCGGTAGGCCACCGCCTGCTTCGAGAGGTCGTCGTACACCACCAGCGCGTCGCGGCCTGTGTCGCGGAAGTACTCACCGATGGCCGCACCGGCAAATGGTGCGATGTAGCGCATGGCTGCCGAGTCGGATCCGCTGGCAGAGACGATAACGGTATAGTCCATGGCTCCTTTCTCGGTGAGGGTCTTCACGATGGAGGCCACCGATGAGCCCTTTTGCCCGATGGCCACGTAGATGCAATAAACAGGGTTGCCCTTCTCGAAGTTTTCACGTTGGTTGATGATGGTATCGATGGCGATGCTGGTCTTACCGGTCTGCCGGTCGCCGATGATCAGCTCTCGTTGCCCCCGGCCAATGGGAATCATGGCATCAATCGCCTTCAGTCCCGTCTGCAGGGGGGTGTTCACCGGTTGGCGGAATACCACGCCTGGTGCCTTGCGCTCCATGGGCATTTCAATCTTTTCACCCTTCACTGGCCCTTTTCCATCCAGGGGTTCGCCGGTGGGGGTGATGACGCGGCCCAGCATACCTTCGCCCACGAACAGGGAGGCTACCCGCCCCGTGCGTTTCACGGTGTACCCCTCCTTGATCTCGCTGGATGGTCCCAGCAGGATGGCACCCACGTTGTCTTCCTCGAGGTTCATCACGATGGCATGCATACCGTTATCGAACTCCAGCAGTTCGCTTGCCTCGGCGTTATGTAGGCCGAAGACCCGAATCACGCCGTCGCTGACGCTGACCACCACGCCCGTCTCCTCGAACTTCACGCGGTTATCTATCCCCTTCAGTTGCATACGCAACATCTCGGATACTTCGCTTATCTTAATTGCCTTGTCTGCCATAACTATCTTTCTTGATGCTTGTTTTTCATTGTTTCAGCGACTGCCTGACCCGCTCGAGCTCGCCGCTAACGCTCGCGTCCCAGCGGTAATCGTCTAAGTTGAGGATGAACCCGCCAATGATGTCGGGGTCCACCACGGTTTCTATCTCCAGGGTATTGCCGATCAAGAGGTTGATTTTCTCCATGAGCCGCATCTTGGTCTCTTCTTCGATAGGTACCGCCGTGATTAGCTTACCCGCTTGAATACGGAAACGCTTGCGATAGAGGTCAATAAAGCGTTGGGTAATAAATTGTAGCTGGTTTTCCCTCTCGTTTTCGAGGATGAGTTCGATCATCTTGTCAAGCGACGTGGGCAGCTCCCCACCGCAGGCGGTAACGATAATCTTTTTTTTCTCCTTTGCCGGTATGGAGGGGTTCTGCACGGCCCCTTTCAGTTCTGGTACTTCAAAGAACATATGGGCCAGCAACTTCATTCTGGCGTACACCTGCTCCTGCTCTCCCGACTCTATCGCAAAGTCCAGGAGGGCATACGCGTAACGTGTGGATACCAGCCCGCTGTTCATACCGTTACCCTACGATTTCGACAGGTCAATCTCATCCAGTAGGCGATCGATCAAGCGTGTCTGCTCTTGACCGGTGCTCAGCTTTTCGCGCAAGATCTTGCCTGAGAGTTCAAGTGATATCTCGGCGACCTCACCCCGAATTTGCCGGAGCGCCTCCTCTTTCTCAGCGCCTATCTGTTCGCGTGCGGCGGTTAGGATCTTCTCCGACTCCTGGCGAGCATCTTCCCGGGCTTGCTTGATCAGCTTTTCCCTCAGCTTTTCGGTTTCCCTTAGCATGGCGGATTGTTGCTCTCGAGTGGCCGCCATCATCTCCTCACCCGCTTTCTTCACGTTGGCCAGTTCTTCACGTGCCTCCCGTGCAGCTTGGAGCGACTCGTCGATCCAGTCCGCACGTTTTTCCACCGAATTCATGATGGTTGGCAGGGCAAACTTGATCAACACGAACAGCACCACGCCGAATGCGATGAGCATCCAGAAAACGAGTCCCGGTTCGGGTGTAAGCAACGACATACCTTACAAAATAAATCCACACACCACGATGGCGAACAGGGCAACCCCTTCGATGAGGGCGGCCGCGATGATCATCGATGTACGGATATCTGAGCTGGCCTCGGGTTGACGGGCAATGCCCTCAACAGCCGATTTACCAATGCCTCCAATTCCTATGCCGGCTCCTATCACGGCGAGCCCGGCACCTAATGCAGCCCCGAATACCCCAAGACCAGCTTGGGCCGCGGCTTGTAACAACACGGTAAGTAATGTCATGACTTCTCTATTAAATGGTTATAATATTCTGTTTTATTGTTGCAATCCCTCTACGATTTGAGTTGCGGTTGCATCGTCTGGACTCAGTTCCAGTACCTTCTTGGCGTATTCGATCGATTGATTCTTATCAGCTTTGGAGTCACTCGAGTCGTACTGGTAGAGGTAATAGATCGCGAAGTAGCGGTAGGCCTCGATCAACTTGTTCAGGTTATTACCTTCCTCATCCGCGATCAATATCTCGATCATCTTCTGGTAGTCGCTGTTGGCCAACCCTTTCGACAGGTCTTGATCGAGTAGCGTGTTGGCGTTCGCACGCCAGTAGTAGCCCAGGTAGCTGTCGGGCATCAGATCAGTTATCTTGGTGAAGGCTTCCACGGCTTTGCCAGCGAATTGAGCCAGGCTATCGTTGAGTAGCTCGAGGTTGACCTCTACCGTTTCTTCTGCTTCGATAGCCTTTTTGGCCGCGTTGGCTTTCCTTGCCAGTTTACCCGCTATTTGGTAATTGTAGCTACCCAGTTGCAGGAAGTCCTCCGGTTCAGTGCTTTGGGTGGCATCAATATACCCTTGGTAAAACTCTATGGCTTCAATTGTCCGGTCTGCCCGTGCCAACGTGGATGCTATCTCTTTAAATAGCGCGGTCTCTTCCGGGTCAACTTTCACCGCTCCTTTGTACATTTCAATCGCCTTGTCAACGCTACCCACAGCCATGTAGGCTTCAGCCAACTTGGTGAAGTCGGTCTTTAAAGGCTTGAACTCCTCGTCGTCACTCCTTAACTCAAAGAAATGCTCACCAGCCGCGATAGCCTCTTCGTAGTTTTGCAGTTCATTCTGCGTGTACATCATGAGGCGGTTCATTACCGGATGATCCGGCTCTTTTGCCAGGATGGTGCTCAGCGCTTGCAGTGCCTCCTCAAACCTGTCTGAGAAGTAGAGGCTTGCCGCGTAGTTGCGCTCGTCCTCAGGGCTTAATTTGCCTTGTTGCAGCAGGGTGCTGTATTCGTTGATGGCCAACTCGTAGAAACCGTTCCGGTAATAATTTCTTGCCAGGTACTTGGTGATGAGTTCATTGCCCGGATTGGCCTCTAAGCCTATCTTCAAGGTGTTGGTCGCGGCGCTGGGTAGTACGGAGCTGTAGGCCAATGAGTTTTTCACATAGGCCACGGCGCAGTTGGGATCGAAGTTGATAGCCTGTTCGTATTGCGTGGCAGCCCCTCCGGTGTTCCCCTGTTTTTCCATCCAATAGCCCTCAAAGAGGTAGATGTAGGGGTAGGTTTTATCCGCGCTTCGTGCTGATGATAAGGCACCGGATGCCTCCTTGTGCATGTCGTTATATCGGTAAGCTTGCGCCACGGCCACGAGTACAGGTGCTTTCTTCCTGTTTTTCTTGGCGATGCCCTGCATGCTTTTTTTGAATTCAGTAGGATTCGATTTTAACGATAACTTGTTTACTCCGATTTGGCAGAAAACCGCATCCTCGTCTGCAGCGATTCCTTTTTGGTAGTAGGCCATTGCCTCTTCGGTGTTCTCTTTTTGGAGAGCGATTTCACCGAGGTAGTAATACGCGATATCCGGTTGTGAAGTAGAGGTCTGTTCAAACACTTTCTTTGCCTCGTCGAAATTTTCCAGGAGGAATAGTTCTAAGCCTTTATCCACCTGGCCCCATGCAGCCGGGATGAGTGCGATTAAAAACAGGGCGATTAACAGGTAATTTTTCTTCATGTCTGTGTAGGTTTTATGTTTACATTATTATATTATTGTCATTATTAGGACTATCTGTTTCAAAAAAAGTTTACTTCTCCGATATTTGCACCAATCGAACCGGACGATTGGATGGGAGCATACCCGATTTTAAGATAATGCGCTGTCCCCGATCTCCTGAGACGAAGTTGAAGAACCCTGAGGAGAGACCACCCGGCGAATCGGTAATGATCATGAAGATATCGCGGGTGAGCGGGTAACCCCTAGCGGGAAATTCCCTGGGGTCTTGTCGATGGGCCATCTCCAGCGCGAGTTGGTAGGGGTAGGGCTTATAGCTGGTCAATGGGGTAGCTTCCGAAGCGCTGCTCATCGAGACCAGGTTGACCTCCTCGATAAATCCGTAGGAGAGGCTGTCCGTGGGGCTGGAAATCCAATTGAGCCCGACGAAACCGATGGCGTTGGCATGCGATGCCACGTACTCTATCACCTTGTCGTGAGAAACCAGTTGGTTGATATCGACCAGCGCGCTGTCGGTAGACAGCGCCTTCACGTTAGCCCCGAAGGGCTGGTGGTGGGTGATGGAGTCTTGCATGTAACGGACCATGCTGGAGTTGGGCGTATCGAACATCACGGTAATCTCCTCTAACGGTGATTTCGGGTTCAGTTGCTTCCAACTGTTTATTTCGCCCGTCAATATTTTTTGCAGTTGTTGTGTCGTTAACAGCGTATCGGTGTTTTCCTTGTGGGTAATCACGGCGATGCCATCTATGGCTATCTTGTGACTTCGTATCCGTTGCTTTCTCTCTTTGATGATGGCCAACTCGTTTTCAGTGAGCGGACGGGTTCCGATAAGCAACCGGATGCTATCGTCCATCAACAACTGGTAACTGTTTAAGTCGGTGGTGTAGACCGGGATAATCGCGGCCTTGGGGTAGAGTGACTCAAACACGTTGATAGAGGCCTCCACAACCGGGGCAAAACTCTCGTCTACCGCGACCTGCGTGATACCGGAGGTCGCCGTATCCGTGCGTTTTGGCCGATCGTAACAGGATGCAAAAAGCATCATCCCCGTGACCAAGATTAGTAAACGTGTCAGTTTCATATTCATCACCTTCCTTTCCAAGACCTATATACCCTCATTACCCCATATAAGGTGAAAACCACACCCAGTATGATACGTAGCCCTTTGGGGAGTAGTTTGGATTCAAAAAAGGGAGTGAAGACCAAAAAATACGCGAACGTGATGTAGAGGATCCCCATCGTGGCTCCCCATATCAGCTTGAAATTCTTCTTTGGGTCAATCCCTCGATTGAATTCTCTCATTGGCTTACAGCGCTGTTTTCAATTACTCGATTTTACAATTTCATCTAGTCGGCGGCAATAAATTAAAGAGACGAGTGAGTAGGCGAATGAAGGAAAGTCATTCGCTCTACTCCTCGTTTCTACATATCACACACGGTGAAAAGTTACTTGTTCAGCCTGAAAAGAACCGGCAGGGTGAAATAGACGGGAACCGCCCTTCCCCTTTGTCGCCCGGGAATCCATTTCGGCATTGATTCAACTACCCTCACCGCCTCTTTGTCAAGTGACGGGTCCACACCGCGTAGTACCTCCACGTCGGAGATCTCGCCGGTCTTGGAAACCACGAAGCGGACGATAACCCTTCCTTCAATCCCGTTCTCCTGCGCGATCACCGGGTAACGGATGTTATCGGACAAGTACTTGTGCAGTTCGGCGATACCACCTGGGAACTCAGGGTTCTGTTCTACCACCTCAAACGGTTTCTCTACCTCCGGTTCAGCTTCCACTACCAACTTGTGCTTGTTAAGCTCGGCGATGTCGATCCCGTGCTCCTCATCCGTACCTTTTACGTCGGCCACGGAGATCTGGAGGTCGGAGGCCTGCACCTCCTCCTGCGTTTTCATCACGTCATCATCCGTTACTTCCTCGTCGGCCGCGATGACCGGTGGCACGAACTGAATACTCGACTTCAAGGGAGGGGGTGGCGGTGCCGATTCCTGCTTGATGATGTTCTCTTGTGGAACCTCTGGTTCTACAGGTAGGTTCGACAATTCCACCACATCTTCCATAGGGCCAAGGTCAGTTTTTTTGGTCAGCTCTTTCACCACTCCTATCACTTGGGGTGTAAGGCTAAGGAGGATCATCCCGATCAGCACGATGACGAGCGCGTACAAGTGCCTCTTCGAGGAGGTCTGACGCAACCTATAGGCCCCGTACCGTTTGTTCTTTCCTTCAAAGACCAAGTCACACCATTCTCTGGAGTCTAAGTCAATAAATTTACTCATGCTATCAAATCATTTATCGGGCTTGGGGCGCTAAATTCGCTTCGCCGTAGGCACCCCTCGTCCTGTAGTTTTCCACGAGGAAGAGGTCTCCCTCCGTGGCATCAACGATGGCATACTTACCCACGCTGCAAATCTGCATCTCATCCAAAGCATCCACTAAGTTCTTGTAATTCGATGACTCTAGGGGTTTGATAACCACCGTGAGCGCATCGATGTCTCCCTTGATTTTATTGGAGCGTTCGTTGAACTCCTCTACCGGCATCTTGTCGCCCCTCTCCAATCGTTCCAGCTTCAACTCACGCATTAGGTTGACCGCCTCCGCGTTCCGTTCTAGCAGGATGCCCCGCAGGCCCTCATTCGAGGTACGGGTTGAGTAGGTGGTCTCCTTGATGGTGGTGTAGTCGCTGTACGAGCTCTCATCAATTTTACCCAGGTAATAGTATACCTTGTCTTCTTCACCGAGCAAAAGGGTAATGGCTCTCGACTCCTTTACTTTGGGAGTTTCGTCTTCCAATACCTCCGCGTCGGAAGGCATCGCGATATCCATTATCTGGGGCTTCGATAAGGTGGTAACGAACATGAAGAATGTTAGAAGCAACAACATCATGTCAACCATGGGGGTAAAGTCAACCCGCGTGTTGTGCTTTTTAGGCTGGTTTCTTCCACCGTCGCCTCCACCTGTTTGAATTTGTGCCATACTGTTTAATTAATATCGTTAAAACCCTTCCGGTGCTCCTCTTAGCACGGTTATAAAACTGTATCGATTAGCCTTGATGTGTACCAGGTCCTTCATTACCTTATCGATAATGGGGTAGGGTGTGCTCTCATCGGCCTTTAGCGTTATCTTCATATCGCTATCGATCGCTCTTGCTTTCTGTATCCAATCGGTGAACTGATTGTTGGTGCTGTCATTGGGAATCCCATATTGTCGCATGGCCGCATCGTGTTCAGTCATGGGCAAATCCAAGAAAGCAGGCATTCGGTTCATGGGCACCCCTATAAAGGGTTGCTCCACAAACACCCTCTTCTGCTGATCTGTAATCGTCACTCCATATTCACTTGCCATCTGTTCCAGCGCTTGCAGCCGAACGTCAGGTCGGTCGATATTCAAAAAAACCTTTCCGTCGAGTCCTATCAAGACCGTCATCACGTTGTATTCCGGTATCTTGATCTCCATCACGGAGGCAGGTGCTACTACCCTAAAGGGTTCTGGTGGCAAGAAAGTGGCAGTAAGGATAAAGAAGGTAAGCAGAAGAACCGTTACGTCGCTCATAGCGGTCATGTCTATCCAGACATCATGTTTCTTTGCTTTTGCCATTTTTTTTGTTTGAATTAATGGTTATCTACGCCTTGGCCCACATTATTTAGCCAAGCCACCGTGTAATTTAATAAAAGATTGTCCAACTGCAAAACCAATTTCATCCACCGAGTTGAGCATTTTTTGAATCCTACCCGAGAAATAGGTGTAGCAGATAATAGCCGTTGCTCCCGTGGCGATACCGAGGGCCGTGTTCAAGAGGGCCTCTGAGATACCCACGGCAAGTGCGGTGGAGTCGGGTGCCCCTTCTTGTCCCATGGCACCAAAAGCGCGGATCATCCCGAGAACCGTACCGAGCAGCCCGAACAGCGTACCCAAGCTGGAGATGGCGGCGATGATGTTCAGGTTCTTTTCGAGGTAGGGGAGTTCCAGCGTGGTGGCCTCGTCAACCTCTTTTTGGATGAGGGCCGATTTGTCGGAGTTGGTGATGTTGGGGATGTGTTCCACATCTTCGTAGCGTACCAGCGCTTCCCTAACTATGTTGGCTATGGAGCCTTTCTGATTGTCGCATAACTCGGTAGCCGCTGCAATGTCACCTTCGGCAATTTTCGCTTTTACTGCAAGTACGAACTTCTCGTTATTCTGCTTTCCACTGGCCCGGTTCATCGCGAACAGGCGCTCGATAGAGAGCGTGAGAACCGTGAGCAGCAGCGTGATAACTAACGGGATAACGAAACCCCCTTGGTAGAGAAGACCGAAGGTGTCGCCAGGTAGTGGCATACCTGATTCGTCGAAGTGACTGGGATGCCCGCAGTAGCCCCAGAAGAAAACTTCTGCGATAATAAGACAAGCGAGAATGATCAAGCCGGCGTTTGCGCCTTTGCTTCTACTTTTTTGTTTTTTTGTCTCCATAATGATTTTTTTAAATTAAAAATGAGTGTGTTGAACTGTTTGATTATTAATTTGATGTGTAATTATATGCTTTTGTCTGTTTCTTTATGCTTTTCTACGTTTCACTGCTTCCTTAGTTTAAGCCATATGTCACGTTCCATCGCGTGTCGTTATTATTTACTCGTTTCTCTTGGTTGGGTCTACCCGTTGCGCTTCGAGTTTTGCTTCCCGCTTGGTAACAAAGACTGAAAGCAGAATAGAGGTCAGCAATATAAAGCCGATCACTGACAAGGAGAACCACGAGCGGGCTGCGAAAAAACCGGCAACCGCCGGAATCGCGGTAATCATCATCTTCACACCGATGAAGAGGAGAATTAAGCTTACCCCCATCTTCAGGTACCTGAACATGCTCATGATTCCTCTCAACGCGAAGAAGAGGGAGATTAATCCCATCACTGCGAACATGTTGGAAGTGATAGCGATGAAGTTCTCCTCCGCATGCGTCAACACGTTGACCTGTCCCTCTTTGATCACCCCGATGATGGCCGGGATGGAGTCCACCGCGAAGAGGATATCGGTTGACCCGATAACGAGCAATGCCAAGAAAACGTTCGTTATATGGCGCTTGCCATCAATCTTGGTAAAGAACCTCGGTTCATGCACATCAGGGTCTACCCGAAAAAGGCGTGATGCGACCTTGTACAAGATGTTAGACTCCGGCTTCACGTTCTCATCCTCTTTCGTGAACGCCATCTTGTAGGCTGTGAAGATCAAGATAGCACCAAAAATATAGATGATCCAGTGGAAGCGTTCTACCAGTTCCATCCCCACCAGGATGAAAACGATGCGCAAGATAATAGAAATCAGAATACCAAGCAACAAAAGCTTGGGTTGATTTTCTGAACTTATCCCCATCAGCGAGAAAATCAGGATAAAAACAAAGAGATTATCCACCGATAGGGAGTATTCCGTGAGGTAACCGGCGATGAACTTCGTCATCATCACCTTCCCCGTGTGTATCTCGCTGAAATCGTTCTGCGGGAAGAAGAAGTAGAGCGAGAAGCCAAAGAGCAGAGCGATAGACACCCAGACGCCAACCCATTTGAGGGCTGATTTCACGCTAACGGGTCCCTTTTTGTGGGACATTACTGAAACATCAATGGCATAAACAATGAGAAAGAGCGCTATAAATACTACCCAATAGATTGTGATCGCGTCCATATACACGTAAAAACAGGTAAAACAGTAGTGCTATCAAAGCATTCGCTCATGCTTTATCCGCACAAAGTTAATGAAACATTTGCTTTTGAAATGGTAACGGGGGATTGTTTTTGGTAATTTAACATTCCGCTATTCATAATAACAATTGTTGAGCCTACTGAACCCCAAAACCGAAGGCCGATATGCTCTCCACGAAGAGGCTCACGATACCCGTTACCAGGATTCCCACCGTGCAAAGTACCAAACTCACCCGGTTGTATCCCTCGGTGCGAAGCGTGGGAATGGGGTTGTCTGAATGGTTGAGAAACATCGCTTTCACCACCTTTAGGTAGTAGTAGAGCGAGATCACGGTGTTGAGGGCAGCGATAAGCACCAGCACGTAGAACCCTTGTTCCACTGCAGCCGAGAAGATGAAAAACTTGCTGAAGAAGCCGGCGAACGGTGGGATACCTCCCAGAGAGAACATTGCCAGCATCATCACGATACTCAGCTTGGGATTGGTGCTGTAGAGCCCGTTGTAGTCGGAGATATTCAGTTTACCGGTTTTGTTCTCTATCGAGATCACCACGCCAAACGCGGCTAGGTTGGAGAACAGGTAGACGAATAGGTAGTATACCAGCATGTTCATGCCTAACGCGGTACCACCCATCATGCCCAGCGCGATGTAACCCGCCTGTGAGATGGAGGAGAAGGCCAAGAATCGCTTCATATTATCCTGTCGGATAGCGAACAGGTTGCCCACCGTAATGGTTAGTATGATGATCGCGTATAGGATACCCTGCCACTGCACGATGAGGTTGCCAAACACCTTGAATAGCAATACCACCAGGGCGAATGCAGCCGCCCCCTTGGATACCACGGAGAGGTAGGAGGTGACGTTGGTGGGTGCACCCTCGTACACGTCGCCCGCCCACAAGTGAAACGGGACAAAGGAGAGCTTAAAGAAGAGACCCGCCGAGAAGAAGACGAACCCCATGATCTGGAGCGCGTTGGCACTGATGAGCGGGGGCATGTCTGCAAAGTAAAGGGTACCGGTGGTCCCGTACAGGTAGGAGATTCCGAAAAGCAGGATGCCCGATGAAAAGGCGGCCAGGAGAATGTACTTTGCCCCCGCCTCTGCCGATTTCTTACACCGCCTATCCATCGCCACCAGCGTGGATAAGGGGATGGAAGCCATCTCCAGCCCGATGAAGAACAGGAGAAAGTGCCCACTTGATACCATAAAGTACATCCCCAGCAGGGTCACCAGCGTGAGAAAGTAGTATTCGCCCCGCCGTTGGCGTTGCTTGGAGGAGCTAAACAATTCCTTCGCCTGTAGGAAGATGATAAGCGTGGCCAGGTTGAGGATGCTCTTGACCACGCCGGCCATGGGGAGGTGGGTGTACATCCCGCCGAACGCGGATACCTCCGCACGTGGGATGAGGGTGATAAGGGTGTGCAGGGCCAGCAGACCGATGGCTACCGGCTGGAAGTACCGCATCCCCCTCTTGCCCGCGATCAGGTCGTACAGGAGCAAGAAAACGATCAGGACCACGAGCGATAACTCCTCCCGCATGGTTAAAAAGTTGCTGAAATTCTCCATTGCTAGGTTTTATCTTGTTTCAATGATTACTTTACGATTACCGCGAGGCTATCACTCAACAGGTTGGACAACCCTAGTGGGAACATACCGATATAAGCGATACCCGCGATCAGGATTACCACCGCTAACTTCTCGTACCAGACGGCATCGGTGTTCGCGAGGTGCTCCTTGTTTTGTATGGGGCCAAACAGGAACTTGCCAACCATCCGGAGGATATAGACCGCGGTGACCACGATAGAGGATACAGCCACGATGGTGAGTACTCTTCTAAATAGATCGGCGTTCTCGAATGCGCCCACGAAGATGGTCATCTCGGCCGCGAAGCCGCTCAACCCCGGTAGTCCCAGCGATGCCAACCCGGCGATCACGAAGGAGACGCCCAAGAAGGGGATCACCTTCATCAAGCCCCCCATCTCGGTGATCATGCGGGTATGTGTTCGCTCGTAGATCATGCCGATTAGCGCGAAGAAGAGGGCGGTCATCAACCCGTGTGAGATCATTTGCAGCACGGCACCGGTCATGGCGGTGCGGGTGAGCATCAGTATGGCGAAGAGCACCAGGTTGCAATGGCTCACCGACGAGTAGGCGTTGATGTACTTCAGGTCGGTCTGGTGAATCGCGGACAACGCCCCGTAGATCACGCCGATGGCAGTCAGCACGATAAAGATAGGTGCCAGTATCTCCGTCGCCTCGGGCATCAAGCCAATGGAGACGCGGAAACAACCGTACCCCCCCAGCTTCATCAACACCCCGGCGTGGAGCATCGATACGGCGGTGGGTGCCGCGGCGTGGCCGTCAGGCGACCAGGTATGGAACGGGAAGAGTGCTCCCAGTACGCCGAACCCCACGAAGGTGAGCGTGAAGAAGAGGAGTTGCAGGTTCAACGGCATATCAATCCCCTTCAGGTCGAGGAGGTTCATGCTGACCGCTCCCGTGTTGAAATAGATGCCCAGGATGCCCACGATGAGCAGCGAGGCGGCCCCCATCAGCATCAGCGTGAGCTTCATCGCCGAGTACTCCCTCCTGCCACTTCCCCAGATGCCGATAAGCAGGTACATGGGGATCAGCGCGATCTCGTAGAACATGAACAGCGAGAAGAGGTCGGTCGTGATGAAAAAGCCGAACACCCCCAACGAGAGGAGGCAGAACCAGATGAAGAACTCCTTGGTGAGCGGTTTAATCTTCCACGAGACGAAGGTCCCGGTGAAAACGATGATGGCCGAGAGGGCGAGCATGGTCACCGATACCGCGTCCACGCCGAGCGAGAAGCCGATGTTGAGCGGTTCAAACCAGGTGTAACTGCTAGTGAACAGCATGGTTTCGGTTACACCGCTATTTCGCAGCAGTATGTAACGCACCGTCAGGTAGATAGACGCGAGGAGCAGGGCTGAGCTACCGGTTACCATAACTGCCAGCACCTGTTTGCGCTTACGTGTCGCGAACAGGGCGATCAGCATCAGTAGCGGGATCAGTATAAAGACTATTAGAAAGTTCATATGCTGAAAGTTATATTCGATACATTACAATAGGATGGCAAACAGCGTGATGAGCAGGGTACCCAACAGGAACACCCAGGCGTACCACTGCAGGCTGCCCGACTGGAACCCCTTGATGGCATCGGATGCGCGGTTCGTGATCCATGCCAACCCGTTCATCGCCCCGTCTATAACGTGGCGGTCGAACCACGCCAATGGCCGGGATATGTTGTTGAAGATAATCTTCTTGGTGACGAAAAGGTAGGCCTCATCGATGTAGAAGCGGTTGTATGCCGCTTTGTAAAGTCCGCTCGAGCGACTTGGCAGCCAGCTTGCCCGTTTCTCTTCTTTCCTGTAGAGCAGGGTTGCCAACCCGATGCCCACCAGGGCCACCACGACGCTGATGATGGCGACGGTGCTGTTCAACTGGATGGTATAGGGTACTCCATCGGCCGTGACAAACTGGCCGAAGGGGATAAAGCCACCCAGCAGGGTGATCAGCGCCAGGAAGATGAGCGGGTAGGTCATGGAGCGGGGACTCTCCTTGGGCTTCACTTCGCCCCGGTACTCTTTGCCCCAAAAAATGCGGAAGTAGAGACGGAACATGTAGAACGCGGTGAATCCCGCCGTCACGGTCATCCAGATGCCCATGCCGGTGCTGAATTGATACGCCGCGGTAACAATCTCGTCCTTGCTCACGAAGCCGGAGAGGGGCGGGATGCCCGCGATCGCGAGGCACGCGATCAGGAAGGTCACGTGGGTGATGGGCATATGCTTCCGTAGCCCCCCCATATCTTTCATGTCATTGCTGTGTATCGCGTGGATGATCGATCCGGCCCCCAGGAAGAGCAGCGACTTGAACATGGCATGCGTGAACAGGTGGAACATGGAGGCCATGTAGCCCAAGCCGCCGTGATCCTCGGGCGTTAGCTTCATGCTGGTGCTGACTCCCAACGCCACCATCATGAACCCTATCTGGGAGATAGTGGAGAAGGCGAGCACCCGCTTGATATCGGTCTGCACCACGGCGATGATGGCCGAGAAGAGGGCTGTGAAGGCACCCACGTAGGCAATCCCCTGAAGTACTTCCGGCGTGAAGCCGATGTAGATGGGGAATAGTCGGGCCACGAGGAAGACACCGGCGACCACCATGGTTGCGGCATGGATTAGTGCCGATACAGGCGTGGGACCTTCCATGGCGTCGGGCAACCATATGTGCAGCGGGAACATGGCCGATTTACCGGCCGCGCCAATAAAGATAAGTGCCATAGCCCATGTGAGCGCGGAGGCCCCCAGGAAGGTGGTGCCCAGCGCGGAGCTTAGGATGGAGCCATCGCCCCCCATGATCGCTTCAAAGTCGAACGTCTGCGTGAAGAAGGAGAGCAGCAGTATACCGATCAAGAAGAAGAGGTCGGCAAAGCGGGTAACGATAAATGCCTTCTTGGAGGCCGCCACCGCCTCGGGCTTGGTGTAGTAGAAGCCGATAAGCAGGTATGACGATACCCCCACCAACTCCCAGAAGATATACATCTGGAAGATGTTGGTGGAGAGCACGAGACCCATCATCGAGAAGGTGAACAGCGACAGGAACGAGTAGTAGCGCTGGAACCCTTTCTCGCCTTTCATGTAACCCAGGCTGTAGATATGCACCATGAACGACACGGTGGAGATAACCACCAGCATCATCACGGAGATTGGGTCGAGCAGGATGCCCAGGTCGATGTGCAGCCTCTCGCCCACGTTGAGCCACGTGATGTTGTAGGGTTGGATGGCCTGCCACGCGCCGTTGACTTTCTGGGTCGTGAAGTAGTCGAGCGCGGTGAGGTAGGAGAGCAAGGTCACCACCGTGAGCACGAGGGTGCCCGTGATACCGGCGGCCCGGTGCGACAGTTTCCTCCCCATTAGTCCGATACCCAGGAACGAGAGCATGGGCAGCAGCAGTATGAGTAGTGTATATTCCATATTCATTATTCCTTCATTTGTTGAATGTTATCCACCTCCGTATTGCCGAACTTCCGGTAGACGTTGATGATGATGGCGATGGCCACGGCAGTTTCGCACGCGGCGATGGCGATGACGAACAACGCGTAGAACATCCCCTCCATCTGGTCGGGGAACAGGTAACGGTTGAACGCCGCGAAGTTGATATCAACCGCGTTAAGGACCAATTCTACGGAGATAAGGATCATGATCAGGTTCTTGCGGGCGAAGAAACCGTAGATTCCCGCGAAGAACATGATTAGGCCTACGATGAGGTAGGCCGTCAAGGGGATGGCCCCGGCCGTGTTTACAATGATTTCTCCCATGTCTCACTATTTTCTGTTTCCTCGTTTTCTACCTTCTCTATCTCTTTGACACCCCTATCTTTCCGGGCAATCATAATAGCCCCGATGATGCAGGCCAGCAGCAGCAGGCTGATGGCCTCAAAGGGGAGCAGGAACTGGTACTTTTCAGTTCCCAGTAACGCCTGGCCAATCGTGTGCATGCTTATCTCGTGTTCCGTCACCACGCGGAAGGCGCACGACAGGTTCCGAACGATGATAACGCCACAAAGGACGAGCCCGGCAACCGCCAGCAGAGCCGATGATGTCACCTTCCAACTCGACTTGGTGGCCACTCTTTTCCCCGGCTGGTGAGTGAGGAAGATGGCCATGATAAAGAGCACCATGATCCCCCCCGCGTAGACCATGACTTGCACGGCGAACAGGAAGTGATAATTAAGCATCAGGAACAGCCCGGAGGTCGCCAGAAGCACGAACAGCAAGTAGGTGGCCGCGCGGATTACCCGTTTGCTTGTCACGGCTAGTACCGAGCAGAGGGCGATCACGAGCGCCAAAATGATAAACACTATTTGTTGTACCATAACTTTATCGCGTTTTTTTCTTTTCTCTCAACTTCGATCCCGGTTGGTTAAGCCGGTAGGTAAGCTTCTTTTTGTTGAATACGGCCCCCTCGAAATCGTTGGTAAAGGCGATGGCCTTCGAGGGACAGGTAAGCACGCAGAGGTTGCAAAAGGTGCAACTCCCCTGATTCCAGGTGTACGCGTCCAAGATGCGCTTCTTCTTCCCCTCTTCCGTTTCAACGGTGCTGGAGGTGACGGTGATGGTGCCGTTGGGGCAGTTCATCATGCAGATGCCGCAGGCAGTGCACGCGTGTTCGTTGTTCTCGTCGTGCGGCATGGTCAGCTCCGATCTCCATCGATCAGAAATGACCAGGGTATCCCTGTTCTCAGGATACTGCATCGTCACTTTTTTAGCCCAAAATTGCCTCCACGTTACGCCCATCCCCTTCAAGAGGTTTTTGATGGCGACGAAGATGTTGGTGAAATATTTTATCAATCCATTCATACGATCTATTTCATTACGTTGTTAAGCCAGCCCGAATAGTTTGGGGAACAGGTCGGTAAGCGTCCAACCCGCGAGTACTATAACGACCATCATCACGATGTTGAACAGGTTGATGGGAAGTAGTACCTTCCACTCCAGGTTGAGCAGGATGTCAATGCGCAGGCGTGGGAACGACCAGCGCACCCAGAGGCTCAGGAATATGAGCAGGGCCGTTTTGCCAAAGAACCAGACGTAGGAGGGGATGTACCACATCACCTGGTTGAACGTGTCCCACCCATGTACTTGGATGGGCATCCAGCCGCCCAAGAAGACCGTGGTCGCGATGGCAGCAACGATGAACATGTTGAGGTACTCGGCCAGGTAGTAGAAGCCGAATTGGATCCCCGAATACTCGGTATGGTACCCCGCGGTGAGCTCCCCCTCTGCCTCAGGCAGGTCAAACGGGCCCCGGTTGGTCTCCGCGTGGCCCGAGGTTAGGTAGATCAGGAACGCGATTAGTGCCGGGATATGGCCGTTAAAGATATTCCAGACGTAGCGCTGGCCCTCCACGATTTCAGAGAGTTGCATGGTGCCGGCCAGTACGACGACCGTCATCAGCGAAAAGGCCGCGGAGAGCTCGTAGCTGATGGTTTGCGCCCCGCTTCGCATGGCACCGAGCATGGAGTACTTGTTGTTACTCGACCAGCCAGCCAGCAGCACGCCCAACACCCCAATGGAGGAGACGGCGATGAGGTAAAGCACCCCCATCTTGAAGTCGACCGCCTGTAACCCTTTTCCAAAGGGGATAGCACCGAAAGCCATTAACGAGGAGCCAATCACGAAGAAAGGTGCCACGTAGTAGAGGAACAGGTCCGCCCGCTTGATGTGGATGATCTCCTTGATCAGGATTTTGATCATGTCGGCGATGCTCTGGATGGAGCCGTACTTTCCCACACGGTTTGGGCCCAGTCTCGACTGGAAGAACCCCGTGATCTTGCGCTCCACGTAGATCAGTATCAGCGCGAGCACGGCATACAGTGCCACGATGACTAAAAGTATTAACAGTCCCTCCACTACCGATGCCCAGAAAGGGGAGAGGTGCTCCCTGAAGAAGGCATCGAGGTTGGCAATTAGGCCTGTTAATTCCAACGGTTGTTTATAGTTCATACGATTGAAAAGGAATATGTCACGTAAAGAAATCAATTCGTTACCTGTCGATATCGGGAATCACGTAGTCCATGGAGCCGCCAATACCGATAAAGTCGGCTAAGAACTCACCCTCGCTGATGAGCGGCATAACCGATACAGCTGCCATGGAGGGAGAGCGGAACTTCATCCGGTAGGGGTTTTTGTCGCCCTTGCTCTCGATGAAGACGGTGAACTCGCCCTTGCCCGTCTCCACGCTCTGGAAGTAGCGTCCTTCGGGTATCCGGATGATGGGCTTTACCTTGCCCTGTATCTCCCCCTCGGGGATGTTATCGATCAGCTGTTCGATGATTTGGAGCGCCTGCTCGATCTCGTCCAGCCGGTTCAGGTAGCGGGCGTAGGAGTCGCCCTCCGTTCGAATCACCTCGGTGAACTCCACCTGGTCATAGAGGGCGTAAGGTTTGTGGATGCGCACGTCACACGACCAGCCGGAGCCTCTGCCGGCTGGCCCGGTCACGCCGTAGGTGATGGCATCTTCTCGGCGTAGGTAGCCCACGTCGACCATCCGCCTGAGAGCGATGGGGTTCTTGGAGAAGAAGACCTCGTACTCTTTCAGCCTTTTCCGCATGTAGGGTATGAAGGCCTTCACATCCTTTTGGAAGTCGGGGTAGATATCGAACATCACCCCACCCACCACGTCTTGGTTGACAATCAGGCGTCCCCCGCAGGTCTTGTCGAATATATCCAGCACGTGCTCCCGCTCCCTCATGCCGTAGATAAAGGCGGTAGTTGCACCCAGGTCGTTGCAATGTGAGGCGAACGCCAATAGGTGCGAGCTGATCCGGTTCAACTCATCCATGATGGTGCGGATGTATTGAGCCCGTGGCGGTACTTCTATGTCTGCCGCCTTTTCCACGCACATGCAGACCGCGTGGCGGTTGATGTTGGCCGAGAGGTAATCCAGCCGGTCGGTCAGGTGCAGTATCTGGGGGTAGGTGAGGTTTTCACAAAGCTTTTCGATACCCCGGTGGATATAGCCGCTCCGCACGTCGATCTTTTTGATCAGCTCACCGTTAAGAGCTGTTCTGAAGTGCATCACCCCGTGGGTGGAGGGGTGTTGTGGCCCTATGTTGATGATATAGTCGTCCTTCTCGAAGACCCGTGTGGTGCTTTCTACCAGGTTCCCGTTCTCATCCTCCATGATACGCGGCACGTCGTCCCTCACCTCGCTGCTGATCACGGTGACCGGGTTGCGTGCCGGGTCGGCGTTGTAATCCTTGCGCAGGGGGAAGCCGTTCCATGTGTCGTCCAACAGGAAGGGGCGCATATCGGGGTTGTTGATGAAGCGGATGCCAAACATGGCGTACACCTCCCGTTCGTTGAGGTGAGCCGTTTCGTACAGGTCGGTTACGCTGTAGAGCAGCGGGTTCTCCCGCTCCTCGGTGGTCGTGATCACGACCAGCTCCCGGGTAAGGTCTTGGGAAGGGGAGAGCAGGTAGATAACGCCCAGCTTATCTCCCCAGTCCATACCGATTAGGCTGATGAGGTAGTCGAACGGGAGCTGCTCCTTTCCATGGAGCGCCTTCATCAGGGGATGCAGCTGCTTGGGTGGCACGGTGACGGTGAGTCTTTGCCCCTCTTCGATCACCGCGTCGCTGGCTACTTGCACTATGATTTTCTTGATTGTCTCCATATGCAGTTACTCTTTGCTTGTATCGGGGGTTGGATCGAGGCAAACCTCCATATCGATTGGCTCCCCGGTTTTCGGGTCGAGCAACGTTTCGGGCCGGTAGGGGCGCACGATCCGCTTGTTCCCGATGAACTTCTCGGCCTTCACCTTGCGTTGCAGTTGCAACAACCCGTAGAAGAGCGATTCGGGCCGGGGCGGGCAGCCGGGCACGTAGACGTCTACCGGGATGAGCTTATCCACCCCGTTGATTACGCAGTAAGAGTTCTTGAAGGGACCTCCCGAGATGGAGCAGGCACCCATGGCCACCACGTACTTGGGCTCGGCCATCTGGTCGTACACGCGCCGAAGGAGCGGGGCCATTTTGTTCACGATGGTGCCGGCCACGACCATCAGGTCGGCTTGGCGCGGGCTGTTGCGCGTAACCTCCATGCCGAACCGGGCCAAGTCGTAGTGCGCTGCCGCGGCAGCCATGAACTCGATACCACAGCAACTGGTCGCGAACGCGAGCGGCCAAAGTGAGTTGGCTCGCCCCCAGTTGATCATCTCATCGAGCTTCCCGACGATGACGTTGGTGCCCTCCGCGTTTAGCTCATCGATGTAGGCTTGCAGCGAGTCGTTATCTTTAAACTCTTCTGCCGGGAAGGCCTTTATTTTAATTTTTTTCACGTCCATTTCAATACTCCTTTTTTCCAAGCGTAGGCTAGCCCCAAGCTCATGATCCCTATAAAAAACAGCACACTCACGAACCCTGTCACCCCCAGTTCGCGTACCACGGTGGACCATGGGAACAGGAAGATGGTTACCACGTCGAACATCAAGAAGAGGATGGCGTAGAGGTAGTAGCCCACCCGGAACTGCATCCAAGAGGTGCCGTGGGTAGGCAACCCGCATTCGTAGGGTTCTCCTTTTTGGAAGTTAAGGGAGCGGGGTGAGATAAGCAACGCGATCAACATGCCGCCCACAACTAGGACGACCCCGGCGAGCAATGCGACCACGAATAGCAAAAAGTTATCCATGAAACGATGATTTTATATTGACTTTTGTTGTATTTCCAAATAGATAGCAGTTCCTCGACCCGGGGGGGTGACAATTCTGCTTACTCGAAAAAATCGTTGGCAAAGGTAACGATTAAATCCATTCTTTCATAATTTCTTTGGGGGCTGTTGGCAGCGCGTCAGTTTTTTTTCGGGCTCGTGGCGTGTACCCGTGCTTGGCCGATGAAAACAGCCGATAGGAGCGTGAACACGTAAGCCTGGATATAAGCGATCAGCAGCTCCAGGAAATTCATGAAAATAGTGAAGAGGACGGAAACGGCGGTCATGGAGGAGTTGATGGCGGTCCCCATTGACACGGTGATGAAGATGAGGGTGCATAACCCCAGTATGATGGAGTGCCCGGCCATGATGTTCGCGAAGAGACGAATCATCAGGGCGAAGGGTTTGGTAATGATGCCTACCAGCTCAATGGCCGGCATCAGGGGGATAGGCGCTTTAAGCCAGGTGGGTACATCGGGCCACAGGATCTCCTTGTAATACTCTTTGGTGCCGGTGAGGTTGATCACGAAGAAGGTACCCATGGCCAACACCATGGTCACGGCTATGTTGCCCGTTACGTTGGCACCCCCCGGGAAGATGGGGATTAACCCCAGCAAGTTGTTGGTGAAGATGAAGAGGAACACCGTTAGCAGGTAGGGGGCGTATTTACGGTAGTCGGGGCCAACGGAGGGCTTGATGATCTCATCGTTGATGGATAGGATGAACATCTCGATTAACCCGACGAATCCTTTTTTCCCCTCCATGGGGTTCCGTTTCAGCGATCGGGCGACCCCCATCACGATCAGGATGATCAACGCTGAGGATAAGAGGAGCGATGCCGCGTTCTTGGTGAGGGAGAGGTCCAAGGGCCTTACCTCTTGTCCCGAGGCGCCTCTCTCCACGATCTTCCCCTTGTACTTTCCTTCTGGGGCTACTTGGAACCCGAGATAAGAGGCTTGGTCCCTCAAGCGTGACGACGAGAAGAGATGCCAGCCTGACTCCTTACTGCGCAGGATGATGGGCAGCGAGATGGTTAGGTGGCGATTGCCGTCGCTGTAGATATGCCACTCGTAAGCGTCTGCCAGGTGGTCCAAGATAAACGTCTTCACGTTGAGCTCTTCTTCATGAGGCTCGCTTGTCTCGTTGTTCGCGGTGGCTTTTGCCGGCAGCAGCATCAAGGTAAACAGCAGCAGTACCGCGTGTATATGCATTATATCGCTTCTCATTGGTCGTTTGATTCCTTTAGTTGCTTAGCCATCTCTTGTAGCTTGTTCCTCTGTTTAATGTATCTCTCCATCCGGGTGTAGATGTACGTTTCCCAAACCAAGTTCATCAGGTAAAATATAATGAAAAGGATCGCGAAGTTCCGGATATTTTGCTTGTCGATAAACCAGAAGACCAAAACGAACAGGAGCGAAGCGAAGATCTTGATCATACGCATCAGCATGTAGAGGTTTACCAGCTTGCGCGACTCCTTGACGACCGCCTTGGGAAATTGCCCGATAAAGATGAGACCGAGGATGAAGAAAAAAAGGGGGATGATCCAGTATACATCGATCATCAGGTTCGGGAAGAAACGATTGATGACCCACCACACACCCATTCCCGCGATCAGGATCATGAGGGTGTGTAGGATCACGAAATAGATCATCTGTCTCTTCATCGGTACAGCCCATTTCATTCCTGGTTACAGCGTGCTATCGAGGCAGATCACCACTTTGTTGTCGTGTACTTCGAGTACCCCGTCTTCAATCTCGATCTCCTCGGTTTTGCCTTTTGCCGTGAACGACAACGTCCCCTTCGTGAGGGCAGCCACCATGGGAGCATGGCTGCTTAGTACCTGAAACGAGCCCATCTCGCCCGGCAGGGTGATGGTCTCTACTTCATCGCGGTAGAGCCTCTTTTCGGGAGTTAGGATTTCTAGTTTCATATCGTTCAATTAGTCACTCTGCCTCCCCGTTTGCTCTGCTCGATAAGTCGGTCGCCCTTAGCTATCGCGTCTTCGATAACCCCCACGTTCAAAAAGGCGGCTTCGGGGTAGTGGTCGAGTTCTCCATCCAGGATCATTTTGAACCCTTTGATAGTGTCCTCGATCGCGACCATCACACCCGGCTGCCCGGTAAACTGCTCGGCCATATGGAAGGGCTGGGAGAGGAATCGTTGTACCTTTCGGGCGCGGTTTACCGTGAGCCGGTCTTCGTCCGACAGCTCTTCCATCCCAAGGATGGATATGATGTCTTGCAACTCCTTGTACCGTTGTAAGATCTGCTTCACGCGGGTGGCCGTCTGGTAGTGGTCGTCCCCTACGATGAGCGGATCGAGGATCCGGGAGGTCGATTCCAGCGGGTCCACGGCCGGGTAAATCCCAAGGGAGGCGATCTTACGGCTCAGCACGGTGGTTGCGTCCAGGTGGCTGAAGGTGGTGGCGGGTGCCGGGTCGGTCAAGTCGTCCGCCGGCACGTAGATCGCTTGAACCGAGGTGATGGAACCGTAGGTGGTGGAGGTAATCCGTTCCTGTAGCGTTCCCATCTCCGATGCGAGGGTAGGCTGGTAACCCACCGCGGAAGGCATGCGCCCCAGCAGTGCCGATACCTCGGAGCCGGCTTGCACGAACCGGAAGATATTGTCGATAAAGAGGAGCGTGTCACTCCCTTTACCGCCCCTGTCCCGGAACGATTCAGCCACGGCGAGACCGGTAAGCCCCACGGAAGCACGAGCCCCCGGAGGTTCGTTCATCTGCCCGAACACCAGCGTGGTTTGTGACTTCTGCAACTCGTCGTAATCGACCGTTGACAGGTCCCACTTTCCCTCGTCCATCCCTTTTTTAAACTCTTCACCGTACTTGATTACTCCCGACTCGATCATCTCTCGCAGTAGGTCATTCCCTTCGCGGGTTCGTTCGCCTACACCGGCGAAAACGGAGTAGCCGTCGTGTCCCTTCGCGATGTTGTTAATCAACTCCATGATAATCACCGTCTTGCCCACGCCGGCCCCACCGAACAGTCCGATCTTACCTCCCTTGAGGTAGGGCTGGAGCAGGTCGATCACCTTGATTCCTGTAACCAGGATCTCCTGTGTTGTAGTGAGGTCTTCGAACTTGGGCGCTTCGCGGTGGATGGGGTATTGCTCCTCACGACTCAACTCGGCAAGCTCGTCGATGGGTTCTCCCACCACGTTGAGGAGTCGCCCCTTAATCTGGTCGCCAATGGGCACGCTGATGGGACCCCCGAGTAGCTTCACGGGCATCCCGCGGCTAAGGCCGTCGGTGCTATCCATGGCGACTGTCCGAACGACATTCTCGCCGATGTGTTGCTGTACCTCCAAGAAGATGTCATTCCCGTTGGAATGCGTTACGAAAAGGGCGTCGTTGATGGCGGGAAGCCTTTGGTGAAGGGGGTCTGTTCGCTCAAACCGAACGTCCACGACCGGCCCGATGATTTGTGATACATGTCCTTTTAATTCTGCCATATCGTGTAGCTCTATGTGTTTCCATAAAAAGAGAGAGCCACAAGCGAGATTCGAACTCGCGACCCACGCGTTACGAATGCGTTACTCTACCGACTGAGCTATTGTGGCTTGATATAATGGGTGGCAAATTTATGAAAAAAACCGATACTTGTCAATTCTTTCCATTATTTAACGTTGAAAAAAAGGAAAAAGGATAGGTGGAACAGAAAAAGTATAACGGGTGATCTGCATTACCGACCACCCGTCATTATCTCTTTTAGACTCTCCTTGCCAAGGTTCGTTATTTGTCAGACCATGCGATCCCGTCTTCGTCTTCCGTTAAATTACCCCTTGTAAGGCTCTATTTTCCTACTATCTCCGTTGTAGCTTCTTCTCTTCCTCTTTCTTTTGCTTACGGATCATTATGCCGTAAGCGACGGGTGAAGCGACGAACAAGCTGGTCACGGTACCCACGATTACCCCGATCATGAGCGCGAAGACGAAGCTACGTACCGCGTCACTCCCGAAGAGCAAGATGCAGATGATTACCACGATGGTACTGAGACCGGTGTTGATGGTACGCGCCAGCGTGGCATTCATCGAATCGTTAAATAGCTGTTTTATCTCTCGTTTGGGGTATAGCCTCATGTATTCGCGCACGCGGTCGAATACCACTACCTTGTCGTTAATGGAGTAACCCACCACGGTGAGAATAGCCGCGGCGAACGTCTGGTCCATCTCCATCGAGAAGGGCATGATTTTCCACAGCAGCGAGTAGAGGCCGATAACGGCGAAGGCGTCCACCGCCAACGCGGCCACCGTACCCAACGTGAATCCCCATCCACTGAATCGAAACAAGATATAGATTCCCATGCCGACAAGTGCGAAGAAGAGCGCTAGGAAAGCACCTCGAATCATATCTTCCGCGATACTGGGTCCCACCTTCGTGGAGCTTTGAATGTGGTCGTCAATGGTTTTGCCGGGCGTCATGAAATCCTTCAGCCCCTCGGCCAGGTAGCCGCGCAGCTCCTCTTCCACGCCTTGTCCCTCCTCTTCGATCATGTAGTTGGTAGTGATGCGCACCTGGTTGCTGGTGCCGATGGTGATCACCTTAGCCGACTCGCCAAGGTAGGGTGACACCGCCTCTTCGACTTCGCCCACCTTCACGGGCTGGTCGAACCGGACGATGTAGTTGCGTCCCCCGGTGAAGTCAATCCCGGAGTTCAGTCCCAGCGTGAAGAGCGAGATGATGCAGATAAGGATGAAGATGCCGATGCCCGTGAGGACCGATTTGCTGTTCTCGATGAACTTGAAGTGGTACTCCCTGGACATGAATTTTGAGAAGGGAGTTTCGAACGTCAAGTGCAGCCACTTGCCTTTGGCCATCCGGTTCTCGTAGAGCAACCGGGTGAGGAAGACCGCTGTCAAAAACGAGGCGGTGATACCGATCACGAGGGTGATAGCGAATCCGCGGATGGGGCCCGAGCCGAATATAGCGAGGACCACCCCGCTGATAATACTGGTAATGTTGGCGTCGAGGATGGCCGAGAACGCGTTCTTGTAACCATCTTCAACTGCTCGACGCAGGGTCTTACCCGCGGCAAGTTCCTCTTTGATTCGTTCGTTGATAAGTACGTTCGCGTCTACCGCCATGGCCAGCGCCAGGATCATACCGGCGATGCCGGGAAGCGTGAGCACGGCTTGGAATGCCGCGAGGGATCCCAAGGTAAAGAAGAGGTTGATCAGTAGTGCCCCGTTGATCACGCTGCCGGGGATGAACCCGTAGAGCATGATCACGAAGATGAACAGCGCGATAAGGGCGATGACGAAGGAGACGAAACCGTCACGAATGGCCTCTTGTCCTAACGAAGGCCCCACCACGTCTTCCTGAACGATGCGAACGCCAGCTTGCATTTTTCCCGACTTAAGCACGTTCTCCAAGTCCTGCGCCTCTTGTGGCGTGAAGTTTCCGGTGATGGAGGAGCGCCCGCCTTCAATGCGGTCATTGACCGTGGGTGCGGAGTAGACGTAACCATCCAACAGGATGGCGATCGATTTGCCGATCTCTGCCCCGGTGATGGTGGCCCAGCGGCTGGCCCCCGCCGAGTTCATCGTCATGCTCACCTCCCAAGCAGAACCGCGTTGCCCTTGGTCGGCCTTGGCATTGGTCACCACGTCTCCCTCGAGTGCGGGACCTCGCTTGCTACCATCCCCCTTGAGGGCGAACAGTTGGAAGTAGGTCTCACGTTGATCCACCGGCTTGAACCCCCACTTGAAGCGAACGTCGGCCGGGAACAGGTCTTTGTACCGGTTCAGCAAGAAGTTAACATCGGCCGTGTCCAGTTTGGAAACGGTACCCACCACTGGACCGGATGCACCGCTCATGGCAAAGTAGGGCTCGTGGAAGTACTCCATGAAATTTTTTGTGATCACGATCCGCTTCTCCTCACCATCTTCGGTGATGATTGTTTCGCCAATCTCTTGAGAAGTTGCCTCTGCCAGGGTGGCTTTGTCTGCCTCATCAGCTTCAGCGGTTACCGCTTCTGACGTGGCATCGTCTGCAGCCTCATCATTGGTAGTGGTTCCTTCCGCGGCGGCCAGGGCCTCACGTTGCATCATGGCGTACTCGTTCGATCGGGTAATCAGTTCGTTGAAGTAGAGGCTCAACTCATTCACGTTATAGGTTTTCCAGAACTCTAGGTTCGCACTACCCTGTAGCAGGTTACGTACTCGTTCGGGTTCCGTGATGCCCGGCAGCTCCACGAGGATTCGTTCTGCCCGATCCAGTTTTTGAATATTGGGAGCGACCACCCCGAACCGGTCGATACGGGTGGCCAACACGTTGAAAGAGTTGTTGGCCACGCTGGTCAACTCGTTACGCAAAACACTGATTACTTGTGCATTGGTAGCTGTTGGGCTGACCCGGTCGCGCATGGTTACGCTATAGATATTGGCCAGTTTCCCGTTAGGATCAATCGCCTCGTAGTTCTGTTGAAACAGCGAGATAAAGTCCGATGCACTGCCCCGCCGGTTTTGGATCACCGTTTCCCTCATAGCTTGGTTGAATTGCGGGTCGTCGGTGTTTGCCAAGGAGGTCAACACTTGGGACGCATCGATTTCGAGGACCACGTTCATCCCCCCTTTCAAGTCGAGTCCCAACCCGATTTCCTTCTCACGCACCTGTTTCAGCGTGTAGTTCAGGTACACTTTCTCGGTGGAGAGTGAGTCGAGGTACTGGTTTTGCAGGGCCAAGTTCCCGTTCGCGTATTGCTCTGCTTTCTTGTTGTATTGCCGCCCCACGACGCTGAACGACAGGTAAAACAGACAAATCGCTGTAAGGATAATGGTGAAAACTTTGATAAATCCTTTGTTTTGCATGTCAATATTACTTTTTATGTACAATTATCGCTTTTACGGGCTTCACAAACAATAAAATAGGGTTGCCCGCTATTTTGAGCGTGCAAAGATACGTTTTTTTTATCTTTTTAAGAACAATACCACCCGATAATTTTCATCGACGACCGTTATTTTACGAACCCCCTGTTTTTTAAGAGGTAGATCGGGTTGGGTTCGGCACCGCGGAACCGCTTGTAGAGTTCCATCGGATCATCGGAGTTCCCTTTCGAGAGGATGTGTTCGCGGAAGAGGCCCGCGGTCTCCTGATTGAAGATGCCGTTTTCCTCGAACGCCTGGAACGCGTCGGCGTCCAGCACTTCTGCCCAGAGGTACGCGTAGTACCCGGCGGAGTAGCCCCCGCTAAAGATATGGGAGAAGTAGGTGCTGCGGTACCGGGGGATGATCTCGTCAATCAGCTCGATCTTCTTCATCGCTTGCTCCTCGAATGCATTCACGTCAATCGTGCCCGTTTCGGTCAGGGTATGGTATTCCATATCGAGCAGGGCAGCGGCCACGAACTCGGTGGTCACAAAGCCCATGTTGAACGTGGAGGCCGCGTTGATCTTTTCGATCAGCTCATCGGGTATCACCTCCCCGGTTTCGTAGTGCTTGGCGTAGAGCTTCAGTACTTCGGGGTGGAAAGCCCAGTGCTCCATGATTTGAGAGGGCAGCTCCACGAAGTCGCGCGATACGCTGGTGCCGGAGAGGCTCAAGTAGTTCACGTTGGAGAGCATGCCGTGCAGCGCGTGGCCGAACTCGTGGAACAGGGTTTCTACTTCGTCGAGGGTGAGCAACGCGGGTGTGTTGCCCGTGGGGCGGGTAAAGTTACCCACATTATATATAAGGGGACGAATGTTCACCTCATCTTTCACTTGCTGCGACCGGAAGCTGCTCATCCACGCGCCCGCGTTCTTGCCCTGGCGTGGGAAGTAATCGGTATAGAAAACGGACAGGTGAGAGCCATCGGCGTCCAGCACCTCATACGCTTCTACCTCGGGGTGGTAGATCGGTACGTTTTCCAGCTTCTTGAAGCTCAAGCCGTACAGGCGATTGGCCACTTCAAAGACCCCTTCGCGCACGTTCTCCATTTTAAAGTAGGGCTTCACCTCCTCTTCGTTGAGCGCGTATTTCTGCTGGCGTAGTTTCTCGGTGTAGTACCACCAGTCCCACGAGGCCAGCTTAAAGTTGCCTCCCTCGGCATCGATGAGCGCCTGGAGTTCTGCAGCCTCTTTTTTCGCTTGTGGCAGGGCGTAATCCCATACTTCGTTTAGTAGTTTGTAAACGTTTTCGGGGTTTTTAGCCATATTCTCTTCCAGGATGAAGTGGGCGTGTGAATCATACCCTAACAGTTGCGCTTTCTCCACGCGGAGGTTCACGATGCTCTTGATGATCTCCTTGTTGTCTTTCTCGTTATCGTTATCACCCCGGTTGTACATGGCTTTGTACAGCTTTTCACGTAGTTCCCTTTTTTCGGAGTACTGCAGGAAGGGGAGCCAGCTTGGCTTTTGCAGGCCGAACACCCATTTGCCCTCTTCGCCTTGGCTTTTGGCCGCTTCAGCGGCCGCGGTGATTACCCCTTCGGGGAGGCCCGCTAAGTCCGCTTCGTTGTCGATGACCAGTTTGAAGTCATTGGTCTCATCAAGTAGGTTGCTCCCGAACTGGAGGGTGAGGGCCGACAGCTCCTTGTTGAGCTCACGTAACCGCTCCTTTTGTTCGTCGTTGAGCAGGCTTCCCGCGCGGACGAACCCTTTGTAGTAGGTGTCGAGCAGGCGGTACTGCTCGGTAGTGAGGTTCATATCGGTGGTGTCGTCGTGTAACGTCTTCACCCGGTTGAACAGTTGCTCGTTCAGGTTGATGTTGTCACTATGTTCCGACAGTAGAGGGGATAGCTCCTTGGCCAGTGCCTGGATGCTGTCGTTGGTTTCCGCGCCGCGTAAGCCGTAAAATACACGGGAAACGCGCCGTAGCACTTCACCAGTCTTGTCCATCGCCACGATCGTGTTCTCGAAGGTGGGCGCTTCCGGGTTGTTGGCGATCGCTTCGATCTCCTTGTCCTCCTGGGTAATGCCCTCTAAAAAGGCCGGTTTGAAGTCTTCGAACTCGATTTGGTCGAACGGGGGCATCCCGAACGGGGTGTCATATTCAGTCATGAAGATGCTCCCGGGTTCACCCGACGAGCGCCGCTGGTCGTTGCATGCCAGTAGTGTCATAGATACGATTAATAATAAATAGATACATTTTTTTTTCATATGATAAAACTTTTATATTTAATGGTATCATATGGAACTCGCTTTTAGAACAGTTGTCATGCTCGTTTCATACGATTATTTTTTTAGTAAATACTTAGGTTGCTTTCGCATTTTATCCGTCTACCCCCTTCTTCGGTCGTTTAAGACCCTAATCGTTAAAACGGGAAGAGCAGGGGCAACACGAATATCATGATGATTCCCACGACGAGTTGCAGCGGTAATCCCACCTTCACGTAATCCATGAATTTATAACGTCCTGCCGACATCACCAACGCGTTGGGCGGGGTTGCGAATGGGCTGGCGAAGCACATGCTGGCCGCGACCGTCACCGCGAACATGAAGGGGTAGGGACTTACCCCGATGGAGATGGCCGTTTGGAAGGCGATGGGGGCAAAGAGTACCGCCGTGGCCGTGTTACTAATAAATAGGGTGAGGATGGAGGTGGCCACGTAGATGCCCGCCATGACCGCAATGGGACCGTAACTGCTTAGCCCGTTCACAATGCCCTCGGCGATAAGCACCGATGCCCCGGTCTTCTCCATGGCGATGGCCAGGGGGAACATACCGGCAAAAAGGAAGGTACTTTCCCAGTTGATCGATTTGTAGGCCGATTCCGCGTTGCGGAAGCATCCTGTTAGGATAATCAGCAAGGCGGCTACCATCGTGGCGATCACGGTGGGTACCACGTTGAATATCATGGCCAGGATCATCAGAATGAGGATCGTTGCGGCCACGGGAGCCTTGTGGTCACGGGGTACCCTTAACGCCTGCTCCATGGGGCGACCTGCCACCACCCACTCCGAGGTCTCTAGATCCAGCTTCTCGATATCGCTCCATTTCCCTTGTACCAGCAGCACGTCTCCCGAATGCATGCGTTCATCCTTCACATTTTGCAGGATATACCCGTCCTGGCGGCGTATCCCCAGGATATTCACGTTGTAGAGCTGGCGGAAATTGGACTCTCTTACCCGCTTGTTGATGAGCTTGGAGGTCGACATCAGCACCACTTCAGCGATACCTATCTCGCTGAACTGCAACCCCCCGGCTTGAGAGACCGAGAGCGCGTTGTCATTGCCCTCTGTCTTGTGCGTGTCGATGATTTCGAGCCCGTTCTCCTCCACTAAGGTCATGATGTCGTTGAACTCTCCCAGTACGTAGAGGATATCGCCTGGCATAAACGTGCTGGTGGGGCCGGCCATCGTCATGTTGACCGTTTTGTGAAAGCGGTGCTTTGACTCGACCCGGCGTATTTCAACGATACTCAGGTTATATTTGCTCGTGATGTTCAGTTCTTGGAGCGATTGGTTGATAAAGGGTGAGTTCTCCCCGATAAGTACCCGGTAGAGGTTGTCGCCAAGTTTGTATTCGGAAGCGAGTTGGGTGAGGGTTTTGTCCTTTTTTTCTCTCGATCTGTCTTTGTTCTTGCCCGACACCAATATCTTGCTTAGGGGCCAAAGCAACAGGATACCTATCGAGAGGGTGATGAGACCGACGGGCAGGAACGAGAAAAACGAGAGTCCCTCGAATCCCCCGCTGATGAGCGAGTCGTTGACGATCAAGTTCGGGGGGGTACTGATCAGGGTGAGGAGGCCCAGGCTGCTCGCGAAGGCCATTGGCATCAGGAACCGGCGAGCATCGGTTTTCGCGTCGGCGGCGAGGCTGATCACGATAGGGAGCATCAGGGCGACCGTCCCGGTATTGCTCAGAATACCCCCGATACCCCCGGTGACGAGCATCACCAAAACAAATAGCCTCAACTCGTTTTGACCCGCGAGGGAGAGGATCTTGGTGCTAATCATCTTGGCAAGCCCCGTCTGGAAGACGGCACCTCCCACGATAAAGAGACTAACAATCATGATTACCACCGAGTTGGAGAAACCGGAGAGCCCTTCAGCAGGGGTGAGGATCCCGGTTAACACCAACGAGATAAGTACCGATAAGGCGACAATGTCTGACCGTATCTTGCCCCACGCGAAGAAGATGATGGCAATGATGATAATCGCGAAAACAAGTAGTACCTGTGTATCCATATGTAATTGGGCTTAATTTGTTGGTCGTTAGCTTTCTTGGCCTGATTTTCCCAGTCAGTTCAATAGCCTGCCAAGCTGATTTTCGCAAAGATAACTTAATTTCTCCAGATGAGGAAAGCGGGGTGGCTATCATTTAACATAATGTAATAAATAATAGGGTGCAACTTGCTTGTTTATTTGGAAAATGTGTAATATGTCTACGGCTGGACTCGGACACCCTGGAGGCTATCGAGAAGTGGGCGGCCGATGAGTTTAGCAGCGTGAATGGTCAAATTCAGTGGATTTTGGACCAGGCGCTCAAGAAAAGTGGGCGCCTGAAGCCCAAGCAATATTAATTCATGAAATTCTTTCATCTATCTATAACAAAATGAAATTAATTTCGCTAACTTCGCGTTTGTTTGTATGGAGTTTTTATAGAAAGGCAAACACTTAGATCCCTTAGGTGTTGCGGCATTAAAATGAGATAATATGAGGAGAATTGGCATTATAGCAGCGTCTATATTGCTCTTTTTGAGTAGTATGCATGTGTTTGCGGATCAGCAAATACAGGGCACGGTAGTGGATGAGCAGGGTGAGCCGGTAATAGGTGCCACTATCGTAGTAAAGGATAGCCCGGGTGTAGGAGTGGCAACGGACGTTGATGGTAAGTTCACCCTTACCGTTCCGGAAAACGCCATCCTGATTATATCTTACGTGGGGTATAAATCTCAGGAGGTGGAGGCAGCCGCCAATATGTTGATCACCTTGGAGCCAGACAGCGCCGTGCTTCAGGAGGTGCTGGTCACCGGTATCTTCACCCGCGTGGCTGACAGTTATACCGGTGCCGTATCCGCGATCAAGTCGGAGGATATAGAGAAGGTGAGCAACCAAAATATCTTGCATGCCTTGAAAAATATCGAACCGTCGTTTCAGGCGTTGGAAAGCATGGACTTCGGTTCCGACCCGAACAAGATGCCCGACCTGCAGATGCGCGGCGCATCCAGCTTCACCGATATGAAAGATAAGTATCGCACGAACCCGAACCAGCCGCTCTTTATCGTGGACGGTTTTGAGCAGTCGATCGAAAAGGTGATGGACATGGATATGAACCGCGTGGCATCCATCACGTTGCTCAAGGATGCCACTGCCAAAGCGCTCTACGGTTCAAAAGGGGCCAACGGTATCGTGGTTATCGAGACGTTGGTTCCCGATAAGGGGAAGCTGAGGGTCTCCTATTCGGGTAGCTTGGACATCCAGTCGCCCGACCTCACCAGCTACAACCTGGCCAACGCGGTTGAAAAGCTGGAGATTGAGAAAAAGGCGGGCGTCTATACCGATCCGGGGGGCAACCCGATTTTCCAGCAACCGCTAGACGAGAAGTACCAGTATTACCATAAGGAGGTATTGCGGGGGGTTGACACTTACTGGCTCAGTCAACCGTTACGGGTAGGCGTGGGACAAAAGCACTCGCTCAACTTCGAGGGGGGCGATGATATCGTGCGCTACGGTGTCGACTTTCAATACAACAACGTGGCCGGTGTGATGAAGGGTTCCGGCAGAAACGTGCTATCCGGGGGCTTCAACTTTCAGTACAGGTACCGTTCACTACTCTTTATGAACAAGTTATCGCTCACCTTCAACAAGTCGAACGATTCTCCCTACGGCTCTTTCTCGGAATACGCGAAGTTAAACCCCTATTGGAGGCCTTACAACGAAGATGGCAGCATCAAGGAGGTCCTGGCCGACTACGAACAGGTGAATTATCAGATGCGCCCCATCTACAATCCCCTTTGCAACGCGTCTATCAACACCAAGAACAGCAACGAGTACTCCGACGTGACCAACAACTTCTACATCGAGTGGAGTGCTTTTAGCGGGATGAAGTTCCGGGGACGCCTCGGGGTGATCGCGCAGAAAAACGGCAGGGAGACCTTCTATCCCAAAGACCACACCATGTTTAAAAGTATTCAACCCGACTCCGAAGAGTATTTCGAGCGTGGTAGGTATAACATGGGTAACGGCGAGAACTTTTCATACAACGCCGATATCTCGGCCAACTACTCGAAAGAGATCGGCAAGCACGTGATCTTCTCAAATGCCCAGTGGAGCTTTAGCGAGGATAAGCGGGAGTACGTGGAGTTTGCCGCCCAAGGCTTCGCCAATAACAAGATGGATTACATCACCAACGCCAAGGAGTACACCACGGGATCTCCAACGGGCATGGAGTCGCTCGTGAGGGAGACCAGTGCGCTGCTCTCCGCGAACTACTCCTACGCCGAACGCTACCTGTTCGACTTAACCTACCGGGCTAACGCCTCCTCACTCTTTGGGAGTGACAAACGGTGGGGACACTTCAATTCGGCGGGTATTGGCTGGAATGTGCACCATGAGTCGTTTTTACGCGGGGCCAAAGATCAGGTACAGCGGTTGAGGCTGCGGGCATCTACCGGATCGTCGGGTTCGCAAAACTTCAACTCTTACCAGGCCATCGCCACCTACAGGTTTTTCAACGAGAGCTACGACAATATCGTGGGTAGTTACCTGCTTGGTTTGGCAAACGACGACCTGCAGTGGCAAAAGACGCGCGACAATAACGTGGGGATAGACCTGGATCTGTTCCACGCGCTCAGCTTGTCGTTCGACTACTACATCAAGGATACCGAAAACCTTCTGACTCCCGTCTCCCTGCCCCCGTCCGCGGGTTTTACCTCCTACACCGAGAACTTGGGGCAGACCAGAAACAAAGGGTTTGAAGGAAAAATGAATTACCGGCTCATAAGGGATACGCACAGGAATATTTACCTGAACCTCTTTGTGACGGCCTTGCATAACCAAAACACCATACGCAAGATATCGGATGCCCTTACCTCAATAAACGAAGCGAGAGACAAGGAGAAGCAGGATGGAGGAGGCACGAATCCCGACCTGGAAAACCGGGGCGAGGTGTCCAAACCGTCGGTGCGTTACCAGGAGGGACAATCCCTGGACGCCATCTGGGGCGTGAAATCGCTCGGGATAGACCCCGTGACGGGTAGAGAGGTGTTCTTAACGCGAGATGGCGAGATGACCTACCAATGGAGGGCGGAAGACCAGGTGGTTATTGGAAACAGGCTGCCCAAATTGAGGGGTACCTTTGGCTTCAATTTCAACCTCAAGGGATTCTCGCTCAACAGCTCGTTCTCCTACCGATTGGGTGGTCAGGTCTACAACCAAACGCTCGTGGATAAGGTAGAGAACGTGGATATGCAGTACAACGTGGACAAGCGGGTGTTGAGCGACCGATGGACCACCCCGGGCGTTCCGGCGAAGTTTAAACGTTTTGACGAGTCGGATCCCATTACCCGGCCCACCTCCCGCTTCATTCAGGATGTGAAGGAGCTGCAGATGACCTCCCTAAGTATCGGGTACGACTTCAGGTATAACGACTTTATCCGAAGGGCTAACCTGGAGCAGCTGAAAGTTATGTTGTACATGAACGATATATTTTACGCCTCAACCGTGAGGGTCGAAAGAGGTATTCTCTACCCCTTTGCCCGTTCGCTCTCTCTATCGGTGCAAGCAACCTTTTAATTATTGAGTATTATGAATAGAAATATAGTGATATCAGCTTGTAGAACAGTCGCTACCGCGCTACTCCTTATCATCTTCATGGCAAGCAACTCCTGTAGCGACTGGTTGGACGTGCGTCCCAAAACGGAGGAAGAGGCCTCGGTACACTTCAGTACCGACGATGGGTTTAAAAGTGCGTTGGCGGGGGTCTATATCATGCTCTCCAAACCCGAGTTGTACGGGAAAGAGCTTACCTTCGGCATGATTGGGATGTTGGCGCAGGAGTGGGGTGACGGCGATGACCTCTACTCGAACTCTGATTACAATTATCTCAGGGATTATAACTATGAGCGCACCGGTTCAAAGTGGAGAATAGAGAGTGTATGGACGAACATGTACAAAGCCATCGCGAACATCAACACCCTGTTGCAGTACACGGAACTTCAGGGGTCGGTTCTCAATGAGTACAACTATGGCGTGATACGGGGTGAAGCGCTGGCCTTAAGGGCCTTCATGCACTTTGAGCTGTTTCGCATGTTTGCACCACACGATTTTTCTGACGCCAACGCGCTTTATATCCCGTACGTGGTGGAACCTGAGCCGGTGGTCTCTCCGCAACTCACGGCCAACGCGTTTTTTGATTTAGCGCTTAAGGATATTGATGAGGCGTTGGGACTCCTGAAAGTGGATCCCATACACACGGGTGCCGATGTGACGGGCGTGGATAACGGCTACCTGGCCAACCGCAACTTTCACCTCAACTATTACGCCGTGTTGGGGCTAAAGGCGAGGGTAGCCCTCTATAAAGGGGATCAACAGAAGGCTTTGTCGGCCGCGAGAGAGGTGATAGGGGCAAAAGAGCAGAAAGGGCTCTTCCCCTGGGTGAACCCGAACGACCTTACCACCACCTATATCAACTTGCGAGACCGCACCTTCTCGTCGGAACACCTTTTCGCGCTGCATATCCCCACGTTGAATGAATATATAAAGGGTTGCTTCAGGGAGTTCACCAAACCCCGTACCGTAAGGATAGATCCCAATTCCCTGTACGAGCCCGACGATTATAGAAAAGCCATCTACGAGACCTACAGCGGTGCGTCGAACGTGCTCTCCAAGTTTTGGCAGATGGACAACGAATATATTGCTGGCACGGGAACTGTAAAGCCGAAGCGCGATAGGATGCCGGTCATCAGGGTATCGGAGATGTACTACATTGAGGCCGAGTGCTTGAAGGAGAGCGACTTGGCCACAGCCGTTTCGGTGCTGAACAAGCTTCGGAGCGGAAGGGGTCTCGAGCCGATAAAAGGCATTGATAGCGCGGAAAAGCTGCAAGAGGAACTCACCCGGGAGTATTACCGCGAATTCGTGGGTGAAGGGCAGCTCTACTTTTACCACAAACGGATTGGGACACCCAATATCGATAAGCAGCATGCCAATGCTAACTACGTCTTCCCGATGCCGGATTTGGAGATTGATTTAGGAAAAAGAGAATAAACAGGATAATGGGCTATAAAGTAAAGGCGATCACAACCTTTTATAAACCCGGGTACATTGAATGTATAAGCCAAGAAAATATTGAAAAGATGAAACAGGTAATCAACATAGTTATTTTTGCTGCCATCTTCCTAACGGCTATTTCCTGTAAGGAGGATGCCATCGAGGTATATCACGGTCCCGATTTGGTGAATATCTTAGCGGAAGAGGGAGATGGGGTTTTCGTGCAGGATGAAGAGATGACCGAAAAAACATTCTCCATCCTGCTGAGGGCCCAATCGGTCATGTCAGATAAGGATCGGGTTATCAAGATCGGGTATGGAGAGAAGCAGACCGCCAAAAAGGGGGTGCACTTCAATATGCCCGATGAGGTCATTTTGGAAGCGGGGAGGGTTGATACGGTAGTGAATTGTACAGTGTACAAGGAGCACCTTACGTTCGACCCGCTGTTAATCGATTTCAGGATATTACCCAGCGACGATTTTGAGGGTGGTGGTATCTACAACTCGTTAGAGGTTAAGGTGATGATAGGGTTCCCCACGCAGTGGAGAGACCCGACCGGTTGGGCGGCAAACTGGGCGTTGGGTCCATGCACGCAGGCAAAGTACAAGTTCGTATACGAGATGATTGGTACCCTCGACTTGTCGGCCTACCGGGCAGATTATTACCAGAGCCTGAAGAGGCTGCTGAACGAGGAGTTGGCCAAGAATCCCAGATTAGATGATGATGGAAGCCCCATGAGGTTTGGAAGTTAATTTTTGAACGATATGACGAATAAACTAACAACAGCGCTGATTGGTGTAGCGATTTGTATCGCCGCCACCTTGACCGGGTGTTACCAGGATAAAGGGAATTACGACTATTTAGACAATATCGGCGAGCCGGTTATCGAGTCCATCCCCGGTGTTATCGACAGGAATAACACCCTGTTCTGTCTCGAAAATGAGCTGATTAAGTTGCAGCCCGTGATGAGGTTTGCCGAGGGTACCAGCGAAGGCGATTACAGCTACGAATGGAAACGGTATAATAAAACACCGGAGGGAACCTATGGCAACTATAAGCAACCTGAGGTGATAGGCACATCGCTGAACCTGGAGTACAAAATAGCGGAAACCCCCACCGAGTATTGGGCGGTGTTTACCGTTTCAAATAAGAAGACCGGTGCGACAACCAGCCACCTGTTTCAATTCATTATCTCTCCTCTCAACGGGTTGATAGTGCTCGATGAAGATGCCTCGGGCAAGGGCGAGATCGGCTTTATTCGGGATGAGGACATTGTCGTGGGCGGTGACGGTAGGATAGTGAAAAACCATTTCTCTGCCGTGAACGGTGGGAAGAAGATTGAAAAGGGACGGTTGCTCGGTAACGGCGTGAACAGTAAAAGGATGAACATGTACATATTCGCCGACGATGACGGCTACGTGTTAGACCCCGGCACCTACAAACTACAGGAGGCCACTTACTTGTCGCTCTTCAACCAGACGGTCGGTACTCCTACCACAAAAGCTCCGCAGGCCTACCACTATACTGATGCAAACGGAGGGTTTGAAGTGATTGTTAATGACGGGAAAATATATTACGTGGCCTATATGATGGTTTGGGGGGCTGCCGTGTTCAACAGCACGACCCTCACGGGCGACGATTACAACGTGGCCCCCGTGTTGGCGGGCGTTACTAACGCCGGGAACAGTCCGGGAACAAGGGCCGTCTTCTTCGACCTGTTGAAAAACAGATTTATGAACATTCGTCTCTGGGGTGCGCTAATCGTTCCTAATTCAACTTCCGAACTGTTCAATCCTGGTAAGATTGATCCCTCCTTTGAGTTTGTAACCTTGGATGAGGGTAAAGATGGAAGCACCTGCGCCATCTTCAATAAAAAGGGAGAAAATGGGCAGCTATCTCCCTACCTCTTTAGGGTGGACTTCAAGTCGGCTGAACCGGTTCCGCTCGAGTGTAGCGACATCAGCGCGTTAACCGGTATACGTGATGCAAACGTCTACGCGTTTGGTACCCGGGGCGACTTCATGTTCTACGCGACCGACAGCGACCTCTATTGCTACCGGTTCGGGAGAGAGTCTGAGACCCATGTTTTCAGCGTTTCAGGCGGCGAGAAGATCTCCGGCTTAAAGGTGTATGTAAATAAGGACGATGCCCAATATAACGGTAAAATACTCTTCGTCACGACAAACGGCGGGGGTTCCGGGAAAGTCTACAAGTTCAAGTTTAACGAGATGACGGGCGCGATCACCGAACAGGGAACCGTCTACTCAGGTTTCAACCATATCATCGATTTGATGTATAAAAAGTGACGGGTTAGCAAACAATAGTTCAAACAAACAAAAAAACAACAAACAAAGGTGATGAAAAGGCAAATGATTTTTTTATTAGGCTGCATGCTGCTCTTGAGCATGTGTACATCCTCTGAGCAGAAGCAGACGATTACTATTCAGGGGAAGGTGGAGTTTCCCGATAACCAGTTCAATATCGAGGTAATCAAGCGCGACCAGTTTGACAAGGTGGTGGTCGACTCCTGCAAGGTGAATGAAGATGGTACCTATAGCATTCAACTGCTCGTTGAAGAGCCCGGCATGTACACGCTCGACTGTCAAAAATGGCAAGCCGTGAACTTTTGGGCCGAGGATGAAGATCTGGTGATCGACTTTAGGGGTATGGATACCGCCAAGGTGAAGATTAAAAACCCGCCTTACGTGCATATCTATGGTGGCCCCAACAATGAGTTGATGAATCTTGTAAATTGGGACGACTATCGTTATTACCAACAGATGATCGCGATCTCTCAAAACCTGCATAAGATAGATATAGACCCGCTTAAGCGGCAAGAGGCGTTTACCTCCCTCTTCGGGGCTTTGAATGAAGACAGGATGGCACGCACCCGTTTTTTGGCGAAGCATTACGCCGACAGGAACAGTGTCTTGACTATTCTGCCCGGGTTGAGGAGTAGCGATGATCAACCGCTGGTAGAGCAGGTGTTGGGCAAGCTTGAAGCGAAGGATCCCAACTACGCTCCCCTGGTAGCGTTTAAGACCGAACGAGAAGAGAAGAAACTGCAGACCGAACGGGTGGCATTGGGTCAACCGGCACCCGAGTTCGCTTACCCGACACCCGATAAGCAAAAAACAATCGGCCCGCAAGACTTTAAAGGCAACTACCTGGTTATCGACTTCTGGGCATCATGGTGCGGTCCCTGTCGGAAAGAGATGCCCAACATGAAGAAGGCGTACGAGCAGTTCTCGGGTAAAGGGGTTTCGTTCTTTAACGTGTCGATCGACAGTAAGGAAGCGGACTGGTTAAAGGCGCTGGACGAGGAAAAAATGCCATGGGATCAGGTGCTGGCACCTGAGGCCGGGAAAGAGGTGATGAAGCTCTACCAGTTCTCGGGTATTCCCTTTATCGTGCTCCTGGATAAAGAAGGCAATATACTGGCTAAAAACTTGAGGGGCGAACAGCTCATCGAGAAGCTCAAGGAGGTTACCTCCAAATAAGGTACATCCACACAGGCTCATCCTAAAAAGGGGCTGTCTCAGAATGGGGCGGCTCTTTTTTTATGCGAAGGATAACATACATATAAGGTTAACTACAAGCCGGGAGTAGGAATATCCCATACGCTGTACGGGCTCATGCAAAAAGGGCTCAACTGTTTAAGTTGACCCCTTTTTGCATAGATGCCCATCAATTGATGTATAACATCAAACAAACCTACCTAATTTGAAGTACTTGCTACTTGGCTCAACACCCTTCGATTTTTATTATAGACGCTTGGAAATTGGGAGATTTTCATCTAATTTTGCCAGAGTGATTATTTAGCAGTTGGGTGCTTATCACCGGAATCGGTGGGCGCCTGTCAAAATACCATTTAAAGCTAAACATTGATGAATAGACTACCCTTTAACATTGCTTTTTCGATATTGTTGGTTTTCACGATCTTTATAACGGGATGCGAAAACCAGGACGAAATTCTTGAGCTTTCAGATATTGCTGACGTTGATTTGGAAGGTTTATATCGCGTTAACACCCCGTCTGAAGTTTTCTACCTTCAAGTGAACAAGTCAAGCGGAGGTGCATCCTCTTCGGCTTACTGTTTTACAGATAAGGGAAGCTCTTGTGACTCTATCGCCGTTACTTTTGACGGAAGCTGTTTGGTTTCAGTTAAAAACAACCGTACCATTGCTTTATTCAAAACAAAGGGAGATGATCTATTGGTAACATTCCCGGATAGTAATTTGCCTAATAAGGCGTACCCGTTATTAAAAATTGAAGCACCTTGGAAGAGTGTTATCATAAAAACAAACATTTTCCCACGCTATTTACATTCTCTCCCAAACGTTCAAGTCGCGATACAAGAAGATATTATTTACGATAACCAGAAAGGGTTTTACACCGGACCTTCATCTCCATATACCTCCACTTCAGACTTTAATAAACTAATAACCGAAATATTAGAAAACCCTATCCTTGAGAAGGATGTAGTACCCCTCGATTTGAAATTAGACCTCTATCACCCGCGAAACGACGTTATTGTAAAACGTCCTTTAATCGTGATGGCACATGGTGGTGCTTTTTTGTTTGGCGACAAGCAGAGCTCTTTTATACCCATGTTGGCAAACAATTTAGCCGGGCGAGGTTACGTGGTAGCTTCCATCAATTACAGGTTGGGAGCTTCTTTTCTCGAGCCTGCCCTTGTTGAAAGAACCATTTACCGTGCCGTGCAAGATTACAGAAGTGCCACACGCTTCTTGATCAACAATGCTAATCTTTATGGAATTGACACTACTTCGGTGTTTTACATGGGACATAGCGCGGGAGCAGTAACCGCGCTGACAGCCGCAATCATGGAACAACACGAGGTTTACTCCTCCACGGGCGCTAATCTTTTCAGGGATGATTTGGGCCCTATCCCGTTAAATACCCAAACAAAAGGGGTGGTTAGTTTATCGGGAGCTATCACTGATTTGGCGTTGATAGATCACGATGATAACGTGAATATGCTTTTGTTTCACGGAACGGATGATGATGTGGTACCCTTTCACTCGGGTATGCCTTTTGAGTTTATCACCGGAGATCTACTCCATCGTTTAGGAAGTAGTTTAATCAAAATATACGGAAGTGCAGCTATTGAAGAGCGTATGCGAGAAGTGAATTTACCCTGTAAACTTCATGCTTTCAGCAACGTGAAACATGACCTGAACGTAAATGTTGATGGTACCTCCAATAATAACATGCAAATAGTCTATGATGCGACCATAAATTACCTATATGAAAGACTGACCGATACCAAACCCCGGATCACAGAACATAAAACGGGTAAAAATAGTGCTATATATGCTTTAGATTGGGAAGAGTTGATATCGGTAGGGGAAGTTAAGTGGGATATTGCAGGTGGAGCCATTGTTTCTCAATCAAACACCGGAGAGATAGAGGTTTGTTGGTTTACCAACGCGCTGAATAAAAACTTGCATGTTACCGTAAAGACAGAAAGCGGAATCATATTAAAAAGTCGTAAGGAGGTTTAGGCACGTAAACCTTTTACGCGGAAACGTGATGTGAGCCTTATGGCAGTATCTCCTGTAATGAGACCGTTTGGAAGACCAAATCTGCCTGGCTACTCTCGTAGAGAATACCGATGGTAGAATCATTGACCGATGTGATACATGAATATCCCCGCCCATTGTATTCATCAAGCAGGATATATTGTTCTTCAGGCCATGTGTTGCCATCATCGTAACTCACTTTTAGCGTGATGTTGTTCCGTCTGAAAGCAGATGCCGGGTTGACAAAGAGCAGTAACGACTTTTCTTTACCTTCATCATAATAGGTATGTTTGTGCAGGCTGGCCATGCAGGTGGGTTCTACCAGGGCTTTGCGCGACGTGGGGTGTTCCGTCCAGGTTTGCCCCAGGTCGCTGGTGACAAACACGGAACGACCGTTCACCTCTTCATTGCCCCGGTTGCGGTTATCCCGCATATTCAGCATTAAATCTCCATTCTCAAGTTCGACCACCGCGCACTCCGTGGTGTTTTTCGTGGCTGGATTACTGGTTACCCAGCTCTTGCCACCATCTTTGTTCCAGGTGATGTTGGAAAACGGCACTCCTGTTTCATCCCTGCCCTGGGTGGGTAAAACCAACGTGCCGTCTGTCATGGTAATGCCCTGCCCGGGTGCCGGGGCGAAGAGCCACCACTCTCTCTTCTTGAGGTGGGTGAGGTTCACCGGTTCACTCCAGGTGAGGCCGTCATCGCTACTTTTGGTAATCAGGAACTGCGAGGTCTCTTTAACACCGTAGCTGGGTTGTGATCCCTTCGCTTGCCACTGGTGAATCCACCGGGTACTATCGGCGGTCAACCCTTCCACCCATTTCCCGGTTTCACCATCAAGCACGCCGTGCATCCAGAGTCCGGCCACGTAGATATCGCCGCTCTTCTCATCTACCAGGATGCAGGCATCGCTCACCCCGTTGTATTTTTCCGGCATGCCACCCCATTCATTCCTGTCGAGTATCACCTGCATGGGTTCCCAAGTGCGTCCCCCGTCGAGACTTCGATTCATGGCAATATCTATATCTCCCTGTAAATCTCGTGCGCTTTCGTATCGTGCATCGTAAATCGCCAGTAGCGTTCCCTGCTTCGAGGTGGCCAGTCCCGGTATGCGGGAGGTATGTACCCCGTCTTGACCATGTTGACGGAGCGCTACACCTGTACGCAGGGGTTCGTTTTCACTATTTGGTATATGTAGCTTCCCCTTGTTGGTGATCATCTTTTCGCACTGTATACCTACGCGGTGCGTGAGGTCGATGTTTTCTTTGAGCGTGACGGATACCCAGAGGGTAAGCGTGTCTTCCTTTATTGGGAAACGATGGGTGAATGTTGCCATGTTACCTTTCGGTACCGTTTCACCTATAGTTACCGTTGTATCGAACTTTCCCGCTTCATCGGCTTTGAAAAGCGACAGTTTCGCGATGTCATCGCTATCGGTGGTGCCTTGTAGGGATATGACAAGCTTCTTTATGTTGTACTCCATGCTGTTATCGCGTACTAGGGTAATCTTTTGCACGGGGTTGTACTCTTTGCCGGTCAACACGGGCAGTGTTGGCGAGTTGATTTGCACTTTCACCTTATCGTTGTACCCACACGAGAGTAATAGTGCCACCAAAGAAATTAAAAGAGCTGTTATATTTCGCATAATAAAGGATGTATCTACAGGTTGCTTTATATGTACGGTTACGGTATGTTTACTCGATAAAACCGATTTAAAACCCGTAGGCCGTTTTCCGCATCTCTTTTTCGGACTTGAATGGATGCGGGGGTTTCAGGTAGCGCTCTAAAAATTTATGCAGCGTGAAGCGGATGTCGGTAGCCTCTTTGGTATCGATGCGGTCGAACCCGTGTCCCCCCGATGCTTCTTGGAAAATCTTGTACTCGAACTCCTTGTCATGTTATTTGAGCGTGTTGATCATTAGCTCCACCTCCTCCACGTAGACGTCGTTATCGTTGGTATTGGTATAGATGAGCAGCGGCTTATCTAAATTGGCCGCGTAGGAGGTGGGTGAGCGTCGTGCGTACTCCTCCGGATTCTCCTCGATGGATTCGCCTATATGGTAAGGGGCAGTGAAGTAGGCGCTATAACTCTCGTCGTGTGACGCCAGTCTATTCTCCAGATCGCTCACCGGAACACCGGCAAAGGCGCATTGATACTTGTCGCCGTGTAACAGGATCTGCATCAGCGCGATCATGCCACCGTGGCTCCAGCCAACCACCCCCACTCGGGTGGAGTCGACGATAGGGTAGTTCTTTACCATGTAGTCGCGGCTAGCCAGCACGTCATCATTCTCACGCCCCCCGTAATCGATGTTCTCGTACGTTTTTTCCCCATACCCGGTGCTGCCCCGGTATTCCGCGGATACCACCACGTACCCTTGCGCCACGAACTCCCTGACTATATGGTAGTAGTAGGTGGAGAAGTTGGCATGTATACCGCTGTGAGGAAGCACGATAAGCGGGTGTTTCTTTTTCCATTCAACCTTTTTCGGGATAAAGAGATAGGCGTAAAATTGCAGCTTATTTCCCGCGAACCGGTCGTCTTCGCTTTTCGGCTTCCAGCGGGGTGAGCCGGTAAGTCGCACTTTATCGATAAAGGCTATATCTTCCAGTCGACGGAACCACATCAGGTCGTCAATCTGCTTCTCTAACTGGTCGAACCTGTGTTGGTAATCGTTAATTGTCTGTTCCAGCGACTTCACCTGTTGATGTAAGTGCTCCTCCATTATCCTGAGCGAGTCTTTTTCTGCTTGCAGTGAGTCAAAGGATTGCGCAGACGTGTTCACTATGGCGAGCGCAGCAGTTAGGGGTGTTTTTACCGGGCACCCTTATTGTTTTACAGTTTCGCCGAGACCGTGTACGCGTCGTGGCAGAAGATCAGCGTTCGCCGATCGGCTTTTGCCTTGTCCAGAAACCGTTTCTTCTCTTCCATGGCGAGGGCGGCGTTATTATCGTAGGCCGAAACCCAGCTTAACGACAGGTTGAGCGAGGTGGGCACCACGTCGCCCGGGAATGCGTAGTTGCCTTGAGGGGTGTCAATGAGTACCGCGATCTGCCCGGGCGAGTGACCATCGTATAGCTCCAGACGGATATGTTCATCGATCCGGGTATTTTCCCGCACGAGTTGCAGCTGCCCCGCTTCGCGGATAGGTTCGATGTTATCGGCGAAGAATGACCCTTTTTCGAAGAGCATGGGATTCCGGTAGTTCTCCCACTGATTCTGGCTCACCCAGTAGGTGGCGTTGGGGTAGGTGGGTATAGCCTTGCCCGCCTTGTTGAACACGGTGCTACCGCCACAGTGGTCAAAGTGGAGGTGCGTCAAGATCACGTCGGTCACCTCTTCCGATGCGTATCCTATTTCGAGGATGGCCTTTGCAACATCTTTTTGGGAGTAGGGTTGGTAAAACGTTAACCTCTGGTCGTGCTTGTTGCCTATCCCCGCGTCCACGAGGATCCGCCGCTCACCGGTGTCGATAAAGAGACAGCGGAGCGCCATCACGCACATGTTGTTATCGTCGACCTTGTACTTGGTCGACCAGTACCTTTTGGGAATCGAGCCAAACATCACCCCGCCATCGCCAAGGAAGTAACCCGACTCGATGATATGTAGTGTAACCATCTTTTTGCCTTTTATGGTTACAAAAATAGCCGAAAAAAGTGTAAAGTGGGGGCAAATGCGGTGGGAAAGTCGTGGTATCGCACCATCGGTAAGGGAAAATTCTTCATTCCGATGGCAGGGTTCTTGGGTATAATGTTGTATTTTTGTCGCGAAATTACACTATTTTGTCAGTACGACCTACGCGACACGATATCGCGGAGGCTGCTCTCTGAGAAATATAACACCGTTCAATAATAACAGGGTATGGCTATTTTCACGGGTACGACTAAGCATCTGGGAGGGACGGATCAGGTTACTTTCCGCCAACCGGTTTTTTACGGGCTGGTGCAGAAGAACGTGCTGGTAACCGGCGCGTATGGTCAGTTGGGGTGCGCGTTGAAGAGCGCGAGCGAGCAGGTGAACCTCCCCTTCCGCTTTTTTCTCACGGACGTGGATAGCTTGGATATTACCGATATCGATCAGGTCGATGACTACGTGACCCGTCATCATATTCAGTACATCGTGAACGGGGCGGCTTACACGGCGGTAGATAAGGCCGAGGCGGAACCTGAGCGCGCGTTTGCCGTGAACGAGGGGGCGGTTCGAAACCTGGCGCTGGTGGCCAGGGAGCATGCGGTGAAGTTGATTCACGTGTCGACCGACTTCGTGTTCGACGGCCGTTCTGACGTTCCCTACACGGAGGCGATGAAGCCGGGACCGCTGTCGGTTTACGGTGAATCGAAGCTGAAAGGGGAGGAGGCCCTGCAAGCGGTGGGGGGCGACTGGATCATCCTGCGTACCGCTTGGCTCTTTTCAGAATATGGCAGCAACTTCGTGAAGACGATGATCCGGCTGATGGGGGAGCGGGAGAGACTCACCGTGGTGAACGACCAAACGGGTAGCCCCACCTACGCGGTTGACCTGGCGGAGATGATCCTCTACATCCTTCAACGTGCGGAGGAGGAGCAGGCGTGGAAAACGGGACTGTATCATTTCACGAACGTGGGGGCGATCACTTGGTTCGACTTTGCCCGAGCGATCCAGCGGCTGGCCGGCATGGCGGGGTGCGAACTGTTGCCCGTTTCATCGGAAGAGTACGGTGCCGCCGCTGTGCGCCCCGCGTATAGCGTGTTGGATCACGCCAAGATCCGGTCAGTATTCAACGTGGTTATCCCGACCTGGGAAGATGCCATTGAGCGCTGTATTCAAGCGATTAAAAGGTGCGGGACATGATAGAAGCATAAAGAGTGGAAGAAGGGGAGCCTTGGAGTTTTGCAAAGGCAAGTATCGCGTGATGAAAGAAATATTAGGGATAGAAGAAACGAGAGAAACGAAAACACGAGGGATTACAAGGAAGAGAAGAATAGAAATAGATGACAGAAAAAGAAGAGATTCGGCGGCGACGTACGTTCGCCGTGATCAGCCACCCCGACGCGGGAAAAACCACGCTCACCGAGAAGCTGCTGCTCTTTGGTGGCGCCATTCACGTGGCGGGAGCTGTTAAGTCGAACAAGATCAGGAAGACGGCCACGTCTGACTGGATGGAGATAGAGAAACAGCGCGGTATCTCGGTCGCTACTTCAGTCATGGGGTTCGAGTACAACGACCATAAGATAAATATATTGGATACGCCCGGTCACCAAGATTTCGCCGAGGATACCTACCGTACCCTCACGGCGGTGGATAGCGTGATCGTGGTGGTAGACGTGGCGAAAGGAGTGGAGACTCAAACCCGCAAGCTGATGGAGGTTTGCAGGATGCGCCACACCCCGGTAATGATATTCGTGAACAAGCTGGACCGCGAGGGGCGCGATCCGTTTGAAATCCTCGATGAGCTGGAGGAGGAGTTGAAGATTACCGTTCGCCCGTTGAGCTGGCCCATCGATATGGGGGAACGATTCAAGGGGGTGTACAACCTTTACCGTGATCGCCTCGACCTTTATCAGCCTAGCAAGCAGCGGGTTACCGAGTCGATTCGGCTGGACGTGAACGGGCCGGAGCTGGAGCAGCATATTGGCGGGGCGTTAGCCAAAAGGCTACGCGACGACTTGGAGTTGATTACCGGGGTGTACCCCGCGTTCGATCGCGAGGAGTACCTCGCGGGCAGGTTGGCGCCGGTCTTCTTCGGCTCCGCGTTGAACAATTTCGGGGTAAAGGAGTTACTGGACTGCTTCATCGAGATTGCCCCTTCGCCCCGCCCCGTGCAGGCCATCGAGCGCACCGTAGACCCTTACGAGGAGGAGTTCACCGGCTTCGTTTTCAAGATTCACGCGAATATGGATCCCAATCACCGCTCCCGCATCGCCTTCCTGAAGGTCTGCTCCGGCAAGTTTGAGCGGAACGTGAACTACCGGCATGCGCGGCTTGACCGTACCATGAGGTTCTCGTCGCCGACCGCTTTCATGGCGCAGAAAAAAGAGATCCTTGACGAGGCGTTCGCGGGCGATATCGTGGGGTTGCCCGATAACGGCAACTTCAAGATTGGCGACACGCTCACCTCGGGCGAGTTGTTGCACTTCAAGGGGTTGCCCAGCTTCTCGCCCGAGATGTTCAAGTACATCGAGAATGCCGATCCCATGAAGGCGAAGCAGTTGCACAAGGGGGTAGAGCAACTAATGGACGAGGGGGTTGCCCAGTTGTTTACCAACCAGTTTAACGGGAGGAAGGTAATCGGGACGGTAGGGCAGCTTCAATTCGAGGTGATCGAGTACCGGTTGCTGCACGAGTACGGGGCGCAGTGTCGCTGGGAGCCTATCAACCTTTATAAAGCTTGCTGGATCGAGAGCGACGATGAGGCGCAACTGGCTGAGTTCAAGCAGCGAAAGCACCAGTACATGGCGCTCGACAAAGAGGGTAGGGATGTTTTCCTCGCGGAGTCGAACTACATCTTGATGATGGCGCAACAGGATTTCAAAAACATCCGCTTCCATTTTAACTCCGAGTTTTAGCGGGTTCAGTGATTGTATCATACACTTGCGAAAAGTGGTTTTTCATCTACTTTATTGCCATCGAAAAGCAGATTTCATCAATGCTTGTTCATTTTTTGGTATGGAGTACTTGTTCGCGGTTCTTTCCCAATCAGAAACAACCGTTCTGATGTTATTGATCAGGTTAGTCGCATCACTTTCGGTTAATCTAAAGTACGAAGCCATGCTCAACGCTAAGTTAAAGTCCAAAAAGTTGTCATTTTCTGAAATATTGAGTTTTAAACCCATGCCGTGCCGATCGGGGTTCATGTCATAAGCAGGTGAAAGTATCCAGCCATTCTCCGTTAAAAGGAAACCGTGATTTCTTAAATGGTCGTCCGTGTTGCTGATGGCTATTGAAAAGACGATTCTTCTGAACAACTCTTTCAAGTCGGCGGATACATCGGCCCCGTTTTGAATGATAAACTCTACCAACTCTAGATAGCTAACCCCTTCTTCGGCTCCCATGCCGTCGCTGTATCCCAATAAGGTCATTGCCGAAGAAAAGTGTAGTCGTTCTCCCGTGGGTGTCCTATCGAACCGTTTGGTTAAATAGGTGTGGTGCCTGTTGTTGTATTTTTGTATCATCGCGTGGGCCGTTTCGATACCCGATTTTCGCGCCAAATCATTCGCCAACATTTCCCAAGCTCCAATGTCAATAATATCGTTCTTGCTGGGGAATTTCGCGATCCAAAGCGCCCCGGTTGTGTCTTGCACGCTTGCCTTGGGTCTCGCGCCTCCCAAAGATGACCCCGGGGCCATCAGCAACTTTATCCATTTCAACATGTCTGGATTATCCTCTTCGATATTTTTTTCCAACTCCAGGCTCGCGTGTTCCAACTCTCGAATAGAAGTCCATGGTGGTGCCGAATAGTCTTTATCATTGTCCAAGAAATCTCCTTTCGGTTCAAGTTTGAAACGTAACGCTCCCATCCGATGCAAATCATATACTCCCAATAGGAAGTCCGATTCGTGGAGTTTCCGGGCTTGCCTGTTTTCCGTTTTGGCCAGAATGGCTTCCCTCCGTTCCATCAACACACGCCCCCAACGGTCGGGAGAGGAATCTAAAAATAGCCCGAAATTATTTTTTTCGTCCCTCAAGTACTGTGGTCCAGGGTAAAATCCCAAATCAGGGTCTAACATGTAGACATGGTTGGATTTCAGCCATTCACCGGAATACTCGAAAGAGAAAATCTCTTGCCCCTTCAACACGTCAACTGCTAAGACTCCCATCAGGGTGGGACCGCCTAATCCCACCCAATCGGCGTACACGAATATCTCCTTTCGTTTCATGCGATTCTTTTTATCTTTAAATTTTACTGTATGGAACTTTTCTTGGGAGCCCTGGCACCGGTTCTTAAATTCGCATCCTGTAACTTTCTACCCAATTTGTCATCTTTTGCCAACAGGAGCAGGTCTTTTTCTAACCCCAGTACAAACAATACTTGGGCGTAAATCCCCAATGAAGTACCCGGTGACCCTTGTTCAACCAGCCACAGGGTAGAACGTGAAATGCCGGCACGTTCGGCAACCTGTTCAGCCGATAACTTCCTTCTTAAACGGGCAAGCTTTATATTCTCGCCCATCTCTTCTAGGATAGACGCCAGCCTGGGTAATAGAACAGTTTTCGCTCTCTTCATAACTTGATTTTTTTTGACTGTCTTGAATTCGAAGTTCTACGCCGAAGCGTAATAATTCAAGCAGTTGTTTTACAATAATGTTTGATATATCGTGCAAAAATAGTAAATATGTTTGATATATCAAGCATTATGTCTTTTTTTGATTGTCGTACATGAAAGCGAAAATTGATATGGATGTGTATTCCTATTGCACTTGCGAAAAGCGGTTTTTTCATGTACTTTTGTAGGGAGAATCAGTCAACGAATGAAATGAAAACTTTATTTACGCTGCTTCTGTCTTTTTGCTCGCTTGTTTTGGTGGCGCAAACACCTGATTACATGGGGTGGGTTAGTCAATCGGCCGACTATATAGAGGCGAACAAACTGGATAGCGCGGCTTACGCTTTGCAGCGGGCCATGGCGATGGAGCCCGCGAACGAGCATAACCCCGTGCTGCTATTGAACTTGGGGATCTTGCAGCGGCAACTGGGACTGCTTGACGACGCCTATATCTCGTTCACCGCTTCCCTGGGGAATAACCCGATGCCCAAGGTGGTGCTGCATCACCGTGCCTCTCTGTTATGCGATATGGACCGTTTTGATGAGGCGATGGAGGATTATGACGCCATCATTCGCCATTACCCGGAAGATGTGGAGGCCTATTACCGCCGGGGATTGCTGTTCCTGGATAAGAGCGACCGTGCGAGCGCCGAGGCCGATTTCAACGCCGCGAAAGCGATTGCCCCGGATGATATGTACACGAAGCTGTGCGAGTCGCTGCTCTTTAAGCTGGACGATAACTGGGAGGCCGCAGGTGACATTTACACCCACCTGTTGGAAACCGTGCCGGATCCTAATCCCATCTTTTACATGAACCGGGCGGAGTGTTACCTGAACACCGATCGGTTTTCACGGGCGGCAGCCGACCTGCAAGCGGCGTGGAGTTCACAAAAGGACAATCCCTACTACTACGTGTTGCGTGGCCGTTTGCGCTTGGAGCAGTTTGATAAGATGGCGGCTCGTGAGGACTTCCTGCAGGCAAAAAAGATGGGCTACGATGCCGCCATCGCGGACGAGTGGATTAAGCGCACAAAATAACTATTAGAGTAATTATCTGAAAGTCTAAAGCGAGGCGCATGTTTCGCGCACTTGCTTAAGTCGCCTTAAAAACGATTGATTGTTTTTGGCTACCTGTAGGTTATAATCGGTTTGCATATTCATTAGTGGAGCAGCGTCAATACCCAACGTTGCTTCTAACAAGAGAGCCGTTTCAGTAGAGAGTGGGCGCTTACCGTTGAGGATTTCGTTGAACTGCGAATAAGAGATTCCCATTTGCTTGGCAAGTTGCCGTTGACTGATACCCCTGAACTCGATTTCATCTTTAATGACCGGTCCCGGGTGAACAGGTACGGAAGGAACGATATTGTTAGCAATCATTCGGGGATTAATTCCTTGTATTGTGATCATAATGGCAAAGTTATTTATAGTGTTTGGATAATTCGGTAATGAAGCAAATGGTTGCAACGGGTTCCAAGGATTCCTGCACGGTAAATTCAATGCGGTATTGCCTGTCAATCCGTATACAAAACGTATCGTTCTTGTCACCTATGAGCTTTTTAAGATTCAAACCTCTGTATTTGGCAAGTGACTGCAGGTCAGGTGTAGCTATCATAAGGTTTATGCAGGCTTGATACTTACGAACAACCTGTGGTTGAAAGCGATGCTTTTTATTACTACTTGCCCCTTGTTGGTAGAGTTCTTGCAAATACCGTTTGTTAAAAACTACAATCATAGACTTCGTGTTGACTAATGCAAATATAAGAATTATATCTAATTGTTCACAAAATTGCGAACAAATTTGTTGATTTTCTTTGTAGCTTGCTAAGTAAGGTGTGACGAGTCCTTTTTTTGCGAGCGCAACTCTTACGGGTGTACAGCCAGAGCTTTGTTATTTTGAGCAGTCTACGTCGCTAAAGTTTATCATTTTTCTAGCTATCCTGTGCTTTTATTTGGCATATGTTTGTTCTATTTTTGTTATATCGCAGATTATAACAGTGGACTGAAAACGAAAACAACATTGTATGAAGCCAAATAGAAAAAGCAGCAAGGAAAACACTTCCGCCCTATTTAACCGCTATGTTTGGTTGGTTGAAACCATTCAACGGGCGGGCAGAATCACGTTTGAGGAAATCAATGAGAAATGGATTCACTCCCGTTTAAACTACTCGGGTGAAGATATCCCGTTGCGTACTTTTCATAATCATAGAGTTGCCATTGAAGAGATGTTCGATATCAATATCGAGTGCGATAGGCGGGGTGGTTATGTCTATTACATAGAAAACGAGGATGATATTCGCAGGGGTGGTATTCGCACTTGGATGCTGAATGCCTTTTCAGTAGGTAATTTACTGAACGAAAGTAAGGGGGTACAAGACAGAATTTTGTTTGAGAATATTCCCTCTGGGCATCAATACCTTACCCCGTTTCTCGAATCGATTAAAGAAAATTTAACGGTAGAGATAACCTATCAAAGTTTCGAGCGCAGTAAACCAACTACCTTTCACATCGAACCTTACTGTTTAAAGGTTTTTAGACAACGATGGTATGTGTTGGCCCGGAGTCCTAACTACGATCAACTGCGGATTTACTCGCTCGACCGCATACAGCAATTGGAAATCACAAAGTCACCATTCGATTATCCTGACGATTTTTCACCGGAAAACTATTTTCATAACAATTATGGGATTATTGTTGATTCCGACTATGATACTGAAATTGTAGAGGTAAAAGTGTTTGGTAATCAGCGAAAATATTTTGAAACGCTTCCTTTGCATCATTCTCAAACCTTGATTGCAGAAGATAGCGATTCTGCCACGTTCCAATTTTTTGTTCAACCGACATTTGATTTTATGAAAGAATTGTTCTCTTATGGAGAAGAAGTAGAGGTGATAAAACCACAGTGGTTACGGGATGAGTTTGCCGGTAAAGTAAAGGAAATGAGTGAGATGTATGAAGGAAAGGTTTAACGTTTTGTCATATAATGATTATTCTGAAAAGCTATCAGAATGCTGGTTTTTATATAGAAATATTGTATGTTTGTTTCTTTGACTTATAACAATATGGAAGCAAAAGGAGCTTTACATCAAGTTGTTACTCAAAAAGTCCATTAAAATAGTATTTACTAACTAAATAATAATGGATTTGAAAGTTGGAAAAATACTTATACTTGTTTTGAAAGATTTTTGACAAACAAAGAGTTATCTCAAGAAGAGCGAGTTGACCTTTGGAGTTGGGTTATTTTTTATCAATTTATTCAATATTTTCAGAAAAAATCAAGAATGCCAATAAATGGTGATTCATTGCCATTAAGGAAATACAATATAGAGGGTAAAATCATTCCTGCATTGGCTATTTATCATCCGTCAATACATATAGGGAAAAGTTGGAAGAGATGGCATCCTTTTGTTAACTTGTTTTTAAACAAGAAGTTTGAAATGGATAAATGATATTGATGGTACTATCTCAATAAATGCATCTACTCCACATCTCTGACACTCACAGCTTTCATCGGCAGTTAGGCATATTCACGATGCTTACGGCAAAGAAAAACATGCTCAAACAACATTTTCCAATGCATCTGTAGTGGATGCACAATATCAATGGACCAATAACCCCATTCTTTTTGAAATTTGACTTAGGTGTGCAGTCTTTTGGCGTATCATGCGGCTATCTTTGCATCATAATCAATAAAAAGAAGCAGATGAAAAGTTTAGTTGAAAAAATCGTTCAGCTTTCAGCGGCAAAAGCAACGCCAATTGACACCGGAAAATTGGATCTACTCACGACAATTAATAATAGTAGAGAAATCGACATACGTAACCTGTTTATGTATTGCTTCAACACATTTCCAAATAGTATTGAGCTTGATAGTGGAATTAGTGTTAAAAAAGCGCTTGAACACATTATCACCCAATACAGTGATGAGATAAAAGATGTTATTGTAAACACTGAAAAAGGAAAGACCATTAATGACATAATTTTGTGGCTGTTTGACGATACGGTTATTACCTTATCGGGTGAATATGTAAGTGAGTTTGAAGTTTATTATAGAGTTACACCTTACGATACGGTCGCTAAATTAGTACAGGAGATTTCAGGTTTTAAAAAGAAGAATAAGAATAAACCGCATATCAGTTTAATTCATCGTTGCCACAATCATTTAACTACATCTAAAATGAATATTAAACGTCCAAAATTGAGCATTGAAGATAACTATAACGATGATTTTTTGCCTGTTCACGAAACCATTATAAATCGTTTGCAAAAAGAGAATGATAAAGGTTTGGTGCTTTTACACGGGAAACCCGGAACGGGGAAAACATTTTACTTGCGTTACCTGATAAGTCAAATTCGTAAAGATGTGATTTTCTTGCCACCCAATATGGCAGCATCCATTACCGACCCCGGGCTCGTGGAACTGCTGTTGGATAACAAGAACTGTGTTTTCGTGGTGGAAGATGCGGAAAATATCCTGATAGACAGAAATCAAAGCGGTTCATCGGCCGTGTCGGCACTGTTAAATCTTACGGACGGATTGCTTTCGGACTGTTTGAACATTCAAATAATCTGCTCGTTCAATACCGATATATCAAGGCTTGATAAAGCTTTGCTCCGCAAAGGCAGATTAATTGCAAAATATGAATTTAATGAACTTGATGTGGCAAAAGCGCAAGCGTTATCAGACAAACTTGGCTTCAACAATAAAATCGACAATCATATGACATTGACCGATATATACAACCAGAATGAAAATTCCTATGCCACGCAAGCAAACACACGAAAATCGGTGGGGTTTAACGTGGCAATATAAGTCTGCCTACCAATTTTCTTCCCAATCAAATTAATTTGTTCATCATCCAACTTGGGTGTTTAACCCAACTTGCTTTTTCAGGATACTGCCTAATACATCCAAAAACAACATGATATTGTATCAATGTGCTTTCTTTTTTCTTTTTTTGTAAAGTTCATCACGGAAGGATTATCTTTGCATTGATAATTGATGGAAATTTAAGAAAGAGATAATAGACAATTAATTGATAAAAAAATGTTTGAACTGTTATATCAACTTGTATCAGATTATATTAGGGATAATTTTGTCATACTGCTAGACCATATTGGAACTTTTGCATTTGCTATGAGCGGGATTAGGTTGGCTGCCGAAAAAGAATTCGATTGGTTTGGAGCTTATGTCGTTGGACTGGTTACGGCTATTGGTGGTGGAACAACGCGCGACCTGTTGTTAGGGGTAATGCCATTTTGGATGTTAAATAGCTCCTATCTAATAGTTACAGCGGTGGCTTTGCTATCGTTCATCTTTCTCAAAAAGTATATTTTCAGGTTGAATAAAACCCTGTTTTTATTCGATACCATTGGTCTCGGCCTATTTGTAGTGGTGGGAATCGAAAAAACCTTGGCCGCGAATCTCCCGTTTTGGGTTGCCATTATCATGGGTATGATTACTGGCTCGGTCGGAGGTCTGATTAGGGATGTCTTAATTAATGAAATGCCGCTCATATTGCGTCGGGACATCTATGCGGTAGCTTGTATTATCGGGGGACTCGTGTTCGCGTTATGTTACTGGCTCGATATGAACCGTGCTTTAATCAACATTATCTCGGCTTCTTCCGTGATGCTGATAAGGTTTATTGCCGTTAGGTATAAAATTCAATTACCCACGGTAAAACATCATGATGCCGGCAGTTAGTAAACTTTTGTGTTCATTTTGTTCTATAATGTCCCGATGCGCTGATGATTAACACGGTTCCTCTCTTTCTTCTTTAGATAGCCTTTTTGTTTGACCAGCTAAGGCTTTATCAATATGCTCAATATTACGCCTGTCAGCAAAAAACAGATCACCTGATGGACTGACATCGAAAGGATTGACTCTATATTCAGGTGGAATGCTCATAAACTCTTTAATCCAAGCCTCACTAACGAATTTCGTGTCTGGATCATTTGTGACGATTAGATTCACATATTTTTTACCCCTCTTGACAGCAACTCGTTCTTTTTCTGCCAGCTCAAAATATTTTTTGGTCTCCCTGACAATTTCCCGTGTAGTTATTACTTTCATACGATTATTTTATTCTTTTACATTTCGGTGTATGGAACCTTTGATGTTTAAAATAATCATTTTCAAGGGTGTTTAATGATTATTTTAATCATGTCGGTTTCATACGATTGTTTTACTTTTTTGTTTTAGTGTATGGAACTATTCCGTTAAGCCAAACGAGCAGAAGACAAGTTTACTTGGATTATGCCGTGGCGAGAAATAATCTCATCCCATGAATCTTCATGTATGTACAAATGTACGTGTATTTTTTGATATTGCGAAATTGTTCTCCATTAATTTCATTTTTTGTGTCTGAAACCAAAATATTCGGAAATTCGTAAGTTGCGTGATTAATAGCTGAGCTAAAATAGCTTGGTTTGATCAATAAGTTCCGAAAAATCAAAATATTTTGATTTTTCGGAACTTATTGATGTTTTTGTTCAAATCATTTGCCAAATAATAGAGGAAATTATATCAGGAACAGACCATGAAGTGAAAAGTGAGCGAATCCTTTTTGGCGTGGGGGAACGGCAACTATCTTTGGTGAAGCCATCGAGCGTTTCCATTTACAAGATAGTAAGCGACATCCGCATCGAGATAGCCCAAATCAATTCAAGTATTAATGTGCTTTCTTTTTTCTTTTTTCGAGAAGTTCATAATGGAAGGATTATCTTTGCACTAATAATCTGTGAAATTAAATTATTCGAACTTACACTTTATCATTTCACAGAACTACAGGTTTAAAAAATAAAGGATTGAAAAAATGACTTCATTTATCGGTGCCGGAAATGTGGGAACTTCTTTGGGCGTTTTTTTCAAAGAGAACGGGATGGCTATTCGCGGGTATTTTAGTAGAACATTTAAAAGTGCTGAAACAGCCGCCTTGCTTACCTCTTCCAGGGCTTACACCCGGCTTGAAGACATGGTAAATGAAAGTCGATTCATCTGGATTACCACCAACGACGACGCGATAGAAAACGTGGCTAATCAGATTGCCGAATTAAACATTCACGAAAAAAAGACCTTTATACACGCGAGTGGGCTAAAAACTTCCGACGTGCTGATTTCGCTTAAAAAACAAGGGCATGAAACCTGCTCTGCGCATCCGCTGTTGGCTTTCAACACGGTTGAGCAGGCCGTGAAAATGCTGGGCAAAACAACGTTCTTTTTGGAAGGCGAGCAAGATGACTTGTTAGGAATCAAGCAGATTTTTGAAGATAAAAACCTTACATTTGCAGAAATTAAAAAGGAGCAAAAAGCGGCTTATCACGCCGGGGCATGCATGATTTCAAATTATTTGGTCACATTGGTGCATGCATCCAACCAAATTTTCGAACTGGCTGGAATTTCAAACCACGTTCTGAGACCGGCAATAAACACGCTGATGGCAAGCGTGTTGCAAAACTTGGAAGAGAAGGGGCCCAAAGAGGCTTTGACCGGGCCTATCAATCGTGGCGACGTTCAAACGGTAAAAAAACATCTTGAAATTCTTGCAAAAGAGTTACCTGGATTAACCGAAGTGTATAAAGTCTTAGGCAAAGAGACGATGCATATGATAGACGATTTTCGTCTAAAAAACATTCTTGATGAATAATAAAAATCGATAAAATGAAGAAGAAAGTAACGGTAAAAACGTATCAAGAATTCAAAAACGAAGGTAGAAAAATAACCATGCTCACGGCTTACGATTATTCAATGGCTAAGCTGGTTATTGACGCCGGGGTCGATTCCATTCTCATTGGTGACTCGTTGGCAATGACCATGCAAGGACACGACTCAACGCTGCCCGTTACGGTGGATGATATTATTTACCACACCAAAATGGTGGTTCAAGCCAATGCAAATGCCAACACGCATGCCCTGATAGTGAGCGATATGCCTTTCCTTTCTTACCATGTCTCGGTAGAAGATACGGTTAGAAATGCCGGTCGAATAGTAAAAGAAGGCGGCGCCGAAGCGGTAAAACTGGAAGGTGGACGCAACATTATCGACCAAGTAAAAGCCATCATTGATGCTCAAATTCCCGTGATGGGGCACTTGGGACTTACACCGCAGTCGGTAAATGCTTTTGGCGGTTTCAAAGTGCAAGGTCGCGATGAAGAGAATGCCAAGCGAATCTTGGATGATGCGTTAGCGCTGCAGGATGCAGGTGTTTTCTCTATCGTGCTGGAAGGGATACCCGAAAAACTGGCAAAAGAGGTTTCTGAGCGGCTCTACATCCCAACCATCGGTATTGGTGCCGGGAAATACTGTGACGGACAGGTATTGGTGCTGCAAGATATGTTGGGTATGTACAACGATTTCGTTCCGAAATTTGTAAAACAATATGCCGACCTAAACAGCATAATCACTTCTGCTGTAAAAGATTACATCCATGAAGTGCAAAACGGTGAATTCCCCTCCGGGGAGTATACCTATAAGTAACAAGGGCAATGATCATAACAACAATTTCCGAACTTCGGAACTACTTGAAAGCTCAACGCGCGAAAAACAAAACCGTTGGATTGGTTCCAACCATGGGATTTCTGCACGAAGGACATCTGTCGCTTATCAGATGTGCTAATGCTGAGAACGACGTGGTAGTTGTAAGCGACTTTGTAAACCCTACACAGTTTGGTCCTAACGAGGATTATGAGACCTATCCCCGTGACATTGAGCGTGACGCAAAGCTTGCTGTTGCTGCCGGTGGCGATGTGGTTTTTTATCCTTCGGTAACGGAAATGTACCCGGAAGGCAGTGCTACTTTCGTGGAAGTGGAGGGCAATATTACACGCGTTCTTTGCGGTGCTTCGCGTCCTACCCATTTTAAAGGCGTGACCACGGTGGTGAATATGCTTTTCAACATCGTGAAACCCGACAAGGCCTACTTTGGGCAGAAAGATGCTCAACAAGCTGCCGTCCTGATGAAAATGGTGCGTGATACGCATCAAAATATTGAATTGGTGGTTTGTCCAATCGTACGTGAAGAGGACGGGCTGGCCATGAGTTCAAGAAACACCTACCTTAACGATGAGGAAAGAAAACAGGCTACAATCCTTAATCAGGCCCTTGCGGAGGGCGAAAAAGCGTTTTTGGCAGGTGAAACAGCGGTTGAGAAACTCGTTTCCATTATTGCTGACAAAATAAAAGAAATGCCACTGGCCGAGATTGATTACGTGGATATTTACGATTTTCCAAGCTTGACTGAAATCAAGAAAATAGAGCGTCAAGCACTCGCGGCGGTTGCTGTGAAGTTCGGTAAAACCCGGCTGATTGACAATCGAATTTTGAGAGAGGAATAAAGTTGGAAGACCGAAGCACGAAAAAATGTGTTCACGAACAAATGAAAGCCACATGGTGGCTTAATATTACCTTTTTATAGAACAATTAGAAAAGTCTATGTTTTTAACAATACTAAAAGCGAAGTTGCATCGGGCAACAGTCACCGAGGCCAACTTGAATTACACCGGAAGTCTCACTATCGACCGTGATCTGATAGATGCGGCCGGAATTATCGTACACGAAAAAGTACAGGTTGTCAATAATAACAACGGTGCGCGCTTTGAAACTTACGTGATAGAGGGAAAGCGCGGAAGCGGAACCATCTGCCTAAACGGTGCCGCGGCTCGACTGGTACAACCGGGCGATAAAGTCATCATTATGACTTACGCGCATATGACACCTGACGAGGCAGCGAATTACAAGCCGACCGTGCTTTTATTGGACGACAACAACAAAATTTTGAAAAAAATCACTGAAACTGCCGGACAAACGGTTGATTCGTTTTTCTGACAACTTCTTTCACGGCTAAAAACAAAAACCACGCTAACAATGATAAATATTGCCATTACAGCCGGGGGAACTTCTGAAAGCATGGATGGAGTGCGTGAAATCACGAATATCAGCACGGGTTCGTTGGGATGGCACTGCTTGGAAGCCGTGCTCAGCAAGTTTAGCACGCCATCTGTTGCCGATTTTCACGTTCACTATATCCACACCCGAAATGCGATTATCAAAGGGTTAGCTGAAAATGACAAAAAGAAAGTCAGTTTTATTCCTGTAACGGATGCTGAAAGCGTGTTTCAAGCGGTGGATAAGCTGACGAAAGAAGTGGCGCTGGATTATTTTATCCATTCCATGGCGATTTCGGATTTTACATTCAGCTACTCGGTTAGCCATACCGGGCTTGCACGGGAAATTGAAGCGCTACAACATCCCGATGGTTTCACGGGTGAAGAGGTGCGCTCTGTTTTAGAAAATCCGCGGTCAAAACATTCCACGGGCGAAAAAATCTTATCGGACGAGGATATTCTAATTGGACTAAAACGAACGAAAAAAGTCATCCCGTTGATAAAAAAGAACAACCCGAATACCTTTTTAGTGGGATTTAAGCTGCTTGCAAACGTGGATGAAACCGAATTGCTGCATGTTGCCAACGAATTGGCCGAAAAAAACCGGTGCGATTTAGTCGTGGCGAATGAAGTTTCGGCTATCGGCGAAACCGATCATCAAGCTATTTTGGTTAAAGAAAAGCAGATAATTGCCCGGGCAGTGGGTAAGTCTGAAATTGCAAAACTGATTATTGATAGTATGCTGAAAAATTAATTTAACTTTCGCAAGTCGAGCCTGAAAGCTAAAACAGTTACAAGCGAAAGTTAAAAAATTAACTTGAAAATTAATGGATTATGGATAGTAACCGTCATTTAAAAAGGGAAGAAATCATACTGGGGCAAACCCACGAAACTAACGCGAATAAAACCGTGGTAATCGGCGTGTCGGGTGGAATAGCGTGCTACAAGGCCGTTGAAGTGGTCAATCAGTTGAGAAAAGACGGCTACAACGTGAAGGTAATCATGACGAAAGCGGCTCAACAGTTTGTTACGCCACTTACCTTCCAAACCATGTCGCGCAATGTTGTAGTGACTGAAATGTTTGACCCGGTAGCAAAATGGGACACAGAACACGTCAGCCTGGCAAAAGCGGCAGACCTGTTTGTCATTGTTCCGGCAACAGCCAATATAATCGGTAAAATTGCCAATGGCATAGCCGATGATATGCTCAGCACGACTGTCATGGCGACAAAAAGCCCTGTGCTGATTTTCCCCGCCATGAACACGGCGATGTATGAAAACAGCATTCTACAAGAAAATATTCAAAAGCTGAAAAAACACGGCTATCACCTCTTTGGAACGGCATCCGGTGAGTTGGCTTGCGGCGATATTGGCACCGGGAAATTGCTGGATTGGCAGCAGATTGTTGTTGAAATTAAGAAATTCTTGTAGGCTAATAGTCGGCCTACCTCGTACACCCGGCGGGAATCGAACCCACATCGTCGGAACCGGAATCCGATATTCTATCCATTGAACTACGGGTGCAAAGTGTCGTTCATCCTATCTACTCCTTGAAAGATACCCTGTCCCATTTGAGCACGATGGTGTCGCTCTTGAGGAAAGGCAGTACCTCAGCGATTTGTTGTTCGTCAAGGTGTTCCTTGAAATCGAAGGCAAGGAGCAAATCGGTCCCGTTATCGCTGAACTTAGCCGATACGGGGTAAATTCCCGGCAAAGATACAGCATATTTATAATTTTCCCGCTCTTTTTGGGAAGAATCGAAGAAGATTTCCCTGTTGATGGGGGGCAGGAGCGTGGAATCGTCTATTTTTTCCCACCCCGTGGTGTAAAAGTCGATTCGGCTGTCGCACGGCTGGGCGCAGACAGTTCTAATCACGCAAATGATTATGGAATCTTGAGCAACCGGCAATAACTTCAGCTCGATGGTACCCACGTTAGAGGTTTGAATCAACAGGTGGTCATCGTTATGCACCCTCTTTTTTACCTCTCCCAACGCGTAAGGTACGCTGGTTTGCCCGGTATCGACCAGCAACATGGTTTTATTACCATCCGACAGGCCAGGGAGCAGTTCAGAGGGCATCGCCTTGAACAGGTCGCCCATGGTCTGACCGTTTGCCAGGGTTGTGAAACATAGGAGTAGTAAAAGAATCGCTTTCATAGGGTTGGTTTTATACTTTCGCCGTTGAAGCATTGTTTGAATTATCAGGTTCAATCACTTGGCTTAATTGTTCCGATTTAGTTGCGCAGTTTAACCACCGTTAAATCACCGTTTAATCGCCAAGGGCGGGCGCGTAGTAAGCCCCCACCTTGGCGATATTGGCCACGTCGCGGCTGCTCGTGATATTGATTCGCAAGCGGGTAGGGGTCACGTCGCTGAACCGGAGCAGTCGTTTGTACCCGATGGTGGTTCCTTCGGTCAGCAGCACCCACTCACCGTTCACCAGTCCCTCCACGTTAAACATTTCTACTCGTTGCCCCTTCGTTATATCTTCTTGTAGAAGAACCGTGTTGATAGGCTCATCAGGTAGCAGGGCAAACTCCTTGGAGGACCCGTGACGGGCTTTCCATAACCCTTCGCTATCGACCAGCTTTTCGTTTTGAAAGGTGGTCTGGATATAAGTACCAAACTCTTTAAGCCGTTGCACGTCCACCTCGTGTAGTTGTCCCCGCGTATCGGGCGGGATATTGAGGAGCAAGACCGAGTTCATGCCGACTGACTGGTAGTAGATATCGACCAGCTCTTTCAACGTTTTTACCCGTTCGTCCTCCTCGGGGTGATAGAACCAGCCCGGTCGAATGGAAACATCTACCTCGGAAGGATACCAGTAGATGGTTTTCGCGTTGGCGATAAGTTCTTGACTCCCTAAATCATTGGCGGTGGGAGAGATGTCAAGTCGCCGGTTCTCGCTGATAATTGACTCGTTAATGTCCGGTTGCAGGGGTGTAACGCTCCACTCGGTCTCCCTGCCAAGTCCCTGCTCGTTGCCTACCCACCGTACATCGTTGCCCATAATCGCCTTCACCGCCGAGGGCTGCAGGCTGTCGATCACGTGGTAAAAGCGTACCCAGTCGTACTCCTGAACCCGGCCGTTGGGACCTTCACCGTTAGCCCCGTCAAACCACACTTCGTGTATCTCACCGTAGCGGGTGAGCAGCTCGGTCAGTTGTTCCGTCAGCAACGCGTTGTACCTTGGCGAATCACCGTAACTCTCCGCGTTCCTGTCCCACGGCGAGAGGTAAACGCCAAACTTCATGTTGTACTTGTCACAGGCTGCCTTCACCTCCTTCACCACATCCCCTTGCCCATCCCGCCACGGGGAGAAGGCCACGGAATGCTGGGTGGTGGCGGTGGGCCACAAGCAGAAGCCATCGTGGTGCTTAGCCGTGAGGATCAGCATCTTGAACCCCGCTTCCTGCAGGGTAGAGACCCACTGCTCCGCGTTGAAGTCGGTGGGGTTAAAGAGTGTAGGGTCCTCCGTGCCATCTCCCCACTCACGACCGGTGAAGGTGTTCATCCCAAAGTGGATGAAAGCGGTCAGCTCCAGTTGTTGCCACGCCAATTGTTGTGGTGTGGGAACGACGTAAGCGGAGAGCTTTACCTTCTGTTCGGCAGTAACCATCTCCGGGAAGGTGAGATCCTTCTCAAAATAGGTGCTGGTACGTTGGTTGCACCCAATGGTAATAGCCGCTGCCAAGAAGAGGACGGCGACAACTGTTTTTTTCATGATGCTGATATTATGCTTGACGATTGTATTTGGTAATTATGCTTGATAATTAAGTGATTAAGTGATCAACTGATCAACTGTCTATTTCAAGTGTAAAGGAAACGTTTGATGCTTTTTTTCGGTGTCTTTTCAAACTCTTTCTCCACGATCTCAATGTCACTGATTCGTTCGTATTGAGCGACCGATTGATTAAGGGTGTTTCTGTTCTCAATCATGATCTCCTCTAGTTCCCACGGTGTGATGCCGTCCGAAGCGATGGTGTTTACCTCGGGGTAGACAAGCGCTACCAGCCTGTTTTCACGCTGTACCACCAAGCTCTCAGCAACGTACCGCAGGTTATTCAGCCGCGATTCAATCTCCTCCGGGTAAACGTTTTGCCCGTTAGCGGAGAGGATCATCGTCTTGATACGCCCCTTGATGAACAGTCGCCTTCCCTTCATTACCCCTGAGTCGCCCGTTTTCAACCAGCCATCCTCGGTAAAGGCGTCCCGGGTAGCTTCCGGGTTCTTGTAGTACCCTTTCATCACGTTTTCACCGCGTACCTGAATTTCGCCGGGCACGTTCTCCGGGTCAGGCGAATCGATCCGTGCCTCCATAATCCCCTTTAGCACGGAGCCGCATGAGGTGGGCACGAAGTCGTAATGGTGGTCGTACGAGATTAAGGGGGCACACTCCGTCATGCCGTAGCCCACCGTGAAGGGGAACCGCATCTTGTGAAAGAAAGCTTCTACCTCCGCGTTCAGGGCTGCACCGCCAATAATCACCTCCCGGAAGCAACCGCCCAACGCGTTGATCAGCGTTTTCTTGATTCGTTTCAGGATGAGTCGTTCAACACCCGGGATGCGCATCAACCCTTTCACAAGTGGCTTGTTGAGGGTCGGGAGGATTCTGCTCTTGTATATCTTCTCGAAAATCAGAGGTACGGTTATGATAAGGTGTGGCTGCACATCTTGCAAAGCGTTGAGCAAGTTCCGCGGGGTGGGGATCATCCCGAGGAGGGTGACATGAACCCCGGCCGAGAGGGAGTAGAGGAAGTCGAACGCGCAGCCGTACACGTGTGCCATGGGGAGGAACGCCAAGAGCCGCTCACCGGTGAAAAGGAGCTCCAACTGGTGCGCGTAGGTCACGTTCCCCGCGAAGTTGTTCGCGGTGATCATCACCCCCTTGCTGAAACCTGTGGTGCCGGAGGTGTAATTGAGGCAGAGTACCTCGTCGTTGCTCACATCGGCGTAACGGATATCCTCTTTCGTGAAGCCGTTGGGGTAGGTCTCATGGAACCGCTGTTCCCACCTGTCGAAAGCGTGCAACGTCTCCTCATCCTTCCACTGAATAAGCGAGAAGGTGGGTATATCGATTACCGGGACTTGAACCTTGTCCGTGTCAATCCATTTCCACTGATCCTCCTGAACGAACAGAAGCTTCGAGTCGGAGTGTGCGATGATGTTTACCATGCTCTCCGGGTTGAACTCGTGAAGGATGGGAACAATCACGGCCCCATGCGTGATAGCCGCCAAAAAGACGACAGCCCATGAAGAGTGATTCCTGCCGATTAGCGCGATGGCATCACCCTTTTGGATATCCAGCTCTCTGAAGAGTAGGTGGAGTTTCGCGATCTCTCTGGCCAACTCGCCGTAGGTATAGGAGTTATCACCCTTGTAATCGGTCAGGGCTGGAAGTTCCCAGTTCTTTTGGAAGTTCTCTTCGTATAGTTTGATAAAGTTTTGCTCGATCATCTTGCACAAAATTGATATTAATGTGCAAAAGTAATAGCTTCAACCCGATTATCAAAGAAAAAAGGGGAAGAAATTGAGAGTAAAAGTGTAATTTTGTAGCCTGCTTATGGACGATCGAACCGTTTTTTACGATAAAACAGCCGCTTTTTACACGTTGGGGTGTAAACTGAATTTTGCTGAGACCTCAGCGATAAGCCGGCAGTTGCTGAACGCGGGGGTTACCCGTGCCCGTAAGGGGCAACCGGCTGATATCTGCGTGATCAACACCTGTACGGTGACGGAGTTGGCTGATAAGAAGAGTCGTCAGATGATCCGCAGGGCGATTCACGAGAACCCGAACGCGCTCGTGGTGGTCACCGGCTGTTACGCGCAGATGAAACCGGATGAGTTGGCCGCGATCGAGGGGGTGGATTTGGTGCTGGGCACAGGGCAGAAGCTCGACTTGCTTAAGCACTTGGGTAGCCTCACGAAAAAGAAGGAGAGTGAGGTGGTGGTTTCGGAAGCGAAGCGGATCCGCATCTTCGCACCCTCCATTTCCGCGGATGATAGGACCCGCTACTTCCTCAAGGTGCAGGATGGGTGCGACTACTTCTGTTCCTATTGCACCATCCCCTTTGCTCGGGGGCGTAGCCGTAATGGCTCGATAGCCCAACTGGTGAAGCAGGCCGAGCAGGTGGTGAAGGAGGGGGGCAAAGAGATCGTGCTCACCGGTGTGAATATAGGGGATTTCGGGCGTACGACCGGGGAGACGTTTATCGACCTGATCCGAGAACTCGACCGGGTGGAGGGTGTCGAGAGGTATCGTATCTCCTCCATCGAGCCCAACTTGTTGTCGGATGAGATCATCGACTTCGTGGCCGCCTCTCGCCGTTTTGCCCCTCACTTCCATATCCCGTTGCAGGCGGGGAGCGATGTTGTGCTTCGGTTGATGGGACGGCGGTACAACACGGCACTGTTCCGTCAAAAGATCGAGCGGATTAAGGCGGTCATGCCCCACGCGTTCATCGGGGTGGATGTGATCGTGGGTGTTCGGGGGGAAACCGATGCTTACTTTGAGGAGGGAAGGGCGTTTATCGAGTCGCTCGACTTCTCACAGCTTCACGTTTTTACTTACTCCGAGCGACCCGGTACGCGGGCATTGCAGATTGATCCCGTAATTCCCCACAGAACCAGACAGGCTCGAAGTAAGGTTCTCATTGAACTGTCGGACCGGAAGCTGCACGCGTTTTACCAGTCGCAAGTGGGAAGCCTAAGGGAGGTGCTGTTTGAACACACCAAGAGGGGACGGAAGATGCACGGCTTCACCGAAAACTACGTCAGGTTACACGCGGATTTCGACCCAACACTAATCAACCGGGTCATCGAGGTGGAGGTGGGGGCTTACGATGAAGAACAGATGGCGATGGAAGCAATCATAAGAGGATAATTGTACATGGTGGAGGATTGTAAAAAGGGAGATATCGGGTACCGGCTGCTGTACGGCATAGTTTACTTGCACGCGCTGTTGCCCTTTTGGGTGTTATACATCCTGTCGGATCTCTTGTACCTGTTGGCGTACCACGTGGTGCGCTACCGTCGGAAGCTAGTGAGGAAAAACTTGGCAAATGCTTTTCCTGAAAAAACGGGTAAGGAGAGGCGGGAGATCGAGCGGAAGTTTTATCGCCACCTGTGCGATTACTTCGTGGAGACGATAAAAACGCTTCGAATGAGCGAAGCGGAGATGCGGAAGCGGATGAAGTTCGAAAACCCCGAGATGGTTAACCGCTTGGTTAAAGAATCGGGTTCCTGCCTGGTTAGCTTAGGGCATTACGCTAACTGGGAGTGGGTAACCTCCATCGGGTTACACCTGACGGAGGGTATTAGTACAGGGTTGATCTACAAACAATTAAAGTCAGATGCGTTCGATTGGCTCTTCCTGAAAGTGCGGAGTCGCTTTAAATCGTTGCCCATCGAGAAGCGGCGCACCTACCGAACGATAATCAGAGCACGGGATGAAAAGTTTTCCGTGGTTGTCGGATTTCTGTTGGACCAGCGTCCTCCGAGGCGCGTGACCGAGTATTGGACCCGTTTTTTGAACCAAGACACGCTAATAGAGACCGGGATGGAGCGGATTGCTAAGTCTCTGGCCCTACCCGTGGTCTACCTCGATATTAAAAAAGTGAAGCGGGGGCGTTACGTTAGTCGTTTTTTTGTGATTACCCCCGATGCGAGCGTTGAACCCAAATATGCCGTTACGGAGCGTTACGCCCGGAAGCTGGAGAGCACCATCTTGAATGAGCCGGCCTACTACCTCTGGTCGCATGATCGATGGAAGTACCCAAAAGAATAAAATAATCGTATGAATCATCACATGGAGAACCAATGCGACGATCCGAGGGTTTCGGTAGTCATTCTGAATTGGAACGGTCGAAAACTTCTGGAGCAGTTTTTGCCCCTGGTGCTGGAGCATACGGTGAGCGATGCGTTTAGCGTGGTGGTAGCGGATAACGGGTCGACAGACGATTCTGTGGAGTTCTTGCAGGCTCGGTTCCCGGAGGTGCCGTTAATTCTTTTTGATGAAAACCACGGTTTCGCGGAGGGGTATAATAGGGCGCTGGAGCAGTTGCGTTCAGAATACGTGGTGCTGTTGAACTCCGATGTGGAGACCACGCCCAATTGGTTACAGCCCTTGGTTACATTCATGGATAACCATCCCGAGGTGGCAGTCGTGCAACCTAAGCTCCTTTCTTATCACCATAGGGATTATTTCGAGTACGCCGGTGCGGCTGGAGGATTCATTGATCGGTATGGGTACCCTTTTTGCCGGGGACGTATCCTGGAGGAGGTGGAGGAAGATCGTGGTCAGTACGATTCGGTAATCCCCCTGTTTTGGGCTACCGGCGCCTGCCTGATGATTCGGAAGAGCGATTTCGTTGAGCATGGGGGACTGGACGGCCGTTTCTTCGCGCACATGGAGGAGATCGATCTCTGCTGGCGACTGAACGCACGCGGCCGAGAGGTGATGTGCGTGCCCTCATCGACCGTTTATCACGTGGGGGGCGCCTCGTTGGACAAGGAGAACCCGAAGAAGATGTACCTCAACTTCCGCAACAACCTGCTGATGCTGTATAAGAACGTACCTCGCGCTCGTTACCTCACCACGTTTACCGTTCGCTACTTCATGGACTTGGTAGCCTTCGCTCACCTGGTGATAAAGGGGAACTTTAAAAATGCCCGGGCTGTGGTAAAGGCGTACGTCGACTTTCTGAAGATGCGCCCTTCCTACAAGCAGGTCAGGCGGGAGAACCTTGCTAAAACCCTCATAGAGAAGATACCCACGCAATATCCCAAGAGTATCTTGATCCGTTTCTATACCGGGAAAAAGACCTACCAGTCGCTCTACTCGAAGTGAAAGCTCAGCGTGACAATCCGCTGGGAGGCTTTGGAGAGGGAAAGAGCGTACTTCCGCAGGCTATCATCCGTGAGGTCGGACCGCTCTTTTTCCAAGATGTCGATAAGGCTAAGGCCCAGTTTAAGTTCCGGGGCCAGTTTAAACATGGGTAAGTAGAGATCCCATCCCACACCCAGCTCGATCCCCATGTCGTACGGTTTTAGCCGCATCGCTTCGCCTTTACGGGATGCCAGCTCGATGCTTCCGTATCCCCCCAGAAGTACATACGGTCGGAAGTTGTCGATCCGGTCGGCCGATAGTTTCAGTTGCAGGGGCAGGGAGATGTAGTTGTTACGCACGCGGGTTTTGTACTCCTCGCCCGTGGTTTGCTCCTTGAAAACGAACCGCTTTTCGCCCAGTTGTAACGTGGGTATGGCACGCAGGTTCAAGCGTTTGTTCAGGTGGAGATCGGCGATAAGGCCAGCCGTGAAGCCCGGTGAGTAGCGTGGGATCTCAGAGAACCAGGCCTCTCCGTCTTCACTCACGTACCCCGATTGCGTTAAGATGAGGTCTTGCGTGTGAAGACCTATCGTGAACCCCAGGTGAAACAACCGCTGGTCAACGTACGGCTGATGCTGCAGCTTTTGGTGTTGCCCCCAGACCTTCATACTGCATAGGAATAACAAGAGCGTTACCAGCGATGTCAGCATCGCCAGCCTCGCCAGCCTCGTGAGTTGTGACGGTTTGAGCAGAAAGTAGGGGGTTTTTATTCTCATTCGTTCATTTGTTTAGCTACTAAACGAATTGGATTTCATCAGACGAGCCAATTTTTATTACAGGTGCCATTTGTATCACATAAGCAGGGGCGCATCAGGCATTGGTATACGCCCTAATAAACAAACGTACCACCTGCTCACTTATTGTGTGCAAGCCTGATCATCGAAAATAACAGCCTCTCCACCGCTCCTGTAATTTAGACACATTTCAAATAAGAGGTGTAGGGTGAATCCATTTTCTTATTTAGAAAATAGTGATTACCTTTGCGTGAGAAACAGAACATTTTGTAATAACTAATTCATTTATCTATTATGGCTTACGTAATTACTGAAGATTGCATTGCTTGTGGTACATGTATCGATGAATGCCCGGTGGAAGCGATATCCGAAGGTGACATCTACGTGATCGACCCTGAGGTATGTACCGATTGTGGCACCTGTGCCGATGTTTGTCCTACCGAAGCAATTCATCCGGCTTAAGATACGGAAAAACTTTCAGAAGAGTGTAAAGAGTCTACTCCTGCAACATGGGGGTGGTCTCTTTTTTTTACAAGACCATTTTTTAGAAGTTGTCCATTCTTTTTTGTGAACACTCCTTGATGGCAATAAAAAAGCGCCCCAGTTCGGGGCGCTTTTTCAATCTAACACGGGAATCGATTTACCCGTTTACTTTTGCCATGTGAGCGATCAGGTCGAGCATCTTCAGGGAGAAAGCCCATTCGTTGTCGTACCATGATACTACCTTCACGAAGGTGGGGCTCAGTTGGATACCCGCCTTTTCGTCAAAGATAGAGGTGTGGGGATCGCCAATGAAGTCACTGGATACCACCGCTTCGTCGGTATACCCGAGTACGCCTTTCAATTCGCCTTCGGAGGCTTCCTTCATTGCGGCACAAATATCCTCGTAGGTGGCTTCCTTGGCCAAACGAACCGTTAAGTCGACTACCGACACGTTCAACGTGGGAACGCGCATCGACATACCGGTCAGTTTACCGTTCAGTTCGGGAATCACTTTACCCACGGCTTTGGCAGCTCCTGTTGAGGAGGGGATGATGTTGCCCGAAGCGGCACGTCCACCTCTCCAGTCCTTGGCCGAAGGGCCATCCACTGTTCTCTGGGTAGCAGTGGTAGAGTGAACGGTAGTCATCAATCCTTCGAGGATACCAAACTTGTCGTTCAACACCTTGGCAATCGGGGCCAAGCAGTTGGTGGTACAAGAGGCGTTGGAAACAAACTGCTCACCCTTGGTGTAGGTATTATGGTTCACGCCAACCACGAACATCCGGGTGTCGTCCTTTGAAGGTCCGGACATAACCACGTATTTCGCACCCGCGTCAATGTGAGCTTGTGCTTTATCCTTGGTGAGGAAGAGACCGGTAGACTCAACCACGTATTCGGCACCCACCTCGTTCCATTTCAGGTCGGCCGGGTTTCTCTCCGAAGTAACGCGTACCTTCTTCCCGTTCACCACGAGGTTTCCATCTTTCACCTCGATGTCGCCGTTGAAACGACCGTGGATACTGTCGTATTTCAACATGTAAGCGATGTAGTCTACATCCAGCAAGTCATTGATACCCACAATTTGAATGTCGTCCCTTTGTTGAGCTGCACGGAACACCAATCGTCCGATGCGGCCAAATCCATTAATACCTACTTTAATCATACTTTATTGAGTTTTAGTTGTTAATGATTGTCGTTGAATAAGCCTCTTCCCGAGCATTATAAAACGATGCGTTCGTCTGCAACCGTTTCACCATTATTAGAAGAAAAGAGCCCTAAAAACTATCTTTTAATTTGAATCACAAAAATACAATTTCTTTTTGTCAAGTGGAAATAAATTGGGACAAAAAACCGTAATAGATTGCAAATACGGATGTTTAATTCTATTTTTACACCTTATGGATGATAAAAACAAAACGAGGTACTTTCGGTACCATTTGCTGAAATGGTTCGAGGTCAATGGGAGGAACTTCCCATGGAGGCGGGAGGGAGTGACCAACTTCGAATTGGTTTTTAGCGAGGTGTTGTTGCAGCGAACCCGGGCGGAGACTGTCGCACAATACTACCCGGTTTTTTTTGGTCGTTACCCCGATTGGAACCATTTGATCCAGGCTACAGATGAGGAGTTGGAGGAGGTGTTCAAGCCACTTGGACTTTATAAGCACCGGGCAAAGAGGATGCGCAAGATCATCGATGAGTATAAGCTGAAGAACGGTGAGCTACCCAAAAACAGGGACGAGTTGAACGATTCGAGCTTCGCTTCGCTCTATACCTCGAATGCCTATGAGCTGTTCGTGTTAAAACGACGGGCTCCCTTGATCGACGTCAATATGTCGAGGTTACTGAAGCGTTATTTCATCCCAGGCGAAGTACAGGACGTGAGGAACGACAAGAAGATCCAGGAGTTGGCGAAAAAGGTGACCAACGTGAAGGCATGCAAGGAGTTAAACTGGGCAATCCTCGATTTTTCCGCCCTCGTGTGCAAGGTGCGTAATCCCCTCTGTGAGGAGTGCGTGCTGCGTTTCAAGTGCAGTTTCCAGAAATAACCACTATCTTTGTGCCCCGTTAGGTAGAGTGTTGCGTGTTATTGTTGCATGTTTCGTGTAGCGTGTCATATGTGGGTTAACGAGGCAAATAGATTATAATAAGTTGATACATTGATGATATAAAAGCGTATGTCTGACGATAAGAAAATTATTTTTTCGATGGTGGGGGTGAGCAAGATGTACCCGCCACACAAGCAGGTACTGAAAGATATCTACCTCTCCTTTTTCTACGGTGCCAAGATCGGGATCATCGGGTTGAACGGCTCGGGGAAATCGACGCTGTTGAAGATTATCGCGGGGATCGAGAAGGAGTACCAGGGTGAAGTGGTGTCCGATAAAGAGTTCACGGTGGGTTACCTGGAGCAGGACCCGCAACTGGATCCCCGTAAGACGGTAATCGACGTGGTGCGGGAGGGGGTGCAACCGGTGATGGACTTGCTGAACGAGTACGAGGAGATTAACCAGAAGTTCGGGTTGCCCGAGTATTACGAGAACGAGGAGAAGATGAACTCGCTATTCGCCCGGCAAGCGGTACTGCAAGATAAGCTGGATGCCTCCGATGCGTGGAGTATCGATAACCGACTGGAGCGGGCGATGGATGCCCTGCGTTGCCCCCCGGAAGAGCAGCCGGTTCACGAGTTGTCGGGTGGAGAGCGGCGCCGCGTGGCCCTCTGCCGCCTCCTCTTACAGGAGCCGGATGTGCTGCTGCTGGACGAACCGACCAACCACCTTGACGCGGAGTCGATCGACTGGCTGGAGCAACACCTGAAGCAGTACAAGGGAACGGTCATCTGTATCACGCACGACCGTTACTTCCTGGATCACGTGGCGGGTTGGATCCTTGAGCTGGATCGCGGCGAGGGTATCCCTTGGAAAGGGAATTATACCTCGTGGCTGGAACAAAAAACCATGCGGATGGCACAAGAGGAGAAACAGGCCAGCAAGCGGCGTAAGACGTTGGAGCGGGAACTGGAGTGGATCAACATGGCACCAAAGGCACGCCACGCGAAGGGAAAAGCACGCCTCAACTCATACGAGAAGCTGCTGAATCAGGACCAGAAGGAGCGAGAAGAGAGGCTGGAAATTTTTATCCCTAACGGCCCCCGCCTCGGCAACAAGGTCATCGAGGCGAAGCAGGTGAAGAAGGCATACGGGGATAAGTTGCTGTTTGATGATCTCAACTTCATACTTCCGCCTAACGGGATCGTTGGGGTGATTGGCCCGAACGGGGCGGGTAAAACCACGCTCTTCCGGTTGATTCAAGGGATGGAGCAACCCGATGCTGGGACGTTCGAGGTGGGAGAGACTGTTGTGACGGCCTACGTGGATCAGCAACACGCGGCTATCGACCCCGATAAGACGGTCTACCAGGTGGTCTCCGGCGGTTCGGAGTTCGTGAGGGTAGGGGGTAGGGATATCAACGCACGTGCGTACCTTGCCCGTTTCAACTTTTCCGGCGCCGATCAAGAGAAGCTGTGTGGTGTGTTGTCAGGCGGGGAACGGAACCGTTTGCATTTGGCGCTAACGCTTAAGGCGGGGGCTAACGTGTTGTTGCTGGACGAGCCGACCAACGACATTGACGTCAACACGTTGCGGGCGCTAGAGGAGGGATTAGAGAATTTTGCAGGTTGCGCCGTGGTGATTTCGCACGACCGCTGGTTCCTGGATCGTATTTGTACCCACATCCTGGCGTTTGAAGGCAACTCCGAGGTGTTCTACTTTGAAGGCTCCTACAGCGAGTACGAGGAGAACAAGAAGATGCGTCTCGGCAACGTGGAACCCAAGCGGGTTAGGTACAGGAAGCTTTAACCAAAGCGTTATCTGTATTGTAGACGAACGTGGTGAATTGACCACCTGCCATTTAGTATCATTATGAACAGATCTTTATTGTTGTTATTAATAGAATGCAAAGTGAAAAAAACGGTAATCCCCCTTTTATTATGGATGCTGTGTGGTCTACTTTTCGCAGATGATACGAAGAGTACCGTGCCAGATTCCCGGGCTTCTCACGATTCACATGCTGAGACGCTTTCACATTCCCAAGTGACATCCCCGGAAAAATCCAAAGGTTCTCCCGGGTTTCTTAACCGGGCGGTCAACATCGTTATAGGCGATTGGGTGCCGCTGGGTAATCCCGAGACGAACCGGTTCGACTTCGGGAGGATACAGACGTTATCCACCTACAACCCCATTGAGGGGGTACGGTTACGGGCGGGTATCGCCTCCAACTCGAGGTTAAACCCTCACTTTTTCGTGAAGGGATACGTGGCGTACGGCCTTAAGGACCAGCGCTTCAAGTACCGGGGCGAGGCGATTTACTCGTTCACTAAAAAAACGTACCACGAGGAGGAGTTCCCGAAAAATAACCTGCGGCTGGTTTACGAGAACGACCTCTACTCGCCCGGCGAGATGCATCCCCGTTCACCCAATAACATGTTGCTGATAACCCACCGGCGGTCGCTCAATGAAGCCACCTACCGTGACTTCGGGGAGCTGAATTACGAGCGGGAATACCGCAACGGGCTGGCCCACATCTTGTGGGTGCGCCGCTCCCGGTTGCGGCCGCAAGGGGAGTTGGCGTTCGAGTGGTTGAATAATGAGGTGGTAAACCGATCCGATGCGTTGAACACCGCTGAAGTGGGTATCCAACTGCGTTACTCCGTGAGAGAGGCGTACGATCAACAAAGGCGAAAGAGGAGGCCGCTGGAGATGACAAGCCCCGTCTTTTTCTTATCGCACTCCATCGGGATAGATAACTTCCTGGGTGGTGAGGTGCCGTTTCACAGGACGGAGCTGTCAGTACAAAAACGTTTCCTGTTGGGTAACGCGGCCCGCCTCGACATGGTGGGCGAAGCGATGAAGGTATGGAACGCGGTGCCGTTCCCGTTGCTGGTGTACCCTAACCAACGTATTTGTCACCATGTAGAAAACAATGCATTCTTCTTGAGCCGTGCGCTTGAGTTCGTGGCGGATGAGCAGGTGACATTGCGGATGACGTTCGTTGGGGAGGAGCTGTTGTTTTCGCGGGTCAACCTGTTAAATCGTCTGAAGGTAAGGGAACTAATCACGGTGAGGGCTGCTTACGGACGGTTGAGTGACAAGAACCTGCCTGGTGCCACCGGAACCTACCTGCTACCACCGGTATCGCGATACTACGATAACTTGCCTTACGTGGAGGGAACGTTTGGGATCACCAATATCCTGGGCTTTTTGAGGGTAGAGTACGTGCACCGGTTTACCTACCGTGACCATCCCGCCGGGTTACTGGGAGCGGTTAGGGTAGGTGCAACGTTGTAAGTTCGATAAAATCCGGTAATCGCTAGAACTTGGTGAAATCACACGCTTTTTTGTAGTATCTTTGTCTCCTAAATCCGATGGCTTGATGGTAACGATTTTAGGAATCGAATCCTCGTGCGACGACACGTCGGCAGCGGTAGTGAGGGACGGCGTTATCCTATCGAACGTGATCGCCGGGCAGGCGGTGCACGAGCGGTACGGGGGCGTGGTGCCGGAACTGGCGTCGCGTGCGCACCAGCAGAACATCGTGCCCGTGGTGCATGACGCGCTCAAGCAAGCGGGTATATCCAAGGAAGGGGTGTCGGCCGTGGCATTCACCCGGGGGCCGGGGCTGTTGGGCTCGTTGCTGGTGGGTACCTCTTTCGCGAAGGGGTTCGCTTCCGCGCTTGGTATCCCGCTCATCGAGGTGAACCACCTGCAGGCGCACGTGCTGGCTCATTTTATCAAGGAGGATGAAAACGATAGGAATCAACCCGATTTCCCTTTCCTTTGCCTGTTGGTATCGGGAGGGAACTCGCAGATCATTTTAGTGAAGTCTACAAGCGATATGGAGATCATCGGTCAGACCATCGATGACGCGGCTGGAGAAGCATTCGACAAATGCGGGAAGGTGATGGGTCTCGGCTACCCCGGTGGCCCTGAGGTGGATCACCTGGCGAAATTGGGCGACCCGGGGCGTTTCACTTTCAGTAAGCCGAGGATCGACGGGTATGACTACAGCTTTAGCGGGCTGAAAACGTCGTTCCTGTACTTCCTGCGCGACGAGTTGAAAGAGGATCCGGGTTTTATCGATAAGCATAAGAGGGACCTCTGTGCTTCGCTGCAGCAGACGATCGTCGATATTTTAATGGATAAGCTTTGCCTTGCCGCGAAGGAGCTTGGCGTAAATGAGGTGGCACTGGCCGGTGGTGTTTCAGCCAACTCGGGACTGCGAAACGCGTTGGAGGCGTGTGCTCCAATGCGTGGTTGGAAGATACATATCCCCAAGTTCGCGTACACGACCGATAACGCGGCGATGGTGGCGATAACCGGGTATTACAAGTACCTGAATGGCCTGTTTTGCGAACCGGACGTCGTGCCGTTCGCACGGGTCTCCATGCAATAAGGAACTAACGAATAATAACAATATGACAACTGAAAATCCTACAATGGAAGAGACCAAGAAGAGCTTGAATTTCATAGAGCAGATAGTGGAGAACGACCTGAAGGTGGGAAGGAACGATGGACGTGTGCAGACCCGGTTCCCTCCGGAGCCAAACGGCTACCTGCACATTGGGCACGCCAAGGCGATCTGCATCGACTTCGGTATCGCTGAAAAATATGGCGGCACGTGCAACCTCCGTTTCGACGATACCAACCCCGTGAAAGAGGAGGTGGAGTATGTCGACTCCATCATGGAGGATATCGAGTGGCTAGGTTTTCATTGGGATAGCGTCTATTACGCCTCCGACTACTTCCAACAGCTGTGGGATTTCGCGGAGAAACTGATCAGGGAGGGCAAAGCGTACGTCGATGAGCAGTCGTCCGAGGAGATAGCCCGCCAAAAAGGGACACCGACCGTTCCAGGAACGGAAAGCCCCTATAGGAATCGTCCCGTTGAGGAGTCGATGGAGTTGTTCCACAAGATGAATAGCGGAGAGATACCCGAGGGGCAGATGGTTCTTCGGGCCAAGATCGATATGGCCTCGCCCAATATGCACATGCGGGACCCGATCATCTACCGGGTCATTCATATACCGCACCACAGAACGGGAACGAAGTGGAAGGCCTACCCGATGTACGACTTCGCACATGGGCAGTGCGACTACTTCGAGGGGGTGACGCACTCGCTCTGCACGCTTGAGTTCGAGGTGCACCGGCCGTTGTACGACTGGTTTATCGACCAGTTGGCGGACAGTAATTACCGCCCGAGGCAGACGGAGTTTAACCGCCTTAACCTAACCTACACGGTGATGAGCAAGCGCCGACTGCTGGAACTGGTGCAAGATGGGCTGGTTTCCGGGTGGGACGACCCGAGGATGCCGACACTCGCGGGGATGCGCCGTAGGGGCTACACGCCGGAGGCAATCCGTAGCTTTATCGACAAGATAGGCTACACCAAGTACGACGGGATGAACGATGTCTCCCTGTTGGAATTCGCGGTGAGGGAGGACCTGAATGCACGGGTGGCCAGGGTTTCAGGGGTGATTGATCCCGTGAAGTTGATCCTCACGAACTACCCCGAGGGGCAGGTGGAGGAGATGGAGGCGATTAACAACCCGGAGGACGAGAGCATGGGCAGCCGAATGGTGAAGTTTAGCCGCGAGCTGTGGATCGAGCGGGACGACTTCATGGAAGACGCGCCCAAGAAATATTTCCGTTTGACGCCGGGCAACGAGGTGCGACTTAAGAACGGTTACATCGTGAGATGTACCGGGTGCAAGAAGGATAACGAGGGGAACGTGGTAGAAGTGTATGCCGAATACGACCCGATAACCAAGAGCGGTATGCCTGAGGCGAACCGAAGGGTGAGGGGTACCATCCACTGGGTCTCCGTGCCATATAGCCTCGATGCAGAGGTGCGGCTGTACGATCGCCTTTTCATGGTGGAGGATCCATTGGCGGAAAAGGATAAGGAGTTTAAAGATTTAATCAACCCTGAATCGCTCGTGGTACGAAAAGGGTGCAAGGTAGAGGAGTACCTTGCTGACGTGAAACCACTTGAGAACTTCCAGTTCCAACGAATCGGGTACTTCAACGTGGACCCCGATTCAACAAGCGGGGCGCTGGTCTTTAACCGGACGGTTGCCCTTAGGGACTCTTGGAAGGGAGGAGCAAAGTAGGGTTGGTAAGGCTTTAACGGTAGATGGTCTGCTGGCAAGGTCAAAGACCTTTCTGGGAATGGTAATAGAGCGAAGGAGCGTTTAAATGGAAGATAGCGAGCTGGATATTCAATCATTGGTGGAAAAGTACGAGCAGGCGCGCGTGCTTGGTAAAGCGATGTATTTCGATGCCGATGAGTTCGCGTTGCTGGCCGACTACTACAATTCGGAGGGTGACAGCGAAGAGGCGGAACGGCTCGTCGAAGAGGGGCTGAAGATGCATCCTGGCAGTCACGAGTTAATGTTGATGAAGGTGAAGCTCTTAGTCTTTTCCGAGATGTACGAGGAGGCCCTCGAGTACATGCAGTGGATTTCGGATGATGAAGATGTGGACTTCCTGTTGCTGAAGATCGAGTCGCTGCTTTCCCTTGGCTATGACGGTGAGGCAAACGAGTTGATCAACAATGTGCTGGGCAGAAACATGACATCGAGTGATTACTACTACTTCATCACCGAGGTGGGGTACTTGCTGAATGATGTGGACCAGTTTGATCGTGGTATACAGCTGCTCGAAGAGAGCATGAGCATCAACCATACCAACATCGATACCATCGTGGATCTTGCTTACGCGTATGAGATGAAAGGTGATTACGAAAAGGCCATTATTTACAACAACCAACTTCTGGATATTGACCCATACTCCTTCGAGGGATGGGTGAATATTGGTAAGCTCTTCTCTATGAACGAGCAGCACGATAAGGCGATCGATGCGTTTGATTTCGCGATCACCATCAACGAGGAGGATGTAAGCGTACTGAAAATGAAGGCTTTGTCGCTGTTCCTGAATGATAACGTGGATGAATCCATTGCCCTCTTCGAGGAGTGCTTGCAACGCTCCCCTGACGACGAGGCGGTGTACGATTCTCTTTTCGAGTCCTATGCGACCTTGGAGCGGTATGATGAGCTGGTACGGCTGATCGATAGGAAAGAGGCGCTGTTTGGGAGCAAGGGGATCGTGATCAAGCGGGCTTTCATATGCGTGTATACCGGCGATTATGAAAAGGCCAACGAGCTGTTATATCAGGTGCCCGAAGAGGAACGGGAAACCTTCGACTATTTCATGCTGGAGGCGGAATTGGCTTTTCACCAGAAGGATTACCCCCGTGCCGAGGGTGCGTACATTAAGGCGGCGCTCGTTTCGGAGGGGAACGAGGATGTACTTGATCGGCTGGCGAACGTTAGCGTGGTTCAGGGGAAATTCGAGCAGGCAGCCCAGTACCTTGAGGAGCTCCTCGAGCTTGAACCCAGCTACCCCACCGCGAAATCGAGGCTGGCCTTCATTCGTTTCGAGATTGGATCGAAAGAGCCGTTTGATGAGATCATGAATCAGTTCTCCGACAAGGAGCTTCGCACCTTGCTGAGCCTGATCATGGGAAACGATGTTGACGAGTTTTCTGACTATAGCCGCGAGAAAATCCTAGTCCGGTTGAACGAGGCCCGCGAAAACCGGGTGCTATTTAAAAACATCAAGTATTGATATATTTTTTCTATTTTCGTGTCTTAAACTTAATTTTATAAGATGGCAGCTGTTACAGAAAAGATTAAAAATTTATGCGCCGCTAAAAAGATTTCGGCAGAAGAGTTGGCCGAGGGTAGCGGATTGACGGTACCCCAGGTGAAACGGATACTGGAAGAGGAGCGGATACCTTCGCTCGCGTCGATCATCAAGATAGCCCGAGCGCTGGGAGTACGTCCCGGCACCTTTCTTGATGATACCGAGGCGATGGGGCCGGTTGTTACGCGACACACTGAGAACTTCCCCACCGTCACCTTCACGAGCCACTTGACCGATGACCATTCCCACATGGACTTCGCTTCGCTGGCGGCCAAGAAGGCTGGTAGGAACATGGAGCCCTTCCTGATTGAGATTCGGCCCATTAACGGCGAGAAAAGTTTCTCCTCGCACGAGGGGGAGGAGTTTTTATACGTCTTGGAGGGTACCCTCGTGGTCTACTACGGAAAAGAGACCTACGAGTTGCACCCGGGCGATAGCATCTATTACGACTCTATCGTGGATCACCTGGTGACCGCCGGGGATAACTCCACGGCTACCATCTTGGGCGTGGTCTATGCGCCCGCGTAAAATTACCAACAATAACGACAACGAATATGAGCAACATAAGCAGCTTAAGCCTTTCTGAAAAGACCGTGGGCGATTGGCTGGAGTACTGGGCGGAAAAAACGCCGGATAAGGAGTATATCGTTTACTCCGATCGTGATCTGCGCTTCACGTGGGACACCTTTAACAAGCGGGTCGACAACATGGCCAAGGGGCTTATCGCGATAGGGGTGACCCGTGGCAGCAACGTGGGCATCTGGGCGCAGAACGTGCCCGACTGGCTCACCTTCCTCTACGCGACGGCCAAGATAGGTGCCGTGGCGGTCACGGTGAATACCAACTACCAGTCGGAGGAGATCGCCTTCCTAATGAAGGATTCGGATATGCACACGCTCTGCATGACGGACGGTGCGGCGGGAAGCAATTATACCGACATCATTTACGGGCTTATTCCCGAGTTGAAAACTACCCGGCGGGGAACGTTTCATTCGGAGCGATTCCCCGAACTCAAGAACGTGGTCTACATTGGGCAAGAGAAGTACCGCGGTATGTACAACACGGCTGAGTTGCTGCTGTTGGGGGGTAACGTGCCTGACGATGAGTTCGACCGTCTGCGTGCGTTTTCCAGATGCCACGACGTGGTGAACATGCAGTACACTTCCGGTACGACCGGCTTCCCCAAAGGGGTGATGCTCACCCATTACAATATCGTGAACAACGGCTTCCTTACGGGGGTGCATATGAAGTTCACGTCGGATGACAAGTGTTGCATCTGCGTTCCCTTGTTTCACTGCTTCGGGGTGGTGCTGGCCACCATGTGCTGCCTAACGCACGGGAGCACGCAGGTGATGGTAGAGCGGTTCGATCCGCTGGTGACGCTGGCCTCTGTCCATAAGGAACGATGCACTGTGTTGCACGGTGTGCCCACGATGTTTATCTCCCAGTTGAACCACCCGATGTTCAAGTTGTTTGATGTGAGTTCGTTACGGACGGGTATCATGGCCGGTGCCCTATGTCCCGAGGAGCTGATGAAGGAGGTGAACGAGAAGATGTACATGGACCTGACTAGCGTCTACGGGCTCACCGAGACTGCGCCCGGGATGACGCAGAGTAGGGTGGATGACCCGTTCGAGGTGCGGTGTGCTACCGTGGGACGGGCGTACGAGTTCACCGAAGTGAAGGTACTCGACCCCGAGACCGGGAAGGAGTGCCCCGTGGGCGTAGAGGGCGAGATGTGTTGCCGTGGTTACAACGTGATGAAAGGCTATTACAAGAACCCCGAGGCTACTGCCCAAGTGATTGATAAGAACGGTTTCCTGCACTCGGGCGACCTGGGGATGAAAGATGAGAACGGCAACTACCGTATCACCGGGCGCATCAAGGATATGATCATTAGGGGAGGTGAGAATATATCGCCCAAGGAGGTGGAAGACTTCCTCTACCGTATGCCGGGAGTACAAGACGTGCAGGTGGTGGCCGTGGCTTCGGAACGGTACGGGGAGGACGTGGGCGCCTTTATCATCCTAAAGGAGGGTTACGAGTATGAAACCGAGGACGTGCGCGACTACTGCAAGGGGAAGATCGCCAAGTACAAGATACCGCGCTACGTCTTTTTCGTGGACGAGTTCCCGATGACTGGCAGCGGCAAGATACAGAAGTTCCGCCTTCGGGAGATGGCCCTGGAGCTGTGCGAAGCACGAGGAATCAAGATTATATAACCAAATAAAAAACAAGAAACATGGCACAAACACCCAATTGCATTAAATGCCAAAGCAGCGTCACCTACTTTGATGGCTCCCTGTTTCACTGCACGGAGTGTTTTCACGCGTGGACGCAGGAGGATATGGAGGCGGCCAACGAGTCGGGGAAGGTAGTGGATAGCAATGGGAACGAGCTTTTTGACGGTGACGACGTGACCGTTATCAAAGACCTTAAAGTGAAAGGCTCCTCCATGGTGATAAAACGAGGTACGCGAGTTCGAGGCATCCGTCTTTCGGAAGAAGATCCAACGCACGTGCAAGGTAGGGTAGACGGCCAAACCATCTTTATACTCACCGAGTTCCTGAAGAAGTAAAAAGGGAGACACGATTAACCTTAATGCTAATCTCTTTGCAAGATAGCCCCAACAACTGCCTTGTCGGGTTTCTTTGCCTATTTTGGCTATTGTCATAGCATGACCCCCCTTTAATAAATACATCCCTACATTAAGCCACACGATAATTAAATAAGGTTAAATATTTACACACATTACACTTTTATAATATAGATGGTGTATTTTTGTGTCAGTTTTTCATCCAAATATTACTGATACGACAATATGAGTGAAAATAAGCGTAAAAGAAAATACATCGACAAGGCAATTTTAGTGCTTAAGCAGGATGGTTTGCGTCTCTCTTTAGAGGAGATCGCCGGGAAAATGGGCATCACGAAAAAGACACTGTACAACCATTTTTCTTCCAAGGATGAACTTTTAAAAGAGTGCATTCAATCCATTTCAGCGGATTTTCGGGAAACGATCAATGGATTGGACGATTCCAATCGTTCTGCTATTGATAACCTACGCGATGGTTTTTCTCTGCTCAACCATTTTTTCACCGTGTTGAGTCCCCTGTTCTTTTACGACCTGATGCGGCTGAATCCTAATCAAGCCATGTCGGAGCACCTGATCGGTTCCGATTCATTTCAACACAAAATGGAGGCAAACCTCAGGCAAGGGATCCGTGAGGGCGTTTACCGTCAGGATTTGGACGTGGAATTTATCAGTCGCTACTTGTCCTATTCCATTTTTGGCTATTACATCAACAGCCTCATCAACAACAACCCGTATGTTTCAACAAACTATTTCGAGGATATCGTTGAATACAACCTGCGGGCTCTTCTGTCGGAAAAAGGGAAACAGCTATTATGACATCGCATTATGAAATCGATATGATAAAATAATCATCAAACACCCTTGAAAACTATTTCGCTTGAAAATAAACGTTTTAATCATGAAACCGATATGTAAATCAGCTACAGACGGGAAGAAAACTCGAAAATTGTTGGGGTTGTGCAGGAGAACGCTGATTATCAAAGCCACATGTGTGGGCTGTTGCATTTTCCTCGCTTTGTCGAACCTACTTGCACAAGAGGTATACTCTTTACAACACTGTATTGAGTACGCCGTTAAAAACAACCAGAATCTAAAAAAGACGCGATATGACCGAGAAAAAGCAGCCTACGCCCGAAAAGAGGTGTTGGGGGCTTTACTACCTCAAGTGAGCAGTTCGGCCAACCTGAACAACAACCTGAAAAAGGCGAAATTCATTATGCCCAATTTCATTAACAGCATGTTGCCCCCTGATGCCCAAGATCCGGATGCATCCAAATACATGACCATTGAAATGGGTATGGCTTACAACGCCAATGCTGGCGTGGCCCTCAACCAGCAAATAGTTAATTTTTCGCTGTTTAATGCTCTCGAGATTGCCAAAACTGCTGAAAATATGGCGGCGTTGGGAGCTGAGTCAAGCGAAGAGGATGTAATCGCTCAGACGGCCACTCTTTTTTATGCCATCCAAAGCACGGAATACGCCGTCAAGCAGATGGAGAAAAGCATCGAGTTGATGGACAGGATGCAGGAAACCATAGAAGCAAACTATGCTAACGGCTTGGTGAAAAAGGTGGATGTAGATCGGCTGAAAGTGAATTTTGTAAACCTCACGACACAAAAAACAGCGATAGAAAATGTGGCAGAGGTGCAGAAGAATTTATTGAAGTTCCAGATGGGTCTGGATATTAACCAGTTGATGAGAATCGAACCGATTAATCTGAGTCTCCTAGAACAAAGGGTAGAAATGGCAACTCTACGACCTTTCTTCGTGGAAGCGCAAACGCCCTATTTGTTGGTTATGAAAAAGCAGGAAATGGTCAGGTTACAGCGAAAATCGGCACTTTACGAAAACCTTCCCACCTTGTCGTTAATGTTTAATTATCAATACAACGGGGTAAGCGACCAATTTTTCAGGGGGGAGACCAATTATTGGTATCCGACCTCTGTGATTGGATTAAGCCTGAGAATACCCGTTTTCAGTGGTTTTTCCCGCCAATCAAAAATCAGACAGAACAGTGTCGAACTGTTGAAGGCGGAAGAAGATGCCGCAATGCTTAAACAGTCCTTGAACATGGCTTACAGGAACGCGCGAATCAAGCTTGAGGATACCCGTCATACGATAGCTTTGCAGCGAGACAACCAAAAATTAGCGGAAGAGGTGTTACAAATTACCGATAATAATTTTGCACTCGGCATATCGTCCATGTCCGATGTTCTAAATGCCAGCCAGTCGCTTGTTCAGGCACAGATGAGTTATGCCAACGCGCTGAACGATTACATGAAGGCATATATAGAGTTGAAAAAAGCCGATGGTAGCATCCGTGATTTAGTTGCTGAAAAATAGATAGAGTTTTGTATGAAACCGACCTATTTAAAGGTTCATACACTGAAATGTAAAGATAAAATAATCGTATGAAAAAAATAGTTTATATCCTCTCTGTATGTGCCATAATTGGCATTATTACATTGGTCTTGGTACTGAACAAGAGATCGACCGCTGAAAAAACGAAAATGGTGGCCGATATTTCGGACGCTGTTGCTGTAAAGATGATGGTCGTTTCAGACAGCACCTACTCCGTGGAGTTCACCTCGAATGGTCTACTTGAGGCGTTGCACGACCTGCCATTCGTATCGGATGTGGCAGGACGTGTCGTAACCATATACGCCGATGAAGGCGACCGCGTTGGAAAGGGGGCAGTGTTGATTCAACTTGATAACGAGATGCTTCGTGCCGATGTTGTATCGAGTGAAGCCTCATTTGAAGCGCTGAAAAAAGATTACGAACGCTTTAAGAGTTCTAATGCACAGGGTGGGGTAACCGACCAGCAGTTAGATAATATCCAAACACAGATGATTGCCGCGGAGAGCCGCCTTATTACTGCTAAACGCCGCCTCGCAGACTCGTCAATTAAGGCACCCATGGCGGGAAAAATCTATAAACGTTACGTCGAGGTGGGCAGCTACCTGAACCCGGGAGCCAAACTATTCGATATTATCGACGACTCACGGCTTAAAGTGAAAAGTCTCATTAACGAAAAGCAGCGATTACTGATTAGCAAAGGGCAAGCGGTAAGGGTGGTAAGTGAATTGTTTCCCGAAGAAACCTTTTTCGGAACGGTCTCTTTCGTCAGCGATAAAGCCGATCACTCCCTTCACTTCCCCGTTGAAATTACACTTACAGGGAAACAGGAGGCGTTGAAACCGGGTACGCTGGTTACGCTCTTTTTCGGTGGTGATACAACAAAAAGTGGCATTCTTATCCCTCGTAGGGCTATTCGTGGCAGTGTGCTGGCTGCACATGTTTTTGTCGTGAAAAACGGCATTGTAAGAAAACAGACGGTAGTTACCGGCAACATGCTTGACGAACATATTGAAATCGTGCAGGGAATCGATCCGGGCGACAGCATTGTTGTTGCCGGACTGGTAAACGTTTCCGATGGAGTGGCGGTAAAACCTGTAAAGTGACATAGCCCACGCCGAGCGGCGCTTTAAAATAGTCCCGACGGAGTGGCAGTGAAAAATATACAATGATATAGCGTATATTGAATGATCAAATAAATGGGAAGATGAAGATTACAAACCTATCCATAAAACGCCCCATATACGTTATGGTGCTTTTCCTGCTTTTGACGGTTTTTGGCTATCTGAGCTATAAATCCCTGAGTGCCGAGCTGATGCCCAAGTTTGCACCCCCGATACTCAATGTGCAAATCATCTATCCCGGTGCCTCGCCAAGCGAAGTGGAAAATTCACTCACGCGAAAAGCGGAAGACGCTCTTTCGAGCATGGAGGGGATCGACCAGATGCAATCATTTTCATTCGAAGGGATGTCGATGATAATCGTTTCCTTCTCTTACGGAATAGATATCGACAAAGCCGTTACCGATGCGCAAAATCTGCTCAACGCGAAGCGCTCGGAGCTCCCACGGGATATTCTTTCGCCCACCATTTCGAAAATATCGGTGGATGAAAAACCCATTCTGATCCTTTCTGCACAATCCGAGATGGAGCCGACTGACTTTTACGACCTTATTGACAAACGTGTAGTTCCGGAACTATCTCGTGTAAGAGGTGTTGCGAAAATCACTTTAATCGGGGGTATGGAACGTGAAATTCAGGTCAACCTGCATCAGGAAAAAATGAGCGCTTTCGGACTCACCCCGATGATGATACAAGGTGCTATTCGTGCTGCCAACCTCGATTTCCCGACCGGATACTTGCACAGCGATGAAAGCCAAACCGCCGTACGCCTTTCGGGAAAAATGAAAAGCATTAACGAACTTCGAAACCTGGTTGTAAGAACCACCCAAACCGGGGCACAAATACATCTGAGCGATGTTGCCGACGTCGTAGACGCGGTAAAAGATCCCGTTAAACTGGGGCGAGTCAACGGGCAGGATGCGATTTTGCTCAACCTGCTGAAACAGTCTGATGCCAATGCCATAAAGGTGAGCGAGCAGGTGATGCAAACGATTAATCGTTTGGAAGAGGATTATTCGGACGATGGATTGAAAATAGAGGTGGCACAGAACAGCACAACTTTTACCAAACAATCCATTAGCTCGGTAATCACCGACTTGATGCTCGCCATTTTATTGGTATCGCTGGTCATTCTGTTTTTCTTGCACAATTTCCGCAACGCGCTTATCGTGATGGTGGTGGTTCCTGTTTCATTAATAGCCACGTTTGTCGGTATGAAGCTGTTCAATTTCACGCTGAACCTGATGTCGCTGTTGGCCCTTTCGTTGGTTATCGGGGTATTGGTTGACGATGCCATCGTGGTTATTGAAAACGTTTACCGCCATATTGAAATGGGTAAAAACCGTGTCCGGGCGACATTGGATGCGCTAAACGAAATAGGTTTTACCGTGGTTTCCATAACCGTGGTATTGGCAGTGGTGTTCTTGCCTATCATCTTTACCAACACGCTTGTTTCCGATATTTTACGCCAGTTTTGCGCCGTCATCGTTATTTCCATCATGTTCAGCTTGCTGGCTGCCCTCACGTTGGTACCGTTATTGACCTCTCGTTTCGGAAATATATACGAGCTTACCGGCAAAAACATTTTCGAGAAAATGCTGCTCGGCTTTGAGAAAGGCATCAAATCATTCAGCAACTGGATCGCGGGCATTCTGAAATGGGGTCTGGGACATAAGCGTTGGGTTGGGTTGGTTGTCATACTTATTACCGTAGCCGTTATGGCACTCTTCCCGTTGGGATTTATCAATTTTGAATTTCAACCCTACATTGATCGTAGTGAATTTATCGTGCAGTTGGAAATGCCGAAAGATATATCGATGGAAGAGTCCAACGCTTTGGTACAGCGAGCCGAAAGATGGTTTTTGAGCCGCCCCGAGGTGGACAAAGTGGTTACCATGGTAGGGCTCACGAGCGATAACACGCAAAGCACCAAGGGAACACCCTATCTCGCCGAGTTGGATGTGAAACTGAAAAAGCAGAAAGAAGATACCGAAAGCTATATCACCCGCGTTCGCAAGCCACTTTCCGATTATTTAGTCGATGCCAAAGTAAACATCTTTAGCGTCAGTCTAACCGGAACCGCCTCCAAAGCTGCCGTTGAATATGTTATCACTGGAAATAACAACGACTCGGTGATGCTGTTCGCCGAACAGGCATTGACCATTTTAGGAACTGTCCCGGGCGTTATGCAGCAGGAACTGTCGGTAGAGAACGCTACGCCCGAAATCACGGTAACGGTTGATAGAGATAAAATGTCGGAACTTGCCCTTTCCCTCGATAACGTGGGTATGCTCATGCAGATGAATTTTCAAGGGAACAATCAACTAAAATACACCCAAGACAACTACGAGTATGATATAAATATCCGTGCTGACAGGGTATATCGTCAACAAACGGATGATGTGGCAAACCTCACCTTTATTAACGGACGAGGCGAAAGCGTGAAACTTGCCCAATTTGCCGATATTTCTCTCGGAACAGGACCAAGCCGCCTCGAACGTTTCAACCGCAATAGCTCCGTAACCCTCCGTTCACAGGCATACGGCGTACCGGCAGGTGCTATCTCAAAACATTTTTTCAATAAGTTAGACAACATACACAAACCCAAAGGCATCCGAATCGAAACAATCGGCGATATGAAAAAGATGAGCGACTCGATGGATGTCCTTACTACCGCACTGATGCTCTCGTTGTTGCTAATCTACCTCTCCATGGTGCTATTGTATAACAACTGGACTGATCCCCTGGTAGTGATGTTTTCTATTCCGCTATCCGTGGTGGGGGCGATACTCGCGCTTGCGTTAACCAATACAGCGATGAGTATTTATGCCATGCTCGGCTTGGTGATGCTGGTGGGATTGGTGGCTAAAAACGCCATTTTGCTGGTGGACTTTGCCAATGACGCCCGTCGTGAAGGGAAAAAAATGAACGAGGCGTTGATTCAAGCCGTGCAGATCCGGACCCGTCCCATTTTGATGACCGCACTGTCAACCATGATCGGGATGCTTCCCGTTGCCTTGTCGAAAGGGTCGGGAGCCGAACTTCGCAACGGTATGGCGTGGGTCATTATCGGCGGTATGGCGATGTCAACATTCCTTACATTGATCGTGGTACCCACGGTTTACAAAATCATGCACTCCTTCTCAAAAAAGCCGAAAAAGGAGTAATGACTTTCATTTACTCCCCGCCGGTTGCGGAAACATCGGCGGCCGTGTAGGTGCGTGTACCCAGTTCTTTGTCCAGTGAGTAAACACCGAAACCGTTGTCGCCAATCAGCCTCAGGCTGTCGATAATACCTTGCGCCGTCTCTTCCTCTTCCACCTGCTCGTTCACAAACCATTGCAGGAAGTTGTCCGAGGCGTAGTCCTTTTCTTCCTTAGCAATGGTTACCAAGTCGTTAATGAGCTGGGTTACCACCCTTTCATGCTTTAATGTCTCTTCAAAAGCATGCAAAACGCTTTTCCAAGAAGTATCTACTTTATCAATAGGGGTTAACTCCACCCTGTTTCCTTTCGCGTTCATGTAGTTCATGAACTTATGCGCGTGGTCCTGTTCTTCTTTAAATTGGTTTAAAAACCAATTCGCAATGCCGGGCAACCCTTCATTATTGAAGTGCATCGACATGGATAAATACAAGTATGCCGACCATAATTCCGCGTTAATCTGCTTGTTGATAGCTGCTTCTAATCTTTTACTTACCATAATGTTATCCTTTTTAATTGTTCTGTTTAGCTCTTAAAACGTTTTTGTCTCTAAAATGTTTACTGTTCATGCTTAATTTAGGAGGGTTTCCTAATTTTTATCGTAAACGCTTGTTAGAAGCGGTTTTTTAATCTATTTTTGTTGAAAGACAAACTTTGGCACTTCTGAAACGGCTGCAACGAATGCATGTATTGCTAGAGACGAGGTTGTGAAGGTCGATATAGTAAACTACCCTTACAAATGGCTCAAAAAGGCGGTAGAAGGAATTTCCGTTTAAAAATTTCATCACATGTGCCGTGTACGCGAGATTCGGGAATTAAAGCCAAGCGGGATAAGGCTGCACCTTTTTCGCTTATTAGGCATAGTGGCTTCGCTTTTTTTCTTGATCCATTTCACTGCTTCCGCGCAAACAGCTACGCTACCATTAAAATCACGTGCTGAAGAGTACGTTTTCAAGGAGATAAAACTTCCTGGCGATGAACCTATTCGCGATATTTTAGCCCTTGTGCAAGATTGTCGCGGATTCGTGTGGATGGCGGGCAGGCACGGGCTGATGCGTTATGACGGGCACGATTTCAAAATTTTCCACAACATACCCGATGACACAACTTCTATTATCGATACCGATTTGCTGTCGCTTTACCTGCTTGGTGACACGCTATTGTGCATTGGTGGGATACATGGGATTTCATTGATGGACATTCGTAACGAAAAAATCGCCAATCTGGTAATCGATCAAGATGGAAATCCGGTAGAATGGATTAATGAATTTTTTCAAGATAAAGAAGGAACTATCTGGGTGGCAGCACTTAACGGGTTGTATAGTTTGAAATCTGACTTGTCGGGTATAACCAACCATTATCTCAAAACGCCACCCATTACCAAAGGGAGTCCCGCTTTTGCCAAAAGGGTGTACTGCATAACGCAACATAGCGTTGATGAAAATCGATTGATGTTGGGAACCGAATGTGGATTGATAAGTTTCGACAAAAAACGGAATGCCATACACGAAATCTATCCAAACAGGGAAACCACGTTTTGGCGTTCTCAGCCCCCCGTGTATAAATTCAGACAAGAAGGAAATTTCTTGTGGTGTATGTGTTGGATTTCAGGACTACCACGTTTTGATATGGTCACTGAAACTTGGGAGAACTTTGGCCATCCTAAGCCCGGTGACCGTATAGAGATAACCCAACGCATTCGTGCGGTAAATGATTTCATGTTGAAAAACGAAGATGAGATCTGGGTCTGTGACTTTGATAGGGGGCTGTATATTTTTAACAAAAAAGACGAAGAATTATCTCCCCCTAAACAAGAACAGACCTACAATGTGCTTGACAAGGCAAACCTGAATATCTTTAAACTGAAGGATGGCGCACTTTGGTTAAGTTGCAAAGATGGACTTTGGCGACAAAACTTAAGGGCGAAACGATTTGAACTTCTTGATATCCCTTTCCCTCATGGTTGGGTTTCGGTTACTTTACATGATGAGGAGACCAGTGAATACTATTTTGGATTACACTGGGAAAGTTACGGGTTGGCTTGTTGGAACAGTTTAACCCATGAATGGACCTATTTCCAACCCGAGAGAGACAAAAAAGAGATGTTCAACGCCAATGATATTTTTAAGGATAGCCGCGGAGTTATTTGGGTGGCGACCTCACAACGAGGACTTTGGTACATTGATAAGCAAAGTAAGACGTTAAAACCATTTTCGGTACCGGATACAAACCACAATCATTTTTGGAATAATACGATATACAAAGTATTCGAAGACAGCCAAAACAACTTGTGGGTTGGAACGGGCAAATTAGGTATTGCACGTCTAAATCCCGAGCGAACGAAAGCAGATTATTTCCTGAATAATGCCCGAGACCATACTTCATTATATGGCAATACTCACTTCAGGGCGATTGAAGAGGACCAATATGGGCGGATTTGGATAGGCAGCCGTACCGGTTTTTGCACGTTCAACCCTGAAACAGAAACGTTTTCTCGCGAAATCCCGTTACAGTTACAGGAAATCGGGATAAGAGATGGCTACACCTATTCAATCGTAAAGGACACGACAAATGCCATATGGCTTACCATAGAGGGACAAGGATTGGTTAAGTTTGAAGAAAAAACGAGAGATATATTCAATATCAAAGTATACCAGACAGATGACGGGCTGAAAGATCTTACCCTGTTGTATATGACTACCGATAAGCAAGGCAGACTGTGGGTGGTAAATAACGGGCTGCTTTATCTCAATCCCTATAACAACTCGTTTATGCTAACGGATGAGCGGAACGGCCTGATTGAAAGCGTCGGTGGAGATTGTAAAATCACGGTCGACCGATATGGAAATGTTTTCTGTAACGAACAGGTGGGTGTGAAATGGCTCGGCGAAGCGGAAAAATATTCACAATCAAGCGTGTCCAATTTAATGATTGAAAATATAAGTATTAACAGTCAACCTATTCTTGATTGGAATCCTTATAACGAAATTGGAACCCCGCGTATGGTCAACTACAATCAAAACAACCTTACTTTTGGCTACACGGCCATTTGTTTTGAAGATTACAATCAAGTACGCTATCGCTATAAGTTGGAGGGATTGGAAAGTGATTGGAACTCGCCAACCCATATTTTGGAAGCCCGTTACACCAATTTAAAACCGGGCAAATATCGTTTCGTGGTAGATGTGTCCTATAAAGGTGTTTGGCTGGGATACAACCGATCTGTTGAATTTAGCATAAGGCAAGCATTTTGGAAAACCTGGTGGTTTTTATTGCTCTCTACCATGGCAATCATAATGGTTTTTTACTCCCTTTATGTAAACCGAAAGCAACAGAAGGAAAAGCAACTGCAAATTCGATTGAAAATAGCATCCGATTTGCACGATGATGTTGGCTCAACGTTAAGCAGTATTTCCATTATGAGCGACTTGTTGCAATCACGGTTGGATGACAGTCCAAATGCCGAAGAGATGCTGCGCAAAATCGGGAACAATGCCCGGAATATGCTCGAGTCCATGGACGACATTATTTGGTCGGTAAACCCGCAAAACGATAATTTTTACAACATTATCGTGCGTATCAGGGAATATGCCGTGACGCTTTTCGAGCCACTCGACATTAAGTTCACGATTGAAGTCCCCGAAAATATTGTCTCTTTGCCCGTTCCGATGGATGTACGCCGAAATCTGTTTTTAATAGCCAAAGAGGCCATGAACAACGCGGCAAAATATTCCGAGTGCACGGAAGCCATCATCGACTTTGCCTATTCTCACCCCGTTTTAAAAATGACGATAACCGATAATGGAAAAGGTTTTGACACAACAAAAGAATACGGGCGAAACGGGTTACGCAATATGCAATATCGCGGCGAGAAAATTGGTGGAAAGGTTGCCATTCGCTCTACGATTGGCAAAGGGACAACGGTTACTTTCACCTCTAAGGTGGGATAAAACCATATATTCCTATGATTGACAAGTGTGCTTGTAATCTGTAAGATTGCAATTGATTTTAAAGGACCTCCATGTTCAACACGTTGTAGTGCCGAAATCTTTAAAAAATGAAGTTAGAAATAAAAGTCGCCATATACGAGGACAATGACGCGCTACGCGAAAGCCTCTCCTTCTTGGTTAGAGGCTCGGGGTTGTTGCGCTTTGCCGGAGCCTACCCGGATTGCCGCCGTATTCTCGAAAATTGCGATATAGAACAGCCCGATGTTATTTTGATGGATATTGACATGCCCTACCTTTCCGGTATTGATGCTACCCGATTGGTAAAGGACAGATATCCCAACATCAACGTGATGATGCTCACTGTGATAGAGGACCGCGACAAAATATTCGATGCGCTGCGTGCCGGGGCCACCGGCTACCTGCTCAAAAAAGCATCCGCGATACAAATCATTGAAGCGGTTACCGAGCTAGCAAACGGCGGTTCGCCCATGTCGAGCGAAATAGCACGCAAGGTACTCCAATTTTTTACTTCGCCGAGTCATAAGATTGAAAACAGGTATTCCCTTTCGGCACGTGAACTCGATGTGTTGAAACGGCTTGTAGCCGGAGATAGCTACAAGATGATTGCCGACCATTGCTACATCTCCATCGGCACGGTTTGTGGACATATCAACAGTATTTATAGGAAACTTGCCGTCAACTCTAAATCAGAAGCTGCCATAAAAGCCATAAAAGAGCGGTTGGTCTGATTGCTACTACTTGCTTACTTACTCACCTTCCTGCCTAACTAACCAGCAGCCTTTCTACAACCTGTTTCCTTCTGGCTTCCTCCTTCTTTCTTAAAAAACCATATATTCCTATTATTGACACCTGTTTTATTTCCCCCTATTTTTGGAGGAGAAGCACAGCAAAAAAAGAGTCCTGGCACCACCTTAAAATCAAGCAAACCGTAGAAGCCGACCACCCACTCATCGGCAAAAAAGCATCCACGTCCATTACCAGGATAGGCAAGGGGCTGGGTGTTATTAAAACGGAATCGTACAATAATAAAGGAAAACTGTGGAGTCGGAAGCTCTTTACCGGATTTGAATAGACTTGTAAATAATAAAATACCGGGGCAACCCATAACAAGTGAAAAACATGAAAAAAATTCTAACAACCATCGTGCTGGCAGCAATAATGATTATTGCCGGCTGCACCGATCTCGACGACATTTACAGCGAGATTGATTTCCTGAAAAAAGAAAACAAGGAGAAAACAGACAAGCTT
>JAMNYO010000120.1 GCA_023622765.1 Bacteroidota bacterium | reverse complement strand
TTGAGGTTAGGCCCGTTGATAATATAGATCATCATTCTTGCTCAAACGACGCTTGGGTCATCCGCACGTAAGAGCGGTAACGCCACTGCGCGTTCTCTTTCGCCGCCTCGAACAGCTCTTCGGCCTCATCCGGGAACGACTTCAGGAGTTGGGTATAGCGTACCTCGCCCATCAGGAAGTCGCGGAACTTATCCCATTGCGGCTCCTTGCTGTCGAGCTGGAACGGGTTTTCACCCTGCGCTTCCAGACGCGGGTCGTAGCGCCACAGGTGCCAGTAACCGCTCTCCACCGCCTCCTTCTGCTCGAACTGGGAACGTCCCATCCCCTTTCTCAGCCCGTGGCTGATACAGGGCGAGTAAGCGATCACGATGGAAGGTCCGTTGTACGACTCGGCCTCTCTCAATGCCCGCAGCGTCTGTCCCTGGTTCGCGCCCATGGCCACTTGCGCCACGTAGACGTAGCCATACGTGGTGGCGATCATGCCCAGGTCCTTCTTGCGGATCCGCTTACCCGCGGCGGCAAACTTGGCCACGGCGGCCATCGGTGTCGCCTTGGAGGACTGCCCACCGGTATTGGAGTAGACCTCGGTATCGAGCACCAGGATGTTGATATCCTGACCACTGGCGATCACGTGATCGAGCCCACCGAAACCAATGTCGTAGGCCCATCCGTCACCACCGAACACCCATATCGAGCGCTTCACGAAGTACTTCTCAAGCGAAAGGATCTCCTGAGCGATGGGTTGATCGGAGTTGACCAGCACCTTCTGCAACTCGGCCGAGGCGGCTTTCGATGCGTCCGCGTCATCCTTGCCTTCGATCCACGCGCGGAAGGCTGCCTTCTGCTCCTCGGTGAAGTCGTCTGACGCGAGCGCTTGCTCCATCAGGTTCACCAGGCGGTCGCGCATGCTATCTTGCGCGATCGCGAACCCGTAACCAAACTCGGCGTTATCCTCGAAGAGCGAGTTGGCCCATGCCGGTCCCTTACCCTCCTCGTTCTTGGTGTAGGGGGTAGACGGTGCGGAAGCCCCGTAGATGGAGGAGCAACCGGTCGCATTCGCGATCATCATTCGGTCGCCAAACAGCTGAGTAATCAGCTTCACGTAAGGTGTCTCCCCGCAACCGGAGCATGCCCCCGAGAACTCGAAGAGCGGTGTCGCGAATTGCGAGTTCTTCACGTTCAGTTTCACGTCGACCAGATGCTGTTTGCTGGTCACGTTCTCTATCATGTAGTCCCAGTTCTTCTGGTTGTCGTACTGCGTGTCGATGGGCACCATCTCCAGCGCCTTCGCTCCCCTCATGCCGGGGCACACATCGGCGCAGTTGCCGCAGCCCAGGCAGTCAAGCACGTCCACCTGAACGCGGAACGCCATGCCTGCGAATTGCCTGCCTGTCGCCTTGAGGAGATCTACCCCCTCGCCCACGCCCTTTTGCTCCTCCTCATCTAACAGGAACGGGCGGATGGTCGCGTGCGGGCAGACGTACGCGCACTGGTTACACTGGATACAGGTCTCGGGATTCCAAACCGGAACAAAGGCCGCTACGCCCCTCTTCTCGTAGGCGGAGGTACCCATCTCCCACGTGCCGTCCTCACGGCCCTTGAAAGCCGATACCGGCAGGTCGTACCCGCGCTGCGCGTTCATGGGGCGCACCACCTTCTGGATGAACTCGGGCGCGTTGTCCGGAGCTTCGTCCTTCACCTCGATATTCGCCCACTCCTTCGGCACCTCCACTTCGATGACGTTACCACCACGCTCCACGGCAATGTAGTTCATGTTCACCACCGCCTCCCCTCTCCTTCCATAAGAGGTGACGATGAATTTCTTCATCTGCTCCACGGCCAGGTCATACGGGATCACGTTGGATATCTTGAAGAATGCCGACTGTAAGATGGTGTTGGTGCGGTTGCCCAAGCCAATCTCGCTGGCGATCTGGGTAGCGTTGATGATGTAGAGGCGGATGTTGTTTTTCGCTAAGTAGCGCTTCACCCTGTCGGGCAGGTGGTTGCCCACCTCCTCTTTGGGCCAGACCGAGTTGAGCAGGAACGTCCCGTTCTTCTTCAGCCCCTTGGTCACGTCGTACAGGTTCAGGTATGCCGGCACGTGGCACGCCACGAAGTTCGGGGTGTTCACCAGGTATGTCGAGCGAATGGGGTTATCCCCAAAGCGCAGGTGTGAACTGGTAAAACCGCCCGATTTCTTGGAGTCATACGCGAAGTAGGCCTGCACGTACTTATCGGTGTTGTCCCCGATAATCTTGATGGAGTTTTTATTGGCCCCTACCGTGCCATCAGAGCCAAGCCCGTAGAACTTAGCCTCGTAGGCAGTATCGTCCATGGCGATCTCCTCCTTGACGGGGAGCGACTTAAAGGTCACGTCGTCCACGATACCGATGGTAAAGTCGTTCTTCGGCATCTTCATCGACAAGTTCTCGTACACCGAGAGGATCTGTCCC
>JAMNYO010000008.1 GCA_023622765.1 Bacteroidota bacterium | reverse complement strand
TCTCCCTGAAAAATTGACGAACCATTTAAAAATGAGTAACCTGAGGTTTTACGTGAACGGAACCAACTTGCTGCTCTGGAGCAAGTTTAAGTTGTGGGACGTGGAGATGGCAGGCAACGGATTGGGGTATCCCATCCAGAGAGTCTACAACCTGGGTCTTCAATTATCATTTTAACAATTAACGGCTATGAGACATATAAAAAGAATTTTATTAACGATGGTCGTGGTTACAATGTTGTTGGCATCTTGCGATGACTTTATGGATATCGTGCCCGACAACGTGGCCACGCTTGACCAGGCCTTCTCCATGCGCAATACCACTGAGCGCTACCTGTTCACGTTGTATTCGATGATGCCAAGGCATGGTGCGAATGACCAAAACGGTTTCATGCTATCCGATGAACTGTGGGGGGTATACCCCTACAATACCAACGTGGCATGGAGAATTGCACGCGGGGAGCAAAATGTGGTGTCGCCCATTCAAGATTACTGGAATGGGGGAAACGGTGGTCGGCGTCTGTTCATAACCATCAGGGACTGCAACGTTTTTTTGGAGAATGTTGTCAAGGTGCCCGATATAGAAGAGATGGAACTGGTGCGATGGAGCGCGGAGGCGAAATTTATAAAAGCGTACTGTTTGTATTGGATCTTCGAAAAGTATGGTCCCATACCCATTATGCGTGAAAATTTGCCCATAGACGCTGGCGTGGAAGAGGTGAAGGTAAGGAGGGAACCGGTAGACGATGTGATCTCTTACATCGTTGACCTGATGGACGAGGCCATACCTGGCCTGCCCGATGTGATCGAGAGCGAGGCAACGGAACTGGGACGCTTGACCAAGGTGGCCGCGATGGCGATTAAGGCGAGGGTATTGGTGACGGCCGCCAGCCCGCTGTTTAACGGGAACACGGATTACGCCCATTTTGTTGACTACCATGGAAACCCTTACTTCAATCAAGAGTATAGCGAGGAGAAGTGGCGCATCGCTGCAGAAGCCGCCAAAGAGGCCATTGATTTCGCCCATGAAAACGGGCATGAACTGTACTACGCGGAGACCGGGAGGTTGGGGCAAGTCAAGTTGTCCGATACAACCATTATACAGCTTGGCATACGAGGTAGCATCACCGAGAGGTGGAATTGCGAGCTCCTATGGGGAGACCCGAACAACAGGCTTGCACAGGTCGTGTATACGCCTCGAAGCTGGGACCCGCAAATAAGTCTATATGGTCTTTCGGGAAGGTATGGTCCTCCCTTGAAAATGGTTGAGCAATTTTATACCGATAACGGTGTGCCCCTGGATGAGGATAAAGAGTGGGATTATCGCGGGAGGTACGAGTTGGCAGTAGCGGAGCATTCCGATAGGTACAACATCATGGCAGGGTATACAACCGCTAAACTGCACTTTAAACGAGAAAACAGGTTTTACGCGAGCATCGGTTTTGACGGGGGCGTGTGGTACGGACAAGGAAGGTTTAACGATAACGAGCCCTTTTACTTGATGGGCAAAATGGGGCAATCAGCGGGCGTGATCGACCGCGAATTTCATAGTCCCACTGGCTACTGGCCCAAAAAGATGGTGCATCCCGAAAACGAAGTCCGTAACACCGGCTACGTGCAGGTTTGGTACCCTTGGCCGATTATTCGTCTGGCCGACCTCTACCTGCTCTACGCCGAGGCGGCCAATGAGTATGGCGGCCCTTCCGATGAGGTGTACCAATACATTAACTTGGTCCGGGAACGAGCCGGGCTCCCCACGGTACAGGACTCGTGGAGCAACTACTCTACGTCACCGGATAAATATTTGTCGAAAGCGGGACTTCGGAGTATCATCCATCAAGAGCGCACCATTGAAATGATGTTCGAAGGGTATCGACACTCCGATTTAAGGCGCTGGAAAAGGGCGGTTGCAGAGTTGAACGGCAACTTTATCTCTGGCTGGAATATCAGGCAGTCGGAGGCTCCCGCGTACTACAAACCGCGTGTTATATTCGTTCAAGAATTCACGCCCAAAGAGTACCTGTGGCCTCTAAGTGAACACTCGATTTTGGTTAACCCCAACTTAGACCAAAATCCAGGATGGTAACCATTAAAAAGCATGTGAGATGAAAAAAGCATTAAAAATATTTACGGAACCAATTTCATTGCTCTACCTCGCGGTTGGATTGTTGGTTCTTGTTGGTTGTAAAGAAGAGGTACATCAACCCCTCTCTCCAGGGATAAAGCCGGGTGTCGTGACCAACGTAAAGGTGGAAAACCGAAACGGCGTATCGGTCATCACCTACAGCCTTCCCAATGAAGGGGCCTTTTACGTGGTCGCTGAATATGAACCGAGGCCCGGTTTAAAACGGCAAACCATATCGTCGGTGTATAAGCAAGAGCTGGTTCTTGATGGGTTTGAACGGGCCGCTGAGTACGATGTGGCTATTTACGTGGTAGGGCTGGATGAACAGCGCTCAGACGTGGTAAAGGTAAAGGTAAACCCG
>JAMNYO010000110.1 GCA_023622765.1 Bacteroidota bacterium | reverse complement strand
CGAACCAGTCTCTGATGTTTTTTAAAGCAAATTGAAAATGCAATTTGGATGCGAAAGTCAAACTGATAAAAATTTGAACGTGAAGAAGATAAACATAGCGATAGACGGGTTTTCATCTTGCGGTAAAAGCACCATGGCCAAGGGGTTGGCAAAAGAGCTGGGGTACACCTACATCGATACCGGTGCGATGTACCGGGCCGCCGCGCTTCACGCCATCCGCAACGGGTGGATGACGAAAGAGGGGATGGACGAAGAGGCCATCAGGGAGAACATGGGGCAACTCGACATCTCGTTCGAGAAAGATGACAAGGGCGACCAAAACACCTACCTGAACGGCAAGAACGTGGAGAACGAGATACGCTCACTCGAGGTCGCCGACGGGGCGAGCAGGATCAGCACCTTACCCTTCGTGAGAACCACGCTGGTGAGCCTGCAACAGAAGATGGCCGAGAAAGGGGGCGTGGTGATGGATGGCCGCGATATCGGGACCGTGGTCATGCCAAACGCGGAACTGAAAATATTCCTCACGGCATCACCTGAAGTGAGGGCCAACCGCCGGTTCAAAGAGATGCAGGATAAAGGCGAAAACCCCAGGTTCGAGAGTGTGCTCCAGAACGTTATCGAACGGGACCAGCGTGATACCACACGCGAGGTCAGCCCCCTGCGAAAAGCCGCGGACGCCATCGAGTTGGATAACTCGTACATGAACGTGCAGGAGCAGTTCGATTGGGCACTGGAGCAGGTTAAAAGGGTTAAAAGTTAGGCAAGTGAAAAATTAAAAGTTCATCAAGTTAAAAGTGGAAAGGTGGGAAATTAAAAGTGGAAATGGAAAGTGAAAGTTAAAAGGCTCCGTGAAATAGAAGGCAAAACTCCGAGCATGAAATATGGGTCATAGAAAAGAGATACAGGTAGAGATCGACAGTCGGTCCGGCTTCTGCTTCGGGGTGGTCAAAGCGATTAACAAAGCGGAGGAGGAGCTTAAAAAAGGGCCACTATACTGCTTGGGCGACATCGTCCACAACACCATCGAGGTGGAGCGCCTGGAGAAAATGGGACTGATCACCATTGACCACGAGCAGTTCAAGCAGCTTGAAAACGCGCGGGTACTGCTCCGCGCCCACGGCGAACCGCCCGGCACCTACGAAGCGGCCCTACTAAACGACATTGAGATTATTGATGCCACCTGTCCCGTGGTTTTGGGACTCCAACAGAAAATCAAACGAACGTTCCTCCAACACGAGAACGACGGCACCCAGATAGTCATCTACGGGATGAGGGGGCACGCCGAGGTGAACGGCCTGCTGGGCCAAACCAACGATACCGCCATCGTGATAGAAGGCAAGGAGGAGCTGGAGAAGCTGGATTTCTCGCGCGACATCATCCTCTTCTCGCAAACCACGAAGTCGCTCGAGGGCTTTTTTGAAATCGGGGAGATGATACATGAGCGCTTGCAAGGGAGTGCCCAACTGGAGCTCCACGATACCATCTGCCGCCAGGTCTCCAACCGGGTGGCCGACATACAGGAGTTCGCCGCGAACCACGACCTCATCTTCTTTATCGCGGGCGAAAAGAGCTCCAACGGGAAGGTGCTCTTCGCGGAGTGCCAGCGAACGAACCCCAACTCCCACCTGATCCACGCGCCGGATGAGTTCGACCCCGCGCTGCTCAAGGAGGGTCTCCGCGTTGGCATCTGCGGTGCTACCTCTACCCCCATGTGGCAGATGGAAGCCCTCGCCAAGAACATCTCCAACCTAGAACGTTAATCGCTTCTCGCGAGTCCGTCTGCTTAATAGAACTCACCCCAGAACTTGCCGACGAACAAAAATCCCTTTATCTTTTGCACGAATATTAATAATTGGTATTTTTGCACTGAACTGAAAACGCGATATTTAAACCACGTACGAAAAGATTCAATTATGGCAAAAAACACATCTATACTGCTCGGGGAATATTTTGACAACCTCATCCAAGAACAGGTCAAATCTGGGAAATATGCTTCGGCAAGTGAAGTGGTGAGAACAGCTTTACGCCTGTTTGAACAAGAAGAAAACAAGACGAAAATCCTTATTGGCGAATTAAAGGCAGGCGAAAATTCTGGGATGATCCCAAATTTTGACAAAGAAACAGCACTGGCCGACCTTCACGCGAAACACTTACAACAGGTAAAATGAGATTCGAGATAAGTGAAAAGGCATTCGAGGATATCGAAAATATTTGGTTGTACACCCTCGAAACGTGCTCCATTGAACAAGCCGACCGATATTATAACCTTATCTTTAATGAAATAGAGTTTATCACGAAATATCCCTTATCGGGCAAGGATTCTTCTCATGTAAGAAAAGATTACAGGTGTTCTAAGGTAAAATCGCACTTGATCTTCTACAAATATAGAAAAGCACAGGAGGTAATCGAGATAATCAGGGTACTACATCAAAGCATGGACATTGAAGATCGACTAAGAAGATAAATGAAAAAGCATTTCGCTGGCTTTTGTTGCATCGTGGATGAAAATAACGTA
>JAMNYO010000090.1 GCA_023622765.1 Bacteroidota bacterium | reverse complement strand
GCTGTTCGGTGAACTGCTAACAGAGGTGCAACGTATCAAGTCGGAAGGTGACTACGAAGCCGGTAAAAACCTGGTGGAAACCTACGCGGTAAAGGTCGACCCGACCCTGCACCAAGAGGTGCTGACACGCTACGAGGCGCTGAACATTGCTCCCTACAAGGGATTTGTGAACCCGGTATACAAGCTGGTGACCGATGCGAACGGGAAGGTTACGGACGTGACCGTTTCGTACGACGAGAATTACGTGGACCAGCAGATGCGCTACTCACGACAATACTCGGTGCTGCCGCTCAAAAATTAGCATGACCTACCCAGAGACGCTGGAGTACCTGTACAGCCAGATGCCAGAGTACCAACGGATTGGTCACAAGGCATACAAGGAGGGGCTGGACAACAGCCTCGCGCTGGACGGGATATTTAACCACCCGCATTACCGGTTCAAGAGCATCCACGTGGGAGGGACCAACGGCAAGGGTTCTGTCTCCCACCTGCTGGCTGCCATCTTGCAGGAGGCAGGCTACCGGGTGGGGCTCTACACCTCACCCCACCTGATCGACTTTCGGGAGCGGATCAAGGTAAACGGGCGGATGATCTCCGAAGAGTACGTAGTAGATTTCGTGGATAGGTACAAAGCGCTTTTCGAGCCGGTGATGCCCTCATTCTTCGAGCTCACCATGGCGATGGCGTTTCTCTATTTCGCCGAACAAACGGTAGAGGTGGCCGTGGTGGAGGTAGGACTGGGCGGTCGGCTCGACAGCACCAACATTATCTCTCCCGACTTAAGCGTGATTACCAATATCGGGCGAGACCACGTGAAGATATTGGGAGACAGCCTCCCCGAGATAGCCGCCGAGAAAGCGGGGATTATCAAGCCCCACACCCCGGTGGTAATCGGTGAGGTAGGAAACAGCGACGTCGAGCGGGTATTTACCGAACCCTTCATCAGCCAGCTGAACGGCTGGGCACAAGACAAGAACGCGCGAGCAGTATTAACGGCAGTGGACCTGCTGCTCGAAAAAGGTTACACAATACCACGGGATGCGGTCCTTATCGGGTTCGCCCGCGTGGTCAACACCACCGGGCTGATGGGACGGTGGCAAACGATCTCCTCTACACCTCGAACCATCTGCGATATCGCGCACAACGCGCACGGCATCCGCTACGTGGCCGAGCAGTTGCGGTCGGAACCCTACGAGCAGCTCCACATCGTGTTCGGGATGGCTAACGATAAAGATGTGGATGATGTCCTCTCGCTACTGCCAAAGGAGGCTACCTACTATTTCACCCGTGCGGCAATCGATCGGGCACTCAACGAAAAGGAGTTGGCCGCCAAGGCGGCCGCGCATGGACTGAGAGGTCTCACCTACCCCACCGTCCCCAATGCGGTTAACGCGGCACGAAAAACCGCCGACAAAGAGAGAGACCTCCTCTTTATCGGCGGCAGTGCCTTTATCGTCGCGGAAGCGCTTTCGTTATTACCAGTTTTACCCGCTTAGAACGATCCTGAAGAGCGCCACTGTTTTCCCGCGTATGAGCTTTTCGCGTGTATTACCAGATTAGCACGATCCGGAAATTGTAATCAAAAACGAACTGATCGTCCCTGTACACGTCAGAAGGCTGAATAAAGAATGCAACGCTGGGCTGTACCTTCCCATCTACCTTATACTGAACATCATAACTGATGGTTTCGGTGTAGGTGTACGTAACCTCCCCGCTATCGTTCGTCTCGTAATAGGTATGGACATAGGGAAGCAGTTTTTGCACTTCACTGTAGTTTTGCTCGCCTAAGAACAGGTAACCAATATTCGCCCCGTTTTCGTAAATGAATTCCGTTAACTCGGGTAAATCGCAGACAGCGAAGTAGTGCTTCACCTCATTATCCCACTGCCAATCGCTCTTTTTAATGGCGATATTCACGATCTTCCACTGGGTGAACTCAAGTTGTTCGTTGTTCTGCCGCAACGCCTCTTCGATCATCCTTCGCACATCGTGTTCAGAGAGGTAATCGTCATTGGCACAGGAGTAGCTACCAAGTAGCATCGCCACCGACAAAAGAGATAGCAGGAACGGTTTGGTCATTTTCTGTATCATATCAGTAAGTTTTTAATCGGATTACGGTAATATGACTCGAAAACATTTCGAGCGTTTAAAGGAAACGACAAAAAAAAGGGTATATTCGCGGTACAGGAAAGGAATGGGCATTTCTGCTCGTAGCCATTCCTGCTTTCATTGCGAAGATGTCAGCTTAAGTTGAATAACTAACAACCAGTCAATATGATTCAATACCTTGATTTACTGCGACGTGTACTTGATGAAGGTGTGAAGAAAGAAGACCGTACCGGCACGGGAACCATTAGCGTTTTCGGTCACCAGAGTCGCTACCGGATGAGCGATGGCTTCCCGGTACTCACGACCAAGAAGTTGCACCTGAAGTCGATTATCCACGAGCTGCTTTGGTTCCTGAACGGCGACACCAACATTAAATACCTGAACGATAACGGGGTACGCATCTGGAACGAGTGGGCAGATGAAGATGGCGACCTGGGCCATATCTACGGGTACCAGTGGCGCTCCTGGCCCGATTACAAGGGGGGCAACATCGATCAGATATCACGCACCGTGGAAGCCCTTAAAAACAACCCCGAATCGCGACGGATTATCGTTAGCTCATGGAACGTGGCCGATCTCCCCAACATGAACCTTCCACCCTGCCACGCGTTTTTCCAATTCTACGTGGCCGATGGCAAACTGAGTCTGCAACTTTACCAACGCAGCGCCGATATCTTCTTGGGCGTGCCCTTTAACATAGCCTCGTACGCCCTGCTCCTGAAGATGATGGCACAAGTGACCGGATTGGAGGAGGGAGATTTCGTGCACACCTTTGGTGACGCGCATATCTACCTCAACCACATGGAGCAGGTGAACCTGCAGCTCTCGCGAACGCCCAGGAGATTGCCGCAAATGAAGATCAACCCGGACGTGAAAGATATCTTTAGCTTCCGGTACGACGATTTTGAACTGATCGGCTACGATCCGCATCCCCATATCAAAGGCGTTGTGAGCGTATGACAATCCGGAACGAAAAGAACCGCCCCGGGGTAGCGATTATCGTGGCGGTGGACGAACAAAACGGAATCGGCAGGAAAGGGGGACTGCTATGCCACCTCCCGGCCGACCTGAAGCATTTCAAGGAGATTACGACCGGCCATGCCATCATCATGGGCAGAAAGACCTACGAGTCGCTCCCGAAAGGCGCCTTCGCCAGCAGCAACGATGATGAGTTCGTGTTCATCATCGGGGGTGAACGGGTCTACCGTGCCTCCCTGCCCTTAGCCGACATGCTCTATATGACACGCGTTCACCACACCTTTAACGAGGTGGACACCTTCTTCCCGGAGATAGATAGTGATAAATGGGTGTTAGTGGAGGAAGAGAGGCATGAGAGAGACGAGAAGCATCCCTATAGTTTTTCATTTCAAACCTACATAAAAAAGAGCAATGAAATATAAATATCTCAACTTTCGCATGTAACTGTTTCATCGCTTTCAGGCTTGACTGGCGCAAATTTCGTGACCCATCTACTGCTTGATTGCTAAAAGAAAAATAACTCTGCTTCGCAGCACTTTTGCTCGCAACAGCATAACATGAACAAGTTCATTTCTGCACGTATTGCTTAACGCAAAAGTTCAGCTTCGCCTCAAACAGCTTTTCTTTTTAACGCGATCTTCTCAGGATGTGTTCCCACGAAAGTTTACGAGGTCATCGCTCTGAAAGCTGAATTTTATTAGGAACGAGAGCAGAGCTGAGCTCGCTCATGCTTTGCCGAGTGACGACATAAAAGGCAATAAATTGAAACAGTAAATAACATGCGAAAGTCAAATAAATGTTAAATAATTGTATGAATAAAATTGAAACAGCGCAACAGAGTAGCCGTTTGCTCTCACTTGACATCCTTAGGGGAATAACCATCGCCGGGATGATTTTGGTCAATAACCCGGGTTCTTGGGGCAACGCGTACAAGCCCCTTCGGCACGTTCTTTGG
>JAMNYO010000107.1 GCA_023622765.1 Bacteroidota bacterium | reverse complement strand
TTTTATTTCTAATCGCAATTCCGGGTATTCCGCGACCGGGTATATGTGGTGCGCCTCGGTCGCCTCACGATTAACCCCGCTCCGGCGACACCGAGCACACCTATATTCAAAGCGACGCAACACGATTTCGCGCCAACGCCGGTGTTCTTTGGTCTTGTAGTACCATTTCGTCATGAGGCCCCCAATTGATGACCCGGTGGGTGGGTTGCTTTCGATATAGTTTGCGTGAGACTAATGCCCACCCGATTACCAATGCCCGAGGAGCGAGAGCTATAACCAAACCCACCGGTCCATCTGTTTCTATCATAACACGAACACTCCCCATCTGTCAATCCTCAAACTTGACACACTACAGTTGTGGTGAGTTGTTACAACCCGGTACAACTAATACAACTCGGGTTCTAACCCCCTCGAGAACCCCAGAGCCCCGTCCCGCCGTCACTTTAGGTCTCTGTCAATACTACATTTGACGAGTTGTATTCGATATATATTCTCGAAAGCAGTTGGTACAACTAATACAACCGACTACAACTCGATACAACTGTCAATATACGAATGAACCCCGGGCTTTTTCTCCCGGGGTTCTCGGGTTTTTCGTGTCAATATACGTCTAGTACAACTCGGGCACAACTCGGCCCCCAGTTGTATTGTTGTATCTATCTTATAGATACAACTATACAACCGCCCACAACCGAGAGATGTATTCGCGGATGCCGGAGAGGTCACCGAATGAGAATTCGTCACCGGCTCGTTCATTATCTATTGACAATTCGCGAAGGCGTTCATATTCGGCCTCACGATTGTCGGATTTGATGAGTGCCAATTCATATTCGAGAATCGATTGGTATTGGTGAATTTCGGCTTCACAATTTGAAATTTTTACCCTCCCGCCGCGTACAATTCGCTCTAGTAATCCGAGTGAGTAGTCAACTAGATGAAATGATTCGGGTATTACTAATCGTCGAATGGCGGAATCGTCGAGGGTGCGCTCCAGACCTTGGGTCGCGAGGGTTTCTCCGAGAATCGCGGGTCCGGTCCTCACCCGCCGGGCCAGCGAGCCAATACGTTCGGCGAGTATTGGGTTCCGTTTGTGTGGCATGGCAGATGACCCGGTTTGGTGTTCGCCGAATGGTTCTTCGAATTCGCCGAAGGCGGCCATGAGTCGTAGGTCGAGGGCCGCTCCAGCCATCGAATCCGCGAGTGCGGCCAAGACCGTTTGGATTCCCCAGTCGATTTTGCGCGAATAGGTCTGCGACACGACCGGATAGACGGGTGCGAGGTCAAACTCCCGCATGACCCGCTCTTCGATGTATTCGGCCCCCTCCGCGCCCCACCGGGCTCGGGCCACCGCGCCGGTACCGACCGAACCCCGACAGCCACGCCCGCGGATACGGTCCCGCCAATAACGCAACAACTCCCGGTCCTCAATGAGGTCCGCCGCCCACCGCGCCGCCCTATACCCGATAGTGGTGATGGCCGCGGGTTGTAAATGGGTTCGGCCTACCACCCGGCAATCGGCCCACTCGAACGAGAAGTCCCGTAGTGTCGTGAGTACGGATTCGAGTCGTTCTTCGAGGGCCTCCAACGCTTCCCTTTGTAGAATCAGGTCGCCATTATCCACCACAAACGCGGAAGTCGCGCCCCGGTGAAGTACTCCCGAGGCTCCATCCACGAGTTCCTCGAAAGCCCGACGATGTGCCACTACATCATGATGACACTCGGCCTCCAACTCCTCGACCCGGACCCAATCGATGGACTCAATACGTGCATCGAGTGCGTTCAACACCGACTCCGAAATTGGCTCCCCCATAGCCCGTTGAGCGCGAGCCAACGCGAGCCAGAGACGACGCCATACTACTATACGGTTACGAGGCGAGAAAATTCTCGTCATCACCACGGATTGATATCTAGCTATCATAATAATAAACCCTCCCGTTCTAACACCGCTCGACAATCCTCGAGCGAATATACCACCGCCGAGACCGCACCCGCCGCCGCCCACTCCCGGAGCCGCCGCTCTTGTATTGGTGCTACCCGACCCCCGGGCCGCTTGACCTCCAGCGCGAATACCCGACCCCGCCACGACCCAAGAATATCCGGGGTCCCCCGCTCCTGATAAACCGAGCCGTGAATATTAATCGCTTTCACCCCCGGTTGCGAATTGAGCCAGCGCAATATCGGCACCACCACCGATTGGTACTCTAACATTTCGCCCCCAGACCCGCCGAAACGATGAAGTCCAGAGCCTCCTCAAGGGTCGGGAAGACTTCACAATCCTCGAAACCCGCCGAGTTCCCTACGACCAATGTTCGACCACCCCGTGCGGAATTCCACTCGACCAATCGCGCCCACTCCGGGGTGATGGTACCCACCACCAATACCGCGTCACTGGTCTCGAGAAGGCTTTCGTACACCCGCCGTCGCGCTGTAGGGTGAGGGGTGGTGCCGCTATACCTCCAGACGTCTGAAGCCCAAGAAAATACCACTCCGGACGCATGAAGGATATCCTCGATTCGTCCCACCTGTTCGGCGGGGGTGGTGAGCCTCGAGCCCAGTATACTGACGGATTCGATGTCGCGTCCCCACCCGCCGGTTTCGAGTAGTTGTCCGATGACGCCGTAGTTGGTGATGTCACGGAAGGTATCGAGAATCGATTCGAACCGTGCGGTTGAATAGGGTTTCGACAGTAGATTTCGCAGTCGCGCGACTTTATCGACCAGACGTACTGCCACGCCGCGCGAGCCCTCCACTCGGATATTATCCGATGAATAATCAGCGTTTTTATTTATTAATAATTCGACCGAGTCTTTCAAAATTGTCTCGGCCAATTTCGGGTTGATAGCCATAAATTATCCTCTCATAATTTCAAATTGTTGGTAGCCAATTTCGCAAATTGTCGTCATTCAATTTCGAACAACCCAGTTGACCCGAACCCCCGGTCGCCTCGCAATCCTTCACGGAAGTCTTCGGGGTCCGTCCACTGCCACTCCATCGTTTCGATACGGTGGAAGATGACCTGTGCCAGTCGCATTCCGGTTAGAACCTCGAACGGTCGGTCTCCGATGTTGTGAGCCGATATAAACATCTCCCCGGTATAATCTTGGTCGATTATAGCCTCGGTGACGAGTAGGTGGTGGAGACGTGCGGTGGACGAACGGCCCACAATACGTGCGAAGTACCCCTCGGGTAGACGCAGTCGGATGTCGGTGTGAACATCGCGGGTCTCACCCGGTAGTATTGTGGTCGGACGGGACGCGTACAGGTCCCAACCCGCGTCACCGGGATATTTCTTCGAGGGTGGAGCCGGAACTCCACCCTCTTCTAACTGAAACGTGAACTCTACTATCATAGGTCACCCCGCAGTCTAACAACCGGGGTAGTCGGGCCGCCGGTTCCCGCCATCGACACCGGAACTCTCCAATCGTGCTCGAACTGACGAATGAACGCCATCACCTTTTCGGATTTCTCGAGTGCCTCCCGGGTCGCGGCTCCCTCGATGGTAGGGTCGAGATAATCGAGAAAGGTTATCGCAAACGATGTCGGAGCATTGAGTTGTATCGCCGACCGGATAAGGTTCGGATCCCACTCGGCAATCCTCCGGACCTTCTTCGTTACAGTAGTTTTTTCCTGTATCGGTCGACCCATTCGCTCGGAGATGGTGGTCCAGTCGATTTCGTCCTGCATCGGACCCGAATTTCCCGCCACCCGAATCGGGTAGGTCCGCGCCACTAGCACCACCCGGTCGAGCCGTGACGGTGGTAGACCGACTTCGGAGAGTATGGCCGCCGCGTTGGTGTCAATCGAAGTACAGTAGGGCCAGTGCGAGTGAAGGAGCGACAGCGCGGAACCTTGGGTCCCCTCCAGTAACACCCGGCCTCCGGACTGGAGCCAAATGTCGAGCAACGATGCGGTGGACTCCACGAGGCAATCCTCGAGCCCGTATTGCTCGGCCACGTCCCGGACATGATAGAAGAGCTTCGGGTCCCGCTGAATACGCGCTATCCGCGCCGGGCCGACACCCTCACCGGTGGACCCGATTCTCCGGTGCATTTCACCCTCGACACCACCTTCCATCGCCGTGAACCGCGGGTCGAGAACCCCCGCCCACTCATCGATGAATAAACGCTCCCGGAAGTCCGGGTAGTATTCTTCGATGTGGCGAATCTCCTCCATGAGCGTGTCCATCTCCACGAGTGACCCGCGCCCGATAACTATTCGTGCGTTGGGGTTCGTCCACCCGCAGGGCACCGACCGCATGACGTGTGATGCCCCGTTCCAATAGAAGGTGTGGCCCGCATTCGGTGAGCCTACCCGCACGTGAACGTCGTATTCGTCCGCTATCGACTGAACAATAACGCCCTTACCTTCTGACCCGTATTGGGCCCCCAAAACTACTATTAGTTCTCCCATGTTAATACTCCTCTTTCATCATTTCGCAGAGCTCCTCGAACCCCACGTTTTTATCATCAAAATACCAATCCGCAGATACCTTGCGAGTGTCCCCGCAATACCGCTCAATGTTTTCGGCGAGATTCGAGTTGACCGCGTCAAACTCTAAACCCCATTCTCGGCACCACTCTACCGCTTCGGCGAGCCTCTCACCGCGCCGACAGGTCCACAATATCAGTGAATGACCCGCCGCCCGCATTCGAATCATCAACTCGATGACCGCGGGACGGGCTTCCCCGATTTCCGGGAACCGGTCTTCACAGAGTGTACCATCAAAATCGACAGCTATTACCATTTAGTCATACCTCCCCATGACTGGCCCACCGCCACGTCCACGACCATTTTCGGGTCGAATTCGAAATCCTCCATGTTGGCGCGTAACACCTCGACCGCCAATTTCAAATTATCGGTCGGAACTTCGTAGATTATCTGGTCATGAACTTGTAGTAGCATGAACCCTTCCAATTCGTGTAATGCGGGCCAACCGCGCGTCACGGCCACCCGCATAATTTCAGCCACCCCTCCTTGGATTAGGTTGGACATCGACTTGTGGGTCGGGTTGCGCTCGTCATAATGACGCATTCTCCCCGTCCACATCCGAATATACCCGTCCCGATTAGCCCCGGCCACACATTGGTTCATGAGGGACCGGAAGCCGGGGTACAGCTTGTGATATTGGTTCAGGTATTTCTGCGCCAGCGACCGCTCAATTCCCAATTGGTCCGAGAGGGCCCCCGCCCCGATACCATAAATAACCCCGAAGTTAATACGCTTCGCCGCGTCCCTCGGTATTCCCAGACGCTCCGCGGTGGCCGAATGCAGGTCTTCGCCTCTCCGGATTAGTCCCGCCATAGTCTCTTCTCGAGCATAACAGGACGCCAATCGCATTTCGGCTTGCGAATAGTCCATCGATATCAGCGTGTACCCCTCCCGGGCCCGGAATACATCCTTGACTCGGAATACGTCAGTACGCCGTGCCACGGCTTGTAGATTCGGGTTACTGCTGGACAGCCGACCCGATATCGTCCCGTGTAAGTTGAGCGAGGTCCGTAGGACCCCGGATTCATCGATGGACTCCAAATACGGGGTGTAATACCGAGAATCGACCGATTTCCATCCCCGGGCTTCGATAACCGCCGCCGCAATGCGTCCCCGCTCATCGTCCTGTTCGGCCAGTCGTTCGAGTACCTTTGCCGCCGATGACGATATGTCCAGCACTCCGCAGACCTGCGGTGATGAATTCGGGTTGATGTCGCGTCCAACGAGTGACCGTAGCCGCTCCATAGCCTCCGCGTAGTGTCCCACCGCGTCTTCTCGGTATTGTTCCACGAGTGGAACATCAATCAGGATACCCCGGTTCTCGATGTAGGACGTAATAACCGAGTAGTAGTTAACCTGCTTCCACAGGTCCAGTAGGCCCCAGTGTTCTAAGGCTGGTCGGTGTAGCTCCAAGAGCCCCCGTGTAAGTCGTACGTCTTGGGTGGCGTAAGGCTCCACGAGCTCCGGTGGCAGTAGGTCCATGTCAGATTTCCCGCCACCAATCTCACGCAATCTCCCCAGCAATTCGGATTCCTCCAGTGAACTTTCCTCGGATAAATACCGGTCCCCCAGAGACTTTAGTCGGAAACTCGGTTCGTTCTCGTTCAGCAAGTGAGCCGACAGCATGGCATCTTCTATATTGTCGGCGTATTCCACCCCATCAGCCCACAGCATGTGCTGGTCGAATTTGTAATTGTAACCTCCATATACCCGGTCCGGGTTGGATAAGTACCGCCGGAAGAATTCGAAAGTCCCCCACGGCAGGTTGGTACCTTCCCGGTGCCGATACGGGAAATAATAAGCCTCCCGGCCCGTGTCGATAGCAATACCGATGATGTGGTTCCGGTCTGACCCGCGAGTGCCCCACGGGTTCAGACCGTTCGTTTCCACATCCACCACCGGTCGCCGACACTGTAGCAAGTCGGGCAGTACCGTTTCGAATTTTTCGGTGGTGTCTATTAGCATGGTTTACAGCCTCATGAGCTTTGAGATTTGAGAACGTACCGTCCCGTTGTATTCCTGTTCTTCCACGACCGCCCGGCACCGTTTCCCCACTACATCGGACCGCTTGAATCGGATGGTGTTCCCCTGACCGGTCAGCCCGAGGGCCTCCACGGTCTCGGCAACTTTCCACATAGCCGCCGGGGTCAGTGCTGTGAATACCCGCAGTTCCCAACCGGAATGTTGTGGGTGGTCCACGACCTCAAAGTACCAGATATACTGTGGGTTGTCGGACTTCGACACCCCCTGTTCCACATTCATGAGCTCGACGGTGTATTCGCCGTTCGGAATTGTATACCCGGTGGGGACACCGGACAGGTCAATTTCGAAAGTCTCCCCGGTGGACGGGGTATTGTGTGGCATTGGTGTTTCGGACCCCATAGTAAAGGGCAGTTCGAGTTGTTTTTCGTTCGGAATAAATGGGTTGTTCATAATAATACCTCTCTTTTAATTGTTCGACGTCTTACGGAAGGCGTCATAGATTTCGACCATGCTCGGGTCCCGTACCACCGGCCCCAGAGCCTTCGCGAATTCCAACCCGCGTGTTTTGGCGAAATAAACGTCCATAGTCTCGGTCAGCAGATACCGGTGTAGTACGGCTCTGGTGGAACCGTCCGGCAGGGTTTCGTTTTCGGTACCATGGTAAAGATACCAAACGAAATCCATGTACCCGGATACCGCTGTGGCTAATTTCTCTGTGAGGCTCGGCAACGCGGCCTCTACAGTCTTACCCCCGGGTCTCATGCGGTCGCGCCGGTGTGCCAGATAGATAACGTTAACTGGCAGGTCCCGGAAACCGCGCAGAATACGGGCCATCTGTTTGGTGCTCTTGCCGTAGTCCTCGATGAAGATATCGTCAATAGTCACCGGTCGGTTCTTTCGTGCCCCTTTCATCTCTTGAGACACGATGTTTTCGAGGGACAGAGTTTGCAGTTCGGTTATGTTGTCGATAACCACTGTTCGAATCGAGGAATAATCCTCGTGCCCCTGTGCTATCTTCCACATTTCCCTCTCGAGGTCGTCAATACTCCGGACGTCCGACGCCCGGATGTCGCCCCGATAAGCGAGAGTCAGAAGACCCCCATCGATATTGAAAAAATGGACATCGGCCATCTCTTCCACGTCTTGTGCAGTTCCCGCGAGGTGGGTCTTCCCCGCCCCAGCGTCTCCATAAATGAGTATGTTCATCTTCTTTAGAAAAATCTCGGGTTTCACCACGTACATCATCATTCTCCTTTGTTCTTGTATTCCATCGCACGGATACCCTCCACGTCATACCCCCGCAGTTCCCCGTGACAGAGAGACTGGTAGGCGCACGAGCGACAGGTCATCGGTGAGATGGTTCTCGGGTACCGGGTCTGTTGTTTGAGTATCTCGTGGGCCGTCCCCCGGATTTCGGATTCCCACAACTCCCGAAGTGTAGTTTCTGACCGGTATTCTCGAGCCTCACGGGTCCAAATTATCTCGGATAATTTCGGTTCCATTTCTGCCCGATAATTTTCCGGGTCCTGCGAATTGTCGAGACAGAATTTCGCGTATTCCGGCCAAGAAATTCGAATTGCCGCCCGGGAAATCGTTCCATTTTTGTTTACTTTTGGTGTACTTGACCTCGAATTGATGGCCCGGAATGTTAATGAACCCACGGTGGACACCCCCATTCGAAGCAGAGCCCATTGGTAGATTACCGATTGTAAATTGTAGAGTTCGTCGTCCCGGTCGGAGAGGGTCGAGACGAACTTCCAGTCTATTTGCCAAACTCCCCCGGCCTCCCGGTCCTCCGCGACAAGGTCGATATACCCCTGCATCGGTACTCCACGTACCAGTGGTATTGCGAATCGTATCTCCACTGCCGGACGTCCACCAATGGCCACCACTACCCATCGTTCGGGTCGGAACTCCGCGAGTGCTCGGCGGTAAACCTCAACTGCGGTTTCCACCAGCTCCCCGAAGACGTCGAAATCGTCACCCTCCATTAGGATATCCTGCCCCTCGACCGCTTCTCGAATAGCCACCTCTCCAACTCCCGGGTCCACGGGTTCGTTCCCGTTCTCCCAGTGCGCCAGCCAATAAGCCGCCATACCTTGGTGGGCTAACGAGCCTATGGTGAGGGACGGGTGGCCACGTTGTGGAACGACCCGGTCCCGGTAAAGATACTCCCACTGTCGGCGACATCGCAGGAACACCGCCATCTGTGAGTAAGACAGAGCCTCCAACTTTTCGTTGTGGTCTACGATAAATTTTGACATTATTGCTCCTCTCTAATTTTGAATTGTCCGCTCATAATTCGTCTTCTGTGCCGTCCCAAATCTTAAATTTCCCGTCTGGCATTTTCACGATTTGGTTCCGTGTCTCGAGTGATTTCAACTGCCGGGACACGGTCGATTTATGCTTCCCGATACGCTCGGCCAGTTCGAGTACGGTCCCGGGTTCCTCCATTATTAGCTGGTACAGCTGGTTTTCAGCGGGTGACCGGTCACCGGTAGTCTCGTATGGTTCTGTGTGAACCGCGTACCTCATCGGATAGTTGGTCGAGATATCGAACCGTACCAGTATAGTCCCATAATTCCCCATCGTCTTCGAGTGTCTCCGAACGATGACTTCGTTATCCGCGAGTCGCGAGTTGCGCCGTATTTGCCACCCAGCCTCGAGGAAGGCATTCAGGAATTGTGACCCCCACCCGTCCTCACGCTGTGTTGAGTCGGGGTCCACGTGCTTTTTCGAGTGATGCGAAATTACGAACGAACACCCGTACTGGTCCCGGAACTGCTTCAAACGGAACATATCTTCGGTGGCCGATGCCATGTATCCCTCGGTGGACGCCGCCGAATAAAGTGGGTCTATGATGACGCATACCGGTTTTATCCGTTGAATCATCTCTTCGAGTTCGTCCATCACGCTCTTGTCATCAAACCGTAGGCGTCGGGACGGGTGAATGTATATTGGCAGGTCCGGCAGTCTAGGTGCCACGACTTCGTCCCCCATCACCGGGTGTAACCCCATTTTGGATTGAATAATTACTGATAACCGTTCGGTGATTCCCGCGTGTGAATCTTCCTGTTGTACTATAATAACCGGTCCCCTCTGGTCAACCGTATGCTCCCCGAGGAAGTCACACCCGGTCGCCAACGACACCGCGAGGTCAAACAGCATCCATGTTTTGTAACTCTCCGGTGGTGACACGAGGAATACCACAGAATCTTTCGGTAGCCAGTCACGAACTGTCCATTGTACCCCCTCACCCCCGTATTCCCGGAAGTAGTCCACCATAGTCATCAAGTCGAATTTCTGCCCATCGCTGTTATCACTCCCCGACTTTCGATGTCGGCGGTACACTGATTGAATGGTAGTCTCGAGTTCTTTTAGTCCCATTGGTGGGTCGTTTTTTTCGTTCCACTCCCGTAGGATAGAAAAGACTATATCCACGGGCATCGACTTATTCAAGAAGTACCCCGCTAACCTCGTTGCGGATTCATTGCGTGACCCAGATTCGACCCCTTTCATCAAGTCGGACACCCATCGTTCGGTTTCTCTGTCACCCCCGGTTTCACCCTCTCGGATAAACCCCGCCGGATAGTCGCCGAGTACACCTCGTTTTGCCCACGAGTATCGACCCCCGGTAGGCGGCAGGATTATAAACCCCCCATCACCCCGGATGTCAACTCCCGGTACGATGTCCACTCGGTTCCGAACCTCGTGTCCCGGGTGACGGTAGTACAGGTGGTATCCTCCGGATGGTGTACGCGCTATCCATTCGGTGGGGTATTTCTTTGTAATCTCTCGATAATCCATCCCGGACCTCGTGTCCACGTCTACCACCACAACCCCCGAAATACTACCCGTCACAGCTCCCCAACCCACAGGGTTCAAATAATCAAACCACTGCTTCAGGGTCTCCGTATCAGGTCGTTGCCGTGTGTATTTTTCCCACGACCGGAGCATTGGTTTTTTAGTCTCGGGTTCCACCGGAAGCACACATAACCCAAGGTTCGCATAATCGATGGCTATTGATGTTGCGGTGTCGGTCATAATACTACTCCTCTACTAAAACCCCATTACCGAGTTCGAACAGCTCGTGAGTTTCGACCTTGTACAGTTTAGCATACCGAATCACCGCATCCGATGTAAGCCCCCGGGTCCCGTTTTCATGCTTACTAATCGTTGATGTGTCAAACCCCGTCAACATTGAGACTTCGGTGAGCGACAAACGAGACCGGTCCCGGTATTCCCTCAATCGATTTTTAACTATCATTCTTACCCTCCTCTCCCAAATAGTTCTTGCGGCTGTACGCGTTGGTATTGTCCTTATGACCATACAAGGACCCCTCCCGCACGATGGTTAACACCCGCACCACTTCGTGATTACGACGGGCCCGAGCGCGGGCCAACTCCCGGTCCAACCGTTCCATGACCCCGTTTAGCCGGGCCAATACGTGTTCCAATTCAGCCAAATTAACCGACATCACCTTTCATCCTTTACATTTCTACCATGCGAGCGGCCGCGGCCACCGCAAACGATACCAAACCTACTGCTAACAACCCCCGCATGTACCCCAAGGGCGCGTAGGTGTCCACCGCGGACGCCAACGCGAAAGTCGCTATAAAGCCTGTGGTAAACGATACCCCAAACAGGGCACTCTTTAATTTTTCCATGATTAATGCTCCTCTGATATGGTGTAGTTATTAAACCATACTGTCAATATTCGTGTCAATGCCCGGGTTGCCAACCGTGCTCTATTACTCGTCGAATAACGTCTTGTTTATTATCCAGAGCCTCTCGGATGACCTCATCGATGGTACCCTCCAATAGTAAGTGGACGAGGGTTACGGGCCGTTTTTGGCCCGGTCGATGGACCCGCGCCCGGGCTTGGGTGTATTCCGCTAACGAGAAGGTCAGCGAGAAGAAAACCAGATAGTTAGCGTGGGTCAGGTCAATTCCTACCGACCCGGCTTGGTACTGTGCCATTAACAACCCATTTTCCGAAGATTCCCACGCCACAATTTCGTTGCGCTCCCCCGACAATTCAAAAATTGGTCGGTCCCCGTCCCCCACAATTTCTCGAATTCCCTCGGCGTCTTTTCGGAACTTATAGAAGACCACCACCGGCTCCCGCTTTGGTATATCTTGTAGTAGGTCTTTTAACATCGCCCCTTTGACGGTGTCCAGCCTCCGGTACCCGGTCGATTTCCCGGCCTCGTCCACAGACTCGGTAAACCCCGAGGTCAATTGTTGTAATCGTAACATCTGGACCAGTACGTTATCCGCGGTTACCCATTCCGAGCCCAACTCGGCCACGAAATCACGTTGTACTCCACGATAAACCCGGGCCGCCTCCGGTGACAGACTACCGAATCGGTATTCGGTGCTGTCGATGTCCACTAATGACGCCTCGTCCCGGATGTCGTCTTTGGTGCACGTGAACGCTATCGAGTTAAACCTCCGGCCCAAATCTTCCAGATTCCGGAACCCCACTATAAAACGACGTTCCGGGCCCCCTCGGATGCCGTATTGGTCCACGAATGGTGTCCAGTATCGACCGAAGATTCGGTCATCGAGAAATCGGTATTGCCCGAAGACGTCCAAGGGTGAATTCGACATTGGGGTACCCGAGAGGCAGAGTCGGCGTTGAGCCTGTTTCCCTAACCGATAACAGGCCCGGGACGTTTTCGATTTGTGGCTTTTCGCCCGGTGACTCTCATCCAGCACTACCACCCCCCATTCGGGTCTTATCAGGTGCCGGAGAATGGTATCGCGCCACACCACGTCATAGTTGATTACTACCACCGCCCGCTCCGGTTCGGTGTTTTGTAGGAACTCCACTAGACGCCGGGACCTCGAATTAATCGTACCGGACCCCAACTCTAGTACTTCGAACTCCCCCGGCTCGGTGTACTTGTCAATCTCCCGTTTCCACACCGGAACCACTGATTTCGGAGCCACCACCAACACCCGGTCTTCCCGGTCCCCATCTCCATATTCAGCATGGTGTACGGGTGCTCCATCGCATACCGCACGGCCTTTTCTTGTACCTTCCACAGCTTTTTCATGTAATACCCCCTACGTGTATACCAATAGGGCCCTTTCATTCGCCGACCAGACCTCCACAGCGCTGTAGGTGCAGTTGCAATGCCTCGTCTTGCCGTCTTCTCTGACTTTGTCCTTGATTTCTTCTAGCTTGTTGCATGTCTCGCAATAAAACGACTTGGCAACATATTTAACTTTGCCCATCTTTATCACTCCTCCTAGTGCAATTTTTCGAGTCGCCCGATGTGCATCTTGATACCTGTCATGAGATTTTCAGTGTCTTCGATTTCAGACTCGAGCGCTGTTTTAAGGTTCGCAATTTCCAGCGACATGTCTTGGAGCTTGTCGCGTGTCAATTAATTCGTCAACGGTGGTGGTGTTTTCTGTGTCTGGCATTGTTCTCTCCTTTTCATTTCTACTAACTCTTCCAGTAGATCGATCGTTCGCTGGTATCCTTCGCACAGTTCAGGCTTGTTTTCCAACACAGCTCGACGCTTGTTGGCTTGGAGTTCGGCGATGGAAGCGGCGATTTCTTGGAGGGTCATGGCTCCGGCCAATCCAGTGCATGGACTAGCTTCCTTCGGCACGGCGGGCAGAGCCAGTATTCTCTATATCTCGTGCTCAGCCGCCCGTTGCGGTGATATGCTGTTTCGGGGAGCGTGAGCTTCATCACTTCGCCCGTCTTGTGGCAAGCGTCGCAGATGCAAAACTCACTCTCGCTTATTGTTGATTTGAACTCGA
>JAMNYO010000152.1 GCA_023622765.1 Bacteroidota bacterium | reverse complement strand
ATAGCCTCCTTTTTTTCAAACAGCTTTTTCGCTTTTTCAACCTTGTAGAGTACCTCGAGGTACCTTTTCAACGCCTCGGTGGAATTATCCACCAATTCGCCCTCCTTGTTAATGAAGCCGTTATAGTAAGGCATGATAGATTTCATGCGCTCGATGGCCTTGTTACGAACCTCCAGTGTTTTGGTTTGATCTCGGGCGATAGCGAGAAGTTGTTCTAGTTTCACCTTGTCGGCAGCCATTGCTCTTGCCGAGTCCATCTCAAGGTCAATGTACTCTTGCTTCAGGGCGTTAATTTCTTCCTGCTTTTTCTTCCACTTGTTATACGTTACGACCAGCGCGGTGATGCCGGCTATCAGAAGTCCAACACCACCTGCCATCAGCGCCCTTGAAAGCCCCACCCCGATGCCCAGTTGGGTGTTCAAGAAAGCCTGCGCGGCCGCCCACTTCCTTTTCGCGCCCTGCAGCAGCACCACGGAGAAGTAAGAGTTCTTGTTAAGCGTTTGCGCCACCTGCTGCAAGCCTATCGTCGTGGCCATCACCGCCTGCAGCCGGGTTTGTATCACGGTAAGCTTTTCCTGCGAGGCGCCGAGGAGGGAGGCGATACCCACCCCCGCCGATAGCGCCCCGGACAGCCCCGCCACGGCGTCGGCGGCGGCCCTTATACCCTTTTCGTGATCCGCGGAAACGGAACCCTGCCTGGTGATATCGCGGTACCTTTGCTCCATTTCCGAGAGCTGGCGGAGGGCTTCGGCGTACTCTTCCGTGCCTTCCGTCATTCCCGCCATCTCGTTGCGCAGGCTGGTGATTCGCGTCCTAAGGGACGCCTCTGATTTAAGCGCGTTCTTGAATTCTACCTCGAGCTCGAAAAGGGCTTCCTTTGCCGACTTAAGTGCAGATTCCGTCTCCACGAGCTCTACTGCCAGCTTTTTTCTTCCATGCTCGGGAGTTTTGGCTAATCGATTTTCAATATTGGCGATGTGTTTCTCGAGGTTTCTCACGAGCGTCTTCTGACCGTCGATCCTTTTCTTGAAATCAACGGTCAGTTCGGCCACGCTTTTCTTCGTGCTCTCTATACCTTTCCCGGTTTTGTTTTCAACAATAACCTCGAGCTTCACCGGTTTCGCCATCGCTACAACAGTTTCGGTGGTGTATCGGCCACCATGCACATCAACACGCTAAAAGGTACCTTCCATAAAATGTAATCGTAAGTCCATCCCGTTTCCGTCGCTACATGTCCTATCACACCGAAAAGGCTATGGGGAACGTTGTCCCTTAACTCCTTCTTGTTCTTTGGCTCAGCCTTGGTTTCGTCACGTCTATTAACTCTACCAATCTGATAATAGTCATAAAAGACTTGGTGTCGATCAGGCTCATGAACTCGGCGGCGGCGTACAGCAACACGTCCGGGTGGCACCGCCATAACAGGAACTTGGCGATCAGGGGAGCGACGAGCTTACCGCTTAGCCACCCGCTGCGGATCGTCAAGGCCACCATTTTCGCCACGGCCTTGCCGTGTTGCCCCATGAACCTTAACTGCTCGTCCCGGTCCATCTTGTATATATCCTCCACGGGGACGTCAATCGCGTGCCACACCCTCAATACGCGAAGCAGCCCGCCCAAGGGCGGGCGCTTCATGGTGACACGCGGGACGATCTTCAGCCTGCCCGCTTTAACGGGTCGAAGGGGCAAGGACACGCCGATGTCCAGCAGCGCCTCCGTCGCCTTAAGCTCCTCTTTCATCATATCGCCCTCGAATCGTTACCCGGCGGGTGTCTCTGGGGCGGTGTTGTCAATCGAGTAAGGTGGGTTGACACCGTCGTTGAGGATCGATATCATGCAGCCCACCGAGAGCGGGTCGTCTCCACCCAGGGTTCCCTTCAAACCGGCCGAGAGCGTTGCCTTGGGAGCGCTGACAACCTGCCCGGTGACCGCCTCTATCTCCAAGACCCCCTCTTTGACCACGGGGGTAACCGGGGCGTTCCATTTCCCGGGGGTAGTCGTGTCTGCAGATCCACCGGCCACGTGGATAAGGTTATCGACGTTCAACTCGATAAGGTTGAAGTTGATGTCTATCTGCCCCGCCTTTTTAAGCAGCTTCTTTACCACCGACCTGGTTTGCGCCGCGGTGACTTCCGCGTACTCCGGGTCACTACCGCCAAACTCAACGCCTTGCTCGGAAATGAGCCCGATCTCGACGCCGGCGAACTTCACCTTCGCCAGCAATAAAATAATTCCATCTAATTGTGCCATTTGTTACTGTTTATTTGTTACTATAGTTTGAAGCGCGTCCTCACGGCCTTGTAACCCAGCAGCACCGCGAGCACCAGGAGGGCAACGTCGCCCACCTTGATCCTTACCCGCTGCCACGTGGTCAGCCTGTTCACCTCTTTCTCCACTTCAACCTCGACGGGGATCTCCCTTTCCGTTTCAACGCGTATCGTGTCGCTCCGGACGAATACCGTGTCTGGGCCTTTCGCGGTCGCGTAAACAAGCTTGCCGTCCATGAATTTAAGTTCCGTGTTCACGTTTCTCGTTTTCAGCTCCTCGATGTCGGTCATGAGTACCTTGTTGGTGCTGTCGCACTCGAAGACGGCCCGCAACAGGGTACTGTCGCCGGGCAGTAGTACCGGTACCAGCGTCGTCACCACGCGCTCCGTCGTCTTAACGCGCGGTTGGATGATCGTTCCCGGTGCACGGCAACCCGTCATGATCACCGCTACAGCCATCAACGTTACCTTCCCGTATTTCATCCCGTATTTCATCCCGTATCTGCTGAACCGTTTCCGCCATGTTCTCGGCGGTGATCTTATCCAGTAGCCTCGCGACGCGGTTGGTGGCGTTCTTGAGCCTTTTCACCTCGGTGCTGAGAACATCCACCTGTCTCGACAGCTCCCTTTGACGTCCCTCCATCTCTTCCGCCAACTGCCTCCAGATCGAAATAGCCGATTCCACGTTTTCCAGCTCGCTTTTCTTCGTTTCCGCTTCTGCCTTTTCAGCGTCGGCCGCTGCCTTTTTTCGCGTCGACCGCAAGGTGGCGACCGCGATGATCAAGCTCGGAACCAAAACCAGGTTGAGCAGCACCGATACTATTTCAATCCAGCCAGTCATTATGAATCAAATTATTTCCCACCCGGCCTCCACGTCCTCCCGCTTCGCGGGCACGCCGTTCTCCACGTAAGAGATCGCCCCGGCGATGGCCGTTAGGGTTTCCTTGGTCGCCTTTACCTCCTCGTCAGGTTGCATGCCCGTTAGGCGTGACACCTGAAGGATGTAGCCACCCGTGTTGTTCTCGGTCGGCGGGGCCCACCTGGTGATGATCTTCCTGATGGTGTCGCACCGGTACCTGTTGACGTACGTGCGCAAGTTGATCAACAACGCGCGGTACCCGTGGGCCATGTCAACGAAAACCTCGAACTCGGGATCTCCGCCGGCGGGCAACTTACCCTTCCAGTTGTTGCCCGACCGCCGGATGTTTCCCGGGTTGTTGTTGCGTAAACCGCGAGGTATCATCGTTTACCCTCCTTTACGACTTAACTCCAGAGGTGATCGCCGCGATAGCTTCTTGCTTCTTCGGCAACACGATGAAGTAATGCCTGAAGTTGATCAAGCTTCTCTGGTTTTGCGGGTCCGTGGCCGCCTCGCTGTAATACATCTTCGTTGAGCCGGATGCCTTGAACACCCTCTTCGTGTAAAAAGCCACCGACGCCTGCATGTCACCTTCGCCAGGCGCGGTACCAAAGGCCACCTTGGCCCCGGCAGAGGTGAAGTAAGGGTTGGCGGGATACTCGTACACCTGGAACCCGTACATGTTGGCGATCTTACCGGTCGTGTAGTTGTAGTACTGATCCGCGAACTTCTGGTCGTTGAGCAAAAGGTCGCTCACGTGATCGCTGCAGAGGACCAGCCTGCGCCCGTCCACCGGCACGCCGAGGTCGTCGAATTTCTTCTTGAGCTTTATCACGTCGTTCCTCGTGAGCATCATCCTGCCGGCCGAGAGTCCATCAACGACACCGCCGGTAGTGGTGATCACCGGTGTTTTAGCGGCATTGGAAGCCGGGGCTAACGCGTGGATGGCCTTGGCGAACTTGTTTTCCAATATCGCGTCCCCGTGGCGCTCCTTGACCGACGCCATCTTGTCGTAGCTCAACGCGTATAGCTCGTCATCCGTGATCGGGGTCGCTTTCGTTTGATACTTGTCGAGACCGATCGGGATGTCGCTGTCCTCTAACGCCTGCACGGGGATCGGGTAGGTCGTGTTGTTGATCAACACGTCGGGATCTGCCCCCACGTCAACCAGGTGAATAACGTCGTTCTCGGCGTATTGAGAATAATCCGGCACGCCGTCCAGGAAAGTCGCCACGTCACCGGCGCGAAGCTTCTTAACCATCTCGCCGGTCCACACTTCCGTGAGGACGCCGGCGAAGGACGCGCCGGAGGGCATGAAACCACCCAAGACGACAGACAGCCCGGCGGCACCGGCGGCACCGAACGCGGGCGTGATACCAACGGACAGGGCGATGATCACCCCCATTAGGGCATTAAAGAGAATGCCCGTGATTACCTTTAAAAATTTTCCCATTTCCTTGAATTATTTACGGTTAGTTAATTTCACACTCGATGCCGTACTCGGCCTTGTACAGGCGCACGTAGGTATCCTTGTCGTTCTCGCGCAGTTCCATGATCTTCTCGGGAGGCACGTCACTCAACTTTTTCCATCCCGACGCGTCGGGAGCGTCAAGTCGCATCTTGTTGCCTTGCCCCGTGATGTCCACGGGCTTCACTTGTACCGACATGCTCTCGAAGGTCAGCTTCAGCGAATCGACCCCCACCTTTTTCCCGAGCTCTATGAAGTGCTCTTTCTTGTCCGCCCCGATCTTGCGGGCGGCGATGGCCCCGTCAACCAGCCCGGTGATACCGGCGAGGCGAAGGGTTTCCAGTTCCGCCGTTAACCTTTCGTTCTCGGCCTTGTAGCCGAGGGCGACGGAAATCGCGTCATGGATTTCCTGCTCGGTCGCCGTCTCGGGCAACCCGAGTTTAATCGCGATCTTTTGTAATTCGTTCATCTTGTCACTTTGAGTTATTATGGTTCGTAATACCGGCAACCGTTCACCCCGCTCGTTGTTCAGGGCTACCCGTTCGCCGTTTTTCATCAACATCACCAGCGCGTCATCGTTGCCACCGATGTCCACGACGCTCACCTCCGTCAGCTTTGACCTCGTTACCGTGAACGCCGTCTGTCCGGGCAGGAGGTACTCCGCGCTATCGCTCTCCTCGATGATGTCGAGGTTGGCCGACACCATCCTGAGCGTCCCCTTTTTCCACTTCGCGGCGACCATCTTGCTGGTTTCGCCAATCTCGTCGAACTCCAGGTAACCGACGAGATCGTCATCCTCGACGGCTATGTCGTTTACCCTGCCTATCACCGCGTCGGCGTCACCGCGACGATGCATCCAAAGCAGCACCGGGTTTCGCTTGTATTGCTCGAAATCTATCCCGGACGTGAGCACGCGTGACCCGTAGCAGTTCAAACCGCTATTGCTTATGCGCACCTTGTAGCCTTTAGCACCACCTGCCATACCTTCCTTTTTTAGGGACAAACTTAGGGTAAGCCCGCTTTTCATCCAAAAAAGCGTGTAAGCCTTACACGCTTCTATGTAACCGTTACACGCTTGTATGCAAGCGTTGCACGCTTTTTTGCCCGCCTTTTTGAAATAACCGATTTTTGTTCAAAAAAGAGGAGATGGGAAAGAAGAGGTACGACAATCTCAAGCGTGTCGCCAAATCGCTTTACCTGAACGGGGAAACGCAAAACGAGATCGCCGATAAAATAGGGGTAAGCAGGGTAACCGTCGGCAGGTGGGCGAACGAGGGCAACTGGAAAGAACAACGGGCGGCCAAGAACATCACCCGCCCGGAGCTGGTGAACAAGATATTGCAAACGATAGACCGGCTCCTCGACCTGGTGTCCGAGAGCGATGACCCCGCCGTGGTGGGCGGGCTTTCCGACAAGCTGGCGAAGTTCGCGGCGGCAATCGAGAAACTCGATAAGAAGGTGAGCGTGGTGGACACGGTCGAGGTGTTCATGGCTTTCGGCAAATGGCTTCAATACCGGCGACGATTCGACCCGGAGCTCACCCCGGATCTCATCAAGTCCATCAACAAGTACCAGGACATGTACATCAACGAGCAAGTAAGCAAGTAAATGACGTTAGCGGCGATAAGGGAAGCAAGGAAGCGGTGGCAGTTGCATTGCGAGGACATCCAGTCGATGACGAGCGTTGACGAGTCTGAAAGCAAGAAGGACCAGCTGGCACGCGTGAAGAGGGCGCGGGAAGATTACCGCTTCTTCGTGTCGTACTACTTCCCCCACTACGCCACGTGCGAAACGGCCGACTTCCACGTCAAGGCCGCCAACAAGGTGAAGCGGACGAGAAACCTCAAGGCGGTGTTCAAGTGGGCCAGGGGACACGCGAAGTCCACGCACCTCGACATCATGGTACCGATGTGGCTCAAGTGCCAGGTGCCGCGTGAGCTCAACGTCATGGTACTGGTGGGGAAGTCCCAGGATAACGCCAACACGCTTTTGTCAGACCTGCAGGCGGAGATGCAGTTCAATCAGCGATACATACACGATTTCGGCAAGCAGTATAACGCCGGAAGCTGGGAAGAGGGGCGCTTCGTGACAGCCGACGGTTGCGCCTTCTTCGCCCGGGGCAGGGGGCAGTCCCCCCGGGGATTGCGACACCGGGACAAGCGCCCCGACTACATCGTGATAGACGATATCGATGACGACGAGCTGGTGCAGAACGAGGCCAGGGTGAACAAAACCGTCAACTGGGTCAAGGAGGCGCTCTTTGGAGCCCTGGACGGCGGGAGGGGCAGGTTCATCATCGTGGGCAACCAGATCGCGAAAAACTCCGTCCTCACGGCGATAGAGAAGTCCAGGGACGTGCACGTGTCGCGCGTGAACATCTACGACAAAAACGGCAACGTCTCCTGGAAGGAGAAGTGGAGCAAGCAGGAGGTTCAGTCCATGGAGGCATTCATGGGCTACCGTTCGTTCCAGAAGGAGTACATGAACAACCCCATCACGGAGGGAGCGGTGTTCAAGAACGAGTGGATAAGGTACAAGAAGCCACTGCCCATGCGGCAATACGACTCGATCGTCGCTTACTGCGACCCCTCGTTCAAGGAATCCTCCAAGAGCGACTACAAGGCGATCAAGGTGTGGGGGAAGGTAGGCACGGAGCTTCATAACCTGCGGTCGTTCGTGCGGCAATGCTCCGTCTCGGAGATGGTGCGCTGGTTCTACGACTTGCACGAGTCGCTCCCGGGGGGCGTGATCTGCGATTACTACATGGAGGCGAACTTCCTGCAGGACATCTTGCTGGACGAGTTCACGGTAGAGGGCTACAAGCGGGGTTACCAGCTGCCCATCCGCCCCGACAAGCGAAGCAAGCCAAACAAGTTCCAGCGCGTCGAGGCGATAAGCCCGCTTTGGGAAAGGGGGTTCGTGTTCTACAACGCGGACTTGCAGACAGACAGGGACATGCTAACCGGCATCGAGCAGACGCTCTCGTTCGAGAAAGGATCCAGGGCGCACGATGACGGCCCGGACGCCGACGAGGGGGCGATTTACATTTTACAGCAACGAAGCCGGGCGAAGGTGTTCCAACCCAGCTTCGGGAAAAGGAGGGCGGCTAAAAACACGTGGTAACATGATTTTCAAGGCTATGATAAAGGCGATCAAGAAAAGGATATTCAACTACCGGTTCAAGAAGTCGGTTGAAAAAGCGAAAGAGGCCGCCGCCGCGACGGGGCGCAAACACATGGTGATCCTGTTCAAGGGAAGGCCCGTCGTGATAACGAAGCAAAGGATCAACCACCTGGTAAGAACGAGAAGGTTCGCCAAGGGCGTCTCCACCGCGGACATAGAAAGGCAAGCCCTTTACGTTACCTCGCCAAAGTTTTACACCTCAAAAACTGATAGACATGTTTCTAACCAATGATGATTACGCGGCGTTCGCCGGCAGGGACTCGCTGAGGGTGCTGCAACAAAACGACGAGGAGAACCGGCACACCGCCGAGCTCGCCGCCATAGACGAGATAAAGGGATACATCGGCACGCGCTACGATGCCGACGCGGTTTTCGAGGCACAAGGCAACGATCGCTCCAAGGTCATCATGATGCGCGTGGTTGACATCGCCCTCTACCACTTGGTGAGCGCGATGCCAAACCGCATGGGCTACGAGATAAGGGAGACGCGTTACAAGCGCGCCATCGAGTGGCTGCAGGAACTGCAGAAGGGAAACATCACCGCCGACCTGCCCCTGAAAACGGGACCGGGAGGCGAAGAGGACTACTACAACCCCATCCGGGTAAACCCGGGACAAAAACACACCTATGACTGGTAATTTCTTCAAGGGCGTTTTCACGCGGAAGCGAGAGCGGGCGAGCGTGGAGCAGATGCTGCTGGCAAAGGCGGCGATCAGGGACAAGGTCAAGCTAAGGAACAAGATATTCGAGCTGGCGGAACAAAACCGCGCGCTCACTAAAAAAGACATCCGGGACTGGCGCGCCGCCTGGCAAATGGCCATCGACGTGGAGAACCCCAGGCGGGACAGGCTTTACTCCATCTACGCGGATACCGACGTGGACCTCCACCAGAGCGGCGCGATAGGACAGCGAAAGGGGATGGTCAAGAAGAAATCGTTCAAGCTGGTCGACGCGAAGGGCGACGAGAACAGGGAGGCCACGGAACTGTTAGAGGCGACCTGGTTCAAGAACCTGGTTGACCTCGCGCTCGACAGTCGCTACTGGGGCTACACGCTTATCCAGCTGGGGGACGTGATCGAGGGACCGGGCAAGAAACCCGGGTATTCCGAGACGCTGCTCGTGCCAAGGGCGCACGTGATACCCGAGCACGGAGTCGTGGTGAAGAACCCGTACGACGAGTGGCAGAAGGGGTACGACTACCGCGATAGCGACATGACGCCGTGGTGCGTGGAGGCCGGGAGCGCGTTGGACCTGGGGCTGTACCTCAAGACCTCCACGCAAACGATCCCCAAGAAGAACATGCTGGCCTTCTGGGATCAGTTCGGGGAGATATTCGGCATGCCCATCAGGATCGCCACCACGTCATCGAGAGACCCGAAGGACCACGCGAAGATCGAGGGCATGCTCGACGACATGGGAGCCCTCGCGTGGGGGCTGTTCCCGGAGGGCACCGAGATAAAGTTCGAGGAGACGTCAAGGGGTGACGCGTTCAACGTTTACGATAAACGCATCGAGAGGGCCAACTCCGAGATATCGAAGGCGATACTTAACCAAACCATGACAATTGATGATGGCGGCTCGCTCTCGCAGTCACAGGTGCACCTCGACGTGTTCAAGAACGTGGTCGACGCGGACGCCGATTTCATCAGGGACATCGTCAACGGGCAGCTGTTGCCCAGGATGGTACTGCACGGGTTCCCGGTGAAGGGGTTGCGCTTCGAGTGGGACGAGAGCGTGGACTACACGCCCGAGCAAATGGTCTCCTACGAGACGATGATAGCGGACCGTTACGATGTTGACCCGGGTTACTTCATAGACAAGTACAACATCCCCATCATCGGGAAGAAAGAACCCGCGACCGCGACGCTTCGCGGGGCTGCCGGTAGGCCTTTTTTCGACTGAGCCCCTCCGATTTCGAGGGGCTGCACGAGAGGATGGAAACCCTTTTGGCGGGATACCCCGCCGGGGTCTCCCTGGCAAAAGATAAACCGGGCAAGCCGGATACCTCCAAGCTCAGGCAGGTGTTCCGGGCCGTGATGGAATGGTTGCACGCCGCGGGGGCCTTCCGGGTCCGAGACCTGGAAACGCCCGTCGTGCGGCAGTTGATATCCGAAACGGCCTCCATCTTCAACGACGCCGTTGACGCCGAGGTAAAGACCGTCCCGCCGAGTGACGTTCTGGTACGGACGCTCAAGCGTAGCGGGTACGTTTTCTCCGGCTTCAAATCGTACAACATGATCCGCCAGGCGGAAGGGTTGCTCGTTGACGAGAAAGGGCAAGTAAAGCCTTTTAATCGCTTCCTGAGGGACGTGAAAAAGTTAGACGACACCTACAACGAGCGGTACCTCTACACGGAGTACAAGTTCGCCGTGGCCTCCGCGCGAATGGCAGACAAGTGGAAGGAGTTCGAGAAAGACAAGGATGACTACAACCTGCAGTACAGAACCGCCAACGACGAGAGGGTGCGGGAAACGCATAAAGAGCTGCACGGCATCACGCTGCCGTTCTCCTCGCCGTTCTGGGACAAGTACTTCCCGCCTAACGGGTGGGGCTGCCGCTGCACCGTGGTGCAGGTACGCGAAAACAAGTACCCCGTTTCCGACCTGGAGGACGCGATGAAAAAGGGGGAGGAGGCAACGGATGGAAAGTTCCAGAAGATGTTCCGGTTCAACCCCGGCAAAAGCGGGCAGCTGTTCCCGCCGCACAACCCCTACACCACCTCCCGGTGCGCCGGTTGCGACGTGGCCATGTCGCTGGCTAAAATACCGGACAACGAGCTGTGCCGGGCTTGCCCGTTCATCCGGGAAATGGCAGAGAAAAAGTACAAGAACAAGTACAAGCCGTTCGGTCAGATGGTTGATGAGCTCCAAGATAACAGGCAGAACAGGGGGTTTTTTTCCGTGGTCGCCACTTCAAACGCCTTCAGCGAAAAAACAGGCCACGAATACGCCATAGTGACCGAGAGGGAGCTGCTTCACGCGACGCGCGACAGCAAGGTTGACGCCGGGAAAAGTATTCCTTTGACAGAGCTTTTCGAGAGGCTTGAAGATGACTTCGCGAACGCTGACAACGTGTATAAGGACACGGAAGATCCGGGATTTATTGCCGTTGTAAATTACAACGACAACGAGTACCTGAAATACGTTTTTAAGGAACAAAAAAGAATTAAAGGTATATCAGAGAAAGAAAAGGAGAAATTACTTCTGGTAACAATCGGGATTGTTGAAAAATTTAACCTGGAGAGTGGTACCAGGTATAAAAAAATAAAATAAGGAAAAGGCGGGGTTGGACTCGAACCAACGATATAGATGGGGTTGCCCCCCTCTATCGCTACCAACTGCGATCATCTGCCACCTGTTCCTTACTTTTTACAAATATACATTACTTTTTTTTTATAACAAAATAATGAGCGAAAAAAACGCCGACATAAATAAAGCGATCGCGAAAATACTAAGCGACATAAGGGTTGAGCTCCTCGAGCGGTTCGACAAGAACTTCGAGGACAAATCCTATTTCGGGCAAGCGTGGAAACGCAAGAGGCCGGGCGGGTACCGCTCCAACAAGCCCCTCCTGATCGACACCGGCGACCTCCGCAGGAGCGTGAAGGGGGAAACGACGAGCAACTCCGTGATATTCACCTCAAGCTCGCCGTACGCGTCCATACACAACCACGGGGGTGAGATTACCGTGACCCGGAAGATGAAGGCCTACTTCTGGCACAAGTACAAGGAGGCAATCGGGGGGTTCGGGTACACCAGGGGGGGCGTTAAGCGCGACGATGCCAGGAACAGGGCGATCACCTCGGAGGCGGCGTTCTACCGGGCCATGGCGTTGCAGAGGGTCGGGAGCAAGATAAGGATTCCCCGGAGGAAGTTCCTGGGGTACCACCCTGAGGTGGAGAAAGCCGTGAGGGAGATAGTGGAGGAGAACCTCCGCGATTTTTTAGACGATTACGATTTTAACGTGAGATGATATGAGAAAACAACTTTACTTGGCCATTATCGACAGGCTGAAACAATTAACGGATGACCTGGGGCATCGCCTCGTGAAGCATTTCGACCTGTGGAACCTTAACGTGGAATTCATCGAGCTGGAGAGGGCGTTCGAGATGCCGGCGGTGTTCATCGAGTTCTGCAACATCGAGTGGAAAACCCTTAGCGGGGGCGTGCAGCAGGCAGACGTTGACGTGAGGCTGCACGTCGTGACGCGGTACCGGGGGGAGGCGGCGGACGGTTCGCCGTTCCAGGCCGACGCGCTGGAACACTTCGACCTCCTCGAGAAGATCAACAAGGCGCTCTTCGGGTTGGAGGGTAACGGGTTCAAGGCGTTCAAGCGAATCGGCTCGGCAACGAACCATAACCACGAGGAGATCATCGAGAACGTCGAGACCTACCGCGCCATGGTCATCGACAAGCTTCTTTGAGCTTCAAGCGCTCGATCTTCCGCTCGATAACCGGGTCAACCGAGGCGTTGATGTAGTTGTAGAAAGTCTTCTCGGAGATGCCGTAAACGGGGTACACGTACCTGCGCCAGATCTCCCGGTTGCTCAACCCGGAGCGGGCGTGGGCGTCGTAAATCTCGTTCACCTCTTTCACCCTCTTGACGTAGCTGTACCCCTGGTATTTCATAGTAAAAAATAACCTAAAACAATCACTGTTACAAAGATAAGGATTAAAAGTAAAGCCGTCTCCCAGTCGGGCATCATGCTGGAGATTAAGCCAAGCGTTCTCCACGGCATCTCGCTCCCGTTTTGCTGCACGTCTAAAAGCCCCAACACGTACAACAACTCGTCGATCAGCGCCAGCCAATCCTCTATCGGGTTGGTTCCCGTTTGCACGGTTATCACGTAACAGGTGTCTCTAAACTCTACTGCCATGGTTGCCCCCTTTCTTCATTTTCTTGTAACCCCTCACGGGCGCGATGCCCGGTTTCCACTTCTCGTTCAGGTAATCTATCAGGATGTTGGGGCTGTGGTCATCCAGCATGGCTTTAAAATCCTCTACCCCGGTGAACACCCGCAACCTGCCGTCCGGCAGCAACTGGAAGCTG
>JAMNYO010000087.1 GCA_023622765.1 Bacteroidota bacterium | reverse complement strand
AATAATCGTATGAAACGGAGTGAAATTAACGAGATTTTGAAAAACGCGAAGACGTTTTTGGCTGATCACAAATTCATGCTGCCACCATGGGCGTACTGGGGCTTGACGGACTGGCAAAAGGCCCAAAAAGAAAACTACAGGGAAATCATCGATAACATGTTGGGATGGGATATCACCGATTTCGGCTCCGGGGATTTTTATAAACGGGGATTGTTTTTATTTACCTTGCGTAACGGGAAACTCAACGTGGACAAAAAACCCTATGCCGAAAAAATTATGATCGTTGAGGAAAATCAGGAAACACCCATGCATTTTCACTGGTACAAAATGGAAGATATCATCAACCGTGGAGGGGGTAACCTGGTCATTGAGTTGTATAACTCCACCCCAGATGAAGGGTTCGCGGATACCCCGGTGAATTTCAAGACAGATGGGGTTGAACGGGTGGTTCAGCCGGGCGGGAGCGTGATCCTAAGCCCGGGAGAAAGCATCTGCCTGGAACAGGGAGTCTATCATCGTTTTTACGGGGAACCGGGAAAGGGACGCGTATTGGTTGGGGAGGTGAGCACGGTGAATGACGATACCGCCGATAACCGTTTCTATGAGACGGTGGGAAGGTTCCCCTCTATCGTAGAAGATGAGGAGCCGCTGCATCTGTTGGTGTCTGATTACAAAAGCTTCCTTGGATGATGAAAAAAGAGGTGTTTAGGATATCCGGTGTGGGTAGTGCATTGGTTGACTACCTGTACACACCGGTGGATTTTAACGGCGAAGCATTTAAACGACACATGTCCGTGGAATCGGGAGACGGGGGCTTATCCCCCGGTAAGCTGGTTTTCAAGGATGAGTTCGAGCAATTCGCGGGCGAAGAGTACGAGGAGGTCAGGAAGGAAATAACCGATGGAAACCCGCCGATTACGTTGAATATAGGGGGACCCTCTATTGTCTCGTTGATTCATACCGCCCAACTGTTACACGCCGACCCGGTTGAGGTTCGTTTCTATGGCTGCAAAGGGGACGATGTCGGGGCAGCTTACATTGATGAGAACTTGAAGAGAACGCCGTTGAAGATCGGGAACTATAAAACGTCAACCCGCTACACGCCTTATACCGAGGTGCTGCAGAATCCGGAGTATGATGAAGGACATGGCGAACGGGTCTTTATAAACAATATCGGTGCAGCATGGGACTTTTTACCGGAAGATTTGGATGATGACTTCTTTGAAAGTGACATCGTGGTTTTCGGGGGTACGGCGCTGGTTCCGCGTATCCATCAAGCGTTGGGTGACCTGTTGCTAAAAGCGAAAGGGAACCACGCGGTGACCGTGGTTAACACGGTATATGACTTTCTCAACGAAAAGAAAAATCCGGGGAAGGCTTGGCCATTAGGGGCATCGAAGGAGACGTACCAATACATCGATTTGCTTATCACGGATATGGAGGAGGCGCTGCGCTTAAGTGGTTGTTCAACCATAGAAGAGGCTATGTCGTTCTTCAAAGAGACAGGGGTGGGTGCCGTGATCGTTACCTTTGGAGCTAACCCCATATACTACTTCAGTGATTCCAACCTGTTTGGGGTCAACGAGGGAACCTGTCCCGTATCGAAAAAAGTGAAGGAGATCATCATTCAATCTCCTGAAAAGGTGGGGGATACCACCGGATGCGGCGATAATTTCGCCGGAGGGGTCATCGCTTCAGTTGCACGACAACTAATTGATGATCCCAACGCGCGGGTCGATATTAAGAAGGCCATAGCGGTGGGTACCGTGTCGGGAGGGTATGCCTGCTTCTATCATGGAGGTACCTTTTACGAGGAATACTCCGGTCAGAAATGGGAGCTGATAGGGCCTTTTTACCGCGATTTCTTACGCCAAATAGCGGTAGAATGAGTTGAATGAAACATGAAAATATAAAACAGAGTAATCGTATGAAGTCAATCAAGTTGTTTTTACTTTTTTCCGTTTTCCTTTGGACAATGAATGCCTGTACGGAGTACGTGGAGACGGATAATAACCTCGTGGAGTGGGTGAGCCCCTTGATGGGTACGCAATCCAAGCACTCCTTTTCGAACGGCAATGTCTACCCGGCCATCGCCGTACCCTGGGGCATGAATTTCTGGACCCCGCAGACCGGGAGGATGGGAAATGGGTGGATCTATTCCTACGAGGCCGATAAGATAAATGGGTTTAAGCAGACTCACCAACCCAGCCCATGGATAGGTGATTACGGTCAATTCGCGATTATGCCGGTTACCGGAGAACCAACCTACAATGAGAGGGAGCGGGCCAGCTGGTTTTCGCACAAGTCCGAAGTGTCAAAACCTCACTACTATAGCGTCTACCTGGCGGATCATGACGTGGTGACCGAGATAACGCCGACCGAACGGGCGGCCATGTTTCGTTTCACGTTCCCGGAAAATGACAGCTCTTTGGTAATAGGTTACTCTACCAAGAACAGAGGGGGTGTGCCGGAAAACTTTAAAAATTACTTCGTCGTGATTTTCGATAAGCCATTCACCTACAGTGCCGTTTTTAACGAGCAGGGTCTGGATGCGACTCAATCGGAGGTGAATAGCGACCATACGGGTGCGGTGATCGGGTTTAAAACCAAGAGAGGTGACAGGCGATGGTTTCGATGAGGTGAAAGAGAAGGCAAAGGCCGCTTGGAATGAAGTGCTGAGTGCCATTACCGTGGAGGGAGGTACCGACGATCAGATGAGAACCTTCTACTCGTGCCTTTACCGGTCGCTGCTCTTCCCACGGAGACTACACGAGATAGATGCGCAAGGCAACGTGATACATTACAGTCCCTATAACGGGCAAGTGCTCCCGGGATACATGTTCACCGATACCGGCTTCTGGGATACTTTCCGAAGCCTGTTCCCGCTTTTAAACCTGGTCTATCCATCTATGAACGCGCAAATGCAGGAGGGACTGGTGAACACCTACCTGGAAAGCGGCTTCCTGCCGGAGTGGGCAAGCCCCGGGCATAGAGACTGCATGGTCGGTAATAACTCGGCATCGGTGGTCGCGGACGCGTACCTGAAAGGTGTGGACCAGCACGATATTGAAACGATATGGGAGGCCGTGGTTCATGGTACACAGAATGTGCACCCCCAAAGTAGGTCTACCGGGCGGCTGGGTCACGAGTACTACAACAGTATGGGCTATATTCCCTACAACGTGGGGATCAATGAAAACGCGGCCAGAACGTTGGAGTACGCGTATAACGACTGGTGTATCTACCAGCTGGCGAAAAAGTTAAACCGTCCCGCTTCCGAGGTAAACCTGTACGCGGAGCGGAGCCAGAATTACCGTAACCTCTTCGATAAAGAGACGGGATTGATGCGTGGACGCAACGAGGATGGAACCTTCCAGTCCCCCTTTAACCCGTTCAAATGGGGAGACGCGTTCACCGAGGGGAACAGCTGGCATTATACCTGGTCTGTCTTCCATGACGTGCAGGGACTGATCGACCTGATGGGTGGGCAAGAAACGTTCAACAG
>JAMNYO010000042.1 GCA_023622765.1 Bacteroidota bacterium | reverse complement strand
AACCATCGCGATCCACGAGGCAGGACACGCTACCCTGAGCTGGTTCCTGGAACATGCCAACCCGCTGGTGAAGGTCACTATCGTACCGCGCGGGAAAGCGCTGGGAGCTGCCTGGTACCTGCCGGAGGAGCGACAAATCACCACCAAGGAGCAGATGCTTGACGAGATGTGTGCCCTCCTGGGGGGACGGGCTGCCGAAGAGCTGTTCGTGGGGCAGATCTCGTCGGGCGCGATGAACGACCTGGAACGGGTAACGAAACAGGCCTACGCGATGGTCACCTACATGGGGATGAGCGACAAGCTCCCGAACCTGAGCTACTACGACTCATCCGGGCAGGAGTTCGCCTTCTCGAAACCATATAGCGAGGATACCGCCGAGCTAATCGATGCGGAGGTAAAGGCGATGATCGCCGAGCAGTACGAACGGGCCAAGCAGATATTGAACGAAAAGGCGGAAGGACACGAACAGTTGTCCCAAATATTGCTGGAGAAAGAGATCATCTACGCCGAAGACCTAGAACTTGTCTTCGGAAAACGCCAATGGGTGTCGCGTGCACAAGAGATTCTCGAGAGTAACGAGGAGTCAAATGATCAGCCGAAAGAGGCTTCAAAGCCGGAAGTTCCCTTTAAAACGGAGGAGCTCCATCAATAAATACAACGGGGATAAAATAAGGCTAGCGATATTGCTACACGCCAACCAACCAGCACATACGCCCCTAGCTCCATCAATAAATACAACGGGCGATAGACAAAACCGATAAACCCGGAAACAGCTTTTTAAAGAAAACTAACAGCCTGAGCATCAACAGTCAGGCTTTTTTATTCACCGAGAGAAGCCCGTGGAGGCTTTCAGTAATTGGAACGTGTCTAAATAAGACCGAACAATTGAACGCGGGAATTCGTTATATTTGCACAAGAACTAAACGATAAAATGATTATGAAGACTAAATTTGAAAAAGTAGCGTTGCCCTACGCGACCGATGCCCTGGAGCCGGTAATGAGCAAACGAACCATTGAATTCCACTACGGCAAACACCACCAAGCCTACGTGGATAACTTGAACCGGTTAGCGGCTGGAACAAAATTCGAGAACGCCGACCTCATCACGGTAGTCAAAGAGAGCGACGGCGCCATCTTTAATAACGCCGGACAGGTATACAACCACGACCTCTTCTTCACCTCCTTTAAAAAGGGTGGCGGGGGAGAACCGACCGGTGCTTTAGCCAAAGCGATCAAGGAACAGTTTGGCTCTTTCGAGCAGTTCAAAGAGCAGTTCAACGCGGCTGGTGTTGCCCTGTTCGGCTCCGGATGGGTGTGGCTGGCGAAAGACGCGAACGGGAAACTCTCCATCGAGAAAGAGGGCGGAGCAGGGAACCCGATCACCAAAGGGTTAACCCCCATCTTGGGCTTCGACGTGTGGGAACACGCCTACTATCTGGACTTCCAAAACAGACGGGGTGACCACCTGAAGGAGCTTTGGAACATTATCGACTGGGAAACCATAGGCAAGAGGTATGCCTAACGCACGAGTGACAATTGGCTACTAACATAGATCGGGGGCGAAACTTGTAACGGTTTCGCCCCCTTGTTTTTCCTTCACCCGTTTTTTTTATCTCTACCCATTTACGTCATCTATCCCTTCAAATCTTCCGGATTAAAAAGTATTTCACGAAAACCCACTCCGTCATTTAACCTCTAACCTCCAACTTAATGCCAGTCAACATCCTCCCCGAGTGAATGGTCTGCCGGCGTGCCGAAAAGAAGAGTTCCTCCCTTTCAAAAGTGCAGAGGCCGCTTATCTCCACCTGGCTTTCAGGGACACCCAGCCGGATGAGTTCCCGGCGGTTGATCTCCGTCAAGTCGATGTGCCACTTGCCTGAACTGGGCTCCCGGTAGCTGACCGCCCTTTCGGAGAGGTCAAACCCCGCCTCTTGGAACGCCTCGACCAGCTCATCTCCCACCTCGTAATGTTGCTGGCTAATCGCGGGTCCCATCCCCACGATCAGATCCCCAGCGGAGGTCCCATACTGCCGCTCCATCTCGCGGAGGCAGTTCTCCACGATAAGCCCCACGGTTCCCTTCCAACCAGCATGAATGGCGGCAATCGCCTTATTCCCCTTGTCGTACAGCAACATGGGAACACAATCGGCCGTCGTGACGCACAAGAACACGCCTTGTTGATTCGTGACCACGGCATCCATCCCATACAGCGCCTCAACAGCCTCCGTTTGATGCAAGCACAAAAAGTCGGCATCGACCGTCAACACCCTGTTGCCATGCGTCTGGTGAGGGATGATAAAGTTCTCTACCGGGGTGTATAACATCCGGGCGATACGTTGCCGGTTTTCGTGAATGTTCAACGGGCTATCGTCCGAGAAGTTACCCGTGTTCAGCGAAGCGAAGGGACCACGACTCACGCCCCCCACGCGGGTGGTACTGAAGTGAACGATGCCCTCTTCCTGATTCAATAGGTCGAAAAGAAGCAAATTGGCATGTTGGGGGTGTAGTTTCATGTGACAAAAATTTTAACAACGAAACAGGTAGAATGTTGGAACTGTATCAAAGGCGCAATATCATAGAACAAACAAACACCCTAAAAACGGAATAGATTTGCACGTTTGAATGGTATCGACGGTGCGATTTCATAAAACATCAGAGTTAAGCTCCTGCCATAGCAGATCCTTCAATGCCGTGATGCCGTACCCCGTGACCGAGGAGATAAAGACATGTGGGATACCCTCGGGCAAATGCGAGCGAACCTTCCGCATCAACTCATCGTCCAGCAGGTCCGATTTCGAGATAGCCAGCAAGTGTTTCTTATCGAGCAAGTCAGGGTTGTACTGTTCCAGCTCATTATATAAAATGTCGTATTCCTCCTGTATATCAGCGCTATCGGCGGGGATCACGAAGAGCAACAACGAGTTTCGCTCGATATGGCGCAGGAAACGCAAGCCGAGTCCCCTCCCCTCGCTTGCGCCTTCGATGATGCCGGGAATATCGGCCATCACGAACGACTGCATATCACGGTAGCTCACGATGCCCAAGTTGGGCTCGAGGGTGGTAAAGGGGTAATCGGCAATCTTGGGCTTCGCGGCCGATATCACGGAGAGGAGGGTCGATTTCCCGGCGTTCGGGAACCCCACCAGCCCCACGTCGGCCAACAGCTTGAGCTCCAGGGTCACCCATCGTTCCTCGTGGGGTTCACCCGGCTGGGCGTATCGCGGCGTTTGATTGGTAGACGATTTAAAGTTTACATTTCCCAAGCCCCCTCGCCCCCCTTTAACGAGTACTGCCTCCTGATCGTGGTCGGTAATATCGCAGAGGAACTCACCAGTTTCCGCATCGTACGCTAAAGTGCCGCATGGTACCTCGATGATCTTCGACTCGCCCGATTTCCCGGTCCGGTTGGCCTTGGAACCACTTTCGCCGTCCCCGGCAAAAACATGCCGCTGGTAACGAAGGTGAAGCAGCGTCCAAAAATTCCGGTTACCCCGCAAAATGATGTCACCGCCATCGCCGCCATCGCCGCCATCGGGACCGCCCTTGGGGACGAACTTCTCCCGCCGGAGATGGGCAGAACCGGCTCCCCCTCTTCCGGAACGACAAAAAATCTTCACATGGTCAACGAAATTGCTTCCGGTCATGCCTTTACAAAGAGTTGGTCTACCGCTGACACCATGGAGGCAAAAATATCGTCAATTGAGCCGACCCCATCTACCTTCACCAGTTTCCCCTGGTTTTGGTAGAACGTCTTTAGCGGAGTCGTTTGCTCATGATACACCCGCAGCCGTGATTCGATAACCTCTAAGTTATCGTCGGAGCGACCCGATACCTCGCCCCGCTTGAGCAGGCGCTGAATCAACTCATCCTCATCGACCTCTAAACTGAGCACGATAGACACCCGCTCATTGTACTTAGCCAATATCTGGTCAAGCGCCTCACCCTGAACCAACGTACGGGGAAAGCCATCAAAAATCAAACCGGGCTTGGTGCAGCATCGCTTCAGTTGATCTTCCAGCAGCCCAATCACGATATCATCGGGCACCAACTGCCCTTTGGATATGTAGGAGTCGGCCACCGCACCCAGCGCGGTTCCCTCCCTGATCTCTTCCCGGCACAAATCCCCGGTAGAGATATGCTTTAGCCCATATCTCTCTATCAGCTTCTCACTTTGTGTCCCTTTTCCTGAGCCTGGGGCACCGAATAGTATGATGTTCAACATAAATGGTAAAATAAGTTACAAAGATACGCTATTCTCCCTATTTTGCTTGCTTTACCTCAAGCTTATTGCCGATTTCGACCCTTTTTTCTTCATTCCAAAGGATCGCGTCCACTCTACTCGCGGGGTAAATTCGTAAGGTAAAAAAGATACCCTTGAACCAAACCCCTTCAGAAATGTTTACCTACTGAAATCAAAATCAACACAAGTTACGATGAAAAAAGATGACTTCAAAGAGAAAGCGTACCAAATTGTAAATGATTTGGCCGACAGGATTGACAAACTCGAGGAGAAAGCCAACGAGATAGCGGAAGACAAGAAGAACGAGTACCGGGAGCAACTGGACAAGCTAAAGGAGACGAGGGACAAGCTGGCGTTGAAGCTAAAGGAGTACGAGCGACTTACCGAAGGAAAGTGGAGCGTGATCCGGGAGAGTGCAGGCAGTTTCTTCGGTTCGGTTGCCGAAGCGTGGAAAGAGAACTACCGGAAAGTGGCCGACGCGTTCCGTGAAAAGGAACCAAAGGAGCCAAAAGACGCTTGATCGCCCTATCATAAAAAAAAACCCCGATACCAACAAGAGCAGTATCAGGGATCTTATTCAGAGGTACCTGGCGCACTCTGCTGCCCTCACTCCCTCAATACTTTATGTGTCTACCGGGCTACATCGGGCTACATTCATCGATTAGTTTGCATGTAAGCGAGTGAGATTTACAGAGGTTATATTTATCTTTATTTTGCATGTAATTATCTATTAATCACGTCCATGAGTTTAACATAGCGTTTATTTCACCCCTTTTTTCAACATCTTGAATATATGCCTGTAAAAGCCTAAATAGATTAATATCAACAGCGGAACCACTTTTAATCCCCAACTGTTCGCATAGTCCTTCTACTGCTTTATTTATTTCATTTGTCGATATAGAGCTTAGGTCTTTTGTGAAATTTCTCCTATAAAATTCATCCATATCACTTTATTTTTTCGTGCAATTTTCCTCCGGTTCAACATCACCTTTATTATCGCAATAACCTTTATCTATCACTTGTAATACTTTATTTTTTAATCCAAGCCTGATAAATTCATCATCTGTCACATCCAGTTCTACTAATACCTTTGTGGCAGAAGACTTTTTACTTTTATATATATCTGGATATGTGATGATATCAATAACAGGAACCTGAAGGGCATTTGCAATATCTGCAAGATGTTTGTAGGTTAATGCAATTCCTCCGTTTTCAATGCGACTAATAGTGGCAACATCCACATCAAGCTTCTCTGCAAGATACTTTTGCGTATATCGCAGTTTATTACGAAGTTTTATAATGTTAACCCTAACCGTTTCTTCAGATATATTCATAATTAAAATTAATGCTTAATACTCAAGCAAATACAATTTAAAACGCAATTGATTTGCATTTTTATCAATTATTGTTTGCAGTTTCTGCAAATTACATTTATATTTGCGGTTAAATAATAATAAACAAATGTAAGGCGAATAAAGCAGCCCGTAAATAACGCAAATACGTCATTTTAAATAGTAAAACATGAAAAAAAGAGAATTTTCCTTCAAAAAAGGCTTCGGTCAGATCCAGCAGAAGGATGCCGATGTTGTAAAAAAAGAAATTATGGACTCGCTTGGAATCACCACGCGCGCGGCCTGGTGGCAAAGGCTAAATGGAATAGTCGAACCAAAAGTGAGCGAAGCTCAATCCATCGAGAGAATATTCAACGAGTACGGTGTCACGGAGATATGGGGGGATGAAAAGTATGAACTCGAAAGTCAAGCTCACCCAGCGTGAGACCGAAATAGCCGAACTCACGGCGTGGGGTGCGGCTAAAAAGGAGATTGCTGATCGGCTATATATTTCAGTCCGAACGGTAGAAAACCATTGCCGGAGCATATACGAGAAAACAGGATGCTCCAAGGCTACCGAGTTATCGGCATGGTGGTTTTGTACACGGTTCAATATCTCCTTAAGTATGTCACCATTCGCACGTAAGGTGGCAGCCATGCTCCTCTTATGTCTTCACCTTTTCGGTGAATATTACAATGCATCAAATTTATTGTTTCACCGTCCCCAACGCCGGGCAACAGTATCGGTTAGCTACCGATCTCGCTCCATGCGAAGGGACAACACGATTAAATTAGCAGTATGAATCAAGAGATTATTATCAAAGAACATGTGATTCACGTGTCCCGAGGTCAGGAGTTTGTCGTTTTTGACAGACACCCGGATTCAGAGGGAATGCAAAACGTAACGCTATCGATACCTGTGACACCTAAAATTGTTGATTTGATTGAAAGCGCCGGCATTGTTGAGGTCGTGGAATATAGTAACACGGGGAAGTTATCCTTCAAAAGAAAATCATTCTACGAAACACACCTTATGGTTGAGATCCTGGCAGACATCCTGGAAAAACACGCAAACTAATCATGGACTACTCGATACACGTGCTTACCGACATCTCCCAGATTGAGCCATTCAAGGCTGAAATGGGGGAAAGAAAGTTCTACGATTACGGAATAAGGATCTACAAGTACTTCGCGAACATGGAGCCGGGAGACAAGTTCGATGTGACTAAAAGAGTAGCAAAAAAAAACGTGGATAAGTTCATCAAAATTGCCTGCCTGTACTGGAACGAGTTCCCCGGCCATATTCAATTCAACGACACTTTTACTCAAATAACAAAATTATGAGAAAGAACAAACAATGGACTGACGAAGAGATAAAATTCGTCACGGAAAATGCCGGGAAGCTCACGTTTGAACAAATGGGCGAAAAGATCGGGCGCAGCAAGAACGCAGTCCATCTCTTTCTACTGCGCCGAAGAATTCCCTACAAACCACAGGTTAAGAAAAACCTCGTGCTTGAAATACTGCAGCTCGCGTTCAAAAACCCGGAATACTTCTCTCCAACACGCGAGTTTTACGAGGCGGTGGGAATGACGCAAATGCGCTTCTGGTCACTCTACCGCGGCGAGGTATCGCCCACGGAAGAAGAGTATAACAAGCTGAAAAAACATTTCGGCGTCACATCTGCCCGTGTTTTCAACAACCGGCAATTGAATCTTTTTGAAAATACAGGGGGGGGGGTAAAACGAAGAGAAAGGTTTTCAAGGTTTTAAATCGCGTTGTAAATCAGAACTAAAAAATGATCCCACAAGAAATAATTGACAGAATAATTCAATCGACCGATATAGTTGATACTATTTCAGAGTACGTTCGGCTGAAAAAAATCGGAGCAAACTACCAGTGCGTGTGCCCATTTCACGATGATGGAAAAGCAAGTCTCGCTGTAAGCCCGGCGAAGCGAATGTGGAAGTGTTTTGGCTGCGGCGAGGGTGGAAACGTCTTGTCATTCGTGCAAAAACACGAGGCCGTTTCTTTCCCGGAAGCGGTTAAAATCGTTGCGAAACGATGCGGGATAACCGTCCCGGAAAAGGAGTTTTCAGACGAAGAGAGGGAAGCCTTCAAACGTCGGGAGACTCTTTACATCGCCCTTCAAGCTGCCCAAGAACAATTCACTTCACGAAAAAACGATCCTGCAGCGCAAAGGTACCTTACATCTCGTGGTTTCTCTGCAGAGATTTTGGAAGCCTACGGGGCCGGATACGCTCCCAAAAACTTCACGCTCCTTGCCGACACGCTCACTCAGCGCGGGTACTCAGTTAAAACACTCACTGATGTTGGCCTACTCAATCAGAAAGAAGCAAAGACTTACGATCGATTCATTAACCGCGTCACCTTCCCATTTCACGACCTTTCCGGGAACATCGTTGGATTTACCGGGAGATCCATTGATAATGATGACAAATCGCCCAAGTACTTGAATAGCCCAGAAACGGAGCTATTCTCAAAAGGAAAAACGCTTTTCGGTATTTACCAGGCCAAACAAAGCATTCAACAGTTCGATAAAGCATATATTGTAGAGGGACAATTTGATGTGCTTTCGCTCGTGGCTGCCGGGTATACCAATACGGTGTGCGGATCCGGAACTGCTTTCACTTCAGATCAGGCCCGGTTGTTAAGAAAGTTTACCGATAACGTAACCTTGCTTTACGATGGCGATGCCGCCGGGGCCAAGGCTGCCGTTAGAAACATTGATATATTGCTTTCGCATGGGTTGAAAGTCCGCGCCGCATTACTCCCATCCGGTCATGATCCGGATAGTTTCATAAAAAAGTCTGGAAAGGAGGCATTCGAAAAATGGATAAAAAGAAACGAAGTCGATTTCATTACTTTCCTCTGGCAGTTGCATAAAGAGGAGCTGAACGATCCCATCCGCCAAACGGAGGTTGTTCAATCTATTGCAGCATCTATCGCGGCCGTACCGAGCGAGCTGCAGCAAAACAATTATATCGCTCATCTCTCGAAGCGGTTCAAGGTGGATGCCGCCTTGCTACTCAATGAAGTTGAAAAAGCAATCCCGCCAATCATAAAAACCGAGAAAGGAGTAACAGCAGAGCCTGGTGTGTACGGGCTGGAGGACGCGGAAGATCTACTTGGGCAAAACAAAAGAGAACTTACTATCACGTATGATCCCCAAGAGTTCGCTAAAGACTGGGGGACAAATCCAACGATTTTCATCGTTGGTGAACCAACATCAGAAGATATCCAGCTTATCCGTAGCGTCTCTTACGTTATCAACTGCCGGGATCACATCGAAATAGACTCCGACATGACCGAGCCTGAAGTGTTGGAGTTGCTCAAAAGATTGCATACATCCGGGTTCACCGTCACCGTTACCGTAACGGAGAAGTCTCGAAAAGCCGAAGAGAACGAAGAGCCGAAAACAACGATATATTCCTTCACCGAGTTCTACGTGATGGCTTACGCTAAATTCAAAGGAGGATCGGAGTGGCAGCAAAACACGGCCATTGAGAGGTGCGCGGAACTATTGTCGTATGCAGACTCCATCACGCTCAACGTAAGGCTAAAGGACTACGCCCAACTGCTTGGGATCACGAAAATGGCACTCGAGAAGGTGGTTAAACCGTTTCTCGAAAAAAGGAAATCCGAAGAGCGATTTAAAAACGATACCCTTGACGATGATGACGTGATCCCGTTTTCATCATCTCGCCTACCCGATTACGTGCAGGAATCGGATGAGCTCATGAAGATGTACAACCAATTTGGTTTTTTCCCGATGCTCGATAAAAACGAACGTAAAATCGCTTACGTGTTTCGGAGCAAAGGTACTTTTATTCGCGTGGGTAACTTCTACATAGAGCCGTTACTTCATATCTACGATAAGAACTCAGAGGATAACAAGCGCGTGGTTGAGCTCACTCAACGGCGCATGCCTTACCCGATATATATGGAATGGGTATCAAAAGAGATGATCACCATGCAATCGTTCCGACAACGCTTATGGGAAGAGGGCGACATAAACTTCAGTAACGGGAGCCAGCAGTATCTCGACACCATTAACGAAAGCTGGGAGGGAAAATTCAAGCGATGCACTGAGCTGCGGATGTACGGGTACTACGATGACGGCTTCTTCGCCTTCTCGAATGCCATATACCACCAGGTGGAAAATAAATGGCAATTGCAGGAAGTAAGCGATCTGGGATTGGTCGAGCATAACGGCCTAAACTACTACATACCGGTTTATTCAAAGATATACCGGAACGAGCGACGAGATAACGACAAATATTTCCTTGACCGGTTCATTCGGTACCGTGAGCCGAAAAACCCTATTTCTTTCGAGCAATGGGCCAACCTGATGAACGAGGTCTACAAGGAGAACGAAAATGGCAAATGGGCCATCATCTACGCGTTCATGTGCGCTTTCCGATCCGATATCTTCGAGGTTGATAGGATCTTCACGGCACTTTTCTTTATCGGCCCAACCGGATCCGGAAAATCTGAGCTCGCTTATTCTATCCGCTCGTTATTCATGCCTCCAGAAGCACCGATTTTCAATTTGAATCAAGGAACAGACGCCGCTATGTTCACGCTACTCGAGAAATACCGGAATATCCCGGTAATCCTCGACGAGTATAATGACAACCAAATATCAGATGTAAAGTTCCAGGGACTCAAGGCGGCTGTTTACGACGGTGAAGGTAAACAAAAACGTAAAGATGCCAGCACCAAGGAACTCGACACGTCGGAGATTAACGCCCCGCTCATTTTGTGCGGGCAGGAGTCTCCACAGAGAGATGATAACTCGCTCGCCAATCGATCCATCGTGCGCATCGTCCCGAAAAACGACGCTCGAACGGAGAGGGAAGATGAAGTTTTCCGGGAACTGAAAATGCTTGAGAAAGCCGGGTTACAAAATATCCTGCTACAGGTATTGCAATATAAGAAAACCATTCGGGAACACTATACCCGCGTACAGCGTGAGGTATATAAGGAATTAAAAGACTCCATCCGTGAAAACGTGATTAATTCCGATGGTCTTTCACGCATTCTCAATACTTACTCCATGTTCCTGGCCATGTGCAGGGTTATCGAGAGTTATACTGACTTTAAACTACCCTTCACGTTCCAAGAGTTCAGGAAAATAGCCGAAAAAGAGTTATTAAAACAGGTAGAGAGCATTTCAAGTTCAAATAAACTGTTTAGCTTCTTCGCCATTATAGATATGCTCATAGATAATCATCTTGTTGTTGAAGGTCGTGATTTTAAAATCGAAGCTCCCGGTAAACTCACGTTGAAAAAACAAGGACGTGAGACCTACGAGGTTGCGCTGGATCCTGCCGATACGCGAGTTATTCACTTGCGACTTGAAAATATTTACCCGCATTACAGCCGCTTTGTTGGTAATAGAGATGTACTCTCGCGTGCTTCGCTAAGATCATATTTAGAAAGCCACGAATCGTGGATCGGTGCGGTTAAAAGCACTCGATTCACGTGGAAAGAAGCGATAGAAACAACATCCGGCGGATTCACGATGAAAGATATAGACCAACCCGTTCCCGATAACACCGTGAAACGTGTAATGAAAGACAGAACAATGTCCACATCTTCTATCGTGCTCAATTACGATATCCTACAAGAGCTACTTAGTGTCGATTATCAACGAGATTACGAAGAAGAGGAGCTCGCGCAAGAGCCGGAAGAGGAAATGTTTTAAAAAGTATTTGGATTAAAAAACACAAGCAATATGGTAGAAATAATAACAACATTATTCGGAACCCTCCTGATCGTCGTTGCCATTATGGCATTTGCTGCTGGTTACATGAGGGGAAGAGTCAGAAATGAAAGAGAGCGTTTAAAGGATTTACAGGACAACCTGGATCGCCGGCATCTCGCTTCAAGGAGTAATAACAAAAAAGAGAAAGTAGCATGAAAGCAAAAGAGTACGCGGAACTTTATTTGAAATCTGACAATAAAAATGAGAAGGCAGTCGAGATCGTTAGAATGTTTGCTGCTGAATTTGATAGCTTAATAAGACAAAGAAACATAACGGAAAATCAAGCCGTAATCTCGCTATTCAAAGAGGTAGACAAGAAATATCAGGTTTACGTTTCAATTGTAAACAAGAAATTGCCTATCAGGCAGCCACTACTTTATCATGGGTTTAGGCATACGATGTTTAGGCAGTTCCCGGAGTTAAAACAGGAAATTAATAAACTGAATGGGATATGAAAGCAGAAATACTAAAAGTAAAACGACTGGGAGATGAGATTGGATATGGCCATCTGATGTCTATAGCTTCCGCTTTATGGCGGAAATCATTGAAAGAAAAAAATCTGCAACCTTATGGTGCATTTGTTCCCACGTTGATTCATTATTTAAAAGGCGATGAAAAAACAGATGCGCTTGAAACATGTAATCGATACGACAAAATAATAGAAGAAAACCTATGATAACAATAGCAGATAAAGCAAAAGCGTACGCGGAGGAGCAAATATTTAAGAACAGGGATATCCTCAAGGAGATAAAGCTGGAAACGGTCGAGTATTTGATACGCGAGGCGTATCAAGACGGGTACGCGGAAGCCACGGCAGCGGCACGGCAAGAAAACGACAACCAAAGTTTGCTAAACAGCAAACCTTGATACACGAAAACTATAATTTTTAAGACGAAAATAATATGAAAACAATACAATTTATTTACAAAGACAATGCAGTAGATTTTCTTACACCAGGCAACGAAAATGTAATGGTAAACGCCACGCAAATGGCTAAAATTTTTAATAAAAGACTTGATGTTTTTCTAAAAGCAGACCATGTAAAAGCATACATTTCCGAGTTGGAGCTTACACCATTTGGTGTAAGCTCGGAGCCATTAAAGAGAGATGAAATTATAAAAATAATTAACGGAGTAGGAACATATATGCATCGAATATTGGCATTAAAATTTGCTGCATGGCTTGACACTAAATTTGAATTATGGGTGTTCTCAACCATAGACCAAATTATTCTCGGTGCATATGCTGAGCATCGCAACGCTACAATAGAAAAACTTCAAACAAAAAAAGACTTGGAAAAGAAAAGAGAAGAGTTGTTGTTGAAATATCCTGAATTTGAAGAATTTATCGAGTTGGAACAAAAACTTACCGAAACAGAAAAACGTCGCCTAAAAGCTATGAGAGAGAGCGTTCGACAATTAAAACTAAATCTTTTCTAAACTTTTTCCCATGTTTCACTTGCGCGTTTCAAAAACATTGCCCATATTTGCAGTG
>JAMNYO010000056.1 GCA_023622765.1 Bacteroidota bacterium | reverse complement strand
CATTAAAAAAGTCCGGAACAAAGAGGAGAGAAAGAGAATAGTGGAGCGATTGTTGATGTTGCGTAAGCAACTTGACAAAGAGATCCCGGGAAAAACAGCCTCCTCTTCTTTTCTTTTAGCCACGTGGAATATCCGAGAATTTGGCAGTGAAAAGCGCAAGATCGAAGACTATTTCTACATCGCTGAGATTATCAGCCGCTTTGACCTGATTGCAATCCAGGAAGTGCTGGGAAATAAAAAAGCCCTTGATAAGTTGATGCCCATTTTAGGTAGGAGTTGGGATTACATTGCCACGGATGCTACCGAAGGCTCGGCAGGAGGGTCGGAGTGTATGGCTTTTTTGTATGACAAAAGCAAGGTCACTTTTAAAAATGTGGCCGGTGAGATCGTGTTGCCCCCGAAGTTGCTCATTAACGGGTTACAATTTGCACGAACACCATTCAGCGTGTTGTTTCAAGTGGGGTGGTTTAAGTTTTATTTAACCACGGTGCATATCCTATTTGGTAAATCTACCAAGGTAAACCCGGAGCGCCTGGCTGAAATAAAATGTATTGCTGATTTTTTGACCAAACGTCAAAAGAAGGAACAAACAAATTATGTTTTACTGGGTGATTTCAATGTCCCATCTGTTGATGACGATTATATGAAAGCCCTCGAAAGTAGTGGTTTTGAAATACCGAATGCCATTAAAGAACATCCAACGGACTTAGGTGGAACGAAACACTACGATCAAATTGCTTTTAATTTAAAGCTGAATAAAACAATGACGCTTTTTAAGGAGAAGATACAAAAAGCGGGGGCTTTTAATTTCACGAAATCAGTTTACAAGCCCGACGACTGGAAGATTTACATGTCTGATTTCGATGAGAAATATGTGAAAGGAAAATCTGACGATGAGATTCAAAAATACTACTTGAAATACCGTACTTTTAGAATGTCAGATCATTTGCCTTTATGGGTGGAGTTAAACGTTGACTTTAGTGAGCAATACTTGGAAGAATTGTTTGAATACGGTAAATAGACTTGAATATCAGAGGAGAAAGGCAAACAGGGGAACAACGCGAGGAATATAAAAGAAGCACCTGAAACCGTGTACTCCCTTTCGAGGAAAGGGGATCAACCTACAGCCATTTCAAGTGCTTCCACCGCGAAGATAATACAAAATCTTAGATAGTTCCCCAAATAGAAAAAGGGTTTGTCCGGGATGCGATCTTGAAGTGACAATAACCATTGACGAGGAGACGTGTAATCCTTTCATTCTTTTGAATAAATCGGTTTAATTCAGGCTGATAGTCTGTTTCAACATAGAAAACAGAATTCACATGGTCAAATAACGGTGTTTTGTGATTTTTGGAAGAATGAAGTGACATATTATAAAATAAAATTGCAATATTATTGAGCAGTCAAGAGTGTTGTAATCATCTATCTGATTTCAGATTTGTTTCAACAACATTACCCAGATGATAAACAATATTCCAAATAGCACTGTCCCCATTCTCATCAGCTCTGAATCCATTTTCTTCATCCCAGAAAAAACGCACTATTTTTCCATTTTTGTCTTTAGCAATTTCAAAACTAATGTCCGTGACTTCAACAACCGCGGTATCACGATCTTTTCCATATCCAACGGCAAGATTTAGAAATTTGTACTCAATGGGAAAAAAGGGATATACTCCATTGTTGTACATCATGATATCAAGTTCTTGATCAGGACTAACTAACCTTATCTTCATTAAAAATATATCCTTCCTCTCCGCCCTCTTTCCATGTCTCAATGTACTTTTTTTGAAAGTAGTGTCCTTAATTTCACGATACTCCTCTTTTTTTGTTCCTGCGAGGATGGCGTCAAAATGAATTTGGGTTTTTTCCAAGATATAGACCTGAACGGAACTTGCTATTAACAATGAGTGGGAGTGGGGGAGTAGCTAAAAAATGGAATATTAAGCGACTTTTCAACAGGTTTGGTTATGGTCGAATATTGTTCCCATATCTTTTACCTTTAAATTATAGACAAAAATAATAATAATTCAGATGAAAGAAAAGCAGGATTGGTAATCATTTCAGCAAATCTTGTATTCTCACGAGCATTGAAGCCTCGGACAGTGCGTTAAGAGAATTGGTAGTTGGAGATCAAGACCCTTTTAATGAAAAAGCAACCACCTTTCAGTGATTGCTTTATGAGAGCTCGGCTTAACATCCATCGCTTGCGTATGGCTTCGCACTCCCGCTCTCTGGCGGTCAAAGACCAATACAAAAATACAAACTTGCTTAGAATTCTACAAAATAAAAATAATTGACGGAAAATATTGTATATTTGCCGTGCGGGGGTGTCCGTAATGATTAAGTACGGCCCGCCGTTCCAGTCGGTAGAGATGCCGGCTTATTTTTTATTGAAAAGTTGTTGTATTTTTGTGTCAAATAATTAGGGATGTCTCCGCTTCGGCGCAGTCGTACCACATGTTCGCCCCGGCAGTTGTCGGGGCGTCCCATTTAATAACTTCTATAAATCGCATTTTTTCTACATTTTTTGCGGAAGTTTGCCTGTTTTATTTTATTAATGGTATTGCTTTTACTACCTTTGTGAGACGCTAATCAAGGTGAACGAGATGAAATATTCTGAAATTCAGAAAAAAATATATGTAATAGTTGAAACTAGTGAAGGTAAACGCTTTGAAGCAGTGATAGATCCGGATAAGGACTACGGTTTGACTTTCGGTTTATTCGGTGAAGGTAGTTCTGTCAGCCTTGTCCGTTGCGATGTTTCAGTATCGTTCGTATTCCTCTTTCGTGATAATCTCCCCTCCTAAATACGCTTGTGTTGCTATATCGGTCGTACATTCCGCTTTATACGGTTTTTCACCCCTGAATTTTATCTCACAGTAATTTCCTTTACCCATTCCCGTGAACTTGAAAACGGCTTCTTCATAATCATCATAAATATACAAAACACCGTTCTTGACTAAAATATCATCTTGTTTCATCTATTTTGTCTTTATGTCCGTGCAATTTTACTATATTTACACGTACAACAATTGAATTGTTACAAATATGGATGCCAAACTAACATTAAAGCTTAATGCAAACGTAATTGAACGTGCTAAAAAATATGCCTCCAAAAGGAAGGGGTAAGTTTATCTAAAGTCGTTGAAAATCAGCTTGATTTAATAACACGAGATGAACCGTCCGCGGATATAAAAATCTCTCCTTTCATCAGTAGCATCGCTGATGGAAAAGCCCTAAATGACACCCGTGATTGGCAAGAGTTGCGCTCTGACTACATCGATTATTTGGACGAAAACATCGTTAAGCTATGCAAAAAGTGTTTTTAGACACCAATTTTTTGCTTGATTTCCTTGGCGAAAGAGAAAACTTCTATCCACCGTGTGCAAAAATCATGACTTTGGCAGATAATCGAAAAATAGAGGTGTTTACTTCTCCTACATCCATCGCTACTACAATACTATAGTGCTCTTGCCACTCATTGCGATATTATTATTTCTCGCATTACACTGCAACCTTTCACTGTGGGCGTTGACGGATTCGAACCGCCGACCCTCTGCTTGTAAGGCAGATGCTCTGAACCAGCTGAGCTAAACGCCCGGGAAATTCGAGTTGGCTTTTCGGTAGGGTGACCTACTTTGGGAACACTTTCCCTAGAATGCCTTCAGAAATTGCGGTGCAAAGATAAGCTCTTTTTAATTTACTCCAAAATTTTCGGTAAATATTTTCCTAGAAATTTTCAAGACTCTTTTATTATCGCTATTTTTGTAGCTTGAAAAAAGTAACAGCCGCGGGAGGACTTGCTTCGCTTAACATAAGATCGATTGAAACAACGATCAACGTATGGAAAAATCGAATTACCGGATGCGGATATGATCATCAAGAAATGCCACCGGTTGACCAATCACGGCAAGAGATCGAATAAGCGGGTGGGGATACAATTACTATCATGATGTTGAATCAACTGACAGCCATTTCGCCCGTTGATGGGCGGTATAGGGACAAAACGGTCGATTTACACCCTTACTTTTCTGAGTACGCGCTAATCAAGTACCGGGTTCAGGTAGAGGTGGAGTATTTTATTGCCCTCCGGGAGGCGGGGATACCATCGCTGGAAGGGGTGAACAAGGAGGTGTATGGGCGGCTTAGAAGCCTGTACCTCGATTTTAGCATGAATGATGCGGAGCGGGTGAAGAAGATTGAACAGGTAACGAACCATGACGTGAAGGCGGTGGAGTATTTCCTCAAAGAGAGGTTCGATGAACTGGGACTGGAACCGTACAAGGAGTTTATCCATTTTGGGCTCACCTCGCAAGATATCAACAACACGGCCACGCCGATGATGTGGCGGGATGCGCTGGAGCAGTGCTACATCCCGGCGCTGGAGGAGGTGCTAAACAAGCTGAACAAACTAGCCAACGAATGGGAGGCCGTTCCCATGTTGGCACGCACTCATGGTCAACCGGCATCGCCTACACGCCTCGGGAAAGAGGTAAAGGTGTTCGCCTACCGGCTGGAAAACCAACTGGAGGTGCTGAAATATATCCCCGCAAAAGGGAAGTTCGGAGGGGCTACCGGCAACTTTAACGCCCATAAGGTGGCTTACCCGAACATCGACTGGCCAGCGTTCGGGAACCGGTTCCTGAAAGAGAAGCTGAATCTCGAAAGGGAGCAGTACACGACGCAGATTTCAAATTATGACACGCTCGCGGCTTCATTCGACGCGATGAAACGTGTGAACACGGTACTGATAGACCTTACCCGAGATATGTGGCAATATATATCCATGGACTACTTTAAGCAAAAGATTAAAGAGGGTGAGGTGGGCTCATCGGCGATGCCGCATAAGGTGAACCCGATCGACTTCGAGAACGCGGAGGGAAACCTGGGGATCGCTAATGCAATGCTGGAGCACCTTTCGACCAAACTGCCCATCTCGCGACTACAGCGTGACCTGACCGACTCAACGGTGATCCGCAACATTGGGATGCCGATGGCTCATGGACTTATCGCGATCAAGAGCACAACAAAAGGGCTTGATAAATTGTTAATGAATCGAGAGGCAATAGATCGGGACCTGGAGAACAACTGGGCGGTCGTGGCAGAGGGAATACAAACTGTCTTGCGCCGAGAAGGCTACCCGCAGCCCTATGAGGCGCTCAAAACATTAACGCGTACGAATGAACGAATTACGAAAGAAAGCATTGAAAAGTTCATCGATGCCTTAGAAGTAAACGAACAGGTAAAAAAGGAATTGAAAAGAATCACACCCCACAATTACACGGGAATATAGGCTATTTGTAAATCAAAACTTAAGTGATGATAAAAAAACCGTGAGGTTTTAAGTGTAAATAAAAAGTTAATTGAACAATGACAACAAACAACGACGAGTCGCGACCCAAAAAGAGTTTTAACGGCGCGAACAATGAGAGACACGCTTCTTCGAACAAAAATTATGACAGTGATCGAAGAATACAACAAGATGGTTATCAGCCTGAAAGGCCTTATCGCCAAAGTAACCCTAATCAAAGGAACTATCAGGAGAGGGGATACTATGGAAATCAGGAAAGAAGAAACTACAACGAAAATGAGCGGGGTTCCTACGGCAATCAAGATCGGGGACGCTATAGCAGCCAAGAGAGAAGGAGCTACAGCAACCAGGACCGGGGACGCTACAATTACCCGGATAGGGGTGGATATGGCAACCAGCAAGATCGGGGTAGCTACGGTGGAAACGAACGAGGCACGTACGGCAACCAAGAAAGAAGACCGTACGGCAACCAGCAGAGAGGGACTTACGGCAATCAGCAAAGAGGGGCGTACGGCAACCAACAGAGGGGGACGTTGCCACGCGGAAACGTCGCCCAAGGGTGGGGGAACGTACCCAGGCCGGCCAAAGAAGCCAAGGTGGAGGGTATAACCGAAGCTGGGGGGGTAATCAACCTCAGTACCCGGGCAGCAGACCGCAACAGGGAGGCCCCGGGAAGAAGTTGAAGAAGAAAAAACCGTTCAAACAGATCAAGTACAAAGAGAATGCCGATCCCAACGCACCCATCCGGCTCAACAAGTACTTGGCCAACGCGGGCATCTGCTCGCGCCGGGAGGCCGATGAGTTTATCCAAGCGGGCGTGGTGAAGGTGAACGGGGAGGTCATTACCGAACTGGGTACCAAGATTACCCGGGTCGATGAGGTGTTGTTCCATAACCAGCCGGTTCAACTGGAGAGCAAGGTGTACGTCTTGCTGAACAAGCCTAAAGGGTTCGTGACAACTACCGATGACCCGGAAAACCGGAAGACGGTGATGGAACTGGTAAAAAGTGCGGCTACGGAGCGGATATACCCGGTGGGGAGATTGGACAGGGCGACAACCGGGGTGTTGCTGCTCACCAACGATGGCGATCTGGCATCGAAGCTAACGCACCCCAAGTACGAGAAAAGAAAAATATACCAGGTGTGGCTCGATAAGCCGGTAACGATGGAGCATATGCAGATGATCGCGGACGGTATTGAACTGGAAGATGGGGAGATCCACGCGGACGCGATCAGCTACGTCACGGAGGAGGACCTCACGCAGGTGGGCATCGAGCTCCACTCGGGAAGGAACCGCATTGTGCGGCGCATCTTTGAGAAGCTGGGGTACAGGGTGCTGAAACTGGACAGGGTATACTTCGCGGGGCTGACCAAGAAAAAGTTGTCGCGCGGAAAATGGCGCTACCTGACAGAGCAAGAGGTGAACATGCTGAGAATGGGGGCGTTCGACTAACAAGTGAGCAGCATCCAACAAGAGACAAACAATAATAGGGGTAGCAATGGGTTCACCCTATCGGGTAATACCGCTGCCCTGAAACAGAAACAATATAAACAAGTGGTGTAGCAACCTCCCGCAAAGGAGTGTGCCATAGGATTATGAAACAGATTAAAAGAACGAAAATAGTAGAGGCTTTACAGCTCAAGAGTTTTGGTGAAGAGGTGAATGTGAAAGGGTGGGTACGCACCCGCAGAGGCAACAAGAACGTGGGATTCGTGGCGCTAAACGATGGCTCAACGATCCATAACATGCAGATCGTTATCGATGTAGCCAAATTTGGTGAAGAGTTCCTTAAGCCCATCACGACCGGTGCATGCATCAACGTGAATGGGAAACTGGTGGAATCGATGGGGCAGGGACAGTCGGTAGAGATTCAGGCCACTGAGATTGAGATCTACGGGGAGGCCGATCCAACCACCTACCCGCTACAAAAGAAGGGGCACTCGCTGGAATTCCTGCGCGAGATTGCACATCTGCGCCCCCGGAGCAACACGTTCGGTGCCATCTTCAGGATTAGACACCACATGTCGTACACGATCCACAAGTACTTTAACGACAGGGGCTTCTTCTACTTTCACACGCCCATCATCACGGCATCGGATGCCGAAGGGGCCGGTTCAATGTTCGAGGTAACGACCCTCGATGTGAACAACCCGCCAAGGGATGAGAACGGCAAGGTCGATTTCAAAGAGGACTTCTTCGGACGGCAAACCAACCTGACTGTTTCGGGTCAACTGGAAGGGGAGATGGGGGCTATGGCGCTGGGAGCCATTTATACTTTCGGGCCCACCTTCCGGGCGGAGAACTCGAATACACCGCGCCACCTGGCGGAGTTCTGGATGATCGAGCCGGAAGTGGCGTTTAACGATAACAACGACAACATGGATCTGGCGGAGGACTTCCTGAAGTACCTGATTGGCTACGCGTTGGAGTATTGTAAAGACGATATCGAGTTCCTGGCAAAGATGTACGACAAGGAGCTGGTAGAGCGGCTGCATTTCGTCCTCGATAACGACTTCGTGAGGCTGAGCTATACCGAAGGGGTGAAAATCCTGGAGGAGTCGGGGCAGCAATTCGAGTTTCCTGTTTACTGGGGAGCCGACCTGCAATCGGAACATGAGCGGTACCTGGTGGAGAAACACTTCAAGCGCCCGGTGATACTGAGCGATTACCCCAAAGAGATCAAGTCGTTTTACATGAAACAGAACGACGACGGGAAAACGGTGCGGGCAATGGATGTGCTCTTTCCGAAAATAGGGGAGATCATCGGCGGCTCAGAACGGGAGTCCGATCACGATAAGCTGATGAACTGGGTGAATAAGATTGGCATGGATACCAAGCCTATCTGGTGGTACATCGAGACGCGCAAGTTCGGTACCGCACCACACTCGGGCTTCGGACTGGGCTTTGAACGGCTGATGCTGTTTATCACCGGCATGGCCAACATACGGGACGTGATCCCGTTCCCACGCACACCCGGCAACGCGGAGTTTTAAAAGGGAGCCCGCTGGAAACAGGTAACAGGGATTTTTATAGTAAACCCGCTTATGCCCTGTAATAGGGTGTTATAAACGAGTAGAGAAGTTGAATGAAGAAAATACGTAATTTTTGCATTATAGCGCATATCGATCACGGTAAGAGCACGCTGGCGGACCGCCTGTTGGAATTCACCGAGACCGTCGAAGGGGATGACCTGCAGTCGCAGGTACTCGACAGCATGGACTTGGAACGAGAACGGGGCATCACCATCAAGAGCCACGCCGTGCAGATGGAATATGAACTGGATGGAGAAACATACACGCTTAACCTGATCGATACACCGGGACACGTGGACTTCTCATACGAGGTGTCCCGTTCCATCGCGGCGTGCGAAGGTGCGCTGCTGGTGGTTGACGCGGCGCAAGGTATTCAGGCCCAGACCATCTCTAACCTCTACATGGCTATCGAGAACGACTTGGAGATTATCCCGGTGCTGAACAAGGTCGACCTGGATAGTGCCATGCCGGAGGAGGTGGAGGACCAGATCATCGAGCTGTTGGGCGTTGAAAGGAAAGAGATTATCCGCGCCAGTGGTAAGACCGGTTATGGAATAGAGAATATTCTGCAGGCGATCATCGAGCGTATACCCGCCCCGAAAGGGGACCCCGATGCACCGTTACAGGCACTGATCTTCGACTCGGTCTTTAACTCGTTCCGGGGGATTATCGCGTACTTCAAGATCGAGAACGGGTCGATTCGGAAAGGAGACCTGGTGAAGTTCATCAACACGGGCAAGGAGTATAACGCTGATGAGGTGGGCATACTCAAACTCGATATGGTACCGAGAGAGGAGGTCACCTGCGGCGACGTGGGATATATCATCTCCGGCATCAAGACCTCGAAAGAGGTGAAGGTGGGTGATACCATCACCCACGTGAAACGTCCCGCCAAAGAGGCTATCGCGGGGTTCGAGGAGGTAAAACCGATGGTCTTCGCGGGGGTCTACCCGATCGAGAGCGAGGACTTCGAGAACCTGCGGGCATCACTGGAGAAACTGCAACTGAACGATGCTTCCCTCACGTTCCAGCCGGAATCGTCGATAGCGCTCGGCTTTGGCTTTAGATGCGGCTTCCTGGGCCTGCTCCATATGGAGATCGTGCAGGAGCGACTAGAGAGGGAATTTGATATGGACGTGATCACCACGGTACCCAACGTGTCATACCATGTGTTCGATAAGAAAGGAAAGATGAAGGTGGTGGATAACCCGGGAGGGTTGCCCGACATCACGTTGATCGAACGCATCGAGGAGCCGTATATCCGGGCGTCGATCATTACCCGTACTGCCTATATTGGTCCCATCATGACGCTTTGCCTGGGCAAAAGAGGGGAGTTGATCCGGCAGGATTACATCTCGGGCGACCGGATTGAGATCACCTTCGATATGCCGCTCGGGGAGATCGTGATCGACTTTTATGATAAGCTGAAGAGCGTATCGAGGGGTTACGCTTCGTTTGATTACCACATGCACGACTACCGCCCTTCCAGGCTGGTGAAGCTGGATATCTTGCTGAACGGGGAACCGGTGGATGCGCTCTCCACGCTGACGCATGCCGACAACGCGCAGAGCTTCGGGCGGCGCATGTGTGAGAAGCTGAAAGAGTTAATTCCTCGCCAACAATTCGATATTGCTATACAGGCGGCTATAGGGGCCAAGATCATCGCCAGGGAGACGGTGAAAGCACTTCGTAAGGACGTGACGGCCAAATGTTACGGGGGTGATATATCGCGGAAACGCAAGCTGCTGGAGAAGCAGAAAGAGGGTAAGAAGCGGATGAAACAGGTGGGCAACGTGGAGGTGCCGCAAAAGGCGTTCCTCGCGGTGCTAAAGCTGGATTAACCGGGTATCTAAAAGTATATCAACGCGAGCGGTAGGTATCGGCCGTAACCAGTATGACTGAAAACGCTTGTAAACGATACAATTTAATCAAAACGACCACTATGAAACAGAAATTTATTCTTATCGCGCTGCTTCTCCTCGGGGGAGTATCGCTGGCCAACGCACAGTATGTGAACCAGAAGCGAATCAGCGAGTTGGACACCGATTACATCCGGGTGTGGTCTGATTCGGGACCCTTGCTCAGCTCCAAGATCACGGTGAGGATTGACTACGGCCAAGAGGGGCGTGTACCTCAGATATCGGACGACCGCCGTCGCCCCATATCGTTCAATGGCATGATCGCCGTGCTTAACCTGTTGAGCAAAGAGGGATTCGAGTTAATTCAGGTGGTTCGGGATTCCAAGGATGAGGTCGAAATTTTCTACCTGAAGCGTAAGTCGAATGCTACCCCTTACCTGGGTGATATCGGGAAAAACAACCCTTGATCCTGCTCCAACCTATTTCCGACTTTCGAGGTATCGGATCAACACCTCACTTTTCTCCTTATCCAGCTTGAGCTGCTCGATGCTGAGCAGGAGAGTAGATAGCTCGTACGACTCACCGATGCCCCGCTTCGCGCCGCGGGTCAAGGTGGTCGTTACCGTTCGGTTGCCGATGAAATGCACGGTGAGCGGTTGATCCTGCATGGTATGAATAAACTGGGCCAACCTGCTTGCGTCATCGCCAATGTAGCGCACGATCTCGTAGGAGCGGGCAGATGTGTTAAAACGGTAGTTCATCCCATCGGCGGTAACCGGCCCGGTCTCTGCGAAGGTGTCGTCTTTCGCGGTCACTTTCACCCGGTTGTGCTTCACGTTCGAGGCGCTCAGGATGCTTTCGATGAAGAGAGCCCCCTTTTCACGCACGCCGGCACGCAAACCATCCCTATCCAAGGAAGTGCTGTGCGGGTACGCCTTGGAAAAGTATTCACCGAACTCCTGGTAGCGGTCGTCCCGAATGTAGTCGAACTTCGTGAGCATCGCTTTGAGTGCATCGTACTGCACGCGCAGCATGGAGTCGCAAAAGAGGATGTTCCTGTGGTTTTCGGCTAGGCGCACCTCCTGCATCAAGGAGAATCCAGCGTTAATCTCATCAAAAGCTTTAGGGAAAACCAGTTTTATACTGTCAATCTTTAACTTGGCAAAGGCGTAGTTACCCTCCTCGTAAGCAATTCTCGCTTCCGAAAGGAACTCTTTCGCCCCACGGTTTTTCCCGGAACAGGAGAAAAACAAAAGGGCAACAATGAATAGCATTGTGGTTTGAACAGAAAATCGCATGACTGAAATCGCCTATTATAAACCCATACTCCATGACAAAATTACAAATATATTCCTCATAAAATCGCTTTTGAGGTACAATTATTGTAATTTTGCAATTAGTAACAGATAAAATGCGCTTCCAACGAAGTATTCAGCGTAGAATAGGTGAAAATGGATATATCGCGAGATGAGATAATAAAATATTTAGACAAACCCATCTTTAGGATGATAGGTGAAGCGGCCGACGAGCTGAAGGTAGCATGCTACCTGATAGGAGGGTCGGTTCGTGACTTCTTCCTTTACCGCCCATCGACCGACCTTGATGTCGTGGCGGTGGGAAGCGGTATTGAGCTGGCTGAGCGGGTAGCTGAGAAGATGGGTGAAGTGAGGGGTAGGAATATTCCCGTCCAGGTATTTAAAACATTTGGTACGGCTCAACTGAAACAGGGTGGCTACGAGATCGAGTTCGTGGGCGCCAGAAAGGAGTCATACCGACACGACTCGCGAAAACCGTTGGTGGAAGACGGTACGCTGGAGGAGGACCAGGAACGGAGGGATTTCACGATCAACGCCATGGCGTTCTGCCTCAACCAGGAGCGATACGGCGAGTTGCTCGACCCGTTTAACGGGCTGCAGGATTTACAGGACCTGGTTATACGTACCCCCAGGGAACCGGGCATCACCTTTAGCGATGACCCCCTGCGCATGATGCGTGCCATACGGTTCGCCTCGCAACTGGGTTTCGATATCCATCCCTACACGTTCGACGCCATCCGAGATAACCGGGAGCGGATAGAGATCGTTTCCATGGAGCGGGTGACGGACGAGCTGAACAAGATCATCTTATCGCCCAAGCCCTCCGTCGGCTTTGTCCTGCTGGAGAAGACGGGGCTGCTGGAGATCATTTTCCCGGAGCTCTGTGCATTGAAAGGGGCGGAAACCAAAGATGGGGTGGGCCACAAGGATAACTTTTACCACACGCTGGCAGTGTTGGACAACATCGCCAAGAAGAGCGACGACCTCTGGCTTCGCTGGGCAGCGATCCTGCACGATATAGGGAAACCGGCTACCAAGCGGTGGGATCCCCGGCTGGGGTGGACTTTCCACAACCATAACTACGTGGGGGAGAAGATGGTGCCGAGGATTTTCAGGCGCATGAAGTTGCCTCTGAACGAGAAAATGAAGTACACCAGGAAGTTGGTTTCGTTACACATGCGGCCCATGCAACTGGTAGAGGAGGAGGTGACCGACTCCGCGGTGAGGCGCCTGCTGTTTGACGCGGGTGACGATATAGAGGACCTGATGACGCTGTGCGAGGCCGATATCACTTCGAAGAACCCGGTTAAGGTGCGCCAATTTATACACAACTTCCTGATCGTACGCCGGAAGCTGAAAGAGATCGAAGAGAAAGACCGGGTCAGGAACTTTCAACCCCCGGTGGATGGGAACGAGATCATGGAGCTGTTTAACCTGCCACCAGGACAGGAGGTGGGGTTGCTGAAGTCGGCTATAAAGGATGCGATTCTCGATGGGGTGATTCCTAACGAGCGCGATGCCGCATATCAATTCATGCTGGAGAAGGCAAAGGAGATGAACCTAACGCCCAATTAAGTTTTTTTGCCTTATTATTTCCGACTTAACCCTGTTTTCTGCGATAAATTTTATTACTTTGCAGGTTCATTTGGAAAAAGGCTACAATCCCTATGGCAGGCAAGAGAAAATCAGGAATAAAAAAAATATCCGCCGTCCGTTTTTTAAACGCGAAGATTACCTCCACAATCAGCATTTCGCTGGTGCTGGTGCTCCTGGGTATTACCTTGCTAATCCTTTTCATGGGGAACGGCCTGTCAAGGTTCGTCAAGGAGAACATGAGCTTTAACGTGATGCTCTCCTCGAGCGTGAGCGATGCCGAGATTGCCCGTGTCCGTAAGAAGCTGGACGTTCAGCCTTTCGTGCTCTCATCCCGCTACATCAGCAAGGAGGAGGCGAAAGAGCAGTTGATCAAAGATTTGGGGGAGGACCCGGAAGAGCTGTTGGGCTATAACCCGGCGCAGGACTGCATCGAGATCTTCTTGCATTCGGAGTACGCGAACAGCGACAGCATCGCCATGATCAACCAGGTAATCCGACAGGAGAATAACGTGGCCGACCTGCTGTATCAACAGGAGGCCATCGACTTGATCAACGATAACCTCTCGAAGGTGATGGTGGTCCTGCTCTTTTTGGCGGCCGTGTTGCTATTTATCTCTTTCACGCTTATCCGAAACACCATTCGGTTAAGCGTCTACGCGAAACGGTTCCTTATCAACACGATGAAGCTGGTGGGGGCTACCAGTGGATTTATCCGAAAGCCCTTCGTGGTGAACAACATCGTCACGGGTATCGTGGCCGGTGTGATAGCCGACCTGATAATCCTCGGGCTGTTGCTCATCTTTAATAAGGAGTACGCCGATATCCGGTTGATCGTTTCGGACATCTACCTCGCGATTACCTTTGTCCTGGTCATCGTACTGGGTGTCGTGATCTCGATGATCGCTACCGCCTTCGCGGTGAACAGATACTTGAAAATGGATTCGGACAACCTCTATTACGTGTAATAAATTGCATTTAGATATGTCTCAAAAAAGTTTCGCTTTAAGAAAAACAAACCTTATCATTTGCGCTGTCGCTGTGCTGCTGATTGTAGTAGGCTTCGTGCTGATGGCGGGACCCGGTACCACTTTCGAGGGTGGCTTTGAACCGGATATCTTTAGTGCCCGACGGATTAAAGTGGCACCCATCGTCTGCTTGGCAGGTTTCGTCCTGATGGTGGCCGGCATTCTGTACCCCTCGAAAGAGAAAACGGAAGAACCGGAGAAGCCGGGAAAATAACCTTACGCCATCCCTTCAAACTGTTCTGAATGAGTATTATCGAGGCGATTATCCTTGGGATCGTGCAAGGATTAACGGAGTACCTCCCTGTGAGCAGTAGCGGGCACCTGACCATCGGCTCCGCGCTCTTTGGGATAGAGGCTGAGGAGAACCTCACGTTTGCCGTGGGGGTACATATTGCCACTGTGTTTAGCACGCTAACCGTCCTGTGGAGTGAGGTGGTGGGACTCATAAAGGGTTTTTTCAAGGGTCTTTTCACCTGGAAGATGAATAGCGAAACCCGTTACGTGGTCAACATCATCATCTCGATGATACCGATAGCCATTATCGGTTTCTTTTTTAAAGAACAGGTGGAGGCAATCTTTAGCTCCGGTCTCCTCTTGGTGGGATGCATGTTGCTGCTGACGGCCTTCCTCTTGTCGTTCTCGTATTACTACCGGCCACGCGAAAAAGAGACCATCAGCAAGTCAGATGCCCTGATCATAGGAATATCGCAAGCCATCGCGGTCGCCCCGGGCTTGTCGAGGTCGGGAACAACCATCGCCACCGGCCTGCTCTTGGGCAACAAAAAGGAGCAGCTGGCACAATTCTCCTTCCTGATGGTTATCCCTCCCATCCTTGGGGAGGCACTGCTAAGCACTATCACGATCGTGCAAGGGGGTGATGTGTTGGGAGGCATTCCGCCCGTTTCATTGATAGCGGGATTCGTGGCGGCTTTCGTGGCAGGGGCTATCGCCTGTAAGTGGATGATCAATATCGTGAAGAGGGGCAAGCTGATCTACTTTGCCATCTATTGTGCCGTTGTGGGACTGGCGACGGTGCTTTTCAGCCTCTTGGCCCCGTAGTTGTAAAAGGGGCTCTGGATGGGGTAAGTAGTGAGGGAGGTAGAGACGTTGCGGGTATGGAGGCACAGCTGGGAGGATAAACAGAATTGAGAGAATGGATTTTATACGCGGTGAAATTTTATACATTAACAAGCCGCTTACCTGGACATCGTTCAAGTTGGTGCGGGTGGTGCGTGCCAAGATTCGCCAGAGACTGAAGGTTAAAAAGTTAAAGGTTGGGCACGCGGGCACGCTTGACCCGCTGGCCACTGGTGTGATGATCCTGTGTACCGGGAAGAAGACCAAACAGATAGAGGAGCTGCAGGCCCTCACCAAAGAGTACGTGGCCGAGATCCAGTTGGGTGCCACTACCCCCTCGTACGATCTCGAAACGGATATCGATGCCCTGTACCCCGTTGAACATATCACGGAAGCGATGGTAAGGGAGGTGCTCAAACAATTCATCGGCACCATCAAACAGGTACCCCCTGTTTACTCGGCGGTGAAAGTTGACGGCAAACGGGCATACCAGTATGCCCGCGAAAATGAGGAGATTGAACTAAAACCCAAATTGTTGGTTATAGATAATGTTGAGTTAATCTCTTGTGACCTTCCAAAGGTGACCATTCGTGTTTCTTGTAGTAAAGGCACCTATATCAGGGCATTGGCAAGGGATATCGGCGAAGCGCTCAACTCGGGAGCCCACCTGGTCGGCTTAACACGCACGAGGATAGGGGAGGTAACGTTGGATCACTGTTTGGGAATGGGTGAGATGGACGCCTTTCTGGACAAGGCTATCTTTGGATAGGGACTGTTTGGAGGAATAATCGGTCAGGGGCTAACGTTATCGGTCACGACAAAATTACGCGATAAATATTAATAGATACAGGATTTGAAACAGAGGATTACAAAAAGTATGAAGCTTTCGCAATTTAAATTTGATCTACCTGAGGAACTCATCGCGAAGTACCCCACCAGACATCGAGATGAATCTCGTTTAATGGTTGTACACAAGCAATCCGATAAGGTTGAACACCGTGTTTTTAAGGACGTGCTGGACTATTTTAACACGAAGGATTTTTTTATTTTCAACGACACCATGGTGTTTCCAGCCCGCCTGTTCGGGAATAAGGAGAAAACGGGTGCGAAAATTGAAGTCTTCCTGTTGAGGGAACTCAATCCCGATCAACACCTGTGGGACGTGCTGGTGAACCCGGCGAGGAAGATTAGAATTGGGAACAAGCTTTACTTCGGTGAAAACGAGGAACTGGTGGCCGAGGTGATCGATAACACCACTTCGAGGGGGCGTACCCTGCGGTTTTTGTATGACGGACCGTACGAGGAGTTTAAAGAGCAGTTGTTCCAGGTTGGACAAACACCCATCCCCGAGTACCTGGAGCGACCCGCCGAACCGGAGGACTTGGAACGCTACCAGAACATCTTTGCACGGAACGAGGGGGCCGTCGTTGCCCCGGCCGCGGGGCTCCATTTTAGCCGGGAGTTGATGAAGCGGATGCAAATCAGGGATATAGAATTCGGTTTTCTTACCCTGCATAACGGGTTGGGTGCCTACCGGATGATCGACGTGGAGGACCTGACCAAGCATAAGATGGAGTCGGAACAGATGATCATCACGCGGGAACTGTGCGACCAGGTGAACCGGGCGAAAGAGGGGCAACACAACATTTGCGCCGTGGGTACCTCCGTGTTGCGCGCCGTGGAGACGGCGGTGAGCACGGACGGGCAAATCAAGCCAAGGGAGGGATGGACCAACAAGTTCATTTTTCCACCGTACGACTTCACGCTTACCAATAACCTGATATCCAACTTTCATCTGCCATACTCCACACTGCTGATGATGGTCTGTGCATTTGGCGGTTACGATCGGATAATGGACCTTTACCAGTTGGCCATCAAGGAGAAATACCGGTTTGGTGCCTACGGTGACGCGATGCTAATCATCGATTAACCATGTGCGATAAGGGGATGACTGTCCACTTGGCGCTGGGCTCTAACCTGGGTGACCGGCGGCGAAACATCAAGACGGCTTATACATTGATTGAAGAGCGGGTGGGGAGGATATCCTCCTCCTCCGCTCTCTATTTTTCCAAGCCGGTTGGCTTTGTATCGGAGCACGATTTCGTGAACTCTGTATGCGAGGTGATAACCGACCTGGATGCGGAAAACCTTTTGGAGGCGATACAAGGAATCGAGAGGGAGATGGGAAGGGTTCGTAAGAGCGATTCGGGTGGCTACTCCGACCGGATTATCGATATCGATTGGATTCTGGCGGGTGACCGGGTCATCAACACACCCCGATTGGTGGTCCCTCATCCTCGAATGCATGAGCGGGAGTTCGTCCTCCTCCCCCTGAACGAAATCGCGCCCAACGCGATCCACCCGTTATTGCAAAAGAGCATACGGGAATTAACGGGAGAACTGTTTTTGTAATACCGAACAAAAAAAGAGGGACTGCACTATGGCTGTTTTTGGAAAAGGGTACGACCACTTTTTGGGGTACGCGTTGAGCGGGGGTGGTGCCAAAGGATTCGCGCACCTCGGGGCTTTGAAGGTGTTAGAAAAGTGTGGTTTAAAACCCGACGTGATCGCGGGCACGAGCGCCGGCTCACTGGCGGGTGTGTTTTACGCGGACGGTTATCACCCTGAAGAGATCCTCGAACTTTTTCGTGAAAAGGAGTTCCGGGAATTCGCGGAGCTGGCCATCCCCAAGACGGGATTGTTTAAAAGCACCGGACTGCACGGTTTCCTTAAAAAGAACTTGAGAGCGCATCGCTTCGAAGAGCTGCAGCTCCCTTTTTACGTGGTGGCGACCGATTGGAATAGGGCGCAAACCGTGGTCTTCTCGGAAGGTGACGACCTGGTGGACGCGGTGGTCGCCTCCTGTTCGGTTCCCGTCGTTTTTCAACCGCAATACATTCATGGTGTGCCTTACGTGGACGGGGGACTGATCAAGAACTTCCCGGTTTCGGTGATTCGCGAACAGTGCAGGTACGTGATCGGAGTGAACGTGGCCCCCATCATCCCGGTCGCCGAGAAGGATACCATCCGCACCATGGCCGAACGAACCTTTAACTTGATGTCCAACGCCAACACCCTCATCGATAAAAGCTACTGTGATATCTTGATAGAGACCAAGGGAGTAGAGCGGTACGCCATGTTCGACCTGAATAACATGGACAAGATTACCGAGACGGGATACTATCACGCGGCCATCAAAATGAACGAAAAGGAATCATGGACTATCGTGGAAAAATGTCACAAGCATTACCAGCGGCAAGAGAAAGTGAGAAGGCATATCCAACGTCTCCGAGAGAGTGGGATTCGAGGAAGATCAACGGGCGGTCGTTCAACCTGATCAATCAATCAATTCATCCAATTAGCTTATTTCACTCAACCCAGTCAACCCTCAATTGAATGAATTTAACTCAATCAACAAGGATGCAAAACGAAAAGTTGTTTATCTATCAATTGCTGCCCCGGTTGTTCGGTAATCAAAACCCCACCAATCAACGGGATGGGAGTATTGAAGAGAACGGGTGCGGCACTTTTAACGATATAACGACGAACCTGTTGAAGAAGCTCAAGAAGAGCGGGTACACGCACGTCTGGTACATTGGCGTACTGGCCCATGCTTCCACCACCGATTACACGACCCACGGTATTCCCAAACAGAGCCCGGTAATCGTCAAGGGAAAGGCGGGCTCCCCCTACGCGGTGAGGGATTATTACGATGTGGACCCTGACCTGGCGGAAGATGTTCCCAACCGGATGAAAGAGTTCGAGGAGCTGGTGGCACGCACGCACGCCGCGGGATTGAAGGTGATTATTGATAACGTGCCCAACCACGTGGCAAGGGAGTATCGGTCGATCGGGAGACCCGATGGAGTGAAGGATTTCGGGGAAGGGGACGATACAACGGTCGCATTTGCACCCCACAACAACTTCTATTACCTGCCCGGTCAGGAGTTGGAAATTTCGCGCCGCGATACCGATTACCGGGAGTACCCCGCGAAGGTGACGGGCAACGATTGTTTCACGAACCGACCCTCTATCAACGATTGGTACGAGACGGTAAAGTTGAATTACGGGGTGGACTACCTCGGTAACCGAGCCGCCTATTTCGACCCTATACCCGATACCTGGATGAAGATGAGGGATATATTTATGTTCTGGGCCAAGAAAAAGGTGGATGGGTTCCGGTGCGATATGGCGGAGATGGTACCACTCGCTTTCTGGCGCTGGTTGATCCCGCAGGTGAAAAAGCGGTTCCCGGGTACACTTTTCATTGCCGAGATCTATAACCAGGCGGCGTACAGGGACTTTTTAGCCGAGGATGGCTTTGACTACCTGTACGACAAGGTAGGACTCTACGATACGGTGCGTGATGTGGCATGCGGCCACCGGCCCGCGTCCGATATCTCGTTTGCCTTAAACAGGGTGGGAGATATCCAGGAGAGGATGTTGAACTTCCTGGAGAACCACGACGAGCAACGGGTGGCATCGGATTTCTTCCTGGGTGATGGTCGGAAAGCACGCGCCGCCATGGTGGTTACGGCGTGTGTCAATAGTAACCCGGTGATGATCTACGCGGGGCAAGAGCTGGGCGAACGGGGAATGGACGAAGAGGGGTTCAGCGGAAGGGATGGACGTACTACCATCTTCGATTACTGGTCTCTGGGTACCTTGCGGCGTTGGAACAACGGGGGTAAATGGGATGATGCCTTGTTAACCCCCGAAGAGGTGCGATTAAAGGATTTTTATAACCGGTTAATTCGCTTATGTAACTGCGAAGAGGCACTCTCCTCCGGACTGTTTTACGACCTTATGCCGCCCAACTACCCTAACGAGGCGTATGACTCCACCTCGGTCTTCTCTTTTTTGAGGGGGAACGATACACGGCTGTTGATGATCGCGGCCAACTTTAGCGACCGGGATCAACCGGTCTCTATCCTTATTCCACCTCACGCGTACCGTTTTTTTAACCGGGAGTCGTGTATGGAGAAGGGGGTCAAGTTAACCCCCTTGTTGGGGAAGGAGAGCGAAACAGTGCTATTCCAGCCAACGGAAACGGTGAACGTGACGCTCCGTGCACACGATGGGGAGATATTTGAGATTTCTTTCACCTAAGAGTTCATTAATGAACATTATTTTGTATTTTTGTTGAAACGTTAATAATTAAAAATTGCCATGCAGGATAGACCGTTTAAAATTTTCTCAGGAACCAAGTCGCGCTACTTCGCCGAAAAGGTGTGTGCCAGTTTAGGATGTCCGCTCGGGAACATGATTATCGAACATTTTGCCGATGGCGAGTTTTCCGTCTCCTACGAGGAGTCGATACGAGGCAGACAGGTGTTCTTGATTCAATCTACCTTTCCCAATTCCGACAACCTGATGGAGTTGTTGTTGATGATTGATGCAGCCAAACGCGCTTCAGCTAAATCTATCGTGGCCGTAATACCCTACTTTGGTTGGGCAAGGCAAGATAGGAAGGATAAGCCGCGGGTAAGTATCGGGGCTAAGTTAATCGCGGATATGTTGAGCGCGGCAGGTATAAACCGACTGATAACCATGGATTTGCACGCTGACCAGATACAGGGTTTCTTTGATGTGCCGGTGGATCACCTCTACGCGTCCCGGGTTTTCGTGGATTACCTGGACGAGCTGAAGAGGGAATCCAACAACTTGGTTATCGCAACACCCGATGTGGGGGGGACCAAGCGTGCCAGCGCGTATTCAAAATATTTGGGTTGCCCCATGGTTATCTGTTATAAGCTTCGGAAGAAAGCCAACGTGGTATCGGAGATGCAGATTATTGGTGACGTGGAAGGTATGGATGTGCTGCTCATCGATGATATCGTGGATACGGCTGGCACGATTACGAAAGCGGCTGATCTGCTAACGGCGAATGGTGCCAACTCGGTACGGGCCATTGCAAGTCACGCCGTGATGTCTGACCCCGCATCAGAAAGGGTCAATAATTCGAGCCTGAAGGAGATTATCTTTACCGACAGTATTCCCTATTCGAAAAAATCGGAAAAAGTGAAGATCCTTTCCGTTGCACCCATGTTTGCCGATTCGATCATGCGGGTCTGCAACAACGAATCGATTAGCTCCCTCTACGTGATTTAGCAACAATTTCCCTTTTTATTCACATTCATTAACAACCATGGAATTTTTCCCCACTTTTCGGTTTTTCTATGGATGAACAGAGGACGTTGCCATTATTTTTGTAGGTTTGCATGAGTATATTACTAAAACTTAATATTTTTATTATGGCTTATAAAATTGAAGAGATTGAAGGCATTGGCCCCGTGTATGGGGAGAAGTTAAAGGCCGCTGGCGTGAACAAGGTCGATGAACTGCTTGAGAGGTGCGCCGCAAAAGCGGGTCGGGTAGCCCTTGCCGAGAAGACCGGTATCGATGAGAAGTTGATTTTAAGGTGGACGAACCATGCGGACCTGTTCCGTATTAACGGTGTAGGTCCTCAGTTCTCTGAACTGCTGGAGGCAGCCGGTGTAGACACCGTGAAGGAGCTGCGCAATAGGAACCCTGAGAACCTCTATGTCAAGATTCAAGAGGTGAACGAGGAGAAGAAGCTGGTTCGTCGCTTACCTTCCCAAGACCAGGTAGCGGAAATGATTGCCGAAGCGGGCAAGCTGGAACCAAAAATGACCTATTAGTAGGTAAAAGTGTGTTTCTCCTTGATGGCTTGCAACAGTCCCTCGGTCGCGTCTTCAAGAAGGTCAAGTACCAGTTCGAATCCTGATGCACCACCGTAATAGGGGTCTGGAACTTGATCGTGTCTGTACAGTTGCGAAAAATCGGTCATCATATAGATCTTATCCAGCTGTTCTTTGGTAGATGCCAGCGACTTTACATTGGTATAGTTGCTGTTGTCCATTACGATGATGTAATCAAATCTATCGAGGTCACTCTTCCTTAACTGGCGTGCCCGGCTGTTAAAGTCGTAGTCTCTTTTTGCACCATGTGCCCGCATACGCTCATCCGGCAGATCACCTTCGTGCCACCCGGAGGTTCCGGCGGATTCTACCTCAATGAAATCCTGCAACTCATTATCTTCCACCAATTGTTTCATGATACCCTCGGCAGCCGGTGAACGACATATGTTCCCGAGGCAGACGAAGAGTACCCGTACTTTCTTATCTTCTCTATTATTGGGATGTCTCATTTTTTAGGATAACCTTAACAAAATTTCTGCGAAGATAGTGGAATTACACGAAGTCCCCAAACTATCACTATTGGTTTTTTCGTAACCACGGCACGGGAGAAGTGAATTACCCCCGCAAGTACGCGAAGTAATGTTTTTCCACTCTTTTCGATAGCAGCTCAATATTGAGCATATCGGAAGCTTTGGAGATATCTTTCACGCTGCCGTCCTTGTAAAGGATCCCGATGCTGTCATCCTCTTTATTGTACATGTCGGTCGCCATGCAATCCGATGCCAGGAAATAGCCAGCCTCATGTTCCGAAACGTTGAACTTTCGCGTATAATATTCCAACTGTTGTTTAATCCTCTCTGGTTCGACCTCATCTTCCGTTATCTCGATTTTGAAGAGTTTCCGGTTTATCATTCCCTCGCTCAATACCCGTAGGACAGTGTCGCCGTGTGATGCCCAGACTTTTAGAGCCGACCAGAGGTCGTTGTCATCAAGGAGGGCGAAATGCTGTAGCGCTTCACCGTGGTTTTCGAAGTCGGAAAGGGTGGTTTCGTTCCTCAAGAAGTAGGAGAGGGCGGGGGAGGCGAAGAGATGTTTTCCTCTCATGCTCAGCTCTTTGGCTCGTTTTAGCGTGTTGATCATCATCTTCTCCGCGGCGACAGCGGTTTTGTGCAGGTAGACTTGCCAGAACATTAACCGTCTCGACATTAGGAAGTTTTCTATGGAGTAGATTCCTTTTGACTCGACCACCAGTTGGTCGTCTTTCACGTCGAGCATCTTGATGATACGTGCTGATCCGATATTCCCTTCACTTACGCCGGTAAAGAAACTGTCACGCCGTAGGTAGTCGAGGCGGTCCATGTCCAGCTGTCCGCTCACCAACTGGTGGAGGAATCGTTTGGGATAGTTGTTGGTAAAGATATCGATGGTGGTTTGCAAGGCCCCGTTAACCTCTTCATTCATCTGTTTCATTAGGAGGAGTGACAGGGTCTCGTGCTGAACGTGTGTTACTAAGGTGTGTTCCAACACGTGCGAAAAGGGACCGTGCCCGATATCGTGCATCAAGATGGCTGCCAGAGCCCCGTTTCTCTCCTCCTCGGTGATCTCGTGTCCTTTCTCCTTGAGTGTCTTTAGTGCTTCACCCATCAAGAACATAGCCCCGAGGGAGTGATGAAAGCGGGTATGTTGTGCACCAGGGTAGACGAACGATGTCAGTCCCAACTGCCGGATGCGGTTTAGGCGCTGCAGAAAAGGGTGTTGGATGATATTATAGACGAAGTCATTCGGTATCGTGATAAACCCGAAGACCGGGTCGTTGATTATTTTTCGCTTTGGAGGCATGGTTCAAGTACTTTCAATGTTGTTGCAATTAGTTGGCCTTCAGATAAATGATACTCTAGCGAACAAGAACTGGATGAGTTGAAAAGTCTTGTCACAAAATTAGAGGTACTTTTGCAACATCGCTTGCATTTCCTTCTGCAACTTGACCGCCTCATCCGCTGCAGCATGTGCGAACCCTGTCCCTTGATCGGCGTAGATGATCGCCCTGGAGGAGTTGACCAGCAGTCCGCACTCCCGGTTCATACCGTATCGACACACCTCTTCAAGGGAGCCGCCTTGAGCACCCACGCCGGGGACCAGCAGGAAGTGGTGAGGAGCGATTTTCCGCACCTCTTTAAACCGATTCCCTTGTGTGGCACCCACCACGTACATCATCTGCTCGTTCGACGCCCACTCTTGGGATACACGTAGTACTTTCTCGAAGAGCCGTTCACCGTTTGCATCGGCGGTCAGTTGGAAATCTAACGATCCCTTATTGCTGGTGAGGGCTAGCAGCACTACCCACCGCCCCGGTTGGTTCAGGAACGGCTTTACGCTATCTTCACCCATGTAGGGGGCTACCGTCACCGCGTCGGCCTTTAGCTTCTCGTAGAAGGTCCGGGCGTACATCTCGCTCGTGTTGCCTATATCGCCCCGTTTAGCGTCGGCAATGATAAACTGCTCGGGGTAGTGTTGACGGATATAGGCTATGGTTTTCTCCAGTGACATCCACCCCGCGGTACCTTCGCTTTCGTAAAAGGCTAGGTTGGGCTTGAAAGCCACGCAGTAGGGCGCGGTGGCATCGATGATCGACTTGTTGAACTCGTAGATGGGGTCCTCCATCTCCAGGAGGTGTCGCGGTATCTTTTTCCTATCTGTATCCAACCCCACGCAGAGGAAGGATTGTTTCTGATTTACCTGTTCAATAAGTTGTTGTTTGGTCATAGTTTCGCCTCTTTCATTTTTTCGGCATTTTCGGTCACCATGAGTCGGTCGATTACCTCTTGAATCTCCCCGTTCATGAACGCGGGAAGGTTGTAGATGGTGTAGTTAATGCGGTGGTCGGTGATGCGACCCTGTGGGTAATTGTAGGTGCGGATCTTTGCCGACCGGTCGCCCGTGGATACCATCGTCCTCCTTCGGGATGCGATATCGCCTTGACGCTTGGTAAGCTCCATATCGTATAGCCGGGCTCGAAGCATCTGCATGGCGGTCTCCCGGTTTTTCACTTGCGACCGTCCCTCCTGGCAGACCACCACGATTCCCGTTGGCCTATGGGTGAGTTGCACCTTGGTCTCCACCTTGTTCACGTGCTGGCCACCGGCACCGCTTGAGCGCGCGGTCTGGAAATCGATATCGGCCGGGTTGAGCTCCACGTCAAACTCCTCCGCCTCGGGCAACACGGCCACCGTGGCCGCCGAGGTGTGAACACGCCCTTGCGTTTCGGTTTGGGGTACCCGTTGTACCCGGTGTACCCCCGATTCATACTTCAACGTTCCGTACACGTCGGTTCCGGTCACGGTGAAGATAATCTCTTTATAGCCACCCGCTGTTCCTTCGGTGTAGCTAACCACCTCCGTGTTCCATCCTTTGCCCTCGCAGTAGCGGGTATACATTTTATAGAGGTCACCCGCGAAAATCGATGCCTCATCACCACCGGTACCGGCACGAATCTCCATCACCGCGTTTTTAGCATCTTCCGGATCGGCTGGAATAAGCAGCAGCTTGATCTCCTCCTCAAGTTCGGGAATCCTGTCGCTGTGCAGCGTCAGCTCATCCTGAGCCAGTTGCCGCAGGTCGGTATCCGATTCGTTTTCGAGGATGCCCTTTGCCTCGGTGATGCTGTCGAGGGCTGACTTATATTCGTTTCTCGCGTCAACGATCTTCTGCAGGTCGCTGTACTCCTTGTTCAGCTTCACGTACCTATCCATATCGGCAATCACGGAGGGATCCGAGATCAGCGTGCCCACCTCTTCGAAACGGGCGACCAGGTGTTGTAATTTTTCTAGCAATGAATTTTCTGACATCTTTTTGTTAGTTGTTTAGGGCAACGGTAAGCTCCTTGTAATATAGCGACTTGCACGGTGCTAACGGCTGAATAAATCCTGCACAAGAACGGTTTACATATAACTGAACTGACCCTGTTTGCTCTCTATACGCACCTCTTTTTTGTCCGACTTTTCAACGTGTCCCACGATTCGCGCATCCACGTTAAACGAGCGAGATATATCGATAACCTGCCGGGCGTACGCCTCGGGCAGGTACAGCTCCATGCGGTGCCCCATGTTGAATACCCGGTACATCTCTTTCCAGTCGGTTTGCGACTGTTCCTGGATAAGTTGAAAGAGTGGAGGGGTGGGGAACAGGTTGTTTTTAACCGCCCGCAAGCCATCCTGTAAAAAGTGTAACACCTTGGTTTGTGCACCACCGGAACAGTGAACCATTCCGTTAATTTTTCCTCTTAACTCTTTTAGAATCAGTGATATAATCGGAGCATAGGTGCGGGTAGGGGATAGTACCAGCTTTCCGGCATCAATACCAAGCCCTTCGATGGTTTCTGTCAACTTCAGGTTGCCGGAGTAGACCAGGTGCTCAGGGATGGATGGGTCGTAACTTTCCGGGTATTTAGCTGCCAAGTAGTGCGAGAACAGGTCATGGCGTGCCGAGGTGAGCCCGTTGCTGCCCATCCCGCCGTTGTACTCCTTCTCGTAGGTGGCTTGTCCCGATGAGGAGAGCCCCACGATCACGTTACCCGCTTCTATGCGGGCATTATCGATCACATCGGCACGCCTCATCCTACAGGTCACCGTGCTATCCACGATGATGGTGCGTACCAGGTCACCCACGTCGGCCGTCTCCCCGCCGGTGGGGTAGACACGCACGCCCATAGCCGTCAGCTTTTCACATAACTCGTTGGTTCCATTGATAATAGCTGCAATTACCTCTCCTGGGATAAGGTTCTTATTGCGGCCAATGGTGGAAGAAACCAGGATATTGTCCGTGGCACCCACGCATAGCAGGTCGTCCTAATCCGGGATAATCTTACAAAAAGCATTGGGATACAATCCTTTATCGCTATTCTTAATCGCCGCGTGTACCTCTTCCTTCGTTGCGGAAACACCGCGCTGATCATATCGTTGGGTCGTTACCATACTTATTCATGTTCTTCTTTTATTCCGAATAATATAGCACATTGCTATCAACTTGCGCTTTTACATTTAATAAGTGCTGCTTTCAATGAGAAATTTCCTGTTCACAAAAATACAAAAAAAGATCGGAATACCTGTACGATTCACTTCACTGACAAAATTGTTTCTACATGTAAAAGTCATTCATACGGAATATTACGGCTCAACCGATTTTGAATAGCCTGAATTCCTATAATTACTATTATGTTTAATAGCTGGGTTGAATATATGAGTGAAAAAGTATTTTCTCTTCCCTACTACTTTTATTTAAAAAAATGACTTAAAATAAACGAGGGAAACAGTGTTTAACTATTTCCCTCTCGACACATCCACTAAGGAAGCATGGACAGTTTATTCGAATATCTGCTACTCAAGGTCAAGTTGACTTTCTACTGTCTCCAGTTCCTTTGACTTGTCGACTCCCAGAACGCTCAAGTTGTAATACACGTTCCTAAGCAGTAACAGCACATTATTAATTTCTCTTTCCGTGGCACTACGCTCTTTGAGCAGTTTTTCCAGCTTTTCCAACAACGGAAGAGATAATTGATAAAGATCCACGATCTTTTTATCGTTTTCTACCTGCTGTTGTCTATTCGTCAACGTTGTTGTCACATCTTTTAAATTCTGCGCCTGAATGATGAAGTTTCTCGCGAGGTGCTCCAGAGCCCTTTCACAATTGGGATCCGTTTCAAGTGCCTTGTTATATTCGGCTTCCGCCCCAATGAAATCACCTTTCTCAGCTACTAATGCGCCTTTCACGCTATATAGGTCACAGCCATTAGCGGGATCATTCTCGATAGCTTGGTCCAGGTACTTTATGGCTTTGTCTCCATCGCCACCGCGGATAAATATGTTCGCAAGGTTAGTGACAAAGTAGTTGCTAGAGGGGAACTTGGTGGCTCCCAACTCCAATGACCGCTGGTAGTTAGCCGAATCGCCCATGGTGAGGTACTCGGTGGCCATCAATTCGTACAGGCCACTCTCCTCAAATGTGCTATTTTCAATGAAAGGCTCGTTTACTGCCCGCTCTATCATTTTTAGCGCTCGCTCGTTGTCTTTAGACTGGATAGCGCTTATGATGGCGTAGTACTTGATGGTTTGGTAGGTGCTATCCAGAACGAACGCGTCTTTTTGACCATCGTAAAGGGGCAGCGTGGGAATATTCCAGTACACTTCAAAGAAGTCGGCCGCTTTTTTATGGTCTCCCTGCTCGCTGTAGTAGACTCCCCCATTGATGTAAAACGGGTAGTTAGCTCTTAGAATACTGGCTATGTCTTTGCGATACCTGTTTTTAACTCGCCCTTTGGCATCGGGAATCTCAGACAGCGAATCGGCTTTAAGGTATGGCAGGTATGATTCCATCAAGCCATCAAACATCACCTTGTCGTTAACGCCCTGCCCTAGCACTGCCTTCGCGTGCTCATTATCGAACGCTTTGTTGCCAATGTCACCCATCACCTTCCAGGTTTCCGGGTCCGTTGCTGTCTCCTCGTGCTTGGCAGCTTGTTGAATCAGCGTGCGTGCTTCATTAAAGTCATCCCTTCCTAACGCTCTTTTGGCGTCTCTAAGTGCCGACTTTTGTGCGAAGAGGGCGCCAGTAGCAAAAAGGGCCATCATACTTAGGAGTAAAATTCTTCTCATTGTATTCATGTTTTAATTGTTTAATAATTCCTGTTTATGGTTATAACGTGAGCGTTTCTCGTTGGCTTGCACGTTGCGATTACTATATTAGGACTATTACAAATCAAAAAGTTTAATGTACGTTCTCATCGGTATTTACATCACCACCCATTTCTGCCTCCACGTTATCTCTATCCTCACCGCTCTCGTACTCTTCTACGTTTACAGCATCGTTCTCTTCACCATTATCTTCGGCGTTCACCTTACAAACGGACGCGATCTCATCGTTTCTTTTTTCCAAGTTAATCAAGCGGACTCCCTGCGTAACGCGTCCCATGATGCGAATATCGGAAATTTTTACGCGTATCGTTATACCCGATTTGTTAATTATCATTAAATCATTATCATCCGTTACGCTTTTGATGGCCACCAACTTACCCGTTTTCTCTGTAATGTTGATGGTTTTAACCCCTTTACCACCTCGACGCGTGATGCGGTATACCGGTTCGCCATCCTCGTCATTTAGCATGGTTCGTTTGCCGTATCCCTGTTCGGATACGACTAAGATGGTGTTTTCCGACTCTGGGGTCATACAGATCATACCTATTACAGCGTCCTCCCCGTCATCGTCCAGCGTTATCCCTTTCACCCCGGTAGCGGTTCTTCCCATAGGTCGCACATCCTCTTCATCGAAGCGAATGGCTCGTCCGTTGCTGTTGGCCAGGATCACGTGCTGCTTCCCGTCGGTCAATCGCACGGATATCACCTGGTCATCATCACGCAGGGTGATCGCGATCACACCGTTTTGTCGGGGCCTGGAGTAGGCTTCGAGCAGCGTTTTCTTCACAACCCCGTTACGCGTGCAGAATAGCAGGTAATTAGAGTTGATATATTCCTCATCCTGAAGGTTTTCCACCCGTACAAACGCGGTTACCGAATCATCCGGATCGATGTTCAACAGGTTTTGAATAGCCCTTCCCTTCGAGTTTTTGGTTCCTTCCGGTATTTCGAATACCCGCAGCCAGTAACATTGCCCTTTCTGGGTGAAGAAGAGCATGTAGTTGTGGTTGGTGGCCGGGTAGATGTATTCCACGAAGTCCTCGTCGCGGGTATCGGTACCGCGGGCTCCCACCCCACCCCTGTTTTGTGTTTGAAACTCCGACAGGGCGGTTCGTTTGATGTACCCCATGTGCGAGATGGTGATTACCATCTCATCATCGGCATAAAAATCCTCGGCGTTCATCTCCTCGGCAGAAAAGACGATCTCCGAGCGACGTTCGTCACCGTACTTATCACGCACCTCGATCAACTCATCCTTGATGACATTCATCCGGAGATCCTCATTGGTGAGGATCTCGTTTAGGTAGGCAATAAGCTTCTGGATCTCTTCGAATTCGGCGTGTAGCTTCTCCTGCTCCAAGCCAGTCAGCTGGCGGAGGCGCATCTCCACGATAGCGCGGGCTTGTATTTCAGACAGTTCAAAGCGTTCCATCAGGCGCTGGATGGCCATTTGAGGCGTAGATGAACTCCGGATGATGGCGATTACCTCGTCGATATTATCCGATGCGATGATAAGTCCCTCCAAGATATGGGCGCGTTCTTCGGCTTTGCGCAATTCGAATCGCGTACGGCGCACCACCACGTCAATGCGATGCTCCACGAACAGCTCGATCATCCTCTTGAGGTTCAGTGTTTCAGGGCGGCCATTTACGAGGGCAATATTGTTCACGCTAAATGACGATTGCAGCGCGGTGAGCTTGTAGAGCTTGTTCAGCACAATGTTCGCGTTGGCGTCGCGCTTGAGATCCACCACGATCCGCATGCCTTGACGGTCCGATTCATCGTTCACGTTAGCGATGCCGTCAATTTTTTTATCCGATACCAGATCGGCGATATTTTTAATCAGATCGGCTTTGTTCACCAAGTAAGGTATCTCCGTGATGATGATCTTATCGTGTGACTTGTCCGATTCGATTTCAGCTTTCCCTCGCATCACCACGCGTCCCCTACCCGTCTCGAACGCCTCTTCTACCCCCTGGTAACCGTAGATATAGGCACCCGTTGGGAAGTCAGGGGCCTTGATGTAATGCATTAACCCTTTGGTATCTATATCTTTATCATCAATGTACGCGATGATCCCGTTGATGCACTCAGTGAGGTTGTGCGGGGCAATATTGGTGGCCATACCCACGGCGATTCCCGATGAGCCGTTGATCAACAGGTTGGGAATACGTGTGGGCAAGACGGTAGGCTCCTGCAGCGTATCATCGAAGTTGAGTTGAAAGTCGACGGTTTCCTTGTCGATGTCGCGCAACATCTCCTCGGCCAACTTGTTGAGTCGAGCCTCAGTGTACCGCATGGCCGCGGGGCTGTCGCCATCCACGCTCCCCATGTTACCTTGCCCATCTACCAATGGATAGCGCATACTCCAATCTTGCGCCAAGCGAACCATCGCATTGTATACCGATGAGTCGCCGTGCGGGTGAAATTTCCCCAGCACCTCTCCCACGATACGGGCCGATTTCTTGTGGGGTTTATCGGCGGTGTTGCCCAATTCGGACATCCCGTAGAGGATGCGCCGGTGGACTGGTTTAAATCCATCCCGTACGTCAGGTAACGCACGGGAAACGATAACGGACATCGAGTAATCGATGTACGATGATTTCATTTCATCTTCGATGTTAATCTTGATGATTCTGTCTTCCTGATCAATCATTGTTAACGTGATAATTCTCTTCCAAAAAACACCCTACCCTGTTAATTTTCAGGTAGGTGAGAAACAGGTAGCATGGTACCGTTTCAAACTACTAAGGTACGGCTTTTCTTCGATTTTATCAACAAAAAAGGGAAGAAAAAACACCCGTCCACGCGCTCTGGATATTAGGCGGGACGGGTGATAATTCGTGAGGGTTAAACATTCGTAATAGCAGATAGCCTATTCCCTTTTACCTGCCGTGGCAATTTTTATACTTCTTGCCGCTTCCGCAGGGACAAGGCTCGTTTCGTCCGATTTTTTTTTCTACCCGGATGGGTTCCAGCTTCCGCGGTTGCCTGGGCGGCTGCCCTCCCCCGCCCTCACCCTGGTGACCCATGTTCTCCGTGTCGTCTTTCTGGGTGCGGTACTTGCTGTAGTCGGTCTTCCTCTCGGGTGCGGCTTGGCGCACGCTGCTCGGGTCCTGAATGGGAATCTGTCCCCTCATCAGGATCGATACCGCCTTTGAGTTCACGTCGTTGACCATATTCCGAAAGAGGTTGAACGACTCCAACTTGTAGATCAGGAGTGGGTCTTTTTGCTCGTAGCTGGCAGTTTGAACCGACTGCTTCAACTCGTCCATCACCCTGAGGTGATCCTTCCAGTTCTCGTCGATGGTGTGGAGTAGGATTGATTTCTCGAATGCCTTTACCAGCGCTTTCGATCCGGTCTCGTAAGCCTCTTTCAGGTTGCAGGAGATATTGTACACCCGCTTCCCATCCGTGATGGGTATGAGGATGTTCTCGTACACCGCACCCTGGTTTTCGTATACCTGCTTGATGACGGGATGGGCGATCTCCGCCAGTCGTTCGGTTTTGCGTTTGAACGTTTCAAACGCCTTTTCCGTGACCAGGTCGACCGCTTCGTTCGGCCTTATCTTCTTCACATCTTCCTCCTTGAAGGGAACGTCGAGGGCCAGCACACGGTAGAGCTCCAGCTTCATCTCGTCGTAATAGTCGAGGTTGTTCTCCACGATGTTCTTCGAGGTCTCGGTGATCATGTTGGCCACGTCGTTATCGATTCGTTCACCCATCAGGGCGTGACGGCGTCGCCTGTAGATCACTTCGCGTTGCGAGTTCATCACGTCGTCGTACTCCAGAAGCCGCTTACGGATGCCGAAGTTGTTCTCTTCCACCTTCTTCTGGGCCCGTTCTACTGACTTGCTTAGCATGTTGTGCTCCAGCACGTCACCCTCTTTGAACCCCATGCGGTCCATCATGGTCGCGATTCGCTCCGTGGCGAACAGGCGCATCAGGTCGTCTTCCAACGAGACGAAGAAAACCGAGGATCCGGGGTCTCCCTGTCGTCCCGCACGTCCCCGCAGCTGGCGGTCAACGCGACGCGACTCGTGTCGCTCCGTACCGATGATGGCCAATCCGCCCGCCTTCCGCACCTCGGGCGACAGCTTGATGTCGGTACCACGGCCTGCCATGTTGGTAGCTATGGTCACCACCCCGCTCTGCCCTGCCGTGGCCACGATCTCTGCTTCACGTTGGTGCAACTTGGCGTTCAGCACGTTGTGCTTGATCTTCCGAAGCGTGAGCATTCGGCTCAGCAGCTCCGATATCTCCACGGAGGTGGTACCTACCAGCACCGGACGACCCTGCGAGATCAGCGAGGATATCTCTTCAATAACTGCCGTGTACTTCTCCCGTTTCGTCTTGTAGATGCGGTCGTTCTGGTCGTTTCGAATGATGGGGCTGTTGGTGGGAATGACCACCACGTCTAACTTGTAGATGTCCCAAAATTCGCCCGCTTCCGTTTCGGCGGTACCGGTCATACCGGCCAACTTGCTGTACATACGGAAAAAGTTCTGCAGCGTGATGGTCGCGAAAGTCTGCGTGGCCGCTTCCACCTTAACCCGCTCCTTGGCCTCGATGGCCTGGTGTAGTCCATCGGAGTAACGTCGTCCCTCCATTACGCGTCCCGTCTGTTCATCCACGATCTTCACCTTGTTCTCGATCACCACGTACTCCACGTCTTTCTCGAAGAGGGTGTAAGCTTTGAGCAGCTGGTTGATGGTGTGTACCCGTTCCGACTTGATCGCGTAGTTCTGCAGCAGCTCATCTTTCTTGGCGGCTCTCTCCTCATCGGAAAGTTTTTCCGTCTCCAATTCAGATAGTTGCGACGCGATGTCGGGCAGGATGAAAAATTGGGGGTCGTCTGACTTACCGGTCAGCAGGTCGATACCCTTATCGGTCAGCTCAATGCTGTTCTGTTTCTCATCGATCACGAAGTAGAGCGGGTCGGTCACGATATGCATGTTCCGCATCTGCTCCTGCATGTAAAACGCCTCGGTTTTGAGCATGGCCGCTTTTACCCCCTGCTCGCTTAAAAACTTGATAAGCGGGGTATATTTTGGCATCCCCTTGTAAGATCGGAAGAGAAGCAACGCACCCTCCTCCTGAACCTTAGGGTCTTCAGAAGCCATTTTGGTCCTCGCTTCGGCCAACAGCTTGGTCGTGAGGTCACGTTGTGCCTTTACGATGATCTCAACCCTTGGGCGGAACTGATCGTAGAGTTGATCCTCTCCCTTGGGAACCGGTCCGGAGATAATGAGCGGGGTACGGGCATCGTCAATCAATACCGAGTCCACCTCGTCCACGATCGCGTAATTGTGCTTCCGCTGAACCAGGTCCTTGGGCGAGATAGCCATGTTGTCACGGAGGTAATCGAAGCCAAACTCGTTATTCGTACCAAAGGTGACATCGGAGTTGTACGCTTTGCGGCGCGCTTCGGAGTTGGGTTCATGCTTGTCAATGCAATCTACTGACAGCCCGTGGAACATGTACATCGGACCCATCCACTCAGAGTCACGCTTGGCCAGGTAATCGTTGACCGTCACCACGTGTACCCCCTCGTGCGTGAGCGCGTTGAGGAACACGGGTAGCGTGGCTACCAACGTCTTTCCCTCCCCGGTGGCCATCTCGGCGATCTTCCCCTGGTGAAGCACTACCCCACCGAAGAGCTGCACGTCGTAGTGTATCATATCCCAGGTGATCTCGTTACCACCGGCCATCCAGTGGTTTTGGTAGATAGCATACTTCCCCTCTATCCGTACGAAATCGTGGTTAGCCGCCAAATCCCTATCAAAATCGGTGGCTGTTACCACCACCTCGCTGTTACGCGTGAACCGGCGGGCCGTATCCTTCATAATGGAAAAGGCGACCGGTAATATCTCGTTCAGTTTTTTCTGGTATTTCTCGGAGATCACTTGCTCCAGCTTGTCAACCTGGTTCCAGACGGCCTCCCTTTCGCTCAGTTCAACCTCCTCCATCCCGGCTTTCAGTTGCTCTATCTGCTCTTTTTCCGGGGCGACGAATTCCCTGATCTCTTTTTCCAGCTCCTTCGTCTTAGCGCGTAGATCATCGTTAGAGAGCTTCTCGATCGCCGGGTAGGCCTCTTTGATCTTCTTGACGATGGGGTTGATCTCGTTGAGGTCGCGTTGCGCTTTGTTACCAAAAATTTTTGTTATAAAACTATTGAATCCCATATTTTTTATATTTCATTTGCGTGATGTGTGCTCTATCGCTCCATGTAAAACCTAAAAACGGTTCGAAAAACGTGTTCGTTTTGTGACATGTGTGCTCTATCGTTCCATGTAAAACTCCTCCAGTATCTCTGCCTTTGCCGCGTTGGGAGCTCGAATACGCAGTCGATACGCGATGGTGGGTGCGATTTCCGTCGCGTCGATGGTGCGGTTCACTATCCCCGGTTTCACGTGATTCCCGAAGAAGATGACCGGTGCCATCATCGCGTTACGGTGTCCTCTTTTTTTTGTACCCGCCTGATTGTCCACCACCTTCCAGCCCGGCTGTAGTTCCAGGAACAGGTCACCCGATATCCCCGCGTAGTAACCATTGCGGTAAAATTGCACGTTTTGGTTGTACGCCCCGTGTAGCATCTGGTGGGAGGTGATAACGTCTTGCACACCGGCCGATTGCACTAAGAACTCCGCCGCCTCTTGTTGAATCTCTTTCAAGTCGAACCCACTCTCCTCGATCAACTTCCTATCGAAGAAAATCTGCTCGTTGTGATATTGTTTAACCCATTGCGCCCGGCCGTACAGGGCCATCAGGTACATGTTCAGCAGGGCCTGGCTTCTTTCCGGGAAGAACTCACCCCCCGAGGTTGTTATTCCTTCCGGGATGACCTCTTCCTCTTTGAAGTAACCGGTAGAGGTTATGAAAATCAAACAATTGTCGAGACCCACGTAGTGCTCGATGGCATCCAGCAGGCGGGCTAGTTCCAAATCAAGTCGGTAGTAGGTATCCTGAATCTCAATCGAGTAATTCTTGTTGAGTGCTTGTGAAAAACCCCCCGCGTAGAAGGTAAGCGCCAGGAAGTCGGGGTTCGTCCTTCTACCCAGTGTCCCCGACTGCAACAACCGTATTGCCATGTCATTCACCTCCTTGTTGACGTAGGGTGACTCTTTGAAAAGCCGAAAACCCTCCCCATTTCTGCCTTCAAGTTGATGTTTAAACTCGTACTGTTTCCAGGTGTATGGAAAGGCGTGGTAGTACTCAATATCTATTTCCGGCTGCCAGGTAGTGCTCCCTATCGTGTTGGAAAGCGACTGCTGGCTTCGGTTGTGTTGCTCCACTATGGGGTGTTCAGATTTATAGAAAGTGGTGGTGGCCCACTTGCCATTTTCGTTCTCTATCCAGTAGGCACCACTGGCCGCGTGGCCACCCGATGCAAGCGCCTGCGAGGCGTCGGGTGCAAATGCGAACACGTTCGACTGTCCACCAGAGGCGATTTTCAGCTCATCGGTAATGGTGGATACTTTCAGGGGTAGCGGCGACAACATCTCGGTGGTGAAATCGCCCATGTAGTTGTTGTCCGCGAAGGAGGAGACCACTTGGTGGGTCTCAACCAGGTACCTGTTCTCAGCGGTGATACCGTGATATGAGGGGTTTGCTCCCGTGTAGATGGTGGCTATCGTTGATGCCTTGTCCAGGTACGGGAAATCGTATTGAATGTTGTTGTAGACGAGCCCCTTGTCAAGGAGGCGATTGAAGCCCCGGTCGCCATAGATATACCTAAACAGCTTTAAGTAATCACCCCGGAGCTGATCGATGGTGATGCCCACCACCAACTTGGGTACCTCTACCGGAAGAGGCTGTGCGCAAAGCACCGTTATCGATAAAAAAGCGATTATAGAAGAAGTTAGCTTTCTCATTGTTTTAAATTGTCGTGAACCCTTTAAATGCCCCACCTCCTTTTAAGCGTTCGGCTCGACACGTAGCGTCTGTTTTTAATTCTTTCATTCCTAAACATCAAGAGGTTCGCACCTGATCGGAGCGTTAGGCAGAGGGCAAAGGGAATGGTCTCCAGCGGCAGTTGCTGGGGGATTAGCCACCAGAGCAACAGGAAAAGCAGCACGACCGCGAAGTTAATGATATGGTAGATATTAACGGCCTTTTCGGCCCGATTCGACCAAAACAGAATGGCTGCCAAGAGGGCGATCGGGTTTATCCACGCGAGGTTCCAGTTAGGGTTGGTAGCGGGGTGTTCGGAGAAGTACATCAGTACGAAAACAATGATTCCACCCAATCCGACCAGTCCGAACAAGAAGGTGTCAAACCATTGCAGTAGCCTTATCTTGTTGAGCCGTGCGGTTTGCCAAAGGGAAAGCAAGAGAGTCAGCAACAACAGGATGATTCCCGCTCCAAGCGGTGTCACGGGGAACCGCTTGCCTGGTTGATTGAGCTCCGGGTTTCCCGGCAGTAACACGCTTGAGTGGCTTATCAAGGGGCGGTTCGACGTGCTGTCGTTTAGATGAATGATGGCACCTTCAAACGAGTTCATCAGATAAGAGGGGATATACATCTTCTCCCTAACGTCGATCTCTCTATCCGCACCGCTCCCGATGATCAGGTCAATCCCGAACCGGGTCCAGGGGGAGTGGCTCACGTGCTCGTGAATCAAGTCACGGAACGATTGCCCCTCTTGGGTGGGCGGGTACTCGATCGCACCACGGGTGTAACGCTCCACCATATCGCGGGGACGCGTAGCGCAGTTATCAAAGAAGTAGTTATACCGGTAGCCGCAATTTTCGGGCAACGCGTTGATTTGCAGTGCGTCAAAAAGTTCCTGCTTCTCTTGGGGCGTGAGGTTCAACTCCTGTTCCACCACCTCCTGCCCCTTGTAACCATATTCAAGGACGAATTGTTGGTAGGTGGTCACGCCCAGCACGTAGTCCGTTTTCCCACGCACGAAATGATAGATGAAGCGGGGCTGCGACGAGTCGAAGTAGCCGTAATTAAAGACGGCATCAACACCCGTGATATCATCCTGTACACGGATAGCCGTGTGGCCGAAAAGAGAGTAGACAGCCTCGTACCACGGGGAAGCGGTCAACAGGGTGACCCTTGCACTTTCACTCAGTTGCACTTGAGCAGCGACTGGCTGAAGGGAGAGGGCAAAGAGCGTGAAAAATAATATAATGGACGAAACTATCTTTTTCATTGAAGCATTGTTTCAAGCGAAATGGATGCGGGTCGCGGCATCCAGGAGCAAAAATACATAAAATTGCGTTAGCATCATACGATAACGTGCATTTACTTTCGCCCCTGCATCCTTTTTGCTTTCAAATTCACTTGAAATCGCTCGGATTATGCCGCGACGGACAAAAACAAACAACGGTGACCCAAGTTAGGCCACCGTTATTCGTTTCACTGTCTTTCGTCATTCTATTTCTTCTTGCTGCGGTCTCCGTAGCGGCTCATGAACTTGTCCACGCGCCCGGCGGTGTCCACCAGCTTCTGCTTACCGGTGTAAAAGGGGTGGGACGAGCTGGTAATCTCCAGTTTCACCAAGGGATACGTTACGCCATCCACCTCGATGGTCTCCTTCGCGTTGACGGTAGAGCGGGAAATAAAAATCTCGTCGTTCGACATATCTTTGAATACGACTGGACGATAGTTCTGGGGGTGAATTTCTTTTTTCATATGTTTGCTCCTTTCTCCTATCTGTTCTCTATTTACCTATTAATTAACGAGAAGCGGGTTAGATCACCTTAGTTCTCGTTTATCGGCGTGCAAAGATAGCCTATTCCTTTAAAATAAAAAAATATTTTTCGCATCTTTGCTAAACGATGTTGCATTTAATACTTGAATCTACGATTTAATACTTGAATCTACGCTTTGATAGCTTTATCGGATTCTTTGAAAAATCCATCGATTATGAAATTAGTTTACTCATTTGTGTCTATTTTTCAAAGGTATTCGTGATACGTTTCGCTTAATTCAGTAACTTTATGGTCTGAAATTATAGCGGAATTATTAGTAAGTATTTGTAAGTCAGAGTTTTAATTGCTATTTTTTTCACTAGATTCCTAATGATGAAGTGATTTTCATACATTGAACTCACGTTAATAATATGAGAAAAACTTTTCTCGTTTTTTGTTTTTCCTGTTTCTCCGTTATTTTGCTCGGGCAAACTCCTGACTTGATCGCGGACTCTGCCACGGTGCGTCTCACCCGACAGTTAGGCTTGTTCCCGCATGAAAAGATCCATGTTCAGACCGACAAGCCGTGTTACCTGTCAGGCGAGCGGGCATGGTTCCGGGTGCACGTGATGGACGCGATGGACAATAGGCCGTCGCTCCTCAGCCGTTACGTTTACGTCGAGTTGATTGACCCTTTCAACGAGCTGGTGGAGCGGGTCAAGATCCGCCCCGACAGTACAGGGGTGTACGCCAGTTACATGGACCTGGAGGAGGAGCTTCCCGAGGGGGAGTACACCCTGCGGGCCTATACCCGCTACACCCGAAACCGGGGAGAGGAGGCTTTCACCCGTAAAACGATCCGGGTGATGGATCCCTATTCTCTGCAGGTTGAAATCGTGCCGGATTTTACCGTCCACGAAAACGGGCTTGACGTGAGCTTTCAGTTCGTGAACCGCGGCAGCGGGGACACCATCGTGCCGGAGAGCGTGATGGCAAGGCTCCCGGGAGAGTCCGCGAAAGTTATCCGGTCAAATAACGGGACGGGCTTTAACTGGTCGTTTCCCGCCCGGCAGGTAAAAGATGCCCGTGCCCTGCTTCTGGAGATTGTCCGGGATGGGAGAAGGTACAGCCGTTATTACTCTATTCCCTACACGGTGGATGATATCGATATTACCTTCCATCCCGAGGGTGGTTACCTCGTGCCGGGACAAGGTTGTCACATGGCCTTCAAAGCTATGAACCCTTCGGGGTTAGGTGAGGATATCACGGGTGTAGTGTATAACTCGAGGGACGAGCAGGTAACCACCTTTACCTCCCACTTGATGGGGATGGGTGCCTTTAGCATCTTTCCCGTAGCCGGCGAAACCTATTACGCTGTTTGCGAAACTAAGGGGGGCCTTGTCAAGCGGGTGGAACTGCCCATCCCGGAACCTAGGTCGAGGGTTATCAGTGCGCGTCACGTGCGTGAGCAGGTGGTTGTCTCATTGCTAGAGGGACCCACCACCCCGGACGGACCCGTCTCGTTGTTGGTCCACAACAAGGGCATCGTGCTGTACCACGAGCCATGGCAACCGGGAAGGGGTAGTTACTCGTTCCCGACGTCACTCCTCCCCTCGGGTGTCTCGAGTATCCTGTTGCTCGATGAGCATCTCGATATCCTCAGCGAGCGGATGATATTCCACTTGAACGAGGATGACTTCTCCCGGGTAACCGCCAGTGACCCCTGTCCCTCCCACAAGCGAAGGGAGCTTGTCTCCCTCAAGCTTCGGTTGGACAACACCGGTGAAAACACGTCACACGACAATATGGCCATCTCGGTGGTGGACGCGAACGCCGTGCCGGCGGACAGCGCGTGTGACCTTGCCTCCACGCTGCTGCTTGCCTCGGAGTTAAAAGGCCACGTGGAGTCGCCCGCCCGCTACTTCTCGAGGGGGCAACTCGAGACGACGGCGCTGGATGCGTTGATGATGACGCAAGGATGGCGTCGGTACGACATTCCCCGCGTGTTGAAGGGAGAAATCGAGACCCCCGGCATCCTTCCCGAGCGGTTCCAGGAGATAAGCGGCACGACGGAAGCCATGTACCTTGGTAAGATGGAGGGAGGGACCGTGAGCCTTTACGCGATGCTGGACACCCTGTACAGCATGGAGAGCACGACGGCAGACAAGGAGGGTCGCTTCCTCTTCTCCGTGGAGTACCCCGAGGGGACCGAGATCACGGTGCAGTCGTTGACCGGCAAAGGAAGAAATAGCAACTTCCTCGAGATGGACACCGTGGCATACCCCGGCCTCGCCTTCGCGGCGTTGCCGTCAAGGGGTGACCCGGTAGTCCGGGAAAAAATTGCAACAGAAGAAGCGGGGTTCGACACGGACGCTTACCTCCGACAGGCCAACGCGGAGTACTCGCGGAAGCACGGCATCCGCACGGTGATGCTCGAAGAGGTGAGAGTGACGGCCCCGGCCGTGAAGCCCTTCAAGGAGTCGGTCTGGTACTCCCCCGCCTTCTCATCCTCGCCCATGACTTCCGAGGAGATCAAGAAGAGGAAATTCAGCGACATGACCACGGTACTTTTGAACACCCCGGGAGTCGCCATAAGAAAAGGCGCATTAACTACCACCCGCTCAGATAAGCCGATGTTGATCGTCGTTGACGATGTGGTTTTACTTGAATTCGACGTAGAGAACATGGACGTGAATGACATCGACAACATGTTCGTTATAAAGGATTATAATGACGTTTTCGGGTATTACCCGGGCACGAGCGGGGCGTTGGTAATCATGACCAAGGTCGGTTCCAATGAAAAGGTTAAACCCCGGAACATCTGCCGGTTCAAGCCGCTCGGCTATCGGCCGACAGCGGAGTTTTACGCTCCCCGGTACGAGACCCCGGAGCAGGTGGATTCCCCGGAGCCCGATTTGCGCACGACCATTTACTGGAAGCCTGACGTGCACTTCTCGCCGGAGGGAGAGGCGGTAGTCGAGTTTTACGCTGCCGACACCCCCACCATCTACCGGGTCGTAGGGGAGGGAGTCACCGGTTCCGGGAAAATAATCAGTTTTACCCAAGAGATCACGATAGAGGGTAACATCAAATAATATATTTGTTTAAACAGATCATTTTCACGAAAATTGCCAAGTATGAGAGTTGTTTTATTCGCGCTATTACTGTGCATCATTCCCGGTTATACCCCGCAACATAACGATCTCCGCGAAAAGGTGAAGTTGGAAATTGAAAAGGGCAACTTTACAAAAGCATCGCAATTAATTGATGCTATTGTCATAAGCCCTGAGATATCCGAAAACGAGAAGATGAAGCTGCTTTTCACAAAGGATTCGTTGCATAGGGTCTGTTTAGATTTTCGTAGAACGAAAGCAGATATCCTAAGCCAGTTTGAAGCAGGGTATGGCTTCACACCAGGCGACTCGTTGTTAAGCCAATGGGAGCAGTCAAAGGTGTTGGAGTACCGGGTGATTGATGGGGAGAAACGCTATTTTCGGAACGCCGTACCCAATGTTTTCCGGGTAGATGCTACGGCGAAAAAAATGAACAAAAAGCCCGCTCCGGCATCGGATACTCCCTCCGCCTCGCTGCTCGTGGATGCCTTTAATCACAAGAGAGTCACGGGAATCCCCGGGAAGTACCTGCTTCCTAAAAAGAGCATGAGCGTGCGCTATACCCTTACGGTAGGGAGTGAAGCCGTTGAAGACGGTCGAACCGTAAAGGCATGGTTGCCCTTTCCCCGACAAGATATCGGCCGGCAAACAGCGGTTAAACTGTTGGCGAGTTCACCTTCCCACCACACGCTATCCGGCAACGAAACGGCTCACTCATCGATATACATGGAGCAGGATGCGATGAAAGAGAACCCCACGATCTTTACCGTGGAGTTTGAATTCGCTTCGCGAGGCGAGTGGTTTAACCTGTCCGAAATCGAGGTAAAACCCTATAACAAAAACAGCAAACTGTATAAACGATATACCGCCGAACGGCCACCCCATATCCAGTTCTCGAACAACATTAAAGCGCTTACCGACAGCATCACCGCGAATGCCCAAACACCGGTCGAGACGCTGCAAGACATATATAGATATATCGTGGCCAACTACCCATGGGCAAGTGCCATTGAGTACTCCACCATTCCTAACATACCGGAATACGTGATTGAAAACAGGAAGGGGGATTGCGGGCAGGTGGCCCTATTGCTTATTACCATGTTGCGCTACAAGGGCATTCCGGCCCGCTGGCAAAGCGGATGGATGATGCACCCGGATGAAGTGAACCTGCACGACTGGGCAGAGGTCTATTTTGAGGGCACCGGATGGGTGCCCTGTGACGTCTCTTTTGGGCGAGGAGAAGAGATTCCCATCGACCCGGGGCGCGAGTTTTTCATGAGCGGAATCGATTCCTACCGCCTCTATCTGAACAGTGACTTTTCTGACAGTTTTTCTCCTGCAAAAAAGTACCCCCGCAGTGAAAACGTGGATTTTCAACGGGGAGAAGTGGAGACCGATGACTGGAACCTCTATTTTGACCGATGGCGCTACAAGATGGAGGTCTCCTACCTATCGTCCGACCGATTAGGCGATGAAACGTTGGGGGTCATTTGCAATTCGGTGGGTACGCTCCGCGCCGAACCGAACTACCGTGCTGAGTTGGTTACTCAAGCCCTGCTGGGAACACCTGTAAGGATACTGGAGAAAAAGGGGAGTTGGTCCCGCGTTCAAACCCCCGACAGCTATACAGGATGGATGAATGGATCGGTGCAAGAGATGACGAAAACCCAATGGCATCACTACATGAAAAAAACAAAAGTGATGATTACCTCGCTATATGCCCGCTCATTTGAGCAGGGTGATGAACAGTCGCAACCCGTTTCCGATCTGGTGATTGGCAATATGCTGGAATTATTGGGCGAGCATGGGGCATATTATAGGGTACGCTATCCCGATGGCAGGGAGGCCTATGTCTCTCAAGCCGATGCCGAAGTGGTTACCGACAAGTGGATAAAAAGTGAACTGACCGGTGAATCCATCGTCACGTTAGCCCATCAGTTCATGGGTATTCCCTACCTTTGGGGAGGTACTTCAAGCAAGGGGTTAGATTGCAGCGGTTTTACCAAAACCATTTACTTCCTGCACGGAGTTATTATCCCGAGAGACGCGTCACAGCAGGCACAGGTGGGAAAGTTGATTGACCAAACCGGTGATTTCAGCCAGCTCCAGCCGGGTGACCTGCTCTTTTTCGGGGAGAAGGCCACCGAGCAACATCCCAGGGAGCGCGTGGTTCACGTGGCTATATATATCGGTAACAAACGCTTTATTCACGCGGGGAACCCGATTAGGGTAAATAGCCTCGAGCCCTCCGACGAGTTGTATGACGCGTACAATGCCGCCCGATATTTACGTGCGAAGAGAATCATTGGAGAGGTAGGAACAGAGGGAATCGATGCCGTTTTCGAGAACGAATTATACAATATTTATTAATCATGGATACAAGCAACCATCACACAGCACCTATGCAACACTCTCGTCGACAATTTATTAAAACATCGGCTGCCATCGCGACCGGATTATCGGTGGCTTTGCTTCCTGCCGGTGTTAATGCTGGGCAGAAAGGGATGAAGCCCTCCTCATCCGGTAACTCCTTGTCATCTTTACTTCCGGCCGGGGGGAAAGCCGGGGGGAAAGCTCCGTCGGCAAAGATGAAACTCTCCTGGAGGGCTTATGATTTAGCGCTCAAGCACACGTTTACCATCTCCGGTTTTTCCAGGAAAAGCACCCCGGTGGTGCTCACCAAGATCGAGTACGAGGGGGTAACCGGTTACGGCGAAGCCTCACTCCCCCCCTACCTGGGAGAGACGCAAGCCTCCGTGATCGAGTTCTTGAAAAAGATAGATCTTTCGCGTTTTTCAACCCCCTCGCACATGGAAGATATCCTCACCTACGTGGATAACATCGCTATAAACAATAGCGCCGCGAAAGCTTCGGTAGATATCGCGCTGCACGACCTGGTGGGAAAGATGATAGGCGTCCCATGGTACAACATGTACGGTCTTGATAAAACAGAGGTGCCCTACACGACCTTTACCATAGGTATTGACAGTGACGATGTGGTGAAAGAGAAGACCCGCGAGGTACTCGGAGATTTCAATATACTGAAGGTAAAGGTGGGTGGTCCTGATGACAAGAGGATGATCAAAGCCATTCGCTCCGTAACCGACTTGCCGCTGGCGGTAGACGCGAATCAGGGCTGGAAGGAGCGTCTGGAGGCGCTCGATATGATCCTTTGGCTCAAAGAGGAGGGTATCGTGATGGTGGAGCAGCCTATGCCCAAGCTGAAGCTGGACGACATAGCATGGCTAACGGAAGAGAGCCCTCTGCCGATCTTCGCCGACGAATCGGTACAGCGCTTGAGCGACCTCCACCGCCTTAAAGGGGTCTTTTCGGGGATCAATATCAAGCTGATGAAGTGCACCGGTATGCGTGAAGCGTGGAAGATGCGCAACCTGGCAGAAGCGTTGGGCATGAAGGTGATGATGGGCTGCATGACCGAAACCTCTTGTGCTATCTCGGCGGCGTCACAGCTCTACGCGGGTATGGATTTCGCAGATTTGGATGGGGCGTTGCTTATTGCGAATGATTGCTTTGATGGTGCCACATTGCAAAACGGGAAAATCATAGCCACCGACCTACCCGGTATCGGGGTCGTACCCAATAAGTTATTTGATACTAATTGGTAAGCAGTATATTGGCTATTTCATCGCGATGAAGTCGAAGCCGCAATAGGGTACCAGCACGTCGGGTACGTGAATCCCCTCTGCCGTTTGGTTATTTTCAAGCAACGCCGCCATGATGCGCGGAAGCGCCAATGCGCTCCCGTTGAGCGTATGGCATAGCTGTATCTTGCGGTCGCCGTCCCGGTAGCGGCATTTCAGCCGGTTGGCCTGGTAGCTTTCGAAGTTGGAGACGGAGCTCACCTCCAGCCAACGCTCCTGCGCCGCGGAGAAGACCTCGAAGTCGAACGTTAGCGCCGATGTGAAACCCATATCACCACCACAGAGGCGGAGGATACGCCACGGCAACCCCAGCTTCTCCACCAACGTCTGCACGTAGTCCACCATCTCCCGGAGCCGCTCGTACGACCTCTCCGGCTTGTCGATGCAAACGATCTCCACCTTGTCGAACTGGTGCAACCTGTTTAACCCACGTACATCCTTCCCGTAAGAACCCGCTTCGCGGCGAAAACAGGCAGAGTAGGCAGTGTTTCTCACCGGGAGTTCATCCTCCTCCAGGATCACGTCGCGGTAGAGGTTGGTCACCGGCACCTCCGATGTGGGGATGAGGTAGAGGTCGTCCAGCCCGATATGATACATCTGCCCCTCCTTGTCGGGCAGTTGTCCGGTACCGAACCCCGAGGCGCTGTTCACCACGTAGGGCGGTTGAACTTCCAGGAAACCTGCGTCTCGTGCACTGTCTAAGAAGAAGTTGATCAGCGCGCGTTGTAACCTGGCCCCTTTCCCTTTGTAGACGGGGAATCCCGCGCCCGTTATCTTCACACCCAGCTCAAAATCGATGAGGTCGTACTGTTTGGCCAACTCCCAATGCGGTAACGCGCCTTCCGGCAGCGAGGGCATCACTCCCCCACTCCGTTCCACGAGGTTGTCTTCCGCGGACTTACCCTCGGGTACCGACTCGTGGGGAAGGTTGGGGATGGTGACCAATAGCTGTTCTATCCTCTCTTCAGCATCCTTGAGCGTTTCAACGAGCTCCTTGGATGACTCTTTTAAAGGACCCACCTTTTCCTTGGCGGCGTTGGCCTCCTTTTTTTTGCCTTCACGCATGAAGGTACCGATCGATCGGGAGAGTGAGTTTATTTCTGACAACACCGCATCGAGCGAGGTTTGCGAATCACGCCGTACCGCGTCGAGCGCTATTACTTCGTCAATAATCTCTTTCCCATCGAAATGTTTCTTCGAAAGGCTGCGGACGATCCCCTCCGGATTTTCGTTAATGGCTTTAAGTGTGAGCATATTGAATGATTCAACCGTGAATGATTAGCGCGAAGGTACAAAAAAAATCGTCGCGCTAACCCTCAACTAGCGGCCGTTAAAACAACTGAAAGTGGATCGATTCCCTTAACTTCCTGGATTCCTGTTTCTTTTGACGATAATAACGGGCAATGTAATAGGCCATACTCGCCAAGGCACCCAACATTAAAAGGTCTTTAACTTTGCTACGCTTCATCTCTGTACGTTTGTTTAATGAGTAAGTAAAATGTGCCGTGCATGAAAAGTGCCGTGCATCTATTTTATTAGATGCGAATAAACGAAAAACGTTGCATGGAAAATGGAAAAAATTACTCAACTGCTCCATTCAATCACGAGCACCCGCTTGGTCGACTCGGTAACCCGAAAACGGTCGTCACTCCGCTCGCCCACCAGCCAGGCTACTTGATCGCCCGATAGAAGTAGCCATACATCCTCTTTCTCTTTGAGACTGAACTTTTTGTCCACAAAGAAATCGCTCAGCTTCTTCCTTCCCTTCATGCCAAAGGGGATAAACCAGTCGCCAGACTGCCACTTTCGAAGCGTTAGGGGAAACGTTACCTTATCGGCGTCCATGTATAGGAAGCGTGACTCTTTCTGAATAGTGACCGGCATCGTTTCCATCCTAAGGGTCAACTTCACCGGGAAATCGACTTGTTCAACCCCTGCTTCGATGAGAAACAGCTCTGGGTCGGCATCTCCTTCCTCACGCGTGTGCAGGAGCAGATACTCCCTATCTTTGATTAACCGGTAAGATCCCCCGTAGAACTGCATCCCTGGCTCGCCGGTCAGGTTCTCGAGGATATCCCGGATGGTGGAAGGCGAAAAGCCCAGCGGCGAAAGCAGTTCAAACAACACCGCTTGAGGGGAAGCACTCTTCAACAGCAGACTTATATTGATCCTGATTTCGTTGCTGTTGTTACTCTTACCGTTACCATTATCGTTATCGCTTCCATCCCCATTTCCACTCCCCATGTTGTTCTCGTCGTTGACCTCATTTCCCACGTCGTTCCATAACGCACGACGTGCCTCCTCGATCGACCGGTTGTAGAGCTTTTCCACCTCGGCCAAGTTGAGGGAAGTGCGGTAGATCGCCTCCCTAACTTTTGGGTTAATCTTTTCAAGCTCCGGCAGGATACGTAATCGGATAAGATTACGGACATACAACTCCTGTTGGTTGGTGCTATCGGTCACGTACGGGATGGATCTCTTGGCGACGTATGCCTTGATATCGGAGCGGGTGACGGCTAATAGAGGGCGGACAACGTACCCGTTCTTGGACGTGATGCCGGTCAATCCCTTGATACCGGTACCTCGAATAAGGTTCAACAGCACTGTCTCCACCGAGTCATCTCTATGGTGGCCAACCGCGATCGCTTCCGCCCCCTGCTCTTGGCGATTCGCCTCGAACCAGTCGTAGCGCAGTTCCCGGGCGGCCATCTCGATGGAGAGCCCCTGCTCTTTCGCGTGTAGACAGGTATCGAAATCGATGCTCAACAGGGGAATATCGTGGTGCTCGCACCACCCCTTCACGAAGTCGGCATCCCGTTCCGACTCGGAACCACGCAGGTGAAAGTTGCAGTGCGCGGCTACGCAGTGGTAGTCCAACCTTGTGAGGATATCGATCAACGCCATCGAGTCGGCCCCACCGCTAAGCCCCACGATAACCTTAGCGTTGGGCTGCAGTAGTTTTTTACCCTCTATGTATGTTCGTACCCTTTCAATCATTGTTCATGTTTTCAAGTCACCCGTTCGATAGTATCCTTGTCAGTTGGGCAAAAGTACAAAATTGTCCCCACGAAACGGGGTGAAATAGCGATAAAAAGTGTATTTTTGCAGTGGAATAGATTTATAGCATACTGTATGGTAGAAAAAATAGATATCCTTTTAAAGGAGATCGAGCAATTGGCCCCATATGACCTTGACGCCTTGGAGTCGGCACGGGTCAAGTACTTGGGGAAAAAAGGAGTGATTGCCGCGTTGATGGACGACTTCCGCAGTGTACCTCCCGAACAAAAGCGGGAAATCGGGCAACGATTGAACGAGTTGAAGACGAAAGCAACCGAGAAGGTACGAACGCTCAAGGAACAATTTGAAAGTCACGCGGTTTCCGACGTGAAAATCGACCTTTCACGGACGGCTTACCCGGTACCCCTGGGTTCACGCCACCCCATCTCCATCGTGAAGGAGGAGATTTGCGACATCTTTAAACGCCTAGGATTCTCAATTGCCGAAGGGCCGGAGGTGGAGGACGACTGGCACGTCTTCTCGTCGCTCAACTTTGCCGATGACCATCCGGCACGGGATATGCAGGACACTTTCTTCATCCAGAACGATCCGCAGATCGTGTTGCGCACGCACACCTCATCGGTCCAAACCCGCGTGATGGAGAAAACCTCGCCTCCCATTCGGATTATCTGCCCGGGACGCGTTTACCGTAACGAGGCGATCTCCTACCGTGCCCACTGCTTTTTTCATCAGGTGGAGGCCCTCTATATCGACAAGGAGGTGTCGTTTGCCGACTTGAAGCAGGCGTTGCTCTTTTTTGCCAAGGAGATGTTTGGTGAAGGTACCCAGATACGGTTACGCCCCTCCTACTTCCCGTTTACGGAGCCTAGTGCCGAGATGGATATCTCCTGCAACCTATGCGGTGGTAAGGGGTGTCCCTTTTGCAAGCATAGCGGCTGGGTAGAAATTTTAGGCTGCGGTATGGTCGACCCCAACGTGTTGGAAAACTGCGGGATCGATTCCACGGTTTACTCGGGGTATGCACTGGGAATGGGGATTGAACGGGTAACGAACCTGAAGTACCAGGTGAAGGACCTTCGGATGTTCTCCGAGAACGACGTTCGCTTCCTGGAACAGTTCCAGTCGGCGCATTAGCGAACAAGGTCAACCCCCTTCAACGTGTTACATGGTATTATAAATTGTCTTAAAGCCTTCATCTTGAGAATGAAACGACAAAAATATCACGAGAAAGTTAAACTATTAAACAAACGATAACGATGCGAAGAAGATATGGTATCCTTTTGATGCTGTTACTCGCTATTTCTTGCGCTTCCGCGCAGAAGATTACCCGAGTGAACGCCATTAAAGCGAACAATTACGGCGTTATTTACGCCCTCCCGAAAACATCGTTCGAGGTCACCTTCGTAGTAAAGAAAACGACCTATCACCGAGGCGAATTTTATCCCTACGCGCAGCGCTACTTGGGGATTGACAACCCGATCATGGAGAACGAGACACGTTTTACCCTTGAGGATGTTATGGTTGCCAACAAGGGTATCGCCGATAAAGAGAACTCCTTCATGGTCGAATTTCGCAGTAAGACGGTAGAGCCTTTCGTTTACCTACGTGAAGATGGGGTTATTCTCACGATTAACGTGGAGGCGACTGAACAAGCCCCCGTGGAGAAGTTCAAGCTGCCCGAGAAATCGGCTCCCTTGGTTAACCCACGCCGTTTCCTCTCGCAAGAAACCTTGATGGCCGGTTCCACGGCGAAGCAAGCGGAGTTGATCGCCAGGCAGGTGTTCGATCTTCGCCGCAACCGCAGCGACATTCTTTCGGGGGAAGCAGAAAATATGCCGCCAGACGGCAACGCCTACAAGATGGTGATGGAGGAGATCGATATGCAAGAGAAAGCCCTCACGGAGCTCTTCTCAGGCAGTGTGGAGAGTGAGTATTTCACCGTCTCTTATACCTTCATCCCGGGTAAGGAGGATATCAACGGGGAGGTTATAGCCCGCTTCTCGGGTAAACTGGGCCCCGTGGATGCCGATAACCTGGCGGGGGAACCTGTTCGCATCACGTTGACGAACAAGACACCTGTCGTTCCGCTTCAATTAAACGAGAAAGAGTTGAAACAGCTCGAGAGTAAGCTCAGTGAAGGTATCGTTTACAACGTGCCCGGTAAGGCCGATCTGGTCATCGAGTTCCAAAACAAGGTCCTATTCAATAAGGAGGTGGACGTGGTACAATATGGTTCACAAGACGTGCTCGCGAGGCGGATGTTCGAGAACCAGAAACAGCCCATACAGGTTCATTTCCATCCCGAGTTGGGTGCGATCAAGCAGATTATACAATGAGAACCAAGCAGCTGTTTATCCTTCTCCTGTGCCTCATCATGGGGTTAGGGCTGCTCCCATCTTGCAAGGGAGGGTCCGGTAAACCCGGTGCCTCCGGGATCGTTTTCGATAGTATCGTGGCAAGGCAGCATGTGCCTCTTTTCCTGGTGAGTGACACCGCCCTGCCCTACTCCGACGTGAATATCGCGTTCACCTATCCCAAAAAATTTAAGAATAGGAAGTCGCTTACTCGGCTACAACAGATATTTACCGGTACCTTTTTTGGTGAGGTGAGCTACGACACGCTAACACCACGGCAAGCAATGATACACTACTTGGAAGCCTACACGAACGAGTACCGGGAGATAGGTGATATGTATAAAGAGGAGAAAGCTAAACTGGGAGATAGAGGCCCCTCGTGGTACTGGTACTGGCTGCAACACACCAACAAGGTTCTTTATCAAGACAAAGCGTTGCTGAGTTACGCCGTGGAATATAGCGACTACACGGGTGGTGCCCACGGATCGTACCGCATCACTTACACCAACATCGACCTCAAGAAATTGGTCACGCTTACCGAAGAGGAGTTGTTCCTGCCCGGCTATTACAAACCGCTGACCGAAAGGATCTTACATCAATTGATGCATGAATACCAGGTTGAGGAGCCCGACTCCCTGCTCACGCACGGTTTTTTCACCATTGATGACATCGTGCCGAACAACAATTTCTGGCTGGATGATAAGGGAATTCACTACTCTTACAATCAGTACGAGATCGCTCCCTACGCGATGGGTGTGATCAATGTGATGATTCCCTACTCAGAGTTAACCGACATCCTTATTCCTGGCGGGATCGTGCAGCGCTATATTCGTTCGGAATAAGAGAGGCCTCCGTCAGCTTTACACGATATGCAAGAATTGGATCAAGAACGAATATTGAACGAGTTGACCTCGCGGGACTACCAGTACGGGTTTACCACCGACGTGGAGACGGAGATAATCGAGAAGGGATTGAATGAGGGGGTCATCCGCTTGATCTCCGCCAAGAAGGAGGAACCCGAGTGGTTGCTCGAGTTCCGCCTGGAGGCGTATCGACACTGGTTGACGATGGAGCCGCCCACCTGGGCACACCTGGAAATTCCCGATATCGATTACCAGGATATCATCTACTATGCCGACCCCACTAAGCGCAAGAGGCCGGACAGTCTTAACGAGGTGGATCCCGAGCTGCTAAAGACGTTTGATCGCTTGGGAATCCCCCTAGAGGAGCAGAAGATGCTCACGGGCGTGGCGGTTGACGCGGTGATGGATAGCGTATCGGTGAAGACCACCTTTAAGGAGGTCCTGGCCGAGAAGGGGATTATTTTCTGCTCGTTTAGCGATGCGGTGAAGCAGCATCCCGACCTGGTAAAGAAGTACCTGGCCACGGTGGTACCTTACACCGACAACTACTTCGCGGCCCTCAACTCGGCGGTGTTTAGCGACGGCTCGTTTGTCTATATTCCGAAAGGGGTGCGTTGCCCCATGGAGCTATCGACCTACTTCCGCATCAACACGGCCAACACGGGCCAATTCGAGCGAACGTTGATCATTGCTGACGACCGCTCGTACGTAAGTTACCTTGAAGGATGCACTGCACCCATGAGGAACGAGAACCAGCTCCATGCCGCTATCGTGGAGATTATCGCCATGGAGGATGCCGAGGTGAAGTACTCTACCGTGCAGAACTGGTACCCGGGCGATAAACAGGGCAAGGGCGGCGTCTACAACTTCGTGACCAAACGGGGAATCTGTAAAGGCGACCGTTCCAAAATCTCTTGGACGCAGGTGGAAACCGGGTCGGCCATCACCTGGAAGTACCCCTCCTGTGTCTTGGCGGGCAACGATTCGGTAGGTGAGTTTTATTCCGTCGCGGTTACCAATAACTTTCAGCATGCAGATACCGGTACCAAGATGATTCACCTTGGGAAGAACACGCGGAGCCGCATTGTCTCGAAAGGGATTTCGGCGGGAAGCAGCCAGAATAGCTACCGGGGGTTGGTGAAGGTGACCCGGAAGGCGGAGAACGCCCGAAACCACTCGCAATGCGACAGCCTATTGTTGACCGATCATTGTGGGGCACACACGTTCCCCTACACGGAGATCAACAATCCCACCGCGATACTGGAACACGAGGCGACCACCTCTAAGATCAGCGAAGAGCAGATCTTCTACTGCAACCAGCGGGGGCTGGATGAAGAGCAAGCCATCGGGTTGATCGTCAACGGCTACGTGAAGGAGGTGGTGAACAAGCTGCCGATGGAGTTCGCCGTGGAGGCACAGAAGCTGCTTGAAATCAGCCTGGAAGGGAACGTAGGGTAAGCGTTTGAGCCACTTAGCAATTCAAAGGCGGGTATAAAGAACTACTGCGCTACTCACCAGTCGATGGGCACCTTGCCGTGCGCGATCAGGTAATCGTTCGTTTTGCTAAAGTGCTTGTTACCGAAGAAGCCGCGGTGTGCGGATAGCGGCGAGGGGTGCGGTGATTTGAGCACAAGGTGCCTCCTCGTGTCGATAGAGGCTCCCTTTCGTTGCGCGTAGGCGCCCCAGAGGATGAATACCAGGTGATCGCGCTTTGTCGCGAGTTGATGGATGGCCGCATCGGTGAACTCCTCCCACCCTTTCCCTTGATGTGAACCTGCCCGGTTGGCCTGGACGGTCAGCGTGGCGTTCAGCAGCAAGACGCCCTGCTTGGCCCATCGCTCCAAGTTTCCCGAGGTGGGAATCGGTTTTCCCAGGTCGTTTGCTATCTCCTGGTAGATGTTCACCAACGACGGTGGCAGCTGCACCCCATCGTTCACCGAGAAGCACAAACCATGCGCCTGCCCCGGTTGATGGTAGGGGTCTTGCCCCACGATCACCACCTTTACCTCATCGAATGGGCAACTGTCAAACGCGTTGAAGATCAACCTTGCCGGGGGATAAATCGTCCGCTTGCCATACTCGTTCCGCACGAAGTCGGTCAGCACCTTGAAGTAAGGTTTTTCAAACTCCTGCTGCAAACGGGCTTTCCAGCTCTCCTCTATTTTCACATCCATAGCACTCGATTAAAAGAGATTCAACTTTCACCGTTAAACGCAACTCAATTTTTACCATTAAACAAATATTCAGTCTCCATCGTCCGGTGAAATTCAACTTTTCCCAAAAATAGATGAAAAAATGGCTTTTCACAAGCGCAAGGGGGAAAAAACGGGAAAATGTGCAGTGAAAAGGTGGAGATTTTCTTCATTTCATTTTGTCGCTTGTCATAAATATGAACTATTTTTGTGGTATGCAAAAGATACACTCAACGTGCGACTTTGATTTCTACAGCCCCGAGTTTTCGGAGCTGGAGCTCAATTTCGCGGGCGATGTGAACGCGGGTTTCCCCTCCCCGGCAGAGGATTTCTCGCGGGAGAAGATCGACTTGAACAAGTTGCTGATCAGGCATCCCGAAGCGACCTTCTACGCGAAGGTAAAAGGAAGTTCGATGACGGGTGATTTCAGCGAGGGAGACCTCCTGGTTATCGACCGGAGCGTGGAGTACTCGGATAACCGGATAGCACTCTGCTTCATCGATGGCGAGTTCACCCTGAAAAGGATCAGGTATATCGACGGCAAGTGTTTCCTCACGCCTTCCAACGACGATTTCCCCTTGTTGGAGGTCAACCCCGAAAGTAACTCCCTTATCTGGGGGGTGGTCACCTACTCGATAAAAAAACATTGATGTACGCGCTGATCGACTGCAATAACTTTTACGCGAGCTGCGAGCGGTTGTTTAACCCCACGTTAAATAACTGCCCGGTAGTGGTGTTATCTAACAACGATGGTTGCGTGATCGCGCGGAGCAACGAAGCCAAGCGGTTGGGCATCCCCATGGGCGCCCCGGCGTTCGAGTACCGCTACACGTTCGAGCGGCACCGGGTAGCGGTATTCTCGGCCAACTTCCCGCTGTATGGCGACATCAGCCAACGGGTGATGAATATCCTTGCCACCTACTCCCCCAACTGGGAGGTATATAGCATCGACGAGTGCTTTTTGGACTTGTCGGGTATCGAACCGCTTAGGGAGTACGGGCTGGAGATGCGGGCACGGGTAAACCGATGGGTCGGCATCCCCATCTCGGTGGGTATTGCACCGACGAAAACCCTTGCCAAGGCGGCTAACCGGATCGCGAAGAAGTTCCCGAACCGCTCCGAAGGGGTACACGTTATCGACTCGGAAGAGCTGCGCGTAAAGGCACTCAAATGGTTGCTGGTGGATGACGTGTGGGGGATTGGGCGGCGCTACGCGAAAAAGCTGCATGCTGCCGCTGTCCACACGGCCTACGACTTTACCCAACTGCCGGAGTCGTGGGTATTGAAAAACATGACCATCGTGGGGTTAAGGCTGCAAAAAGAGCTAAGGGGCATCCCGGCCATCGAGATGGAGATCCCCGAGAAGCGACAGTCCATCGCGACCACGCGCAGCTTCGATAGGGATTACCGCGGGTTCGATGAGCTACGGGAGCGGGTATCGACCTTCACCTCCATCGCTGCTGAGAAGTTGCGGGCGCAAGGCTCCCTATGCCGTCGGGTGGTCGTCTTCATAGAGACGAACCGGTTCAAGGACGAGACCAACTTCTACGCCAACCGCATCACGGTGAAGTCCCCCTTCCCCACCTCTTCCACGCTGGAGCTCGTTAACTACGCGGTGGCGGGGCTCAAGGCGATTTTCCTGGAGAACAGGGAGTACAAGCGTGCCGGGGTGGTACTGATGGATTTCGTGGATGCCAACGAGTACCAGCCCGACCTCTTCTTAAATTCCAACCCGAAGCATAAAAAACTGATGGAGGCGATTGATACCTTGAACAACAAGCATGGGAAACGGCTCGTGCGACTGGCCAACCAGGATGCAAGTATCCACAAGATGCGCCAAGAGCGGCTCTCCAAGGCGTACACCACCGATATTAACCAGCTCCTTGAAGTAAGGGTTTAGGGCGGTTTATGGCTAAGTTTAGGCATAAAACCAACCTGCTTTCATGTTTTTTCTTATTTTCGCGTGTAAGCAAACAGTTTTTCCATCCTTATTATGGTTATCACGATTATCATATTAATTATCACGGGGGCTTTCTTAGCTTGGGGGAGGTTTCGTTCCGATATAGTAACCATGTTGGCACTCATGTCGTTAACCGTTCTCGATATTTTGACCCCCCAAGAGGCCATCGCCGGTTTCTCCAATCCGGTTGTGCTGATGCTGGCCGGGATGTTTATCGTGGCGGGAGGCATTAATCAGACGGGATTGGCAAAAAAGTTGAGTATCCGGCTCCTGCGTCTGGGAGGTAAAAGCGAACTGTGGCTTTTCGTGCTCGTTATGCTCGTAACGGCGTTTTTAAGCTCGTTTATGAGCAACTACGGAACCGTCGCGTTGTTGTTGCCGATCATCGTGAACATGACCCGTGAAGCGGATTTAAATGCCCGTCGATTTCTAATGCCGATGGCGTTTGCCTCCAGTATGGGCGGGATGATGACCCTAATTGGCGCACCACCTAACCTGATTGTAAACGAAGCGTTGATAGAGGCGAATTTTAAAGGATTGGAGTTTTTTACCGTGTTGCCCGTGGGTATTATTTTATTGGTCATAGGGATTGTTTTTTTATGGTTTCGCTCTTCTTTTCTTGAAAAAAGTGACCGCAACAAAGAGATTGCGCAACGACAAACGAAGTCTCCCCAGGAATTAATCAAAGAGTACCAACTGTCCGACAACCTTTTTAGGCTGCAGGTCCCCAAAGAGAGTCCAATCCTTCATACCCCGCTCAGGGATTTGGCCATTACAAACCGCTACAACGTGACCATCGTTGAGATCAGGAACTACCAAAGTCACACCGATAAAATATTGAAATCGGTAAGCCACTACTTTGCCAATGCCGACACCATCTTGAATGTCGACGATTTGATTTACGTGGAGGGCTCTTTCGATGACGTGAACCGTTTTGTTGAAGAAAATGACTTGATTTTCGTGGATACCAAGCAGACTGAAAACAAGATTATGGCATTCGACTCCGAGATGAAGTTCGATGAAATTGGGGTGGCCGAGGCAGTTGTGCTCTCCAGCTCGAAGCTGATCAACCGTCAAGTGAAAGAGAGTGGTTTCCGGAGACGCTATCAGATCAATATTTTAGGGATAAAGCGGCAGGGAGAGTACATTTTACATCAGGTTCAGCATGAAAAAATTCATGCGGGCGACTCGTTGCTTATACAAGGTGCTTGGACCAATATGGACGAAATGGCTTCCGAAGAGTTGGACTTGGTCATCGTGGGGCAGCCCATGCAAGAAGCCAACAAGGTGGTTTTGGAACACAAAGCGGGCATATCGGCGCTCATTCTTTTCGCGATGATCATCTCAATGGCATTTAAGATATTGCCCAACGTTACATCCGTTTTGGTCGCAGCCCTACTGATGATTATAACCCGTTGTTTCAGAAACGTGGAGACGGCGTATAAATCCATCCGTTGGCAGAATATCGTTTTTTTCGCCGCTATGCTTCCCATGGCCACCGCTATGGATAAAACCGGGGCATCGGCAACCATTTCTCACGGTCTGGTAAGTTTTATTGGCAGCTTGGGACCCCACGCGGTATTAGCCGCACTGTATATAGCCACGTCGCTATTTACCATCTTTGTGAGCAACGCGGCCACCGTGATTATCTTCGCACCCATCGCCATTCAATCGGCGGTTGCGTTGAACGTGAGCCCTTACCCGTTCGTGTTGGCTGTGGCTACGGCCGGGGTAATGTGCTTGGCAAGCCCTTACGCCACGCCACCCAACTCCCTGGTGCTGTCTCCGGGACATTACACGTACAGTGACTTTATCCGGGTGGGACTGCCTCTCCAGATTATTTACGTGATCGTGATGATTTTCGCGGTGCCGCTATTGTACCCGTTTTGATTAGGCGGTTATCGCGTATTCTCTTGTTTTGCCATCGTGCAGGAGGTGCAAAACAAGATTGTAAGAAGCAGCCAGGTAAAAGAATACAGATTGAATCTTACCTTAAATGCTTGAAGCTTTTATCGGTTGTGATGCTTAATTTCAGTAAGGATTTTTTCTTCTACATCACTCGGAAAAGTATCGGGCATTCCATACCAATAGAAAGAATCTAACCCTTCGTAATTCCGCCTTTCGATATGTAAGTGAGTAGGCAGGTAGCTGGAAACATCGTTGGTATAACCAGCTACAGAAACCATCTCTCCCGGCCACATCTTCTTTACAAACAACCCGTAGGGTGTGGTTGTTTCCCGGGAGAATCCCACCAGTTTCCAGTTCCCGATATTGAGTGTATGAACCTGAACCGGCATCGGGATTGTTTTCACTCCCTGCTCAAGGTAATTCAGCATGATCTCACTCCAAGTTACATTTCTTTCGGCAAGCATAGCGTTAGGATTGCCATCTTCTGTAAATGACAAGATTTCGTCTTTACTTTTTATGGGTAACTTAAAATCGACGGTATCAATAAAACAAGTGAGGGGACCACTTAGCTTTCTCATTGGACGTTCCAGCACCGCTATTACCTCGTTTCCCAACTTTTCACCTGTCGTATATTCCGATTGGTCCGCTGGGTTTATATCGCCTGCAGTACCCTGTAGGAAGAGGCTGCGGGTAATCCCGCTCTTTTCTTTGATCACCTTTCTGGCAACACCCGGGTAATTGGCGGAAAGGGTGAAACGATCCTCTGGTAGGCTGAACACCGGATGGCACGCGGCAATAAAGAGGCAACCTTCGCTTTGATCGTCCAGGTAACGGAAGCGAAGCACATCGACGTCATTATCATAGATTTCCGGACGATCTCTAAGGCTCCTGTTGAATCCGAGCTGTGCGCTGCCCCTGCCAAAAAACAGTTCTGCCGGCTTCGCGCTGTCAAGAGACTCCTCCACCGCTTTAACGATCGCCTCTCGTACTACAACATAGAGGTAGGTGGAGTCGGCAATGCGGTTGCTCTCCTGCCAGGTAGGCCAGTTTTGGGTGACCGGGGCAAAGTGCGTATGGGAAGAGTTAATGAAAACAGCCGAGGGGGGTAGACCCTGTTTTTTGTAAAGTTCCTCCTTGACAATTTTGGCAAAAGAGTCGTTGATACCGGTCAAGTCCAGTGCGACGATCACTGCCGTTTTTTCCGCTGTAGCAATGGAGAGGGCCCTTGCCGAGAGTTCTTTCCGGCTCCGATGCTCTCCCTGAAATACCCTCTTGGCGTCATCTATCCCATAGAGCTGATTCCCGGCAAGAGCAATGGCCTTGATATCCTCATGCACGGTCACACCGTTTTTATAACCTATTTTCATCCATTTTCCCTTCTGATAGTCCCCTCCTTGTTGATAGAGGACTCCATCCCGGGTGAGGGCAAGCAGCCTGTTCTCATCTCCGGCTACTGAGGTTACATTATTCAGAGGGAGAAAGAGGGCCTTTGTCCATTTTAGTTTCCCGGCTTTGAGGTCTGCCACATGGAATACCCCCTCCTGATCAGCTAAATAAAGTTTACCCCCTGCCACAGCAATGGCTACAACCGGTTTATCCCATTGACCCATTTTTTCCCACTTGGGCTTTTCGTGGGACAGATCGGTTTTTAACAGCTGCCCATTCGGACCAATGGCGTAAATTATGTTTGTTGCGGCGGCAATGTGTCGTATACCGGCCGCATCACCCATCTTTTCCCATTGGGAGATACCTGCATCACTGTTGCGATACAGTGCGGAACCATCCACGTAATAAAGGTGTTCTTCTCCACCGGTAATTCCCCAATAAGAGGGTAGCGTTCCCTGTTCTTTCCATTGCAGGGAAAAGCGTCCCTCCCATGGAGCCGCGTAACCGGCAAGGGTCAATGAAGCAAATTGATTGTCTGGTTCAAGACTGGTAGCAGAGTATCCTACCCGGTAAGTATCTTGAGGGAAACAGGGGAACAAGAGCATAATTACCAGAAATGAGGTAAAGAATATTTTTATTCTCATAAATGTATTGTTAGAGGTGATTAATTGTAAGTCTAAAATTCTTCATAACTCGGAGTAAACAAATGGTTTAGGTAAACCATAGCGCCTCCTCTTCACATAATTTGTCGTTCATTTATTTTACAGGGCACTTCTTTCGATGATTGTAAACATTCAAGCGATTATTTGATGACCCTCACCTTGTAGACGTCAATTCCCGGGATGATGATCGTTTTGTTTGGATTCAAGCTGTAGATGTTGTGCGTCCACCAGCTTATTTCACCCTTGGTATAGATGAGGTGACCCGTTTTCTCATCGTAATAGACCGATTTGACATCGGGTTCGTTAGCGATGGGATGGAATGGTTCGAAAGTGTGGGTGTTTAGGTCGAACTGCCACACTTTCGTCGATGTGGAGATCAACAGCTGATTCTCGGAAGAGGCGTAGAGGTCATGCCCGCCGGTTTCCGGTAGTATCCACTTCTTCTCTAGCCGCAAACCCGGGTTGGGGGTCTCCCAGTCGACCAACGAATAGGCCCTGAGCTCATCATACCCCAGCGCGTAGAGCAGTCCCCTACCCTCCAGCCAGGTGACGCCGTGACCGGAATAGAGGGAATCACTGTACAGCACTTCATTGGAACAGTTCACATCGTAAATCTCCAGGCGATTCCCCTTGGGATGGATAGACAACGTGACCGCTACCCGATTGCCCGGAAGGTACTCCACGGAGTGGGCGTTGGGCGTGAGGGCGTAAAAGAGGCACTCTTTGCTCTCACGATCGACCATCACAGTACCCCCGCTCGAAGAGCAGATTAGGAGCTTGGTATGTTTATCCACCGACTTGTGGTCATCCACAGTCTTCATGCGGCGGATCATCGTGTCGGGCATGTGGGGGATTTCGAAGGTGTTCAACTGCCAAATGACCTGCTTCACGCTGTCCATTGAGTTTTCGAAATCCAGGATCATCACCACATTGTCCCCGCCTACGATCAGCTCACGGGTAGGATGCGATGGGTTGCATGATACAACGCTGAAAACAAGCAGGCTAAGAAGTGTCCAAAAGATAGGTTTACGCTTTGTCATTAAAACAAATTTATACCTTGTCATCATTATACTAGTTTAGAGTATCCCTTTCGGGTTTTGGGGTTCTATTGTTCAATTTGAGTTGTTCGTTAATTTTGGACAGTGCATTTTAACGAGCTACGATTAACACTTCATTGGATTGCCTTGTACTCAGAGCATATCTGATTTCATTACTTTGATATACTTTGACACTTTTACCTAATCCTTCCAAAATTTCAACGAGTTCATTTATTGTAGGAATACCATTAGAACGATAGGATATAGCCATCGTTGAATTACGGAACTGTGCAAAAAGGCGTTTAAATGCTTGATGAATGCTTGCTGCATCATTCCAAACATTCGGTTGCCGATACAGACGTCGATGTTTGCTGTTATAATCAATTTGTGAACTCCAATTATCATAATCTAAAAGCCCATTTAGAAAATGATAAAAATCAGCATAATCTACACCAACACCATTTTCATTTAAATAGGGTGTGTCAATGTAGACAAAATCATAATAGTCCTTTATATCAAAAACATTCTCATTTATTGAAAGACAAAGTTGTTCATTATCAAAAATCGCATTGTTAGCTTCTTCAACAAATTTGCGAAAATGAGTATCAAACGGGGTATCCCATGTTTTCTTATTACCGAAACTTCGTTCTACCTTTTGCAGCCTAACGTAAAGATTTCTTCGATGAAAAAGGTTATAAGGGCGTTTGATGATGCAAGATTGAAACAAAGCGAAGTAAGCTATGGCTTGCTTATAAGGATTATTTATACATCGGATATTTGTAGAAACAACATCTAACCAGCGATTTTCTTCATCTGTGAAATATATATCCTTGAACGTACGTGTTATGAAATCGGGATACCGGACTTCTCCGTTCTTCTTCAACAAGCTGGCAACCTCTGAATCGTCTAGGTACGTATCTTTGTTTTCAATCAAAGCCCTACCAATAATGTAATTAAACGGGAGAATATCATTATATGTGACTTTTTTACCCTCTTCTTTCAAGCGGAAAGAGACACTACCAGTTCCTCCAAAAGCATCCAAAGCAGAGTGGAAAGGAATATCTTTAACGCAATCCCATATCCAATCAACAAACTTCTGCTTACTCCCTTGGTAACGAGTAGATGGGAACTTAGCAACCGTTGGTATATATTCAGAAAAAAAGGCTAATTGCGATGACATTATTGCAAATGTTTGAATTGTTTATATTCAGCTATATTTTTGTAATATGGTTTGGGTAATTCTGCTTTCTTTGCCATATCGGCAGTTAGGTAATACATCCAATAGTCGTTGAAGACCTCTTCGCCAAGATTGGCAAATGTACCGTTACCATTCAACAAGTCTTGAATGTTGTTTACTGAAGCAATGTTTTTTGTGTTTCCACTTCCTGGGCGATCAATCGCGATTTTCCATTTTTCTTGTACAAAAAACTGAAAATTCCTAATGACAGAAACAATCTCATTCAGGTTATTTAACGTGTATGTTTTTCGTTCATCAATGTTATGTACAGTATCATATATAACTCCCAAAACAACATGTGCTTTGTAGTCATCATAAGGATAAGTAGTATTTTTAAGGCTTTTCCTATCACGGAAATACCCTGTAAAGGCACCTAAAGTCATACCATTTATTCGAGTTGAGCTTTTACGATAGCTACTTTTCAAATCTACTGCAAACAGATTGCCTTCCTTGTCTTTAAACGTGATGTCAGGATAAAAGTTTTGTTTATCAGTCAACTCTATATCTAATTCATTTTGAGCAGCAAAATCCAAAATCTTCGGGAAAAGATAAAGTTCTATGATTTTGGAAATAACCTTGGTATCTGAGGATATGGTATAAATGTTCTTGTAAATATCAATAAATCCCTTGACCACCCAATGCCCATCTTTTGTACTTATGGTTTTTCCGAACTGGCCAACAGCATTACGCAATAACCCGATGAATGTTTCTTTATCCATATTCTAGTCCTAGTATTAGGACAAAGATACATAAAAAAGTCTGCATATATCCTTTTAGGCATAAGAAACAGCAAAAAAGGCATCAAGGATTAAACAAATGATTTAATCATTTGTTTAATTTGAAAAGAGACGCTATATTCGCGATTCAAAACTAAAGGTATGGAACCGTTAACTACCGAACAAAAAATCATCAAAGCCGCCAGCAAGCTCTTTACGCAAAAAGGGTACGCGGCAACTAAAACGAGGGAGATTGCCGAAGAGGCAGGCATTAACCTGGCGCTGCTCAACTACTACTTTGGGAGTAAAGAGAGGCTTTACAAGGAGGTGGTGAAAAATAAGCTCTGGATGCTTTTGGAGGTGATGATCCCGGTTTTGTCGGATGAGACGGTGTCGCTTAAAGAGAAAGTGGAGACCATTGCCGAGAACTATACCCAACTGCTCCTTGAACATGAGGAGCTCCCCATCTTCATCCTTAATGAATGGACGGTTAACGAGGATCTTTTCGTGGATATCACCCGTGATGCGCGACTCTTCGCGAAACCGGTGATAGAGAAGCAGTTGAAGGAGAACGGGATGGAGGTATCTGTACCCGATTTTATCGCCAACTTACTGAGTTTGATTATGTTCTCGTTCGTGGCCAAGCCACTGTTCATCTCGTCGGGATTGGTAGAGGAAGAGGAGTTCGCCGATTTCGTGATGCGGCGAAAGGAAAAAATATGGGAATGGATCACCAAAATTAACCAATAAAACGAATGCTTATGCATCTTATCAACTTACCTGTTAGTACACGAAAAAACCAGCTTAACGGGTTTATTAGATTTATCGGTCTCATCAAACACACTATGCTTACCGAATTCATAAAGTATTACAAACAGCTCAAGAACGTCGGGTTTATCTGCCTCGTATGGTTTATTGGAGCGCTTTCACTGGTGGTAAAGGGGCAAGCTATTACGATCGATCGATGTCAAGAGTTGGCGCGGGAGAACTATCCGGCCATGGCCCGATACGGTATCATCGAGAAAACCAAGGAGTACACCATCGCCAATGCCAACCGTGCCTACCTGCCGCAAGGGAGCTTTAACGCACAAGCCTCCTGGCAGTCCGACGTGACGAAGATCAACCTGGATTTGCCGGAGGGTATGCCGCCCATTGAGGTGCCGGTACCGGATAAGGACCAGTACCGGGTGGTGGCGGAGCTGAACCAATTGATATGGGACGGGGGACAAATCGCGGCACGAAAAAAGGAGTTGGAAGCGGGTGCCCAACTGGAGTTGCAACAACTGGAGACGGAGGTGTACGGGCTGAGGGAACGGGTAAACAACGTCTTTTTCGGCATCTTGTTGATGAAGGCGAACCTACACCAACAGGGTACCCTGGAAAGCGAGTTACAACGGAACCTCGACAAGGTGACGGCTTACCTGGAGAATGGGTTGGCCAACGAAGCGGATGTGAGTACGGTGAAGGTGGAACAGTTAAAGGCCAAGCAGCAACGGGTGCAATTAGAATCGGCTCTCGAAGCGTACGTTCACGTGTTGTCGGTACTCACCGGTGAGCCGATGGATACCGGGATGACTTTCGTGAAGCCGGAACCGGGAACGGAGGCGACCCTTCAAACGCTCCTGCAAGCAACGAGCTTGCCGACCAACCGGCCTGAATGGGCACTATTCCAAGCGCAAGAGAACGCGATCGATTCGAAACGATCGTTGCTCAACGCGAGAAGCCGACCGGTTATCGGGGCGTTCGCGCAAGGGGGATACGGTAAACCGGGGCTGAACATGTTCGAGAACGAGTTTGCGCCCTATTTCGTGGGGGGCATCAGGCTCACCTGGAACTTCAGCTCTCTCTACACGCGGAAGAATGACCTGAGGATGATCAACCTGCAAAAAGAGGCGGTGAACGCGCAACGGGAGACTTTCCTCTACCAACTGGACATGGATATCCCACGCCAGCGGGTGGAGATGGAACGGTATAGGAAGACGATGGAGGAGGACGACGAAATTATCCAACACCATCGGATCATGCGGGAAGCGGCAGAGGCGAAGGTGGAAAATGGAACGCTGACCATGTCTGACCTGATGAAGGAACTCCTCGCCGAGGAGGCAGCGACACAGGCCAAGACGCTACATGAGATACAGTACCTGATGTCGCTCTACGCGCTTAAAAACACGGTAAATATGGAGTGATGAAAACTCCACGTGACTGAACCATACTACCTGGTTGCTAAGTCATGCGGTAAGCGGCACACATGATTAATTTGAAAAAAGAAGTATATGAAACCTAGCAGAATTATTTTTTTGGCCATAGTAACACTCACTGCCATTGCCCTATCCTCTTGCGGCGCTGGGGAGACGGCATTTGACGCTACCGGTTCGTTCGAGGCGACCGAGATTATCGTGTCATCGCAAGCGAACGGGCTTATCCTGGAGTTGAACGCGGAGGAGGGTCGGCAACTACAGGAGGGGGAGTTGGTGGGGCTTATCGATAGCACGCAGCTCCACCTGCAGAAGCTGAGCCTTCTTTCAAGCGCAATAGGGGTAAAGGCGCAACAACCCAATATTCGCAAGCAGACGGCGGCCATCCAAGAGCAGATCAATACCCTGGAAAGGGAGCGAGAGCGTGTGGAGCGACTGATTGAATCGAACGCGGCGAACCAAAAGCAACTGGACGATATCGTGGCGCAACTGGAGGTGCTGCGCAGCGAACTGGATGCCCATCAAACCGTGCTGAGACAGAGCAGCGCACAGGTAACGGCACAAAGCTCCACGTTGGAGATACAGATCGCCCAACTGGAGGATCAACTGGAGAAAACCAAGGTGAGGGCACCCATCACTGGTACCGTGCTCAACAAGTACGCGGAAGCGGGAGAATTGGCTGCTATGGGAACACCGCTCTTTAAAATCGCGGATACCGAGAGGATGTTTCTTCGTGCGTACGTGACGAACGACCAACTGGCGAAGGTGAAGCTGGGTGATACGGTTACCGTTCGGGTAGACGACGGGGAAGGCGGCGCACGCACCTACAGCGGTCGAATTAGCTGGATCTCCGACAAGTCGGAATTCACCCCCAAAACCATACAGACCAAGAACGAACGGGCCAACCTGGTCTACGCGATGAAGGTGTCGGTACCAAACGACGGCTACCTTAAAATAGGGATGTACGGCGAGGTAAAGTTTGATTGATGAGGCGAAATAATAGAGCAAACAGCAAACGTAAGGCGAAGGCTAAATGGGTAGCATAAAGATTTGACGAAGATGATTGTTGTAGAAAACCTACATAAGACGTATAGCACGGGGCTCGGCAAAAAGGGTAAAAAGGGTAAGGGCAAAGGTGACGGCAACCATTACGGTAACGGCGACGGCGACGTGAAGGCGTTGAACGGGGTCACCTTCCGGGTCAACAAAGGGGAGATACACGGGATCATCGGCCCCGATGGAGCCGGTAAGTCAACCCTCTTCCGGATTTTAACATCGCTGCTACTACCGGATGAGGGTCCATCCAAAGCTACCGTCGCTGGCTACGACACGGTAAAAGACTTTCGTCAAATCCGGCAAATCATCGGCTACATGCCAGGCAGGTTTTCGCTCTACCAAGACCTGACCGTGGAGGAGAACCTCAATTTTTTCGCAACGCTGTTTAACACGACCGTCAAAGAAAACTACCACGTGATCAAGGATATCTACGGGCAGATCGAGCCGTTTAAAGACCGACGGGCCGGTGCGCTGTCGGGCGGGATGAAGCAGAAGCTGGCCCTGAGCTGTGCGCTGGTTCATAGGCCCACGGTCTTGTTCCTGGATGAGCCGACCACCGGGGTTGACCCGGTATCGAGACAGGAGTTTTGGGAGATACTCGACAAGCTGAGCGAGCAGGGAATCACCATCTTGGTCTCCACCGCTTACATGGACGAGGCCAACCGCTGCACGCGCATCTCGCTCATGCAGGGGGGGCGGTTCATGGCGACCGATACGCCCAAGGGCATCACGGAGAGTTACGATGAATTGTTATGGTCGGTAGAGGGGGAACGGATGCCGGCGCTGCTCGCTGAGTTACGGGTACATCCCAGTGTGAAAACGGCCTTCGCGTTTGGTGACAACCACCACGTTACCGTGAGGGAGGGAATAAGTGTAGATGCACTGAGGGAACACCTTACCGGCAAGGGATTCAACAAGGTGCGCATCACCCCGATAGAGCCTACCGTGGAGGATGCTTTCATGAAAGCATCCATGGAGGTGTTAAACGGTAACGAGTAGCTAGGCGGTATTCAGTCAATGGGTATAGGATAACAACGTAGTGAAATTAATTACAGGGCAAATCTTGAAAAGGCGCGTGAAATTCACACTTGATATATAGGTATAGAATAAGAACGAAGTGGAGTTACAGGGCAAATGGGTAGTGTAATCGAGGTAAAAGAGTTGACAAAGCGGTTTGGCAATTTCACGGCTGTGGACCGCATCTCCTTCGATGTGAAGGAGGGGGAGATCTTTGGCTTCCTGGGGGCGAACGGGGCCGGGAAAACCACCGCCATCCAGATGCTGTGTGGGATAAGCAAGCCCAGCGGGGGAACAGGCAGGGTGGCCGGTTACGATATCAACAAGGAGAGCGAGCGGATAAAACGGAACATCGGCTACATGAGTCAGCGCTTCTCGCTCTACGAAGACCTGCGGGTGTGGGAGAACATACGGCTCTTTGGCGGCATCTACGGGTTACCGGAGAAGATGATTGCTGAAAAAACCAATGAGCTGTTGGAGCGACTGGATTTCGAGAGCGAACGGAATACGATGGTGAAATCGTTACCCCTCGGCTGGAAGCAGAAGCTGGCTTTCTCGGTCGCCATCTTCCATGAGCCAAAGATCGTCTTCCTCGACGAGCCTACCGGCGGTGTGGACCCTGCCATGCGGCGGCAGTTCTGGGAGATGATCTACGATGCGGCAGAACGGGGCATCACGGTCTTCGTAACCACTCATTACATGGATGAAGCGGAGTATTGCGACCGGGTCTCCATCATGGTGGATGGCAGGATCGATGCGCTCGATACGCCCAAGGAGCTGAGGAGGATTCATAACGCGGCCTCAATGGATGAGGTGTTTACACGACTGGCAAGGCAAGCGAAAAGAGTGGAATAGAGCGTGAGAATGGATGAAAAAAGAGAAGGAAGTGAGGGAAAGAAACAAAAGAAAACCGAAAACATAGCATCAGGAGCAGATGAAACAATTTATAGCGTTTGTGAATAAGGAGTTCCGCCATATCTTTAGAGATAGGCGAACCATGCTCATCATCTTGGGGATTCCCGTGGTGCAGATTCTCCTGTTTGGTTTCGCCATCAATACGGAGGTGAAGGACCTTCACGTTGCCCTCTACGCTCCCTCGCCGAATAGTTTCATCAATGGAGTCACCGAAAGGTTGTACCAGAGCGAGTACTTCACCTATCGAGCCGAGTTAGATGACCCTATAAAGATGGAAGAGAGCATGCGGAAAGGGAAGCTCGATATGATGGTGCTGTTCGATTCGAAGGGGGAGGCGGTACAACTCATCATCAATAGCAGCGACCCCAACCGGGGATCGATCGCGGCGACTTACGCGACGGCCATCATCGCGGGCTATCAACAGGAATTAGCCGGGATGAGGAAGATGCCTTTCCAAATAGAGGTGGAAAACCGGATGATCTATAATCCCGAGATGAAGTCTGCCTACATGTTCGTTCCGGGCATCATGGGGCTGGTGTTGATGCTGATATGCACCATGATGACCTCGGTATCGATCGTGCGGGAGAAAGAGCGAGGCACGATGGAGGTGCTGCTGGCATCACCGCTCAAACAGGGCACAATGGTGTTCGCGAAAACAGTCCCTTACCTGGCGATCTCACTGGTCAACTTCGCATCCATCTTGTTGTTGAGCTACTACGTGCTGAAGGTGCCCATACAGGGCAGTTTATGGACGCTCACCCTGATATCGATACTCTACATTTTCCTTTCGTTGGCATTTGGCTTGCTGATATCCACCTTGATGCGAAATCAGATCAACGCGGTTATCATCTCGGCGATATTGGTGATGCTCCCCGGGCTATTGCTGTCCGGGATGATCTTTCCCATTGAGAATATGCCACAAATATTGCAATGGTTGTCCCATATCGTCCCGGCACGATGGTACATCGATATCGTTAGGAAAGTGATGATACAGGGACTGGGATGGGCCGTAATATGGAGAGAGACAACGATATTGGTCGGGATGTCGCTCCTACTCGTTGGAAGCTCTATCCTGAACATTAAATCTAGGTTGGAGTGAATGGAACGCCATGTGCACAACGTGAGCCATGAGCTGTAAAAAGAGAATAGGATGAAGGTATTAAAGTTCCTTATTGAGAAAGAGTTCAAGCAGATGTTTCGTAATCCACTCATCGCTAACCTGATCGTCTTCTTTCCGACGATGGTACTCTTGGTCTTCCCCTGGACAATCACCTTCGAGGTGAACAACATACGGGTCGACGTGGTGGATCATGGGAAAGGCAGTTACGCCAGGCGATTAACCGATAAGGTGGAGGCATCGCCCTACTTCATACTAAACGACACACCGCCCGACTACGAAACGGCCATGCAAGCCATGGAGAGAGGTGAGATCGATATGATCGTGGAGATACCACACACGTTCGATCGCGATATCGTGAAACAGCAGTCGTCAAGGGTAGGATTAGCGGTCAACTCGGTGAACGGCTCGGTAGGGCTCTTGGGCAGCAACTACATGATACAGATCGTGAACGATCTCTCGAAGGAGTTGGCAAACGAACTGCTACACAAGACCTCTCATGCTAAAATTCAGGCACTCCCCTCCCTACCCCGCTTGACCATTGAACAACGCTACCGGTTTAACCCCCAAATGGACTATAAGCTGTTCATGATTCCCGGCTTTTTCGTTATCATCCTCACCATTCTCTGCGGCATACTGCCGGCATTGAACATCGTGCTGGAGAAAGAGAACGGAACCATCCACCAGATTAACGTCACACCGGTACAAAAGGCGTGGTTCATTCTGGCAAAACTTATCCCTTACTGGACCATCGGGCTAATCGCCTTCATCATTGCCATCTCCGTAGCTTACCTGATTTACGGCCTATGGCCGGCGGGCAGTATCTTTACCGTCCTATTTTCGGGAATCGTCTTTATCATCTCCGTGTCAGGTATGGGCATCATTATCTCCAACTACTCCGAGACCTTGCAGCAAGCGGCCTTTCTGGTGATATTTTTTATCCTGATTATCATCTTGTTGAGCGGTATGTTCACGCCCATCTCCAGTATGCCGGTATGGGCTCAGGCAATCGCCTCGATTAACCCGTTCACCTACCTTACCAGCACGTTGCGGATGGTCTACCTGAACGGGAGTAGCTTGGCCGATGTATCGACGAACTTGCTTATGCTGGCCCTGTTTTCGCTCCTGCTCAACGGGTGGGCAGTACTCAGCTACAAGAAGAGAGGCTAACCATCAAGTGCTAATTGATACTTGTTTCATATTTTCCGATTCCCAATCAAGAATTTATAACAAGAAGAATTGCGGACAATCATTATATTTTTTACATTTGCTGGGGGATGCTTTCAAAAACACTCTTTTAAATATTTCGATGTCATCGCGCCTTCTGATGAATCCGTTTTTTATAATTCCTCATTAATAAACATGCATAAAATGAAACTGATAAAAAGTGAAAACATACATTATTTTCTCGTTTTCGTTTTCACGATATCCTTTACAGCATGCACACCATCAAAAAGTGGTTCTAAATCGATACAAATCGGCATTTGCACGGGTTTTTCCAACGGAGAAAAAATGCAACAGTATGGATACAGATATGTCGAAGAGAGTGTATCCAGATTTCTGATGCCCACAAAATCGGAAGAAGAATTCAATAAACTATTGGAAGAAGCCGCTAACTCGCCCCTACCCGTCAAAGCCTGTAATGGTTTTATTCCCGGGAACCTAAAAAGCGTAGGAGCCGAAGCCCTTCACGAAGAGATATTACAATTCGCTGAAACAGCTTTCCGAAGAGCGCAACGCGCGGGAGTGGAATTCATTGTTTTTGGAAGCGGTGGTTCGCGTTCTATTCCCGACGGATTTTCTCGTGAAAAAGCTCGGATTCAATTCATTGAATTAGGACAAAAAATGGCGCCAATCGCTCAAGCATACAATGTTACCATTGTTTTGGAACCACTCAACACCACGGAGTGCAACTTTATCAATTCCGTAGAGGAAGGAGGAGAAATTGTTAAAGATATCAACCATCCCAACTTCCGGTTATTGGCAGATTTATATCATATGAAAATGGATGATGAAGGAGCTGAAAGTATTGTAAAATATGGAAAACTAATCAAACATATACATATCGCGGAAAAACAAGACAGGGCCGTCCCCGGCACTTATAACGAGGACTTTCGTCCATATTTCAACGCCCTTAAAAAAATAGATTACAAAGGAAAAATATCCATCGAAGCCCGATGGAAGGATTTTGACTCACAGATACCGGTAGCAATAAAAACAATTATTACACAAATCAACAACTAACATGATGGAAACAAGACGTGAATTTATTAAAAAATCGGCACTCGGAATGGCCGGGATAACACTGGGTAGTACCATGAACATGTCGGCAAAAAGTTATGCCAGCATCATCGGCGCCAACGATAAAGTGAGGGTAGGCATATTGGGATTTTCCAATCGTTTCCGTAATTCGCTCGGAAAATCTTTTCTCAAATATGCAAAAGATATGAATTTTGAGCTCTTCACCGTTTGCGATATATGGAATCGCCGTCGCGATGAAGGACAAGCCTGGTACAAAGAACAAACCGGGGGGAGTATTCTCACTGCCCGAAACAGCGATGAACTATGGGAGCAGAAACCCGATGCGGTGATCATTAGTACGGCGGATTTCCAACACGCGCTGCATACTGCCGAAGCGGTAAGGGCCGGTTGTGACGTGTACGTTGAAAAACCATTCGCCGAAACCATGGACGATGCCAACTTCGCGCTTAAAGCGGCAAAAGAGACCAACAAGGTCATTCAAGTCGGCTCGCAACGCCGGAGCGGAACCAACTATCACGCGGCTTACGATTATATTAAATCGAACAAGACACCGACTGGAAACGATTCCTGATGAACCGCCCGTATGAACCATGGGATCCCCGCAAATATTTAGAGTATCGTCTTTTCTGGCCTTACTCTTCCGGAATCCCCGGCCAGTGGATGGCGCATCAGATTGATACTGTTCACTGGTTTTCCGGACTGGACTACCCCCGTTCAGTGGTGGCGAACGGTGGGATCTACATGTGGAATGACGGAAGAACCAATTTCGACACCATGACTGCTGTTTTCGACTACGGGGACAGTCCTGAAAAAGAGCCGGGAAACGGTTTTCAAGTGATATACTCATCAAGGCAAAATAACAGTTCAGGCGGAACCAAAGAGTGGTATTTCTCCAACGGGGGTAAACTCGATTTGGATAGTAATATTGTCAACAATGATGGAGGATTGAACGAAAGATATGCAGGAGCTATGGGAATGGAACCGTTTATGCTCGATACGTTCGAACTACCCAAAATGACTGCAGAAACAGGTGCTAATACAGGTTCTGACCCGTTAACGAATTTACACGTGAAAAACTGGATGGATTGCGTGAGAGCCAATAACGTGAAAACAAACGCACCCGTTGAAGCCGGTTATAACCACTCCATTGCCGACATCATGGTTACGGCTGCTCTGCGCACCGGACAACGTGCCACTTTCGACGAAAAGAAAAAGCAGGTAATTGCCGGGAGAAAGGTTTTTAAATATTAAGTATTTATTGCTGACGTAACAATATATCAAATAGTAATAGAGTTCAGCCTGAAAAGTCTCGAAGCATTATAATCAGTTGGGAACACTATCCCGGCTCATTGCTAATTGTTAATTGTTAATTGTTAGCTGAATCACCTATAATCTCCTTAAACTGCTTTCGGTAGGTCTCCCCGATCGGCACCTGCTTCTTGCCGATGGTGATCCGGTTCTTTTGGATGCTGGTTATCTTATTCCGATGAATGATGTAGGAACGATGCACCCGCGTGAACCGCTCCGAGGGCAGCGTCTCTTCAAGCGATTTAAGGCTCATCAGCGAGAGGATGGGCTTTGGGTCGTTTTCGGTGTAGATCTTCACGTAATCTTTCAGTCCCTCGATGTAGAGGATTTCCTCGTATAGCAGGTGGAGGAGCTTGTAGTCCGATTTGACGTAGAAACCCACCTTCTCTCGTTCAGTGGGAATTTGCTCTTTCGAGGCGCCGGTCATCTCAAACCACGACAATGCCTTTTTGGCTGCATTCAGGAATTCGCTAAAGGAGAAGGGTTTAAGCAGGTAGTCAATCGCATTGACCTTGTACCCCTCCACCGCGTACTGGCTAAAAGCGGTGGTGAAAACAATACGAGTGGAATCACTAATGACACGGGCAAACTCCATGCCGCTTACCTCGGGCATCTGAATATCGAGGAAAATCACGTCCACTTTCTCGCCGGCGATTTGCTTCATGGCCGACAAGGCGTTGCTGTACTTCCCTGTCAACTTCAGGAAAGGCACCCGATGCACGTAAGACTCCAATAACGATAATGCCAACGGCTCATCGTCCACTATCCAACAATTCAGTATCATCTGTACTCCTTTTTGTATCGATGACCAACACGGTGGTATACATGTCGTCCTTTATCTCTGTCTCCCAGGTATAGTTCCCCGGGTAAAGCAGTTCAAGTCGCCGCTTCACCAGCTCCAATCCGATCCCGCTACCGCTTTTGTCGGATTCCGACTTGGGAAAATAGCTGTTGTTGCAGACAAACTCAACCCTCCCATCCTCGTGTTCCACGAGCGAAATATCGATAAACGATGGCTTATCACCGCTAACACCGTGCTTGAACGCGTTCTCTATCAGCGATATGAAGATGAGCGGGGAGATTAACGTCTCCTTCCCCTCGGAATAAGCGAAGTGGGTGTTCAGTTGCACGTTTTCGGACAGGCGGATGCGCATCAACTCAACGTAGTTGCGCATGAAGTCGACCTCCTGACGAAGCGGCACGTAGGCCTGGTTGTTGTCGTACAACAGGTGACGTAACATCTTGCTCAGGTCCACCACAGCCTGTTGCGCTTTCGGGGGGTTGAACTCGATAAGCGCGTAGATGTTGTTCAACGTGTTCAGTAGGAAGTGCGGGTTAATCTGGTTTTTGAGGTTTTGCAACTCTGCCTCCGATTTGGCCTTGGCCAATTCCTTTCTCTCGTTATCTACCTCAAACCAGCGGACGGTCATTTTCAGGGCTAGACTAAGTCCTGTCATCAAGAAAAGCGAAGTGAAATTGCGTACTACGAACGATAGGGGTATCATCCTCCTTCGCATACGCCAACGGGGCATTATCTCGGGCATCAGAGCCGTCAACCATCCCCGACTGTAATGCATCAGAAAAGCGATTCCCACGATTAGGAGCAGGTTGTAAACGACAAACTGCTTGGTTTTACCCTTGAATAGCAGCTTATCGATCAGCAAGAAATAGTTGAGGTAAAAAATGAGCATGAACCCAAGCAAATCCGGCAAGGAGCGGGCAAACGACTTCCAATTAAATACCCGCTCGGGATCCATGAAAAAGTAGGGAAGGATGAAGATCACCCCCCACAAGAGAATATGGACGAAAACGTTGTTCCACCTGCTTCTCCGGTTCACCTTTAACGATTGGGTCATTTCTCCAGTTTTTTTGATTCCCTTATAACTTGCCTTATACAGCCTTTCCTACAAGCTTTCCTGTTGGCAATTTCTTACAGTCAATGTTTCCAGGCACATCTTTTACATTCCAGGGGGCGGTGGTGGCCCAAACCCTCCTCCTCTGCCTCTACCCATACCTCCACCATGTCCATCACCTCTACGTGGCGACATCATTTCTTCCTGCGTTGCACCACCTTTGAACATGGTGAACCGGTACACGAAATGCACCATAAAGTAGCTGGTGAGCGTGTTGGTCGTTGAGTCCCGTATATAGTTCGAAGTCACGCTTCTACTAATATTGCTACGTTGTTGCAGGATGTCATATATCTTTAAACGAATGGTGCCATTCTTTTGTTTAAAAAGTTGCTTCTGAATGGAGGCGTTCCATAGCCATTCGTTCTGTTCGAACCCGTCGGTATAACCGGAGTTGGTCGCGTAATTGATATCGCTCTCGATCGTCAAATCCCAAGGCAGAAAGATAGAGGCGTTCGCGCTGCCGCCGTAATTGAAGTACTGTTGGTCACGTTGACCCTCAAGGCTGTTGGTCACGTTATTGAAGTTCACGTTGCCTCGTATGCTCAGGTCGAACAGGTCGGATCGGTAGTTCAAGCCCAACGTCTCCATCAGGTTGACCCGCTGGTTGAGGTTCCTCTCCAGCACCGGTTCTTCGCTCCCTTTCGTGTAGTACCCGGAGAAGCCGTTGGAGCGGTTGTAACTCGCGAACGACATGGAGAAGATGGAGAACTTGATATTCTTCAAAGGCAGGTTGAACATCACCCGCCCGTTACTGTTCCAGTTACCGCTCACGTTCTTGAACGTGCTCTCCTTCCGTCCCGTGGAGGGGTCGGTAATGGTCGACGAAACGATGTCGTTGGTCATGTAGTTCATGTTGGCGAATGCCATTACAGAGCTGGCCTTCTCGGGGTTCGACGTGCGGTATTGGAAATCGAGGCGATGGGTGAAAGAGGGCTTCAGGTCAGGGTTCCCGTAGCTCACGTTCAACGGGTCCGACACGTCGACCACCGGCGACAGCTGTGTGACCGAGGGCTGACTGGTATTCCCGAAGTAGCGCAGCCTCAAATTACAGGTACGGCTCCACTGGTAGTTGAATTGAGCCATGGGCGCGTAATTAATCACCTTCTGCTCGGTATCGTGGATCTGTTTCGTGCCGATGAACGTCTTGCTACGGGAACTGGAAGGCTGTATGGAGAAGCCGACCGTGTAGTCGTAATTCTCTCTAACGGAGCGGAAGTTAAGCTCTACTTCCTGGTTTGAGAAGCGGTTCTCAAGACGTTTGCTGTATGCCGAGTCCAGCACGGTGTAATTCCCCTGGGCGTCCAGCGAGCGGGTATCCTTATCCGATTCAGAAATATTCTGCCCGTATTGGTAGGCCAGTTGGAGATAGTTGTTCCTCCCCACCGGCTCCACGTACGAGAAGAACGCCCGCCATGAGGTGTTGTTGTTCGTATTGGTAAAGCGCTGATCGATGATATCATCGGGGCGGGAACCAAAGTAGTAGGTGTTGGAGAGGCTACTCCCGCTGTTTTCCGATTCACCCCGGTCAACACGTAGCGAGGCGCTGATGACACGTCCCTGTCTCCCGACTTGTCGACTGAAATCAAGGCTTCCCCCGAAGTTGCTGCTATTTCCTTCCGACAAGTACCTAGAGTCACCCCGGTTAATGGTATCGCCGTCCGATTCACGGCGCGTATAGTAATTGCCCGTTTCGTTACGCTTGTTGTTGTACAGCGACAAGTTGGGTCGGAAGATGATGGTAGTGAATGAGTCGGGTTCCCACTCCATGCGCAGTTCCGTGTTGAAGTTCTGGCTTCGGTTGTTGCTCCAGTTGTCCTCTTGTTCCAGCGTGTTGCCGGTACTCAACAGGTTTCGAGTAAACACATTCGAAAGCACTTCATTATCGGTGTACCCGTAGCGAGCATTTCCACCCAGTTTGAAGTTGGATGCGAACTTCTTACTGAAGTTGCCACCCCCGTTAGCCGAAGTGGAGATACCGTCTCGCCCTCCGAACATCATACGGGGCCCACCAGGTCCACCGCGTCCACCGCGTCCTCCACGTCCCCCCATACCCCCGAACATGGAGGTGGCCAGGTCGGAGAAACCGGCGTTATTGGTATTGTTGACTCCCCCCAAGAAGGTATATTGATCCGAATCTTTCATGCGGTTGACCATCCCGTTAGCCTCATATCGATCCTTGCTACCGTAGCCCGCGAAGGCGTTGCCAAACAGTCCCTCCTTCATGCCCGGTAGCACGGTGAGGTTGATCACGTTCTCCTCTGCCCCGTCTTCAAAGCCGGTCATCCGTGCCATCTCGCTCTTCCGCTCCAGTACCTGAAGCCGGTCGACCATCTTCGCGGGTAGGTTCTTGGAAGCCACCTTCGGGTCGCTGCTGAAAAACTCCTCTCCGTCTACCAATATTTTCGTGATCTCTCTACCGTTAACCGTGATTTTCCCGTCACTGTCCACCTCCACACCGGGCATCTTCTTCAACAGGTCCTCCACCACCGCGTTCTCCGATACGTTATAGGCAGCTGCGTTATACTCTAGGGTGTCCCCTCTGACCACGATCTCGACTGCTTTAGCGGTGACCACCGTTTCTGAAAGGGCAATATCGTCCCGAACCATCGTTAGCGTACCCAGCTCAACTTGGGGGTTGGAACGGCTTACCTGAACCTCTCTAAAGAGATCGTGGTACCCGATATAAGATACCTGCACGATATAAGAACCGTTGCGTACCGGAATGGAAAAGGAGCCATCATCGTCAGAGGCTTTCCCTGTTACAAACGTGCTGTCCGCTTGTTGCAGCACCCGGATGTTCGCCTGAGCGATAGGTTGTTCCGAGTCCCGATCCACCAGCTTACCGGAAATAACGCGAGGCGCTTGTGATTGCTGTTGTAATTGTGGCTGCTGTTGTGATTGTGACTGCATCAGTGGCTGCCCTTGACCCCGCCCGTGCGTCTCTGTGCGCACCTCTCCCTGCGCTTTAGCTTGCGCTTGGCCCCCTGTTTGTCCACAAATGACAGAGGTGAGGGAAATCACGCCCCATGTCAGGATGAAAAACAATACCCTTTTCATTTTCAATAAATTAATTGCCATATTCACCAATTCTATTCACTGCAATTGCAAAAGCCGTCTTTACCTACTGTATGGTGTGAAGAACTGTACAAAAGTAGCTTCCGCCAGCAGCAACGACAAAACTAATAGATAAACCGCGGGATTTTGTCGACCAACAAAGCGTTTCAAGCGATTAACCCGGTTATACCGAGTGACAGGAGTAACATGAAGAACAGGTTTAAGCCATTTTAGCCGATTAATCCAACCAACCAGGCCTGAAAAGGCAAAGAAAACCGGGTTTATCCTTCATTATATGCAAATTATTTATAATTTTGCCCATTGAGTTAAAGTCATAATTATAACTTTCGTTTATTATTTTGTTGTTGTTTGCTTTCAAGGTGAAGACCTTAGCTCGTTTTACGGGGACACATCCTGCGCAGTTCGCGTTTAAAAGAAAAGCTGTTTGAAGCGAAACTGAGTTCTTTTCTTTTAGCGAGCAAGCAGTTGATGGGTCGTAAAACGAGCGTCAGTCGAAGTTGAAAGCAAATATAGACGTAAATACTTGAGTTAAAGTCATATACAGGAATATTATCATCAAAAATCACCGAGATATGTTAAAATCATTACGAAGTGAAGATTGGGTTTCTACCCTTATGGGGATCGTGATCTTGGTTTTGGTCATGTTGGTACCCACAGTCATGAAGAACACCCTTTACATGTCCCTTATCGTGGCTGCATTGGCCTACTTGGGCTACCTCTTCATGGGCAATAAGGACAAGGGTCAGTTTTTCCTCTCGTTCATCGGGATCTACCTGCTGGCGCTATTGTCCGGTTACATCGCGGGGATCAGTAAGATTAAGGCACTCGGGTTAGAGTCGGTCTTCTTTGCCGTGTTAATCGGGTTGTTAATTCGCAATACGGTGGGTCTCCCCAAGTGGTTGGCACCTGCCGTAAGGAGTGAGTACTACATCAAGGCGGGGTTGGTCATCTTGGGAAGCTCCATCCTTTTCAACGAGATCATGCGAGCCGGGGCTTTGGGGATGATTCAAGCGGTAATCGTGGTTTTATCGGTATGGTACTTCAGCTTCTGGGTCTCCAGACGCATCTTCAAGATCGATCAAGAGATGTCGATGTTGCTTTCGAGCGCGGTATCCATCTGCGGGGTCTCGGCCGCGATTGCCACGAGCGGGGCCATTAAGGGTGAGCCCAAGAAGTTATCGTTCGTGATTTCGCTGGTGTTGATCGTGGCTATTCCCATGATGTATCTCCTTCCCCTCTTAGCCAAGTGGATAGGGTTGAGTGAAGAGGTGGCAGGAGCGTGGTTGGGTGGCACCATTGACACCACGGCCGCGGTGGTCGCCTCGGGCAAGTTCATCGGAGAAACGGCCGAGCAGTACAGCGTGATCATCAAGTCGGCACAAAACGTGCTGCTGGGTGTGGCCGCTTTCGTTATCTCCATCTACTGGTCCTTCCGAGGCACGAACGTTGATATAAGGCCTTCCGGTAAGGTGCTTTGGGAACGCTTCCCCAAGTTTGTTCTTGGTTTTCTCCTCGCTTCGTTAATTTTCAGCTTCGCCTTCGATGCCGAGACTGGTAAGGTCCTGTCGAAGGTGGCTAACAAGGGCGCACGGAACCTTCTCTTTTCGCTGGCGTTCGTCTGCATCGGGTTGGAGACCGATTTCCGCTACATCTTCAAGAAGGAGAATGCCCGCTACATCTGGTCGTTCCTCACCGCCCAAGGTTTCAATATCATTGTCACCCTGATAGTGGCTTGGCTGCTATTCGCCCACTTCGCGTAGCTTACTCCCAATCGAGGATCACCTTCCCGCAGTGTCCCTCCTCCATCACGTTAAATCCCTTTTGGAACTCGTCGATGGGGAAGCGGTGCGTGATGATGGGGGTTAGGTCCAATCCCGAGATGATCATCTGCTCCATCTGGTACCAGGTCTCCCACATCTCTCGGCCATAGATTCCCTTGAGGGTAAGCGCCTTGAAGATGATGGCGTTCCAGTCGACGGTAGTGTTGTTCGGCAAGATACCTAGTAGCGATATTTTGGAGCCGTTGTACATGTTGGCAACCATCTCCCGGAAGCCGGCGGGCGAGCCCGACATCTCCAGTCCCACGTCAAACCCGCGCATGCCCAGTTGTTTTACCGCGTTGGCCACGGTCTCTCCCTTGGAAATGTTGACCGTGAGTGTCGCACCCATTTCACGGGCAATCTCAAGCCGGTACTCGCTCAGGTCACTCACCACGATGTAGCGTGCACCGGCAAAACGGCAGATGGCGGTCGCCATGTTACCGATAAGCCCCGCCCCCGTGATTAGCACATCCTCCCCGATTAGCGGAAAGGAGAGCGCCGTGTGCGTGGCGTTGCCAAACGGGTCCATGATGGCCGCGATCTCGTCCGGTATACGGGGGTCAAGCTTCACCACGTTAGCAGCCGGTAGAGAGAGGTACTCGGCGAACGCGCCATCCCGGTTCACCCCCACCCCAATGGTGTTCTCGCACACGTGCAGCTTGCCACGTCGACAGTTTCGGCAATGGCCGCAAGCGATATGCCCCTCGCCGGTCACCCGGTCGCCCACCTTTAGGTTCTTTACACCGCTCCCCATATCCACGATCTCGCCCACGTACTCGTGGCCGATTGTCATCGGTACCTTGATGGTTTTCTGCGACCATTCGTCCCAGTTGTAAATATGGAAGTCGGTTCCGCAAATGGAGGTCTTCTTAATTTTTATAAGCACATCGTTCACCCCGATCTCGGGTATCGGCACCTCTGCCATCCAAATCCCCTTTTCCGGGCGTGCTTTAACCAATGCTTTCATACGATTCTTATATTTTTTTACATTTCAGTGTATGGAACCTTTGATGTTTATATGCTTCAATGCAATGCATTTTTGATGATCAACACTTAACTGTTTCTATCATACTTATGTACGCTTAGACGATAGCATTATCTTAGGAAACTGGCTTAGGCTAGTGCGTAATGGTCCAGTTCTTGGCTTTGGCCGCTTCCACATCCTCAACGGTAAGTTTACCCGGGTTATCGTCGAACTTGGCTATGGCGTTTTCCTCTTTTTGTCGCATGGGCAAGTTGGCGATGATCTCCCTAATCTCGGAGGCGTCCAAGTTGGAATCCCTCATGTCGAGAGATGTTAGCCGCGCGTTGTTACCAATATAAACTTCGCTAAGCTTCTTGCAGCCGTTGGTATTCAACGAGGTCAGCTGGCCGTTGTCTCTGCAGGTAAGGACTATCAACTCACTGCAACCGCTAACGTCTAACGAGGTGGTGTTATTCATTGTGCATGTAACCCGTTGCAATAATTCGAAGTCGCTGAAATCGAGAGACAACTTGAGTTGGGTGTTACCAACTAAATCAATGGTTGTCAGCCCAGTGCAGCCGTCTACTTTCAACGAGGCCAGTAGAGGGTTGTTCGCACAAAAAAGTTGCTGCAAGGAGGTACAGTCGCTTACATCCAACGAGGTTAGTTTTTGGCAATCAATAAATTGGGGAATACTTATCAAGGATTGGCACCCGCTTACATTCAATGAAACAAGTTCGCTGGTACTTCTGTCGTTCAGCAGTCTCAGTAGAGTCAATTCCGGGCATCCGGGAGCGTCGATGGATATTATCTTCCCGGGTGAAAGCGCCCCTCCAACCTCTACGAAAGAACTAAGTTTTCCATAAATGGGATAGGTATAGGTGCCCTCCCGCGCGAAATTAAGGTACGTATAATATCTATCCAACAGATCCTTTGTAAACACTGCAAATTCTACGAATCTTTCTCCCTTATCGCATTTGCCGTTATTGTTCGCATCGTACCAAAGGGCTTGGGCAGCGCTTAAACTTTTTACCATAAACCTGCCCCTTACATACTGTCCAGGATCGTTTTTAACGGTTAAGGTAATGAGGCCGCTTACTTTGTCAGGCGCAACGGCCCAGTTCTTGGCACTGGCGGCTTCAATATCCTCTTTCGTTGGAGTAGCCATATTGCCTTCGAACATGACTATCGCGCTATCTCTTTCTTGCCGCATGGGCAACTTGTCGATAATCCGCTTGATCGCATCGGTATCTAACTGACCATAGGTGCAGTCCAGGTACTTCAGGTAGTTACAACCTCGTAGATCAACCGAAGAAAGGGATCCCCCACCGCAGGTGAGTTTCATCAGTGATGCGCTGTTCCTCGCTTTCAAGGAGGCCACAGAGGTGCATTCGGTTGGAAGCGCGATGATTTCAGTAATCTCATCGGAACCATAAATGGCTATCTCTTTCCTGGATGGATGGAGCGTTCCGCTGAAAGTGTAGTAGCAGTTTTCTTCACTGTCATATTGATCTTCCCCGCGATCTTTCAAATTATTGTTGTTCCAATCGATCCAGATTCCCTTCGTGTTGTTATGGCGTGTTTTAATCTTGAAGCTGTAGAGAGGCTGGTTGGCATCCAACCTTAATCTTATTATATCGTCATCACACTTGTAGACGTCGTTATACTCCTGGTCGAAGTAACGGCAGAACTCGATTACAGATTTGTTATCGAACATAAAACACAAGTGTCCTTCCAGGGAGCCGTAGGCGCCGAATTTCCCGTTGACGTCCAAGAACTTAAGCATGTATTTCGTCACCTTTGAGGTCAGCTCCTCAATGCTTTTACCCAGCGCGCACTCTACCGAGTTGATATTCCCGATAATCCCCAACGAGGTATTAATGAACCATTTCGTGCCGTCGCGGGCACCTTCCTCGCGAAAAACGTCGTAAAGGGCCTTGAGGTTGCCGTAGTTCTGCTCGACCAACACCTTCACGCAGGTGGGACTCAAAGGAAGTCCCAGTCCGTCAAGCAGGTAGAGCACGGCTACAGATAAATTGTGCAAGAGGGCATCATCACACAACTTTTTATAATGTGGTTCCGAATGAAATGGATTATCAACCCCCGAAAGTGCTAAAAAGCGGTAGCAGGTATTCGGCTTCATGGTATACTCCACGCTCTTCTCTGGCGGTTGGAAAATACCCCCCTGCAAAGTCAGGATGTCTCCTATCCCAAACTTTATCGCTTGGGATGCCCCCAGCATTTGGTGTAATACCTCGGTACGGCTCCCATTATCATCCTCTTCCTCTATGATGACTTGATAGGCGGGGGAGGCCCCGTTGCTGTTGATGATGATTTGGTTGGCCTCGTTGCTGATTACCAAGGATGCCATGGGATCCTTTTCCCCATCGTTGTCGAATCGTGTTTGGGGAACGGTTCGTATGTCACTTCGCGGTGATGATTGGGTGAACGGTTGAAGCGATTCAAACAGTTCGCCGTATAACTCCATCAACCGCGTGTTGTTCTCCGATAGCAGGTCGGCCTCCTCCTTGATCAGTCGTTCCACCTCTGTCAGTACCGGGGCGAACTTGGGTGTCTTTTTCAACAGCTCCCCCGCATGCGCCCACTGCTCCTTATCCAACTGTGAACGGGCACCGGTGAGCATCATGAAGATGCCCACCGCGCTGCTCTCGGCACTCAGTTCTATCTCTTCTTCGCCCACGTTCAGGTAGGAGAGCATCAGCACCCGGCTGTTCTCATCCACCATGAACACCGTCTGTTGCAGTTGCTCCGACTCGTTAATACCCACCACGAAGTAGCCCTTCTTGGTCATCTTCTGCTTGTCTGAGAAGGAGACCACGCTGTACTTTTGGAAGTCAATCTTAGCGCCTTGGGGCAGCTTCACACTTCCCGCCTTCTCTCCCGGCTTCGGCTTCGGTTTTTGTGGCTCGAGCGGGCCATCGAACTTCTGTGCCATGCCGTCCTGCTCGTGGTACAGAAAGGCTGCATTTTGGTAGGTTCCCTCTATCCAAAGAATGGCTTGGTGCACGTTAGCGAGCCCCGTCTCTGTCATCGTCCCCGAGTAGACATTAACCACACGGTAGCGGTTACCATCTTTCGCCTCCTTGGTACCCCCGCAATAGAGGGTGAACCTGTTTCCATTGCCGCTGATGATCATGTTGTACGAGTCGGGATCACCCTCCTCGTACTCCACCAGCAAGCTCACCGAGAAGCGGGAGTTGTCTTGGCTTTTAAGTGTCCATTTCTGGTGGTCGTACTTCGTCCCCACGGGGTCATGGTCATCAAGGTTGCTGTACGCCTTCAGGGTAATGTCATCTACCAGGTAAGAGCCCTCTACGTTAGGCGGCTGGATACCGTCATTAATAGGCATACCAAGCTTTTTGAGCATTGCTACCGCATCATTGGTGACCACTTTCTCTATCTTCTCAAGCAGAATCTCCTTTTTCTTATCCTCCTCCGACACATGGATATCCTCGGGAGGACAACCCTGCATGAAGATGGTTGTAAATAGCAGTACAATCAGACCAAAAATGTTTTTTCTTGTTTTCACACGAAAAACCATGTTACAGTTATCTAATTAATATTCTATTGTTTGTTTCTACCTATTCGATTACTTTCATCTCTTTCCCCACCTTGATAAAGGCATTGATGGCCTTATCGAGGTGTTCGCGTTCGTGGCCCGACGAGAGCTGGACACGGATGCGTGCCTCCCCTTTCGGGACCACGGGATAGAAGAAGCCGGTAACGTAAATACCTTCTTCGAGCAGGGCGTCCGCGAACTCTTGCGATAGCCGGGCGTCGTAGAGCATCACCGCGCAGATGGCCGATTCGGTCGGCTTGATTTCGAACCCGGCCCCTTTCATCTTACCAATGAAGTAGTCGACGTTCTCGTGCAGCTTATCCTGCAACTGGTTGCTCTCCTGCAGCAGTTGGAAGGCCCTTACGCCAGCCGCCGCAACCAGCGGGGGTATGGAGTTGGAAAAGAGGTAGGGCCTTGAGCGTTGCCTCAGCATATCGATGATCTCCTGACGTCCAGTTGTGAAACCACCGATAGCACCACCAAAGGCTTTCCCCAGGGTGCCGGTAATCGCGTCCACCTGACCCAGGATGCCATACAGTTCGGTCACCCCTCGCCCGGTCTTGCCCACCACCCCGGCGGAGTGGCTCTCGTCCACCATCACCAGTGCATCGTACTTCTTGGCCAGCTCCATGATCCGGTCCATCGGTGCCACGTTCCCATCCATGGAGAAAACCCCATCGGTAATGATTACCCGGAAGCGTTGTGCTTGGGCCTCCTTGAGCTTCTCTTCCAGGTCGGCCATATCGGCGTTCGCGTAGCGGTAACGCTTTGCTTTACAGAGGCGTACACCGTCAATGATGGAGGCATGGTTCAACGAGTCAGATACGATGGCATCATCTGCAGTAAAAAGCGGCTCGAAAAGACCCCCGTTCGCATCAAAACAGGAGGCGTAGAGGATGGTATCGTCGGTATGAAAGAATTCGCTAATGGTTTTCTCCAGCTTTTTGTGGTAATCCTGTGTGCCACAGATAAAACGCACGGACGACATACCGTAGCCACGTTCGTCCAGAGCTTTTTTAGCCGCCTTAATCAGCTCGGGGTGATCTGACAGCCCCAGGTAGTTGTTGGCGCAAAAGTTAAGCACCTGTTGTCCAGATTCCACCTTGATCTCGGCGCTTTGTGGTGTGACTATAATGCGTTCATTTTTGTAAAGACCTGCTTCATCGATGGCCTTCAGCTCTGCCTGCAGGTGTTGTTTCATATTCGCGTACATTGTTTATTGAATTAATGGTTTACTTAATGGTCGATTAATTGTTGTTTAACAAACATTTAATGATTAAAATATTCGTTTAATTGTTGTCTGACAAACAGTTGCTTATAGATCAATTAACGGTCACTAAACGGTCACTTAATCTCGCGTAACTGGTGTCCCATTCGTTTCTTTTTCGTCTCCATGTAGAAGTGGTTATACTTGTTAAGCGACACTTCGAGCGGCACATTTTCCACCACCTCCAGACCGTATGACTCCAAGCCAATTCGTTTCTTGGGGTTGTTGGTCATCAGCCGCATCTTTTTCACCTCCAGGTTGCGCAGTATCTGGGCGCCTACACCGTAGTCCCTCTCGTCTGCCCGGTACCCCAGGTGCAGGTTGGCATCCACGGTGTCGTACCCCTGCTCCTGCAGCTTGTAGGCCTCCGCTTTCGCCATCAGCCCGATCCCCCGACCCTCCTGGTGAAGGTAGAGCAGCACCCCTTTCCCCTCTTTCTCAATGAGCTCCAGCGCCTTATGCAGTTGTTCCCCGCATTCGCACCGTAGCGATCCAAAGGTATCTCCCGTCATGCACGAAGAGTGCACCCGTACCAGTAGTGGTTCATCGTCTTCCCACTCCCCCTTTATCAGCGCCACGTGCTCTTCACCCGTCGCTTTTTGCAGGAACGGGATCATCGTGAAGTCGCCGTAACGGGTAGGCAGTTTTACCGCTTCGCCCCGCTCGATAAGCGACTCCGTTTTTAGCCGGTATTTGATCAGGTCGACCACCGAAACGATTTTCATTCCAAACTCCTGGGCCATCTTCATCAGCTCCGGGAGCCGCGCCATAGATCCGTCCGGGTTCTTGATTTCAGCCAAAGCGCCCGCCGGATATAGGCCGGCCAACCGTGCGAAGTCGATGGCTGCTTCGGTATGGCCTGCACGCCGAAGCACCCCCTTCGATTGCGCCCGAAGCGGGAAGATATGTCCCGGTCGCCCAAACTCGTCGGGTGTCGTATCCTCCCGGGTCAGCGCCAAGATGGTTTGCGCACGGTCGTATGCCGATATACCGGTCGTGCAGTCGCGCGTTAGCAGGTCAATAGATACCGTAAACGGGGTCGAATGAATGGAGGTGTTTTGGCTCACCATTAGGGGAAGTTCCAGTTCCTCTGCCCTTTCTTTGGTGATCGGTGCGCATATGAGCCCCCGCGCATGCGTCTCCATGAAGTTGATCTTCTCCGGCGTGATGCATTCCGCCGCGATGATCAGGTCACCCTCGTTCTCCCTATCTTCGTCGTCTACCACGATAATGAAGTTTCCTTTCCGTATCTCTTCAACAGCCTCTTCAATCGTGTTCAATCTGCTCTTTTCTTCCATTATCATGCAATTTTTGTTTGCGCAACTGTTTCCACACTTGACATAAAGTAGATTACTCGATATCCGCTCGATTCCTTCAACGTTGGTGTTAGGCGATGGCCGTTTGCACGGTTTTCTCCTCGCCGTATCGTATTCGTCCAATCAGTTCACCGCACAGTCGCTGCACGTTCTTCAGGTCGTTCACCGTCCTCGCCTCTATCGGCATGGAAAGGAGCCTCAGCAGGATTCCGATCGGGAAGAGGTACATACAGGTGCGGGCCAAGGTAGAATTGGCCTTGAACGGCTGTACCCGATAGGTAAACACCGGGAACTCTTCCGCTTTGGCCAGTACTTCACGCCTTCGGGAGTTGGAGAGCTGGTTCATATTCGTCTCTAAGCTATTTCTGATGGATTGTAATCCTTGGTCGTATCCTCCGTCTGTCCAGTACGCCTTGTAGCTCACGGGACTGTATCTCTCCAGGAAGGTTGAAATCTTTTCTGATAGCCCCGTTAAATCGGCAGTAATCTTGTCGTATTCAGGATGGTCGATCACCACGCTCTTCACCGGGTACTCTCTCCTCTCACGGATAAAGAAGAGCCGCTTGAAGAAGATCATGTAGGTATCAGCGTTCAGGATAACCGAGTCGTTGACAGCCTTGTAGGTTAAGAATACCCCCATCGGGAGTAGGATGAAAGAACTGAACCACATCCCGAACCAGTGTGCCCACACCGCATCACGTGTCATCTTATACCCCACGTTATCCAAGATGTAATAGATGATAAACAGGATAACCGATATGACGATGGGCGTACCCAATCCCCCTTTTCTAACAATTGACCCCAAGGGTGCACCGATAAAGAAAAATATGAGGCAGGTGAACGGCATGGTGAACTTCCGGTGCCACTCGATCCAGTGGCGGCTCATGGTCTTCCGAGTGGTCGTCTTGTTGATGGAGCGAAAAAGGAATTCGTTGCTGTTGTTATCCGCCTTCGAGAACGCGTGGTTCAAGATGGTCGATTGTTCCATTAGCGACTTTGACTGCAGGAGCGTGTCTGGCAGCGGGACCTCCACTTCGGAGTATGGTGCCGAAGCGATAATCGAATCCTTCATCTCCGCGGGGTAACCACTTCGGAACGCGAGGTAGGAGTAGTTCTTCATCGTCTTCCTATCCACGATGTTCACGCTATCCAGGATCGTCCGCATCGAGTCGATGGAGACCCCCAACTGAGCAAGGTTCTTGGACACGTAGTTGCTCGTGGAGCTACCTTCGATCACCTCTTCGTCCATCCGGTTAAAGTTGGCGTCATACGCGACCATCATGGTTTTCGTGTCAAAATTCTCTCGTGAGTAGGGCACGAACTCCTTTTTTTGCCTCGGGTTGATTTCGCCCTCGGTGAAGTTCCTGAACTGCTGCCCGTGGTACATGGTAAAGATAAGCATTGTCTTATCTTCTGTCATGCTCATCTCCGCCGAGTCACACACAATGGCGGTCATATCGTTGAACCCACTCCCCACCTCGTAGATCAGCACGTCGTACAACATCCCCGTCTCGTGGTCTTTCTTCTCCACGTAGAGGTTATACCCGTCTATCTCCTTGTAAAACACCTGTTCGGGCACGTCCAGCGCGGGTGACGCCTGTCGAATCGATATGAGGAGGGAGTAAAACTTGGTTTGTACTTTTGGGAGGGCTTTATCCTGATAGAAGAAGGCCCCCACTGATATCAGAAAAACCAGGATGATTAGGGGCTTCATGGTTTTCAACAGGGGGATACCGGCCGACTTCATGGCGAGGAGTTCCAAGTTCTCTCCAAAATTGCCAAACACCATGAGCGAAGCAAGCAGTATCGCCAACGGAAGCGCCAGCGGGACAAGGTTCAAGGCAGCCACCGCGAACATCTCCGCGAGAACCCCCATCTCTAACCCCTTGCCTACCATGTCTTCCACGTGTTTCCACAAGAACTGCATCAACACGAGGAAGAGGCATATGGCAAACGTCATCAGAAATAACGGTATGAAAGTCTTTAGGATGTAGCCGTCTAGCCGTTTTATGTGGAAAAAATCTCTCATTGAGTAAACAGGGTGAGCATTAAATCCCCAGCCTTCTTTTCATCTCATCAATTTGCGCTTCCCACAACGCGATGGCATCCGACTTCTCAGCCGGTTCTGCAAAATCGGTCACCTCCAAGGTCATATCGCCCGAGAGATCCAGCTTGCGGAGGCGAAATTCGAAGTAGACCGACTCATCGTCGTCTTCCCAACGGTACCGTATAAGCGATTGGGGTCTATTTTGAAGGATATGCGCATCGTGGCTGCTTTTTCCCCAGGTGAACGTATATATCGTTTCCGTTTCATCCACCTCCACCTCATCGGCGAACCATTCCGATAGGCCGTCAATCTGGCTAATCATCCGCCACAGGCTGTTTTGGCTAGCGTTGCCCATGAGGAACTCGATATGAAATTTCTCCCTCGACATCAATTGATAGAATAGTGGCCCCCAATATACAACTTTTTTTCGACACGACAAGCGCGAAAAATTGCCTTAGGATGGGAATAGCATCATGTATTACAAACGAGGCCGCTCCAGATACGGACCGGCCTCGTGTTTAAAAAGCCTTAACTCACGGGGATGTACTCCACGAAAGCTTCGATCGCCTCGTAAGAAGCCAGCCCGAGATTACAGTAGAGATCGGCCGTGGCGCGATTGCGTTCTTCCGAGCGTTGCCAAAAGAGACGTTCATCGTCGCCCAAGAACGGTGCGCTCTCCATTTGTGACTGGTGCTTGAGGATGGTGTTTCGTTTTTGCCGTAACTCCTCGGGTGAAAGGGGTACCGCCATCTCGATATGGTCAATCTCCCACTCCATCCACGCTCCTCGATACATCCATATTCGGCAATCCTTGAACCAATCCTCCTCCTTCACTATGTCGATTGCCGCCAGAGCGGCGTCTAGACACACCTTATGCGTACCGTGCGGGTCTGCCAAGTCGCCTGCAACGTAGATCTGATGCGGCTTGATGGATTTGATGAACTCCTTCACGATAAGTACGTCCTTCTCCGAGATGGGGTTCTTTTTCACCCGCCCCGTTTCGTAGAAGGGGAGGTCCAAGAAGTGCACGTTTTCGGGGGGTAACCCCACGTAACGGCAGGCCGATCGGGCCTCCTCGCGGCGTATGCGTCCTTTAAAAAAGAGGGTGTCGGGCGTTTCCAGGCCATCTTTCCCCTTCTCATTCATCAGGTAGTTCAACACCTCGTTAATTTTCCCCTTCAGCGGCTTATTATCGTGATCGAACTGCTTGATGGCGTTATTAAAAAGGAATAGATAGCGGATTAATTCTTCATCCCCCACGGCGATGTTGCCTGAAGTTTGGTATGCCACGTGCACCTCGTGCCCCTGGTTGACCAATCGCTGGAAGGTACCCCCCATCGATATCACGTCGTCGTCCGGGTGCGGGCTAAAGATGATTACCTTCTTGGGATACGGCTTGGCCCGCTCGGGGCGGTAAGTATCATCGGCATTCGGTTTGCCTCCTGGCCATCCTGTGATGGTGTGTTGCAGGTCGTTGAATATCTTGATATTCACGTTGTAAGCCGAGCCGTACAAGGTGATTAGCTCACTCAACCCGTTGTCGTTATAGTCCTTGTTGGTCAGCTTGAGAATGGGCTTGTCCACCACCCTGCACAGCCATACGATGGCACGCCGGATAAGCTTGTTGTCCCACTCGCAGTTGGTGACCAGCCACGGGCGACTGATTCGGGTCAATTCCGATGCCGCTTCGAGGTCCACGTATATCTTCGTTTCGGGGTGCGTTTGAAATACCGATCCGGGTACTAGGTCAGTCACGCCACCCTCTACTATATTCCGGATGCTCTCCGCCTTTTGACCTCCCCACGCCACAAGGGCTATCTTTTTCGCGTCCATCATATCAGCCAACCCCATCGTGATGGCACTAACCGGCACGTTATCGGGCGAATCAAAGCTACGCGAGATATCTTTCCTGGAGTCGCCGTCGAGCATCACCAGTCGGGTTTGCGAGTGCAGTCCACTTCCCGGCATGTTAAAGCCCACGTTCCCCTTGCTTCCAAGTCCCAGCAACAGGAAATCGAGTCCCCCCATATCGTTGAGGTTCTTCTCGTACTCCTCGCAGTTGTCCGCTATCCGATCTTTCTCAATGGTCGCATCGGGTGAAAAGATGTTCTTCGGGTCAATATCCACCCGACTTAAGAAGACATCTTTCAGCATCTGAAGGTTGCTAAACGAGAAGTCCTGAACCGGGTAGAACTCGTACGTGTTGAATACCACCATGTTCTGAAAGCTCACTTGCTCCTCCCGGTGCAGCCTTACCAGCTCTTCGTAGATTTCCATGGGCGATGTTCCACCACTGATACCCAAGACAAAAGGTTTTCCTTTCTGCTTCTGCTTCTCCATATCTTTTACGATATTCCTGGCGATCTTGAGTGAGGCTTTTCGGCTCTCCTCGAAAATCACCAGTGGGAGCTTTTCAAAGCGTGCAAGGTTGTACTCCTCGAAAGCGTTCTCGGGATGGTAATACTTCTTCGAAACCCTTTCGAAAGTAATATGCGAACTTAAATCTAATCTCATACTTTTCATGTTTTATTGGCTTTTTTCCTTTGCCACAAATTTACACAAAAAAATGCTATTTCCTATGAGTGTTTGCTATAATTATTCCAAAAAGATGGCACCCAGTATGTTATATCTCTATGTTGAACTTTGGGAAGAGCCTGCCGAGGCACGTGCCCTCTTTTCGTCCAACTTCTTGGTGATCCGCCCGTAGATGAACAGCGCTACGGCGGAGATGGCCCCTATTCCCACGAAGACGTACCAGATATGGTGCGCGTTCTGCGTGGCCGCCGCGTACCCCACCGTGTCAAGTACCCCCAAGGCATCGGTAAAGAGTCGGGGATCTGGGCAATACCTGTCCAGTAGGACCCCCGATACGCCGAAGGCAAACAGGTAGGAGAAGAACGAGTGAAGTTGACTAAACCCCAGGTATAGCCCCTCTTCTCCCTTGGGTGCCTGCAGCGAGAAGTACTCCAGGAAACGGGGCGAGATAAAGCATTCGGCAATCGCCTGCATGGCGATCCCCGCGATCATCATGAAGGCCACCGGGTGCATCCCCAGGATATACCCCTCACCCAGTTGGTTCCCAAACGACATCACTAATGCCGAGAGGGGGATGATGCACATGCCGACGAGCATAGAGGTGATAGCCCTTTTTCTCTTCATCAGCGTGGTGACGAAATTGACACTCACCAAGACGACCAGCGGGTTCACGTTCGCGTACCAGCCGGGTGATGCCCCCTCGCCGATAAGACGAATCACGTACTTGGGCATGGTGGCGTACATCTGGCTTTGAATCAACCAGAAGCCGCTCACGATCAATATCAACAAGAACAACCTCCCATTGAACACCACCTTCACCAACGATCGTCCCAGCTCCCTAAAGCTCTTCCCCTTCCCTTCCGTCTTGGTCGATCGGTAGAAGAGGTAGACCGCGATCAGGGCGATGAGCGTCATTGCCGCCGAGAAAAAATTCAGGTAGACTAACCCTTGGTCGCCCATGCTACGCCTTAGCGGGTCCACCACCGTCTTACCGGTAAAGGCACCGATATTCACCATCATGTAGAAGATGGAGTAACCGCGGGCCCTGTTCTCGGTCGTGGTCTCCCGTGCCACCGTACCGGAGATGACCGATTTGATGAACGACCCCCCTACCACGATGAGTATAAGAGGCGCCACGATAGACCATTGCAGGTAACTTTCCCTTAGCCCGGTATAGGTCGTGGTCATCTCGTAGTTCACCAATCCCGCACTTTCCAGCAAAGTAGGCAAGAGACCCAACCCGCCGTACCCCAACGTGAGCAGCGAGAATGCGAGGATGATAGCAGCCCGAAAACCAATCTTGTCGGCCACGGCACCGGCGAACACCGGTAGCAGGTAAAGCATAGCCGAGAAGGCACCGGCAATCCATCCGGCCTGTATATCGGTAAAACCCCACACGTTGGAGAGGTAGAGCGTGATAACGATAAACACCGCGTAGTAAGCCAAACGCTCGAGGAGTTCCACGATGTTGGCTACCCAAAATGCTTTCGAGTATTTCGTGATGCTCTCGGCAAGCTTTCTAAAGAAGCCTGGTTGGGTAGAGTTTGATGATGACCTTGTAGTTTTTCCCATTAAAGCGTGTTTAAATTTCGTGAACCGCGTAGAATCTGTTCCCAAAAACGAACAACAGACGTTGCCATGAAAGCAAAAACAGCCTAAGGCAGGATACGAACATTGAAAAATGAGTTAATCGCCGCGAAGATAACAAAATATTTGAACGCGTCACTCCAACTCCACCACCGTTATCCCGGCACCGCCAAACTGCACGTGCTCGTCTTGGAAGCGGACAACACCGTTCACGCCGCTTAGGTACTCGCGGATAATTTGCCGGAGCGCCCCGGTGCCGGTGCCGTGCAGGATACGAATCCTTGGGATATTCAACTGGATTGCGTCATCCACGAAGTAGGTCACCGCTATTAGCGCCTCGTCGCCCCGCATCCCCCGCACGTCGATATCCGGCTTGAAGTTCAATTTGCGTTCGTGCAGCAGGTCCCGCACGTTCGATGCCTTCGCCTCCCGCTTGATTTGACGCCCACTCACCCGCTCCAGTTGGCTCAGGGGGACGGTCGTCTTGATCATCCCGAAGGCCACGGTCGCCTTTTTACCGTCCACCTCCATGATCTTCCCCGGTGAGGTTTGCCCTTTCAGCCGCACCGCGTCGCCTACTTGGAGGGTTGGGGCAGTCTTTGATGGTTTCGGTGACTTTGCTCCCCCCGGTTCCCCACGTAACTTTGGTGTCCTTGTTGACTGCTCTCTCTTTGATTTGCCGCGCTTGGCGGTTACCTTGGTTTCACCCGTTGCCTCCACCTCCTCCCGGAACGCGGAGAGCGATTGACGTAGCTTTTTGGTCTTCTCCTTATCCGCCTTGGCCTCCTGGATACCTCGAATGGTATTCTCTATCCGGGCGTTGCTCTCGGCCAACAGCCGTTTCGCCTCCTCCTTCGCCTGGCTCAGTATCTCCTTCCTCTGCCGGTTAACCTCCTCAAGGTTGGCCTCGTACTCTGATGTAATCTCCGCGAGCCGTTTGCGCTCCCGGCGTATCTCGTCGCGCTTGCGTTCCCAGTAGCGCCTGTCACGTGCGATATCCTGCAGGTACTTGTCCATGTTGATATAGTCGCTCCCAACGATCTCGGAGGCCTGCGCGATCACCTCTTCGGGCAGTCCTATCCCCCTTGCGATCTCCACCGCGAACGAGCTGCCCGGGTTGCCTATGGAGAGCTGAAACAGCGGTCTCATCTCGTGGCGATCATACAGCATGGCGCCGTTAACCACACCTTCGTGCTCGTTAGCGAAGTGCTTCAGGTTTTGGTAGTGCGTGGTGATCACGCCGAACGACTCTTTCCGGTTGAAGCGTTCCAGTAGCGCCTCGGCAATCGCCGCCCCCATGCTCGGCTCGGTACCGCTCCCGAACTCGTCGATAAGCAGGAGCGATCGGTCGTTGCAGTGCCTTTCAAACTGTTTCATGTTCAGCAGGTGCGAGCTGTAGGTCGACAGGTCGTTCTCGATGGACTGCTCATCGCCTATATCGATAAAGATATCCCGGAAGAGCCCCACCCTGGAGTTCTCCTTCAACGGGATGAGCAGTCCGCACTGCACCATGTATTGCAGCAACCCCACCGTTTTGAGGCAGACCGACTTCCCACCGGCGTTGGGCCCCGAGATGACCAGTATCCGGTTCGGTTTCTCCAGCGTGATATCAAGCGGCACGATCTTGCGCCCCTGTTTTTTGAGCGAGAAGTCCAGCAACGGGTGGGTCGCCTGCACCCAATCGATAAGCGGCATATCTTCTAATGACGGCCTAATACCCCCCATCAGCGTGGCGAGCGATGCTTTCGCCTGAATAAAGTCGATCGTCGCCAGGAAGTCATAGGACTGCAGCAGATCGGGCAGGAAAGGGCGCAGGTACGCGGTAAACTCGGTGAGTACGCGAATGATCTCCCTCCGCTCCTCCGCCTCCAGCTCCCGGATGCGGTTGTTGGCCTCCACCACCTCCGAGGGCTCGATAAAGACCGTCTTGCCAGAGGCCGACTCGTCGTGCACGATCCCCTTGACCTTTCGCTTGTACGCGGGATCGACGGGTATAACCAGCCGACCGTCGCGCACGCTTGGCGACACATCCTTATCGACGTACCCCTCCGCTTGCGCCTTCCTCAAGATCATGTTCAAGGTTCTGGATATCCCGTTCATGGTGGATGTAAGCTCACTGCGTATCTCCGACAGCCGGGGAGACGCGTTGTCTTTCACCTGCCCAAACTTGTCCAAAATAGCGTCGATTCGCTTCGTAACCTCGGGGAAGGTGGTCACCTCGCTGGCCAACGCCAACAGGCTCGGGTACTTCGGGTTCTCTTCGTTACGGCGCAGGAAGGCAACGATACCGTTCAGGGTCTGCAGGGAGCGGCGCAGGTTAAACAGTGCACCCTGATCTATCCACGACCCCACCACCCGAATTCGCTTCAGTTCTGCCCGCGTATCGTGGAAACCATCCATCGGGAACGCATCCTCCTCTTCTTTTAGGCGAACGAACTCCTCAGTCTGCGCCAGTCGTGACTCGATCTCCTCGTGCGAGGTAAGGAAGCACATCTCTCCCACCTTCTCCTCACCCAGCGGGCTTAAGCACCGGTCGACCAGGAGTTGGCGTATCTTTAAAAATTCAATCTTCTGTTCAAAATTGTCGGGGTAGATCATACTGGACTCGTTTCCTACGCGAAAGTACAACATTTTGTCGTTTTTAAAACGGTTTTCAAGATTTGTAGTTGCAAGATTCAAAAAGTTGTGCTACTTTTGCACCGCGAATTTAAGGGATACGCAGTTGGCGAGATAGCTCAGTTGGTTAGAGCGCATGATTCATAATCATGAGGTCCCGGGATCATGCCCCGGTCTCGCTACGTGAAAGCAAAGCACTTATCGAAATTTCGGTAGGTGCTTTTTGTTTCTCGCGCAACATTTGTACACCATTGGAGATATATAGATAGAACAATTGTCATCTTTTCACCCGTTAGCCCGTTGCATATGCCATGTAGTTTTTCATCTTCGCTTGCGGTTTTCAGGATAAAATCTCGTACATTCGCGTAAACTATGGAATCAAAGGAAGAGAACAAGGGCTACCTGCTGGAATACACGATGCAAGCCGGCATTCTATTGGGACTCTTTTGGGTATTCAAGTACCTGTTCGTTATCCTGGGGGGCAAGTACCCGGGGATGAACGTGATCGGGACTACGCTAAGCATCGGTACACCCGTTCTGCTCTACTACCTGCTGGTAAGATACAACGCGGGGTGGATGAACCGTGAAATGCGTTTCGGGCAGGGCGTTCAATTCACCATCCTGCTATTTTTCTTCGCTTCCGTCCTGGAGGCGCTAGTGGTGTACATTCACATCCGGTGGATCGATCCCGCCTACCTTGCCCATCTATACGACAGCATGATTGAGCTCGCGGAGGCGCTGGGGGCAAGCACGGCGATTGTCACGAAATTGGCAGAGCAGCCCCTACCCGACCCGTTCACCTACATTTTTAGCAACGTGATCATGGCCGACGTGTTTATCGGCTTGCTCCTTTCGCTGCTGATCGTTCCCCTTGCCCTTCGTTTTACACCGCGACTAAACAACCCACAATAAATGACACCAATGGATATATCAGTGGTTATCCCCCTGCTCAACGAGGAGGAGTCTATTAATGAACTGCACGACTGGATTAAACGGGTCATGGAGAAGCATGACTACTCGTACGAGATCATCTTCGTGGACGATGGAAGTACCGATGGCTCCTGGGAAGTCATCAAGCAGCTCAGCGGCCAGTCCAATCGCGTGAAAGCGATTAGGTTCAGGCGGAATTATGGCAAATCGCCCGCCTTGCAGTGCGCATTTCAGAAAGCCCGGGGCGATGTCATCATCACTATGGATGCTGACCTGCAGGATAGTCCTGACGAAATTCCCGGTCTCTACCAAATGATTACCGAGGAGGGATACGACCTTGTCTCGGGGTGGAAGAGGAAACGGTACGACAACAAGCTGACGAAGAACCTCCCCTCTAAGTTTTTCAATGCCACTGCCCGAAAAGTGTCCGGTATCAAACTTCACGACTTCAACTGCGGCTTAAAAGCGTACCGCTCCTCGTTGGCCAAAAGCATCGAGGTGTATAACGATATGCATCGCTATATCCCCATATTAGCCAAGGATGCGGGGTTCACCCGAATCGGTGAGAAGGTGGTGCAACACCAACCCCGCAAGTACGGGAAAAGCAAGTTCGGGGCCAGGCGCTTCGTGAACGGCTACTTAGACCTGATGACGCTCTGGTTCTTGAACCGGTTCGGCAAGAAGCCGATGCACATCTTCGGGCTCTGGGGTAGCATTATGTTCCTCTTGGGGCTGCTCGCCATCATCCTGGTGGGAGCCATCAAGCTATACGACATGCACCATGGCAACCCCTACCGGTTGGTCACGGAATCGCCCTACTTCTATATCTCGCTCACCATGATGATCCTGGGAACCTTCCTCTTCTTGGCTGGCTTCCTTGGGGAGCTTATCACGAGAAACGCCCCGGAAAGGAACAACTACCGGATTGAGGAGGAGTTTTAACGGAAGAAAGAGATTAACGAAAAAGATATTTTTCATGAAGTTGAACATGATGAGATGCTATAATAACGAAAGGAGTACTCAAGACAGATGGGACGTGCAAAATGTGTCAGACACCCAAGATGCACCGGGTACGCGAAATAGGCGGACTACACGGGGTGTCTGGAACCTCTTTCTCCTACTCGGGATAACGCTCCTCATGGCCTGCAACCCGGGAAGCAAGAGAGAGAACTGGAGCTACTTTCACGACCAGGGCATGGTGTTCGCTACCAACTACTCCATCAAGTACGCCTACCACCGCTCGCTGCAAGCGGAGATCGAGGCAGCATTTCAAGCATTCAGCCTCTCGCTGAACCCCTTTATGGAGAACTCCATCATATCGAAGGTGAACCGCAACGAGCCGATGGAGCTTGACTCGCTCTTCCTGACCGTTTTTCGCAAGTCAGAAGAGGTTCATAGAAATTCGGGCGGTAAGTTCGATATCACCCTGTCGCCCCTTATCAACGCGTGGGGCTTCGGCTTCCAGAACATGGGTCGTGTTACCCCGGAAATGATCGATAGCCTGAAGGAGTTCGTGGGTCAAGAGAAGATATCTATCGACCCTCAAGGGAAAATCGTGAAGAGCGACCCCCGTGTGCAGCTTAACACCTCGGCCATCGCCAAGGGGTACGCGTGCGATGTGATTGCCGACCTCCTCGAACGCCACGGGATTGAACACTACCTGGTGGTTATCGGTGGGGAGATATCCGCCCGGGGTCTGAACGATAGGGGAATCTGCTGGCGCATACAGGTCGACAAACCGGTTGACGACACGATTGGTTTCATCCACGAGCCTCAGGTTGTTTTGGGTCTGTGCGACAAATCGTTGGCCACGTCGGGGAACTACCGCAACTTCTATATCCTGGACGGGAAACGGTACGCGCACACCATCGACCCCCATACCGGCTATCCCTCTCAAAATGAACTACTAAGTGTCACGATCATTGCCGATGACTGCATGACCGCCGACGCGTACGCCACCGCGTTCATGGCATTAGGATTGGAGGAAGCGAAAAAGCTGGCTGCCCGTCTCCCCGAACTGGAGTACTACCTGATTCACGAGAGCGAAGATGGCAGTTACGGTGTTACCTGTTCCGATGGATTCCAGCGGCTTATCGTGGATCCGGGGTAGTGACAAGCATTAACTATTTACTTTTAATTACCATAATTCTATGCAAACCAGATTATTTCACACATTGTTCGTTTTCCTATTCATGGTTATCTCCCACGGTGCTTTCGCTGTTTCGGGAGAGGATGCAAAGCCCTCACACACATACAAGTTAGACGGTGTGTTAAAAAACAAGTTCGAGCACGCCACGGAGATCGGCACCTCGAGGTTCACGGTACGCAACTCCCGCATGGGTATTGCCGGGGACATTAATGGAGCTTACGGTTACCGCGTGCAGGTGGAGTGGAGCGACGAGGGACAATTCAAGGTATTGGACCTTAGTGGTACCATTAAGCCCGTGAAGGGGCTTTCGTTCACTTTGGGACAGACCAGTATACCGCTGTTCAACACCTACATCGTCAGCCCTAACGAGATGATGTTCGCGAATCGTGCCTTTATCGGGAAATACTTTTTAAGCACTCGCGACCTTGGATTGATCACGAAGTATGATTTTCGTCTCGGGGAAGTGCCTACCCGACTGGAGTTTGGGTTATTCAACGGAAACGCCATCAACAGCCCTGTTTGGAAAAAAAAGATGGCGTATGGTGGGCGAATTATCGTGGGAAGCATGGAGGGGGCACGGGTAACCGCCAAAATCTACGATTACCCTAAGGAGGAAGAAACCCACCACCTGTTCTACGGGGCCGACCTGCGTTACGAGGCAGCAAATTGGAAGCTGGAAACCGAGGTGATGAAACGGGAAAGCAAGACCGAATTTCATACCGACCTGTTTTCATATTACGTACAAGGTGCTTACGTGCTACCGCTCAAAACGAAACTGTTTGATAGCCTAATGCCCGCTCTGCGATGGGATGGAATAAGCGACACCCAGGGAGATGCCGGCTTCGATGTGAAGCGTTTAACGGCCGGGATTGACTTCGGAAGCAAACGAAATCTTTTCACGTCAATCCTCCGGGTTAATTACGAGTGGTATTTCGGAACGAACTCACCTCCCATATTCAAAAGCCCGGAGGTGGGATCCGATAAAGTCTCGGTGGAATTACTGCTCAGGTTTTAAGTAATACCAATGGTTGCTGGTAAAAATTTTGCCAGCAACTGTATTAACCAGCAACGTTTGGATCTTGAATAACGAATCTAAAATGAAAGAATGAATTTCAATGGATAAACGAGTATCGCCCGATTTTATATCCGATTTAAAAGCGAACGAGGTGTTCGTGTTTGGCAGCAACCTTGACGGTGCCCATGGCGGAGGTGCGGCGAAGATCGCTCGCGCGAGGTTCGGCGCCATCTGGGGACAAGGTGTTGGCTTGCAAGGTCAATCGTACGGGATACCCACCATGCATGGAGGTGTTGAGGAGATCAAGCCGTACGTGGACGAGTTCATCGAGTTCGCACGCTCCCACCCCGAGCTGACCTTCCTAGTTACGCGGGTAGGGTGCGGCATCGCCGGGTTCCACGACTCCGAGATGGCTCCTCTCTTCGCGGAAGCGGTAAGCATCCCCAACATTCACCTTCCCGAGAGTTTTTGGAAGCTCCTACACGAGTGATATGCCAAGGGCTTCGCTTTTATAGCAGCCAAGCAACCACCACCGGTTAGTATCCCAATGGCGTCTTTTATAATTATTGATATCACGAAGAATGGCGAGCAATGAAGCGTAGGTGTGGCCGAGGCGATGTTGCCCGATATCTTTAAAAAAGCCGCCTCGGAAAGTCCCGAGGCGGCTTTATAAGTATACTCTTGCAAGGTGACCCCTACTCCGCTTTGGGTGCTTCTTCAGCCTTGGGTGCATCCTCTACTTTAGCAGCTTCTTCGGCCTTGGGTGCCTCTTCAGCAGCGGCTGTCTCTTCCACGACAGGCTCCGGTGCGTTCGCGGCCCTCAACTCGGCCCTCTTCTTGGCTAGTTCTTCCGCTTTTGCCTTGTGAATCTCTTTCTCCGCCTCTAAACGAACCTTATTTTCGGCCCTGCGCTTAGCTTCGTCTTCCGACTTGATGGAGTGAACGGCTTGTAGCTTCTGCTCCTTCCACGCGTTGAACCTTCTTTCGGCTTCCGCCTCGTCAAAAGCCCCTTTAGCAACACCCCCCAGGAGGTGCTTTTTCAGGTAGACCCCCTCTTTCGATAGGATACTACGAACGGTGTCCGTGGGCTGAGCCCCTGTTTGCAGCCAATACAAAGCTCTATCGAAATCTAAAGTGATCGTAGCAGGATGTGTGTTCGGATTGTAAGAACCTATCCTCTCAATGTACTTTCCATCTCGTGGTGCTCTGCTATCTGCAACAATAATCTGGTAGAAGGGATAGTGCTTGCGTCCTCTTCTCTGTAAACGTAATTTTGTTGCCATTTAGTAATTCTTTAAAATGAATATTTTTTGCATTAGCGGGTGCAAAGGTACTCATTAGTTCCCTTTTTACAAAATTTATTTGCCGGCAGTTTCAAAAAGCGGTATTAAGTGAAGGTTTACAGGCAACAATCGATTCTCACTTTTCACTTTTCCCTCTTCACCATCATCAACGGCAAGAAGATGAATATCCCCACGATCGACATGGCCAATCCCCCGATGGTTCCCGATGCCAGCGGGAACCAGAACGCCTCCTTGGAAGTGCCCACCATGAAGGGGATAAAGCCCAGCATGGTAGAAACCACCGTGAGGAAGATGGGGATAATCTTGGAGTTCCACGCCTTGATGTAGGCTTGCAACGACGACAGCCCGGGACGTTTTCGGCGAATCAGGTTGTAGTCGTTCGTGATGTAGATGCTCGCGTTCACGGTGATGCCCGAGAGCAGGATAAACGACGCGAAGCCCCCCTGGTCGAAGTTCAGCTTGAACAGGTAAAACGTGAGGAACACCCCGATGAACGAGACGGGAATAATGAAAATCACCGCCAGCGGCTGTTTCACGGAGTTAAACAACACGGAGGTAGTGAAGAATATGATCACGATCAGCAAGCCGATAAGCCAATATTGCTTGTTGTCTTTCCTGCTCCAGCCCCAGTTGGGGCGATCTACCCGGGCCGTGTAGCCCATCGGCAGGATCTCTTGAAGTGCTTTCACCTCGCGATCGAGCACGCGGTCTGCCTGCGTGCTGGCACCGATGTAATCGAACTGCAACGACAAACGGTACTGCTGGTTTTCCTTGACCACTTCCCGTGGCGCCTGCCCTTTGGCTATATCCGCCAACTCGCTTAAACGGTACATCCTGTTCCCGATATTACGCGATACGTACTGCAACGCCCAAATATCGTACTCTCTGCTTTGGCGGCTCGCCAGCTTGATGTTTTCCCGTTCACCATCGAGGATCAACGAACCCGCCATCACGTTGTTGGCGAATACCGGTTGCAGTGAGGCGAACAGCTCTCGCGGCAAAATTCCCTCGGAAGCCAACCGCTGCTTGTTCAAATCGAACGAGAACTCGCGGTAATCGTCCTTGTACCACGAGAAGTTGGAGTTGATCAATACTTCTTTTATCCGCCGGTAGGTCAACAAGCGATTTTTCAGCGTGTCCGCCCACGCGGTCAGCTCATCGTAATTGTAGCCGTAAAGCCTCACGCGGTAACTCCCGGCAGTTTCCCTCACGTCGTTGCTGAAACCTTGGTCTTGCAAGCCGTAAACGCTCCAACTGCCGCCTCCCAGTGTCAATGCTTTACTGATAACGTTGCTTCTAAGCAGGTACGGGAAACCGCTCCGTTCCGACTCCTTGTTGAAAAAGACCTGGATGGATGCCCTCCGCGCGTTGGGAATGTCGGTCTGGAACTGGCGGATCTCGGGGAAACCGCTCAGGTAGCGCTCCATCTTTTCAACCAGCGCGTTCATTTGCGGCAGGGTAGTCCCGTTGGGCATCGACGCGGTGATGGTCAGCACCACCTCCTCGTTGCGGGTGAAATAGCTGCCTTGGTATACTTTCTCCGCGAACAGGCGCAATGTCCCGCCCAGTGCCTTGTTCACAACGGGTTTCACCTTCTCCCTGTAGGTGACGTTATCGAAAATCTTGTTGTATTGCTTGGCGAAGGCGGTATCCTTTTCGATTTTTTCGGGGAGGAGGAAAACGGGCAAGCCGAAAATCAAGACGATTGCCGTGAAGGGAATCCACTTGCGTCTGCACAGCAACCGAATCATCGCACTGTAGAAGCGGTTGAAGTAAATCGTCAACCGGCGCGGGTGCACGGGCAGACGCCGGAGCAAGCCCCGCCTTTTCAGCGGCGAGCGTTTCTTCAGCTTGATCTTCTCCACCATGGCCGGCACGAAGAAGAGCGCAACGAACAGCGATACCGACAGGTTGATCATCACCACGGCGGCGAAGTCCTGCAAGTTGAGCCGAATCTTCTCGTCCAGGAAAAAGATGATCGACAGCGCCCCCACCGTGGTCATCGTTGCCGCCATGATGGGCATGAAGGCATTCCGGTTTTTCCGATGCACCAGGTGGTCGGTCATGATGATGGTGTTGTCGATGATCAGGCTGAGCGAGATGGTGATTCCCGCCAGCGAGTAGAGCTGGATCTCCAGCTTGAACAGGTAGTAAAAGATGACGGCAAGGGCAAGGTTGATTGCCAGCGTGACGGCGATGAGGAACAGGTAACGCGTGTTCCGGGTGATCAACAACACGAAAAGCAGCAGGATAAGCACCGTCAACCCGCTTCGCAGGTAAATCTTGTTGAGCTCGGCCTGGATGTACTCCGTGGCATCGTAGCTGTTGTAGATCTCGTAACCGGGCGGGAGGTTGCCGCGGATCTCGTCGATGGCCTCGTGCACCTGCTTGCTCAGGCGGAGCTGGTTGGCCGTCTCCTCTGCCGTGAGCGATAGGTAGATGGAGTTCAGCCCGTTGATACGGTAGTAGCTGGTGGGTTCCTGCTCGGCATGCATCACTTTCACCAGTTGATCCAATCGGATAAGCGTGCCGTCGCTGTTTATCACGGTGATGGCCGAGGCATCGAACGGGCTGTTATCGTTGCCTGACGCCAACATGATGCGTATCCACGAGGGCGTGTCGTCCACGCCTTCCGTTTCCGCCATCCCCAGGAAAGTAGTAGAGTAGTACGTCGAAATGGCTTGGCGGATATCGTTCAGCGTTATCCCCAGCGCTTGCAGTTGGTCATTGTCGTAGGTCAACTGCCACTCCATCGGCGTGGCCCCCCGAACCTCTATCTTGTAGAGGCCGGCTATATCGCTGAGTCGCTGCTTGATGGTGTTTTCGGTATAATTTTGAATGACGATGGGCGTGGCGGCCGAGTTAACCGTGAAGGTCATGAACGGTCGCGAAGCGTTCTCGTCGGGATGCCGCACCGTGATGTAGGGATAGGTGACTTCCCGGGGCAGATCGTGCCACGTTTGGCGCACGATGGTGGAGGCTTCAAAGCGGGCGGCATCGACGGGCGTGTGTTTGTCCAGTGAAAGGGTTATGCTTCCCCAGCCGTTCCCCGACGTGGAGGTGATGCTTCTCACGCCGCTCACGCGTGCCAACATCGCCTCCAGCTTGGAGGTGGCTTCCATCTCCACGACGCGGGCGGCGTTGCCGGGCATCGAGAAGTTGACCGTCAGGCTGGGCAAGGTACGCGACGGTGCCAGCTTGATCGGCAGCAACGGGATAAGGGCTACACCCATTAACGCGATGCTGAGGAAAGCAACGATAACGGTAAAGGGGGATATGGATTTTTTTTCGGACATTAATCAATGCAAGATTTACGATTGGAGATCGGAAGACGATGACTACTTCACGTTAAAATCCACTTCAATCGGCCTGTTCTTTTCAAAGTCGTACAACGTCAGCCTCCGCAGCTTGAAGTAGCTCTGCCAGTAGTTTCGCAAGGCGGAGATGTAATTGCGTTGCGCTTGCTGGCGCCGGTTGGTGGAGAGCGTGAGGCTGTTGATGTCCGCCTTGCCGATGATAAACCTCTCCTGTGTCTGATCTTGTGCCAGCTTGGCCAGCTCCATCGCCTCCTCGGCGCTGCGAATCATCTGTTGCTGCACCGAGAAGTCGCCCACGGTCATGATCACGTCCTCTTCCAGGCGGATCTCATTTTCCTGTGCCGACAGCTCCGTGATGTTCAAGTTGTTTTTCGCCATGTTGTAACGCCCCTTGCGCACGCCCCAGTCCACGATCGGTACGGTCAGCGTGACGGCCAGTATATCTTGCTCCAGCGGGTGGCGGAACACGTCACGAAAGGTGGAGGCGACCTGGTTAAACCCCACGCTGGCCGAGAGCCCCGCGCTGAACAGCGATTCGCGGCGGGTACGGTCGAGCGTTTGTCGCGACTCCAGAACACGTTGCTTATTCTCCAGGTATCGCGGGTTGTTCTCTTTGGCTAACATCAGCGCGTTGTCCACGTCCACGAGGATATCTTTCGGGTAATCGGGCAGCTGCAGTGTTATCCTCGTGTTCTTGTCCAGGTTGAGGTACGCCGCCAAGGCGAACATCGCCCTTTTAAGCTGGATCTCCGCGTTTTGCAGCGAGTTTCGCGCGTTCACGCGGTCAAGCTTCAGCGTCAGCAGTTCTGATTGCCCGATGGAAGCGATCTTCTGTCTCTCCTCCCCTATTTGGTATAACCGCTCCGAGTTGCGTTGGTTTTCCACCGCCAACTCGTACTCGGCTTGTGCCATCGCCAGGTCGAAGAAGTAGCCCGACGCGGTTTCCGCCGTGGCCTCCAGGTTGACGATCAGCTCCTTTTTCGCCCTCTCGAACTTCAACGGCTCTATCTTCTTCTCCCACTTGAAACGGTTGTAGCCCAGCAGGTCTTGCCGGTAGCCGACGCGGATGGGCACGCTGCTGAACTGGGCGCGTGCCTGGTCGCCGAAGTTGCGGATGTACCCCAGCTCGGTATCCACGAAGAAGGTACCGCCCGTGAGGTCGAAGTTCTGCTGCGCGGCGAGGTTCCCGTAAGAGTAGAGCGACTGCTGGCGGCGGTACACGTCGATGTTTTGCCCCGAATCGTACCGGCGCGTGAAGTCGCGGTTGTAGCGCAGCGGCGTGGTGTAGAGCGTGAGCGACGGCAGCCGCGCCGCCCGGTAGGAGCGGTACGCCCAGTAACTGGCCATGTACATGTTCTTGGCACGAAAAGCCGAGAGCGAGCTGTCGTTCGCCAGCTCGACGGTACGCTGCAAGTCGAGGGTGATCTCGCTTTGCTGGGCGGACACGGTCGTCAAGCCAAAGCGAACCATAACCGCGAAAAGAAGCAACAAACGGGTATATTTCATCTTTCGAGTATATTTCATCTTGTGTTTTTTTAAAATCGATATCTGTTTATCACGTTGCCACGCTAACTAATGGGTAGATTCTCTAGATCCCACTTCAGGTTTCCGTCTTCCGTCTTCCGACCTCCATATATCGCCCAGTAGATTACCGGAACGATGAAGAGGCTCACCAGCACCCCCACTACCATCGTCCCGATCATCCCGATGGCGAGCGGTTTCTGCAACTCCGAGCCCAGGTCGAACGAGAAGAGCAGCGGCACCAGGGCGAAAATGGTGGTGAGCGTGGTCATGATAATGGCCCGCAGCCTTTTCACCCCGCCCCTGAATATCGCTTCCACTAATGGCACCCCCTGCTTGCGCAGGTTATTGATCATGTCGATCTTCAAGATACTGTCGTTGATGATGACGCCGCTCGACACGATCAACCCGATGGCGCTCATCAGGCTGAGCGTGTGTCCCGTCGCCCAGATCAGCACGAGCGCGCACGCGATGTCAATGGGGATCTCTACCAGCACGATCAGCGGCTGCACGAAGTTCTCGAACTGCGAGGAGAGGATGAAGTACATCATCAGTACAGAGACCAGGAGAACGATCACCAGCTCGCCCAACATCTTTTTGTTGGAAAAGAAGCTCCCCGAGAAAACGGCTTCCCACGCGTTGTCTTGCTTGATGACCGTTTCGGCGTTCTTGATCAGCGCTTCGGGATGGTCGGTATCGTGGTAGTTCATCGGGATATACTCCCCGTTCTTCCCCGCGACGATGGTCTTGACATCTTCGCCCCGGTGCACGCTCACGAGCGATTGCAGCGGTATCATCGCGTTCCCCCGGTACGTGGGAACCAGCGTTTCTCGCAGCACCCGCTCCACGGTCTGCTGTTTGCCCGCCAGCGAGATGGGCAGGTACTGCTGGAAGGAGCGCAGCACGGCGATTTGATTTTCGCGGAAGGCGGTGCGCAGCGTGCGGTACACTTCGCCGTGATTCACGCCGTAAAGCGACAACTTCTCCTTGTCGATGTTTATGGTGTATTGTTGCTCGAAGGGCACCCCCTCGGCTTGCTCCCCGGTGGCGGCAAGCAGCTTTCGCTCCGTGGCGCGGATGGTTTCGGCATCAGGCACCTCCTCGCTGTTGGCGGGGTAGAGTTGCAGGATTACCTTGGCCTCGGAGGTATCGAAAATCTTCTCGAACACGTTCTCGGGCGGCGTGAACGTCACCACGGCCCGCGGGTAGTTCGCCCTCACCCATTCGGCAACATGTTGCTTCAGCGTCTCGAGTCGCGCCGATTTACCGGTGCTGAAGTAGAGCTGCGCTTCCGACGGCGAGAGGTCGTTCTCCTTGTCCAACAGGTATTGCCTATGTCCCACGTATCCCGAGTGCTCGACCGTCAGCCCGTCTGTCGATTGCATTAACCGGAAAACACGCTCCTTGTTCTCGTCCACGTGTATGTTCTCGTTCCACTCCACCTTCGCCACGGTCTCGGTGTAATGGATGCGGGGCATCGACGAACGGGGCATGAGACGCGACATCAATACACACACGGGAATAGCCAGGGCGACGATGGCGAAAACCAACACTTTATGCTTGAACGCGAAGGTAAACCATCTCTTGTGCCACGCGTATATCCACTTGTCGGCAACTTGTTGCGTTCGGGCGAAGAAGTCGCTCACCTTGTTGGAACGAAGCTTCATCCCGTACACCAACTTGTAGAGCACGGGCAGCATGATGATCCCCGTGAAGTACGAGATAAGCAGTCCCACGCTCACGGCGAACGCCTGCGCGAAGAAGATGGCCCCGGCTATCCCGCTCATGAACACCAGCGGCACGAACACGGCGATGGTGGTAAGCGTGGAGCTGAGCACGGGCGTGATCACCTCGTTGGTTCCCTTGACGCACGACTCCTCCAGCGAGTAGCCCTGCATCCGGTATTGGGTGATGATGTCGGTGACGATGATGGCGCTGTCTATCATCATCCCCACGGCGAGGATAAGCCCCGAGAGGGTGATGATGTTGAGCGACTGCCCGAAAAGGTAGAAAAAGATAAAGGTGGTGAGCAGGGCGGTGATCATGGTTATCCCGATGATGATAGGCGATTTGGCATCGCCCAGGAAGAGCAGCGCCACGATGAAGACGAGCAGGAAGCCCAGCGTGAGGTTTTCCCGCAGGCTGGCGATGGTGTAATCCAGCAGCTCTGTTTGGTTGCGGTTCACGGTAAACTGCACGTCCGGGTAGGTACGCTTCAAGCTGTTAATCGTTCTGTTGAGCGATTGCTTCAAGCTTTTCATCGTCTCGTCCGCCTGTTTGATCACGCCCAGCGTTATGGCCCGTTTCCCGCCGATAAGCGACAGCCCGGTCTCGGGTTGGCGAACCACCTCTATTGTCGCCAAATCCTTGAGTTGAAACATGCGGTCGCCCTTTCGGAGGTAAATGTCCCGGACATCCTCGGGCGTGCGCAGCAGCGACGAGAACTTGATGTTGTACTCGTAGTAACCATCGAGCACGGTCATGCTACCCGGCTCGATATTGTTGGCCGCCAGGGTGTTTTCTATATCGTTCAAGGTTATCGAGGCAGACTCCAGCTTGTTCAGGTCGGGCACGATCTGAAGGTGCCGGTACATCAGCCCGGTCATGTCTGCCATGGCCACCTCGGGCAGTTGCTCGATGCGTCGTTTGACCACGTTGTCGGCGAAGTCCGACAGGTCCAAGAACTTCTGCTCATCGGTAGGCCTGTAAGGTATGTCGTCTTTCAGGGTAAGGTTCAGGTAAAACACGGGAAGGTCCGATGCGCTTGCCTTGATCACGCGGGGGCGGCGAAAGTCGCGGGGCAAGCTGTTCATCGCGGCGTCAATTTTCTCGTTCACCTCGATAAACGCCAAGTCGGTGTTGGTACCGAAGTCGAACTTCATCCGCACGATGGCGGAGCCGTCACGGGTTTCGCTGCGGATGTCGCGTAGCTTGCCCACCTGCATTAATTGCCGGCGAATAGGTTTCACCACGCTGTTCTCCAGTTCGCGTGCCGACATGTTGTCGCCCGTTACCTGCACCGTGATCTCCGGGATGGCGATATCGGGCAGCAGCGACACGGGCAACGTCTTGTAGGTGATGATGCCGATGATCACGCATGCCAGGAACACCATGAGGACGGAGATGGGGCGTTGAAGAAGGAATTTTATCATGTTAATTATTTATCAGTCGTCTCCGATAATTTCAATGGAAACGAGATGTTTATCATTCAGTTTGTTTCATCGTGAAGAATGCCAAAACATCGTTATCCTCCTCCGTGATTTTTGATAATTCTCCGGTGAAAAACCCCGGGTGTGCCGCTCTTTTTTCAACGATAGATGGCGCGGAAACAAGGGCAAAGAATTTCCCCTCGTAAACCCCGTTGATCAACGAGTAGATGGGAAGCTTTTCCCTTGCATCTGCCAAGACGCGGATGCCATTATACAAAAAAGTACCCGTTGACAAGTCAAAAAAGGTAGTGACAATAAAACCATCTTTTGAAAACGTGAAATGCAATATTTTCCCTGCCACGTACACGTCTCCTACCCCGTAGGCATAACCGGAATTGGGTATTTCGACAGGCCTCATTTTCTCTTCAACTTTCTTCAATGGCAGTGGATTAGGGAGGTTAATTTCAAAAACAGGATGTATTCCCTTTTTTTGCACTGAGTAAACGATGTTGTCGAAAGGGCGCACGAAAAACAAATGGCTTTCGTTGTAAAAGAAAGATTCCATGTCGAAGTTAAAATCCGCGACCGCATCGTGTGGAAGATACATGGCATCTATTTGCTTCCCGCTCTCTGAATGCAACAGGTAGAACTGATGATCTTTTTGCACCTCAAAGCGTACGTCAATGTTTTTGAAAAAGAACTCGCCGTCAATAAACCCCATCTCGGTAGGTGCCATGTATAGCGTTGGCATACTCGATAAATATTTCCCTGTCTTCAATGCATAAAATGACAACTTTCTTTTTTCATCATCAAACGCGATGATTCTTTTCGAGTTTTCATCAATGGCAAAATCCCTCAAGTTTTGATATTCCGTTGGCCCGCCGCCCCGGTTGTCAATCTTGAACATCACCCTACCCTTCTTGTCGAAACAGATGATCTTGGGTTCACTGTCCAGAATGTAAATACCATCATCATGGATAATTATCCTTTTCACTCGGCCGACTAACGCTTCATTTGACAAAAGAATATATGAATCCAATTCAATAATATCCCGGATCTCATCTTTGGTAACGTTGTCTGGGACATCAATCCTTTTCACGGATAGAAAATCCGCTTCATACTTTACCTTCTCTTTTTGGACACAACCACTTGTGATACCCAGCATAATAACAATCCCCAAGAAGCAACGTGCTACATGCATAACAAAAGCGTTAAGATCCTATTCCAATTCCACTCTATTTTATCATCTCTTTCAATTATCTACGACCGTTACCGGTGCCTCGTGTGCCAGGTTGATATTCCCGGTCACGATGATTTGATCCCCCTCTTTGAGCGTTTCGCTCGTGATGGTGTACTCGGTAGCGTTTTCCAACCCGGTATCCACGTAGTTCCAGATGGCTTTACCGTCGACGGCCGTGAACACCACCTGCTTCCCGGAGCGAAGGACGACGGCGGTTTTGGGGACTACCCACTGCTTGCCTGCCGATCGGAACGTGCTAACCCGCACGTTCATCCCCTCCACCAGCCGGGCGTGATAATCCACGTTGGCTTTAATGTGCACCATCCCGTTTTCGTTTACCCACGGGTTAATTTCCGACACGCGCCCGCTCACTTCCAGCCCGGGCATCGAGAAGGGAACGATTTTCATGTTATCGCCGATATTGATAAACCCGAGCTCGTTTTCCAACACGGTAAACTGCACTTCCAAACCGCGCGTGTCGATAATGTGGCAAAACACGCTGCTTGGTGACGAAAGCGTGTGCGGTTTGGCGAACAGGTTGGCGATGACCCCACCGATGGGCGCGGTAAGGGTGGCGCGTTCCAAGTCGTGCTTCGCCATGTTGAATTGCGTTCGCGACGAGTTGAACCCGCTTTTCACGCGGGCGAGTTCCATCACCTCCGGCGGCACGGCATCCAAGCTATCCAACTTGTACCCCTGCCCGATAAGCACATCCTGCATTTCCAAACGGCTACGGTCTAAGGCATTCTTGGCCTGCTCCACCCGGTTGTTGATGGAAGTGGTATCGAGCATGGCGATACGCTGCCCTGGCGATACGCGCGAGCCGTTTTTCACGAAAATATGGGCGATTACTTCCGAGGTTTGAAACTTGAGCTCCGCCACCGTGCGCGCCGAGATCTTGCCGTTGCTCACGAGTTCATGCTCGAAATCCGTGGCTTTAAGCGTGATGGTGGTCACTTCCGCCGGGGCGTCGGGGAGCAGTTGTTGAACGGTCTCCTTGGGCTTCTCTTTTTTATCGGCGTTACAGGAAATGGTAACCAACATGACGAGCGTTGCAATCGTGCAAACAATTAAATGATGCTTTGCCATTTTATGTTGTTCAAAAATTTAACATACAGACTTAGACCACCTGAATTCCGGTGTTCTCGTGTTAATTCAGGAGTTGTTATACCGGTAACAAGCGGCATTTTCACGTGTACCTCTTTATCAAGAGTGTAAAAATAGGGTTTTGCTTCTATTTCATACAAAGGTGAATCATCTTTTTCAAGAAAGTTAATGATTTCCTTACCGTAATAACTGTTTTTAAAACGTTGTGTTGCATCGGTGATGCATAAGTAATATTTGCCATCGTGAACCATCATTTTCGAAATACCTACAAGAAGGATATCGGACGAAGTCTCCAATGGAATCAACTCGATGGAGTGAAAATAATCGAAAAGCGAAGCTCTCTCCGGACGATTAAGGTCAACGAAAATAACGTCATCAACCTGTGGTTTTCGCTCACACGTGATGAAGGGCATCACGATCAAAAGCATGCATGCTTTTTTCATTGTTTCAGCACATAAAAGTCTTATCCCCTGCTCGTTATTTCCCCTCGGATGTTTTAAAGTAATACTTAATCAATACAGGATTATCATCTTCCGTTATAACGTTCTTTTTTTGTATATTGTCTGAGTCCAATATTTCATCGGGTATCGTGATGTTGATATCGGAAATAATATCGGGGATAAATCCAATCAGGTAATCGTTAGTCCAAAACAGCGGGAACAACTTCACTTTTTCGGTCGTTTGCTCGAACAGGTAAACCTTTTTCGTTGATTTATCGTGAAAAATATTCAAATGCCTGTTTTCCCTGTTTAATTTGGTATAGGTATATCGAGCGTTTCCCCCTGCTCTTATGAAGTAATAATTCACGATTTCCGAAGATCTTAGCCGATCGATAATATTTCTAAAATCATCTCGTGATTTCACGACAGGTGCGTTTTCAATCATTTTGGGGGTGTTGTTTAATTTCCCGAAATCCCAACGGTAAGCCTCTTCTACTTCAAGGTGATCATTCATTGTAAAAACGCGGTTATCATGTACGAGAAACAGGTAAGATTCATACGCGAAAACCTCTGAACCAAGGTTTGTAAATACATTGTCCGTTTCCTCGATCAGCTCTTTAATGATTTTTTCTGCTGATTTCGAGTAAAATTTCAACCTGTTATCGTAATCATGTGTCCAGAGAGCAACAGTGTCATTGTTCAAATTTTTTACATGTATACAGGCACCTTTAATCGTCGGGAGTCTATGGCTCGTTATGAAATTCCCCTGCTTATCGTATAGGAATAATTTATTTTCAATAGCCGACAACAAGGTTATCGTATTGCCGTGAACATCAAAATCTGAAGCCATGGTATATTCACCGGGTCCCTTGCCTTTATTGCCGATTTGATACAAGTATTTCCCTTGTCCATCGAAGGCCAACAATTTCGCCATTTGACTATCCAATATGAATAGCGTATCGTTGCTCACGATTAATTTATCAACGTGACTAATTAACGAGGGATCATTGGTTTCTATTGGTATGATTTCCACCTTCGAAAACAAATCAAAAAGCGAAACATCTTTGTTGCTTTCCAAGTTAACAGGAATACTCTTTTCATCTTGTTGACCATCTTTTTGATGGCAGGAACACAACGAAGAGATGCAAAGAACCGTCGTCAATAGAGCGAAGGCAAACAGGCCCGATAATATTTTCTTCTTCATAAAACAAATATTCTACGCGATACAACCGCCAAGGTACGATATCCCACGCGATTTATGAAAATAGCTTGCTCATTTATAACTCATTTCACCTATAGCACGATCATGTCGCGTGTTTGAAATATAATTTTCACGTCATTAAGGATGGACTATATATTTCATTTGAAATGGAATATAGTGCTGTCTCAAAAAACGTGTAAAGCGCATTTCGGGGAACAGTACTCGGTTTTTATGACAACTTTATTTAATCTTTAACTGAAATATAAGTAGTTGATCATTGTCTTTATCATAAGCAAACATACATGTATTATCATTTTTTATGGCTATAAAATTTACTTCTTTATCTAAAACCAACTTGGTTACAGCTTTTCCATCCCAATCGAAAACCAGCACGTTATTACTTTTTATAGCATTGTAAATATTATCACCAATAACTTTCTTAGAGTACAGGAGATAGATGTACTTATCTGTACAGTAAGAATCAATAAAAAACATTTTAGATTCTCTTTTTACTGCTACTGATGCTGTATTCACGCCATCTCCTTCCGGGACAAATTGGGCAATTTCCCCGATAAAAGTAAAAACCTTACTTGGGTTATCAGCATCATCTAATTTTATGATTTCAAATATCTCTGACTTTCTTCCCGCGAAGTAAAAAAAGTATCCACCGGGTTTTCGTATTAATTGACCTTGAAACGCCAGGTATTTCAGTAAAGGTGTAGATAAATTTGCACCATTCTCAGATGAGGGATAATCAAAATGATATGATAATATTTCCCCCTTTTCATTTAATAGCGAATACCGTCCTTCTTCAAAACTTCCTAATGAAATATATCTCTTTGATGATATTGGAATCACGTTCCGTATAGCTCCTTCATCAAATTTGATTTTTCTTTTGGGAAGCAAATCTTTTTTTATGTTTATTTCAAATAAAGATTTTTGATTAATACTAAAAAGCGTCATTATGCTATCATTTAATAATGTCAAACAACTAGGCATCATCATCAATTCATTTGGCCCTTGTCCAAATTTCCCAAAACGAGTTAATTGTCTGCTGTTAAGGTCTAGAATAGAAAAAAAATAGTCTTTACTGTGATCGTAAGCGATTAAGCTGTCGCCAATTAACAATAATTTAAACACGTTGTGAAAAAAATCATCATTGGTTATTTCTATTATCGTGGTATGCTGAATGTTATCAACTTCTTTAGATTTAAAAAGTTCATCAATGTGTGTTGGTTTATTACTGTTGCAGGACAGCAAAAATAATATTAATAGCAATGAAACATTTTTCTTCATTTTGATATTTATTTCATAAGTGCCCATTAAATAAACGCAATTGCTCTTTGAAATAGTTGATATTTAATCTATTACGAGACGTTTGCAAGCGCGACGAAGTGAACCAAGTTTATTTGATTTTTAATAACGTCCCAGTTTTAATGGGACACTAATGAGCCCACTACTCTTTAGAATATCAATAATTGTTAATAATCTTGCGGTAAATATGATAGAAGTTACAGCATAAAGCGGTTAGCAAGACTATTCACTTTATTCAAACATGACAACCTGTTCCGAACCGGGAAGAAGCTCCAACTTGAATCCCGGTATTCTTGGGTTTTCGCGAGGCGCCCTGTTGAAAAACGCTTCGGATTGAACACGATCTACACGTTGGCAATGCTCCTTTTCATTGGTTATGGTTCCATGCTCTCTCACATCATTCACTATCTCGTTGCAGACGGTCGCGATATCATGGATGTGAGAGAACGGGTTGTTCGCGGTAAAAGAGCACAACAGGTAATCATCCACCACGCATCGGAATGTCACCGAGTAATCACCGGAAGAAATGGGGGAAGCGGGGTTTCTCACAGAGTAGGGATAGAATTTCATGACATCATAATAAAAAAGCTCCCACAAGCTCGGCCCTAAAGCGACACTTACCGTGACTTGCCGCCTTTCGATAGCATCGTTTTCCTGTAGACCCTTTGCCCACGCCACCTCCATGACATAGTTATTGGTACTGAGGGTGTCTACCCTGAAACCTTGGTAGCTGCCGGATGTGTCCTTTATAAAAAACTCCACTATGCTATTCCTACCCGGGAAAAGGTTTTTCTCAAAGTCGCTTTTTCCAGTGACATTGCACTTCCCAGGTGATATCCAGGCCGGCTCAAGGGTCAGCTTGAAGTCGTCGAACGACCCTGTTAACTTGGGACCGGGGTATGTAGTCTGTCCCATAACCGATGACATCAGCAATAACATCAAACTTAACAATACTCCTTTTTTACTCATATTTATAAAAACTATCTGATAATAATACATACATTAATAATTTAATAAAAATACGGATTATTTGATCTTTCAATGTATAAATGTATAATAACCTACATAATATCATGTGATTCATTAACTCATTTATAACTCATTTATCCTAAGTCATTAGCGAATAATGAATTAACACCCGTTGTACTTTGACCTGTTTTATTGATAAAGAACAGGTAGTTGAATGATAATACCCTAAAATAAAAAGGTTAAAGTTGATATTCCACGAAAACACCTTCAGGGTGATAGGCTATCCCGTAAATCGTTTTCCTCTCTTTGTCAAATTGCATGGAAAAAAGAGGAATATCCAAGGTATAATGTTTGACGGGGTTACCATCCCAGTCATATACCAGTAAATGCTCACAATAAAAGCTCTCCAATCCATGTTTCGTGAAAGTCCTACCGGAATATAACGCGTACACGTGCGTGTCATCACAGTCCAGCCCGCAAAAAACCGTAAGGCCATCTCTGGACCAGGCAACAGTTCCCCTTTCAGTTAAAAAGAATTGTGGCCCGTAATATTTAATTTGTCGATACTCTTCCAATATCGAGCCATCGATATAATGGAAGAAAGATATAACCCCAAAGTTCTGCGTCGCGGCAACCACTTTCTTGTTATCCGGTTTTCTGGCTACGCGTGTATTGAGGAATATCAAAGATAAAGCCGTTGGTGGGAGATCGTTGGTCTCTTTAAAGGAGGGGTAATTCACCCCTGATATTATCTCCCCATCGCTTTTCATGGTGACTAACCAAGCATCCTCAAGCAAGCCATTAGCTATTACATGTGACACTTGATAGTCGACTCTAGACAACCTTTTATCAAAATGTATCTCTTCAACTTCTTCCAGGGCTAAAGTTGTATCCGGGGATATCACCACTTGGTAAATTTTTCTTCTTTCAGCATCGTATGTTAAAAAAAGATTATCTTTAACTTGATAACAAATTGTGGATATAATTTCTCCCGGGCCGTTTCCCCTTCTTACCCCCTTTATAACTTCCCCGGTGTTGAAGTTAACCAGGCTGAATCTGTTTTCAGCTTTCAGGTTCACAATCATATACGCGTCATCCATTCGAAAAACATATCCTGGTTTTAATATGTCGAACTCTTCTAAATCGATGATTCTCGAGGGGGTTAATTTTTGCTTGGGGCTTTTCTCGAAATGCTGAATCGGGTGACTAATGGTTTGATTGCAAGATAGCAATAAGATGGATAACACGAAAATGACGGTGAATTGCCAAATTGTATTTCTTGATGCTGGATGGATGAATTTCATGTGACTCGCCTTTTGTTCTATATTTCCTTTCAGTCGCATTGTCAGTCGGTCACAAAACATCGGAATCAAAGTTAAGTGTTATACCGATAAATTTTACTTTAATCTACCCTTATCTTCAGAAGTTTTCCAGGCTCTCCAAAAAAAAGACAGCCGTCTTTCATGGAAACCAAAGTGCCTAAAGATTCCAACGTATTCTTATCGACTTTAAACAATTTATGAGCTGACAGGTCATTATATCTAAATTTCATCACATAAAAATCATCTTTACAGAAAAAAGAAACAGCCACATCGTTACCATTCGAATGAATATTTGTAGAATAAATCTTTCCATTTTCTGCGATACTGCGCATTAAATCCAGCGGGTTATCTTTTTTTACATCCGTAAAATCAGGCCACAAATAATGAAAATCCAGATCACATAGCACTTCAGCCTGTCCACTATAACATTTATAAATTCTCGGTTCAACAGCCGGCAAGTACAAAATGGTATCATGCGAAACTCTTGCAAATACATTATAGCTTGCAAATGTCACATTCTCTACTTCGCGAGGCACCGGCAAGACTGATTTTCTGGTGTCTCCATCCACATATATCAGCTTATCCTTATTCGAACCATACGCCACATTGCCACGATCATACCACACTCTGCTTGAGTTGCCACTCTCACAGAAGAAATGATTCGCTTGAGCCTCGGCATCGTCTTTATATTGAAATGTGAAATTGTGATCCAAATATATTCGCTGAGAGGTAAAATAGGTATCAAGAAGCACTATACCTGAGGGTATAACATTAAAATCTACAATACTAACAAATTCATTCGGACCATTCCCTCTTTTAGTATATGAATTCACAAGCACACCTTCTGAATCATACAAATAAAGACCAGGGTCTTTCCATGAGTCCAGAATCAGTACAGGGAATCATTTAACATAAGTACATCAATAGATAATGCCGCCTCTTTCAATGGCAGAGCATCTTCAAGATTTACACTAATCATACCGGATTTCGTATCTGAACCTCTTTTTGTGCAGGATGATATCATTAGCGACATCATTATACCAGCCATACTGACTTTTAATAATCTCATACTAAGCTTCATACTTTTGTTCACCCCGAAACCTGCGGTTGCAAGGAGCGCGAGGGCAAACAAGCCCGATAATACTTTTTTCTTCATGCTAACAAGAATTATAATATAGTGCAATATCGCGCTCGTAAAATATGACAACCTACAGAATCCATGAATTTTTCTAACTCATTTATAACTCATTTATCCTATAGCATGATCATGTTGCATGTTTGAAATATAAATTTCACGTCATTAAGAATTGATAAGCGGGAATGACAGAAATCAACCCTGAATCGGTTTGAATGGTGTCGGTTGAATTGGCTGAAACAATTAGTCCGTTTTCTGTTTTAAAGTACCGCATGGCTTGGAGCAACCCGTTTATTTCTCTTTCCCTGTTTTCAAGGGTTAACTCCCAGCATACCTGCACAACTCGTGTTGTTTCGTCCTTAAAACGGACAATAAAATCGCACTCCATGTTGTTCTCATTAAAATAGTAAATTTCTTTTGTTTTACGGCGCAAATGCCAAAAAATAACGCTTTCGAGTAAATGTCCAAAATTTCTACTAAAGGACGTACTTCCAACCTGTACCAAGCCAGGGTCTATCACGTACATCTTCTTGGCACTTAACATTTGTGCTTTTGCCGACCAGTCAAATTTAGGTACCATCGCTATTAAATACGAATTTTCAAAATAGGAGAAATAATTCAATATCGTTGTGCTTGACTTTACGCCAACAGCGGATGTTAATTTAGAAGGAACAACCAGTGTTCCGTTATTGGCAAAGAGGTAAGAACACAACTTTTTTATTGCTCCGCCATCTTTTAAACCGTACCGAACAATAATATCTCGATTTAAAATGTCTTCTATTAAAAAAACAAGAATTTCGGGTAGTTTTTGTTTCAAATAATCGGGAAATCCGCCTTCGGTCAGGTATGCCGATAAACTCTCATAATTTGCATCGGTATTTTTAAAATCTAAATATTCTGCATAAGAAAACGGGAAAAGTTCTTTCGTGATGTGCCTTCCGGTCAGTTTTGTCCCCAATTCGGCACTCAGTAAACTCGCGTTGGAACCGGTAATAATCACTTGAAATTTTTGATCTAACTTCTGTCGAACATACAATTCCCAACCCTCAACAATTTGAATTTCATCGAAATAAAGGACTTTTAATCCTGTTTCGTCAATTACCCGGTCTAACAAAACGAAATCCTTGATGTCAAAGCCATACAATTTTACATCTTCAAAATTCAAGTAAAACACATCCTCGAAATTCCGACGAACAAATTGTCGCAAAAGCGTGCTTTTCCCACAACGCCTAATGCCCGAAAGTATCAAGACATGGGTGCTGATATTGGGCAGATCAGGCATCAACGTTCTCTCTGTAACTTTTTCCGCTTCTGAAAACGCCTCTTTTTTTTGTCCTTTTGCTATTTCAGCAAGTGCCGATTGCTGCATATTTATTCCCATAATTGATTATTTTACTGCAAATATAAACTGTTTTTTCGAGTTCGCAAAAATATTCCATTTCAAATGGAATATATATTTCATTTGAAATGGAATAATATGCAGTTACGAAAAATGTGTAAAACGCAGCTAAAGTTGATACTCGACGAAAACACCTTCAGGGTGATAGGCTATCCCGTAAATCGTTTCCCTCTCTTTGTCAAATTGCATGAAATAGAGAGGAATATCCAAGGTATAATGTTTAACGGGGTTACCATCCCAATCATATACCAGTAAGTGTTCACAATAAAAGCACTCCACTCCGTGTTCCGTGAATGTCCTACCGGAGTATAACGCGTACACGTGAGTGTCATCACAGTCCAGCCCGCAAAAACCCGTGAGACCGTCTCTGGACCAAGCAACACTTCCGCCTTCAGCTAAAAAGAATTGTGGCCCGTAATATTTAATTTGTTGATACTCTTCCAATATCAAGCCATCGATATAATGGAAGAAAGATATAACCCCCAAATTCTGCGTCGCAGCAACCACCTTCTTGTTATCCGGTTTTCTGGCTACGTGTGTATTGAGGTAAATGAAAGATAAAGTTATTGGTTGGGCATCGTTGGTCTCTTTAAAGGAGGGGTAATTCACCCCTGACATTATCTCCCCATTACTTTTCATGGTGACCAGCCAAGCATCCTCAAGCAAGCCATTAGTTATTACATGTGAGCCTTGGTAGTCTACCCTAGACAGCATTTTGTCAATATGTATCTCTTCAACTTCTTCCAGGACTAAAGTAGTATCCGGGGATACCACCACTTGGTAAATTTTATTTCTCGCGGTATCGAATGTCAAAAAACGATTCTCATTAACCTGATAACACATTGTAGCAATAATTTCCCCCGGGCCATTCCCCCTTCTTACTCCCTTTATTACTTCCTTGGTATTGAAATTTACCAGGCTGAACATGTATTCATCCTGCATTTCCGTGATCATGTACGCGTCACCCATTCGATAAGCAGATCCCGGTTTTAATATGCCGAACTCTTCCAAATCGATAATTCTCGAGGGGGTTAATTTTTGCTTGGGGCTTTTCTCGAAACGCGGAATCGGGTGACTAATGGTTTGATTACAGGATAGGAATAAGATGGATAACACGAAAATGACGGTGAATATCCAATCCGTATTTCTTGATGCTGGATGGATGAATTTCATTTGAAATGGCACAATTACAGCAGGTTATCATTTATTATAGCTAACGAAGGATTTGAAAAATCTTCCAAATGATCAATCGGAACAATAATGCTATCTTTATGTAAAAGCATTAGTGCTTCAACCGTTTTAGACCCACATACAAATTTATACGTTCTTGCCTGCCTCTCTTCTTTATTGTACTTAACGTAGTGAACATTCCCGTTGAAAAAAAACAGGAACCTTAAATACGACTCGTCCTCCGAGACACTTCTTATCAAAGAAGCGTATTTTCGTTTGCTTTCAGGTTTATTGCTGAACTCGATAACATCGTATATATCAAGCTTTTTTATACTGTTCGGAAAACTTTTCTCGTTGAAGTTCACGTGGTATTTTGGCAAGTAAGCATCGTTATTTGTCACTGAGAAGATAGTGTCGTTCAGTAATTCCCAAAACAGGATATACTTGTTATTGGAAAAGAAATTGTTCATTGTAGTAATTCCATCTTTCAAATAACGATTTGTCGAACTTGATATTATCGTGTAATCTTTATTTAAAATACTATACGAGGGTATTTTGCTTTCGTCCCCTCCAAACGTGTTTTTTGAAATAAACTGATCATTATTTACGGGATAAATATAGTTTGGAAGGATTCTTTCATATGTATCTTTTAAAGAGAAAGAGTTCAAATATTGACCATTGAATTCGTATGAATTTATTTTCCTTGCCATCGCGTCATAAATGAAGACAGTGCTGTCTTTGATGAAAAATGAATTAAAATGAGTGAATTCCATAGGACCATTTCCTTTCCTTCCTACTTGATTTTTGAACATTCCCTCGTGATCAAAAACAAATAAATCATGTCCCGAACGCACGAAAAAATATTTATCGTCGTGTAAAATGAGTTCATCAACTCTTTTAATCATCGAGTTGTCTGTAAATTGTAAATTTACCATCGGTACATTTGACAGGTCAATGCTTTTTATAGCAGAAAAATCAATTGAAATTTCTACTACCTCCTTGCCTGTTTTATTGTTACATCCCATAAAAGTACAGGCAAGGAATGCCAGGAGAAACAGGCCCGATAATATTTTCTTCTTCATAAAACAAATATTCTACGCAAATAGTGAACCAAGTTTATTTGATTTTTAATAACGTCCCAGTTTTAATGGGACACTAATGAGGTTGATTATTAGGTGTAATGATTGCGATAATTGGATTGTCATCTTCTAAAACCTGTTTTAACAATTCCCGAATCCGTTGTTTGTTAGGTGCATTACTGTATAAAACCTCATCTTGTAATTTGAATAACTCATCTGGCGAAACAATACCATAAAACAAATTCCCATCACTTATTATTGGCATGGTAAAACCACTTCCATCTATGTCATTTATAATTGGAAAATCCCTTCCTGATTTAAAAACAACATCTTTTAATTCTTTAGTGTTTTTATCATAGAAAACATAATGAGTATCTGAAGATATTGAATATGCAAAGAAGATTTTTTGCTTTGATTCGACAAAAAAGAAAATATCGCATATGTTATTATCTTGTATGAAGCTTGTTATTGCATCTATTTCAAGATCAGGATCATTCATCATATTATAAATAATTTCTCTTCTCTGATTATTTTTAAAATTAATATTAAGATGATAAGTTAAAACAGTATCTGATAAGTGATATATTGTATCATTCAAAGGGGATATTAATGAAATTGTTTTGGAATCGTATCTATTAAAACATTGGGGTAACATTGGTATTGCGGAGAAGTTTACATCTTCAGAATAGTTCATTCCTGTTTTAACAATTTTATAATCCCTATCCGTTATTATAAGATTAGGATACATTCCTTTATTTAATAATTCTTTATTAGACTTCGTGAAATCATTATAAAAGGCGAAATATCCATTGGATATATATGAAAAACGAAATGAATGAAAATTAATAGCATGAGATTCTATATAGTCACCGTTAAGGCTAAAATGTAAGATTCTTTTCATTGAATTATCATAAACCAACATCTTATTTTGGTCATAATCTATGCTGAAGTCAGATAAGTTAACATATTCACCAGGCCCCGTACCAACTCTATTAATTTTAAAAAGAAATTTACCAGTTTCTGAAAAACAGAAAATAGAATGTGTAATATCATTGTCCATGATATAAAATCTATCCTTGTATTTTATTATTTTAGATATGTTTCCTATTAAAGAATTATTATTAGTTTCAAGAGGAACATAGCTAATATCTGAAAAAAGCTCAGATGCTTTTAGCTGGTTTAGTACATTATTTGGATTTACATCAATTGTTATGTTTATTTCTTCCGATGGAGTTAGCTTATTTTGTTTATGACATGAAAGTAACAACAATATACTAACAACGAAAACAATTAAGTATTTAATTGGGAAACTCATAATGATTCAATTTTAAACGTGATTAAATTCACATCATCGTCACTATCCCATACCAAAGCATATCCCGTGTGGTTGTCTTCTTCAAAAACAGCCGATATAACTCTGTCCTCGAACGACAGCATCTTAACGGGATTACCGTCCCAATCAAACACGGCAATTTGATTAAACGTGTTTTCTCCTTTGTTATCGTTATAGTTCGCGTAAATATACTTGTTTGTACACGAAATACTTACGATTCCATTTACCGCGTCATCACTTTTACTCACGTATGGGTAATTCGCATTTCGATGTGAAGAATTATACACGGGTTTAAAGAAGCGTTTCGTTTGCAAAGGTTGTATTTTGTTGCCCGAGCAATCAAGTATTTCCAAGATACATCCACCTCTTGTCGCATGAACGAATTTTTTCCCGTCAGGCTTCGCGGCCATGCAACCAAGATAGAAAAAATAGGCCTCCTCCACCTTCTTGTAATCTCGCGGTTCGTCTAGTTCCGGGTATATATTCGTTGTCGCGATGGTGTCTTCCAATGACGTTTTTACAAATCGATTTAACCTGGAGTAGCCCATTAAAAACTCCTCGTTTTTTAAATAGAAAAAATTATGGCTGAGTATGTTATCCAACAGGTAAGGAAAATAGATGTCTTCCGCGTACAACTCGTTATTCAGCACATCGTTTATGGAAAAAGAAACATATTTGTTTTGTCTCAAATCGAAGGCATATACCATCATGTTTTTAGCATCCACGCAGAACCCCCGAATGATAGAAGAGATCTCTCCCGGCCCCTGGCCGATATCCCCGAAACTCTTTATATAGTCGCCGCTTCGTTTAGAAAAAATATGAAAACAGTTGTTGTTGATATCTGTTTTCCCGGGACAGATTAAAAAGGTGTCCACTAAATGAATCCTGCCTATATCGAAAATGAAGTCATCGTTTAATGTTTTCGCCTTGACATTCAGCTGTTTTTTAAAAACCGGGGCGACATATTTCATGCCCTCTTGTTGGTTGCCATTGCAAGAATAAAGCAAACAGATGATCAACGATACACCCAATACCTTGTTTAAAATTGATTTGTTCATAATTAAAAATGATTTACTATTACGAGAGGATACGCTAATTCAAAATTCCATCTAAATTGAGATACCCGAATTGAATAACATCATCAAAACAAAAGATGATATTGTTGTTTTTCTTATCGTGGCAAAAATCAGATATACGATACCCTATATCCAGGGTTTTAATATGATTTCCCTTTAGGTCAAAGAGCAATAATTTTGTAGGGTCATACTCTTCTGTTAACCTATTCCCTCCCGAATACGAGGCCACTATTGTTTTCCCGATAATAATTACTTTTCCATAATGTTGCAATTCCTTGAAAGATGGTCATTGAAAGATTTTCATTTTCCCGTGATCAGAGACGTAAATCTCGTTTTTTTTGTTATTCACCCCGATAGAGCCTATAAGGGTTATTTCCCCGGGACCCTGTCCTTTGGGTATAGCACTCGATATGTACTTATAGCTGTTTTTGCAATCGAATAAATGCACCAACAGGTCAAAGGATTTAGAGTCTTGAATGATAAGGACATCATTGATCATTGATAAACTTGCAAAAGAGCCAATCAGCACGTCCTCGTCCATATCCATCTCTATTATTTTCTCTTTAACGGTAACGATGTTATCACGACTGTCGTAATGTTTTTCCACACCCTCGTTATCACGGGTGCAACTAAATAACAGGAGCAACGAAAAAATCGCGATAACTGATATTGGAAAGAAACTTTTCATATTGTAGAATATTTTGGCACAGTGTTGTATTGTTTGGTCGCTATAGTAAGAACGCGTGAGATACAATTGGCTTGCTGATAAACCCCTTATTTTCAGTTGTATTCTCAGCCAGCGTTTACAAATATCAGAAGAATTCTAATATTGAAATCCATGCCATAGCTTTCAATGTGCATTTAAAAATTTTGTAAACGTGGGTACAGCCGAATAAAGCACATGTATCAGAAAGCATAAACAGATATTTCTGTAATCCCATCTTTAGATAAATAGCTATCAACCGGTGTATTGAACAGTATTCTCTTATTAGGCTCATCCACACAGAAAAGAGTAGGCATTGTATTAAAATCAATGCAATACGTCGCTTCTACTTCCCCTGACCATGTTAAGCACAGAACTTGAGCTTTAATTAACGACGAATTATCATCCGTCAAGTTGTTGAGTGATGTGATGGGTCTTAAAATGTATATATAATTTTCAGTGCTATAAGTTTTCAAAGAATATATTGTTGCATCATGCGAAACCCCGGAATATTCTTCATTTAATTGCGGTATTTCAATGTCAGAAAAATTTAAAGTTTTCATGAGTTCTCCTTGATGGTTATAAAAAAGAACCCTATCAAAAAACCGAAGAGTAAAGACTATTATTTGTTTTTCAAGATTTACCTCTATTGAGCCATTATATAAATGATTGTAATATCTTTCACTTACATTTATTTTTGGATTGTATGGAATCCATTCTCCATTTTTCTTAGCCTCATTATATATAAAAAACAGCCCTTCGGTTAGATTTAAAGAAGTTCCAACAATGTTGTTATTGTTTAATCTAGCAATTTCTCGACTGAATTTTAATTCTTCATCTAACGTTTTTGAAGTTATCTGTTTTGCAACGTTATCACCATTCAATATATTTATAATATTGATTTTTTTCATGGAATGTATGTCGAAAACCTCTAAAAAATCAGCATTTACACCATGGCTATTCTTTAAGAACATGGGTGTTCGGCTAAATTCAAACCCAGCGTTTCCTCTTTTCCCAAAACTGAAAAGTGGATTCAACGTCATTTTATCATAAATGTGAATGTAATTTGAGTCTTTACTTGCTATGAATATTAAATAGGAGTCTTCAACAATCATGTCAATAAATGCCCTGTCTTGAATTTCATGGGATGTCACTTCATATAAAACTTTTTGTCCTGTTAGATGAATTACATCTTCCTTATTTTTTGATACACACCCGTTACAAAAGATGACACATAGTATATACAATATTAGCTTGTAGTTCATAATACAAATATTTTATGCAATATAACTGTTTAAAGGCATGATAACCCATGCGAAACATGAAATATACTCGCTTATTTGTAACTCATTCCTCATATAGCATCTCCATATTCCCATATACTTACGGATTACAGTTCATCTAAGTCTAAATAATAGACCTCATCGGTATTCATGTTTATCGTGTAGAGCCGCTTCCTAACAGGATCTGACCATACTCGATAAAATGATCGATCAGTTACCAGTTTATACATTGGCTTCCCGTTCCAATCGAATACATGAATAGTGTTAAATAACGGAAGTTCAACACCTAATCGAGTACTCCAAGGCTCTTTCCCCCAATATGTAGCGTAAATATATTTATCGTCTGCATGTACACTATTATAGAATACTTTCATTCGCTTCATATCTGTTTCTAAAAGAGAAAAATCGAGACCACTTTTCATACGATAACCGACAACTTCGCCCGTATTGGTATCAATAATATTTATTTGGGGAAGATGCCTCATGACCTGTACAATTTTAGAGCCATCCGGTTTCATGGCATCCCAAGTATAAAAAAAGAAGTCCAATGAAGGTGTATTACTGTTTCGCACTGACGATTGTTTGTAAATGCGATAATCTTGCAGTAACTCGTTAGAATAGATCGTTCGTTTTTCATAAAAAGGAGTAGTAGCTTCTTCTGTATTCAACATATCAGAAGGTTTGAAGACAAACAATCTGTCTTTGGATTGATAAAATGGAAAGAAGATACGATCATTATTATATGGGACAATGGTGTCATATACTGTCTCTCCTTTCTTGATAGATCGACTTATATTCCAAAAAAACAATTCACCCTCGTTCGAAGCATAAAGCAACGTTATTATATCACTCTCCTTCTCAAATAGTTGAAATATGCAATTAACTGATGTCGCCTCTTTAGGGCCTTGTCCTTTTTCGCAAAAGAGACCGATTTCTTCCCCTGTATCTACATTGAATACATTATAAAAATGATTTGGGAAAGTATTATTCCAACAAATCAATAATGTATCATATACCGCGATCATTCCAGAGTAGGTTCCATTTGATGACACTAATTTGCTATCTATATTTTTTGCAGTCATATCATTGTCATCGAAATATTGTATATCTCCATTGTAATAGTAACCGTCTTTGGTTTCATCAACATTACAACAAATAATCACATTAAGAATAATAATGTAAAACTCGATGTTTGTTGTTTTCATTATCTTGAGATTTTTCCAATCAAGCAAAGATGCAACTAAATTATCAATTCATTAAAAATTATGCCTAATTTATAACTCATTTCCTGTAATAAACGCGCAATACGTGCTAAATGCGTCTTCAAAGCTTGGAACACGTGTTCTCGACTTGGTACAAGGAATGCATGGTGTAATTCGTGCAATGTCACGGATTTTGCCTGCTCACCGATTATTCCTACCTTTACAGTTCAAAATAGAGGATGATGATTTTCACCGGTTCAACATATAAAAAGGTAAGCCTGTGCCTCATTATCGCGGCAGCGTCTATTTTCTTGCTACTGGTCGTTTTGGGAATAGTCGAGTATAGAGAAGCCGAGCGCGAGTTGCAACAGGAATTATCATTTCTGTTTCAACACTCCATCCAAGAGCAAGTTAAACTAAACATGGAAGGGGAATTCGTTTCAATACGAGTGAGCGAAAATCTTTCTTCAAAAAAAAGAGCAATTAGACCGGTAACCGTGATTACCGAGGATACCACCATTACAAAAGAAGCCGAGGTGAGCGGGGATAAGAGTCTGGAGCTATTTAAAGCTTCGCAAACCTACCTGTTACTTAGCAAACGTCTTCAACCGCGAGAATTACAACATATTCTCGACTCCGTGCTGCAAGAAAACGGGCTGAAAACGACCTCCGTTATCCTGATAAGGCATGGGGATAATATACAAACAAGTGGAGATACCACCCGACTCGCTTCATACTACCGGGTACCGCCCGTGATAGGCGGTGTCTTTGATGAAATCACCTACGAGGGATTCGTTCATTATGCACCTTCCGTGGTGCTTCGATGGATGCCTAAAAGAGCGATAATGGCACTACTGTTTTTAGAAATAGTATTGTTGGGAGCCATCACGTATGTAGTCATAGAGAAGAGAAAAATAAAACCCGATAAAATCGTGAGGAAAGGGCAATACTATTACCTGGGTAAAACCATTTTCGATACCCGAAAATGTGAGTTAATCGGGGAAAAGAACGAAGTTGTCGCTGTTACCAAGAAACCCTCGGAAATGCTTTTCATGTTCCTGCAAAATGATGGTCACCTTGTTGAAAAGAACGCGATCAAGGAGACCCTGTGGCCTGATAATCAATACACCGCCAATCAAAACCTGATGAGCACGATGAGTAAGCTAAGGAGTTACCTTAAAGAGGCGGATTGCGCGTTCAATGTTGTCACGAAAAAGGGTGATGACCATTATGAATTGAAATATCGTCAATAGAGTTCCACGTTTTCATGAAACTCTTCGAATACATTCAAGTTCTTCTCGTAGGTACCCGGTGTCGCCATAAAGGCAATGACATAGCCGATATCATTTTGAAAGTAAAAATACCACTTACCCTTAAATTGTATTCCCGTGGATTGGGTAATGTTAAGAATCCTTGCATTAGGGCTTGTTTTATCTTCTTCCAGAATGATTTTGCTTGTCGGGCTATTACCTTTATATCTTTCATATTCAAACTGAATCAACCTGTCCACTGAA
>JAMNYO010000117.1 GCA_023622765.1 Bacteroidota bacterium | reverse complement strand
CTTGACCCCGAAGAGTTAATCCTCGAAATCGTGTCTGAAAATCAAAGACTTGCGAAATTCATTAATTTAAAACCCCCACGGCAAGCGGGGTAAAGGAGCTTGCGAAAGTTAAGTATGTAATACGCAACAAACATATAGCCAAACAAAAGTACATGAAAAAAATGCTTTTTGCAAACATGTAAGGTGAAAGTCGCACCCATAGCGGGATATTGCATTATTAGACATATAGCCTATCTGTTAAAAACAACAAGCTAGCCTCCTGTTAAAAGTGCAACATAGTGTTCGATCCCCATGGTTTGAACAAAAAAATGGGCTATCTTCGCATTAAAAGTGTCAGGCCGTCTTATCGCTTAATGGTGTTGACTGTATGATTCATCCTGAAAATATGACTAATTTGGTGAGATTTAAACAATTCCTGTTTTTTTTCGCCACCATTTCTATGGTGATTTTTATGGCGGTGGTACTAAATGGTTGCGAGGAGAAAGGAGAACCTCCCTTTTTGACCATTGACAACACATCGGTCAATTTTAACTTCGGTTCATCCATGCGTAACATCGCCGTGAAAACGAACGTGGAGAATTGGACGGCAACAGTGCAACCGTCTGCCCAATCGTGGATTAGCGCGACACCTTACGGTTCCATGCTGAAAATAACGGTGGAAGAGAACCGGGAGCCGGATACCCGTAGGGGGGAGATAATAGTAGCTGCCGGTAACGTTACCGAAACCATTACCGTGGAACAGCTTGGCATGGAACCGGCCATCCTGCTCTCGTCCGACGACTTCACCGTACCGGTTGACGGGGGTAAATTACAGCTAGAGGTTACCTCTAACGTCGAATATGACATTGTGATACCCGCTGAAGCCAACTGGGTAAGCGTGGAAGCGGCTACCCGTTCGGCAGACATGGTGAAGAGAGAGTACCGGATTAATGTGAAATGGAACAGCAGCGATGAAGTGCGACGGACGGAACTGGTCGTGAAACAGCAGGGTGGAACCCTTGAGAGGAAAGTGCACATCACCCAAAAAGCACAAGAGGGGTATTCCGGTAGCTCAAAGGATGATATCAAGGACGATATCAAGGTCACGGTCAAAGGTGGAAAGGCCAGTTCATATCAAGGGGGCGAAGAGATCGAGAAGTCGTTCGATAACGATTACTCCACCAAGTATCACTCCAACTGGACGAATAGCGGAGCTAACTACTTCCCGATCACCCTGGAGTATTACTTCGAGGGGCAGGAGAGTATCGACTACCTGGTTTACCACCCCAGGACAGACGGGCATTCAAACGGCCATTTCAAGGAGGTAGAGATATGGGTCGCTACTGAGACGGAACCCGCGTTGAAAAAACGGATGGAATTTGACTTCAAAGGATCGGGGTCCGCCACGAGGGTCACCTTCGAGGAATCCCTATTGAAACCCACAACCGTGCGGTTCGTCGTGAAGTCGGGTGCGGGCGACGGGCAAGGGTTTGCCAGCTGCTCGGAGATGGAGTTTTATCGAAAGAACCCGGAGAACTTTAACTCCTCCTTGATTTTCACCGACCAGACCTGTTCGGAACTTAAATCGGGAGTTGATCTGGATGATATCAAGGAAATCCCTAACAAACTGTATCGGGATATCGCGCTTTACCTGTTCAACGGTCAGTACCCAAGCGAGTTCAGGATTCAAACATACAAAGCGTGGCCACATCCCGACAATTGGGCCAGAGAAAACAAAACATCGACCCTTAGCCTGCTGGATAACCCTACGGGGATAGGCGTTTCTCAAGGTGAGGATTTAATCGTTTTCGTTGGTGATACCCGTGGTTACTCGCTGAGCCTAAAGGTTCAGGACTTGGACAAGCCCGAGGGTGACGGCTACAATAACGCGTCGTTCTATCCCCTTTCGCCGGGTGTGAACAAGCTGAAACCAAGGAACAAAGGGCTGGGGTACATCTTTTATCATACCCCCGATTACCAGGCGGCCCCGACCGTGAAGATCCACTTCGCCACCGGTGAGGTGAATGGCTACTTTGATTCTCAAAAGCATAACTCTTCGGATTGGAAACGGTTGCTGAATGGCGCAGTAAACAAACACTTTGATGTCCTGGGCAAATACGCACATCTTACCTTCGAAACGGAGGCACTTAAAACGCACGCTAGGAATAGCGGTACCCAACTTATTGATAGGTACGACGACCTGGTTCGCTTGGAACAGGAGTTCATGGGGTTGATGAAGTACAACCGCCCCACCGTTAACCGGGCATACTTTCACGTGATGTATACCTCGTACATGTATGCCACCTCATACCGTACCGCGTATAACGCGAGCACACAATCCACTATCCTCAATCCCGAGACGCTGAAAAAGAGTCCTTGGGGACCCTCACATGAGATGGGCCACACGTTCCAAACCCGTCCCGGATTCCTTTGGCACGGGATGACCGAGGTGACCAACAACGTGCATTCGCTCTACGTGCAAACCCAATGGGACAACCCCTCGCGCATTGAGTCAGAAGACATGGGTCGCTATAACAACCGGTATGAGAAGGCGTTTCACAATTCGTTCGTCAACAACACGCCTCACCCGGGTGAGGGCGACGTGTTTTGCAAGCTGGTATCGCTATGGCAGTTGCAGCTCTACTTCGCCAACGCGAAAGGGTTTACCGATATATACAAGGATCTTTATGAAAGGATCCGTACATCGCCCAATAAACCGACTCCCGGTGAACAACAACTCGATTTCGTGCGGGCGATTTGCGACATCACCAAAACCGACCTGACCCGATTCTTCACCCGCTGGGGTTACCTCTCCCCTTTCGATGACGAGATTGATGATTACGGTAAGCGACGCTTTACCGTAACCCAGCAACAGGTTGATGACTTGGTGGCAGAGATAGAGGCGAAAGGCTACGCGCCCATGACGGAGGTAATCGAGTACATCTGTGACTCCAACTGGCACCTGTTTCGTGACAAGTTGCCCCTACAAGCGGGAACGGCTACAAAAAATGGCGCTATAATTACCATGAGTGGCTGGAAAAACGTGGTGGCCTACGAAGTGTATGAAGGCGACAACCTTGTTTTCGTGTCCAATCGGGGGTCGTTCACGTTGGATAGCCCGGCGACAAGCCATACCAAGGTGTATGCCGTGGCCTATAACGGGAATAAAACGGAAGTGTTATTTTAGTGAAAAGGGATGGAATCTATCCCGATAACGGGGAAAAAACGACTATCTTTGCAAAAAACTCGACTAAATAATGATTAACATGAGAAAAATTCATTCTTTGATTGTATTGCTGCTGGTTTTCATGGTAGCGTGCACCCAAGGGGGTAGGCAAAAGGGCAATGGTGATTATACTATACGGACGGAGGTTCCCGAGCGTCCGGCGGGACAACAACACGTGGTGGGGTTAACCGCCCCGAAAATAGACACCGTGCGGGTTGGTTTCATCGGTTTGGGCATGCGCGGCCCGGGCGCTGTGAAACGGTTTACCCATATCCCCGGAACGAAGATCGTAGCGTTGTGCGACCTGCATGCCGATAGGGTCGAAAAAACGCAAGTAATCCTTGATAACGCAGGTTTGCCAAGGGCGGCCGAGTACAGCGGAAGTGAGGAGGCGTGGAAAGAGCTTTGCGATCGGGACGACATTGACCTGGTCTACGTGGTGACCGACTGGAAACGGCATGCCGCCATGATGGTCTACGCGATGGAGCAGGGAAAGCATGTGGTGTGCGAGGTGCCAGCCGCGATGACCCTCGAAGAGATTTGGGATATCGTGAACACGGCCGAACGGACGCGGAAACACGCGATGATGCTTGAGAACTGTGTTTATGACTACTTCGAGTTGACCACGTTGAACATGGCACAGCAGGGCCTCTTTGGTGAGGTACTCCACGCGGAGGGAGCTTACCTTCACGACCTGTCTGAATTCTGGGAGTATTACGAGGGCGACTGGCGCCTGCAGTACAACAAGAAGTTCCGCGGTGACGTTTACGCCACGCATGGTATGGGCCCGGCAGCCCAAGCTTTGAATATTCATCGTGGCGATAAAATGAACACGTTAGTGGCAATGGATACCAAGCCGGTTAATATTCCTCAGTACCTGATCGAGAAGAGAGGCATGGATGTCGACAGCGCGTATATGTTCGCGAATGGGCAGCACACCATGACCATGATTCGCACGGAGAAGGGCAAGACCATCCATATTCAGCACGACGTCTCTTCGCCGCGTCCCTATAGCCGCATGTACCAGTTGAGCGGCACGAAAGGGTTTGCCAATAAATACCCCACTTCAGGCTACGCGTTGCAAGGTGAGATGCTGGGCGAGGATGTCGCACCCGACTTGGAGAACTTGAACGCCCACAACTTCGTGTCTGATGAGGTAAGGAGTGCACTGATGGCCAAATACAAGCACCGCATCCATCGTGAGTTGGAGGAGAAAGCGAAAGAGGTGGGTGGTCATGGAGGAATGGATTTTATCATGGACTACCGGCTGATTTACTGCTTGCAAAATGGTTTGCCGCTCGATATGGACGTCTACGATTTGGCGGAGTGGTGCTCGCTGGCCGAGTTAAGCCGAATCTCCATCGAGAATAACAACGCGTCTGTCGAGGTACCCGATTTCACGCGGGGACACTGGAACGACGTGCAGGGGTTCAAACACGCGTTTGTGGAGTAATGAAACGATCCAATTTTTATATTCTCCTGCTTTGCGGGTGGCTGTTGACATCTTTTGCCACCGCTCAGCAGAACGACTCTATCCGGTCGCAGATATTAAGCATGCAGCCGAGCGACCTCGAGATCATCTCCAAAGGGCGTTCGCTTATCGTGGAGAACCTGAAGAAGGGTGATCTAGTCGCCGTGAAGGAGGTGAAGGATTACCTTGCCGGTGAAATGTTCAACCCTTACCGGGTTTTCGTTCCTGCCGAGTACTGGTTGTTATGCTTCTGGACCGAAGATTTCGCGGAGTTGCTTCATGAGGCGGAAGATTACGCTTCCGGTCCCGAATGGAGGCAAGGTGTCTACTGGAAAGTGCCGGAGCGGTTTGATGGAACCCCTGTGTTGGACATGATCGTGCGGAGCGATCGCCTCTCGGAAGAGTTGGGCAAGAAATCGGCGGAAGCCTATATCCCGCTCACGGTGAGCATCGATAATGCGGAGCTGAACGCGGAGGAGAAGGAGTTCCTCAAGTTGTTGCTTCACTCACTCCTCTTTACATCGGATAGCGTATATGACGAGGAGGGGATGGAGGAGGTGAACGCCAAGGCGTCCGCTTTCTTGGATAATTATAAGGATAGCCGTTACGAAAACTATACGCGACGGTACATCCGATACCGTTTTCGCCCTTCTGACTGGGGGTTGGGGAGCGAATTATTCCTTGGTTACAATATGTTCACCGGAGGATTGAGCAACCACTTTACCAATCGTGTAATCGCCGGGTTCGCGTTCGATGTCTCGTACAAGAAGTTCACCGTCTCTACGCGCGTCAATTTTTCCGGTACCAAGACGTTGCAGGAGATTACCCGCCGGGATATCACCTGGCCTAAGGATGTGAACGGGTACGTGATGGGGGCGGACATCGCATTTCACTACCCGGTATTACAAAGCCGGAACGTGCTTATCTCCCCTGTCGCGGGTATCGGAGGGATGGGGATAGGGCCCTCGTTTGAGCAGGTAAAGGATAAGTACCCCGAGTTGGAGGACTTCAAAGAGCTGTCGTCTTTCAATTACCTCCTTGGCTTAGACCTCAAAGTGAATGTTTGGAACAAGGATATTGACCTCTCCCGTTACGGGGGTGGGTACGTGGGGCTGCGGTATACTTACTACATCCCCAACTTAGGTGAACGTCATCAGCTACAGAGGGGTAACATGCATACCATAACGCTTACCGTTGGCGGGTTCGGACGCCAGACGAAGAGGGATTTGTAGAATTGGGGAGATGAACTTATATAACCTCCCATAGAAGTTGCTGTCTCTCGATATTTACAAGTAGTGAGTTTGATTTTCAATGCCTTGTGGATAGTTCAAGGTTGCTGTCACGGTGGCCTCGATAACCCCTTTCAAAAAGTAGATTAACTACCTATCAGTGGACAAAGGTGCCGCTTCTCAAGTTCCAACAGTTTTTCCTTTCTCCATAACCCGCCTCCATAGCCTGTAAGGGTTCCATTGGAGCCGATCACGCGGTGGCAGGGCAGGATAATGGCCACCCTGTTTTGACCGTTGGTGTTGGCCACCGCTCGGACAGCCGTTGGTCTTCCAATTAACTTGGCCTGTTCCGCGTAGCTGATGATGTGGCCATACGGTACCTGCAACAGGCTTAACCACACCATTTTTTGAAACTCCGTGCCGACCAGATCCAGGGATATATCGAACTCCCTCCGCTCCCCCTTGAAGTATTCCGCTAGTTGCCTTTTAAGTGCATCCAAATGGAGCTTACAAGATGCGTTGTGAGGTGTTGTGCTATCCTGTTGTCCATTAACGGCTTCCTGGAGAGTGGTATAAGAAAGATCATGGGGCCATGTCTGACTCTGTTGCCTCCCAGGCGCATTCCAATGGGGGTTATTATCCAAGTCGATCCGGGCTTTGAAAGCGGATTCCAGCGATTGTAGTTTCCGGTTAAAACGTTGGCAGTCGGCGAATTCCAGCAGACAGATTCCCTTTTCGGTTGCCGCGGCGATCATCATTCCCAGCTCCGTTTCCAGCCGTTTGACTATATAGTTCATGAGATTACTTTAGGGTGTTTAATGACTGTTTTAAAGATGTCAGGTTCATACATTCGTGATAGACAAGTTAATCTCCTTTAGGGGAGACATTCGAAACATTCCTCCCGCGTTCAAAACCCGAAATCGTCAACCTGAATTTCATCTACCTCTTCATGTTCAATTGTGATGCGCCGTTGCGCAATCACTCCTTCCACGTAGATGGCTTTATAGGGAATAGCGGGACAGACATACTCGCAACCACCGCACCCCACACATATTTTCGGGTTGATCTCTGGAATGGTCAGTGCCTCTTTATACGGCACCATCCGTACCGCTTGCGTGGGACAGTGCTCGGAGCAGGCCCCGCAACTGGTCTCATCGTTGTAGACGATGCAGTTTTCCAGGATCAACTGTACCTGTCCTGCCTGGGTATGGTTTTTCTCCTCCTTGGTTAGGGGGAGGATGGCACCGGTGGGGCAGACATCGCCGCATACCGTGCAGTCGTAATTGCAAAACCCGCGGTCAAAGTAGAGCCTGGGCTGCATCATCCCTCCCAGTCCATACTCTAGCAAGGCCGGTTTAATCACCCGGGAGGGGCATTTGCTCACGCATAGGTGGCAGGAGATGCATTTTTGAAGCAGGTGGTCGATGGAGGGCACCCCTGGTGGTGCGATTGGCGTTTGCCGTTTGAATGCACGCTTGGGCAAGAGTTTTCCCGACCATGATTTTGCTACCAGCTCTTTCGCGGATAAGGAGATGGCCAGCAGCACGGTCAAGAAACGGCGCTTTGAAGCGTCCAAGTTGTCCGTGGGCACTTGGTTGTTGGTCTTTCGTGCTTCACTAGTTTCTTCTGCTTTTTTTCTCCTCAAGGGGGATGTCAGCTTGTACTCCATTGCGTCGCGATGGCAGCTTCCTAGGCAGTTAAAGCAGGTGACGCAGCGGCTATAGTCAATCCGTTTGTTTTTTGCATCGATGCACGAGGCCTTGCACTTCATGGCGCACAGCCCGCACGCGTTGCATTTTGTCTCGTCAATCCTGACTTTAAAGAGGGAGTAGTGGCTAAGGAAGCCGAGGAGCGTTCCCACGGGACAAACGGTATTGCAGTAACTCCTGCCGCCTCGCCATGCCATGTAGCCGATCCCCAGGAGGGTGATCAGGGAGATCACGAGCGAGGAGACGCTCACGATGTAGAGGCTTACCTTGTAAAAAGTGAAGTTGTTGAATGAGGTGAAGATTAATGCCAGCAGGTTGTTGCCCGCCAGGTAAACAGGTCGGAGCAGGTGTGTGACCATCCTCCCGTAGGCACCGTAGGGATCAAGCAGTCCAACGAGCAGGGTAACCCCAAGGATGAAGGCCGCCACGGTGGATATCAGTACGACTAATCGCAACCCGTTTTTCGCTTTGTTGTAACGGTATCGCTTCTTTTTGTTCACACGTTTCGACAACCAAGCCACCGTGTCTTGGTATATCCCCATCGGGCAGATGGAGGAGCAGTAGACCCTGCCGAACAGGAGGGTTAAAAGCAGCAATCCGACCAGCACGACAACATTCAGGGCCAATAGCGCAGGGACAAGCTGTACCTTGGTGAGCCATTGAAGCCAATCGGGAAGGAACTCCCTGAAATCGAGAAAGTAGAGCGTGATCAGGCTGAAAAGGAGTATGGATAGGGTAACGCGAATCTTCTTCAGCATGGCGGTATGATTCTATACCCGTAACCTTCCAATCTTCAACTTCTCCAAGTCCGTGGTCCCTACCCCCAGCTCTTCTCCCTTGCCAATGTGCGTGACCTTTTCGAGGGGCATTTCGCGGGCCTGGTTGAAGAAGTTGGTGGCTGCCGTGTCCACGGCCACGATGTCCTGCGAGATGAAGAGTCCTTTAGAGAGCACCACGTCAGATAGTGAACGACCCCTTGGCCCGCTGGTCTTCATCAGCCGGTACGCGTCTACCACGTTCAGAACCGGGCGTTTGTCGTAGGTGCATACATCCGCGATGCATTGTTGTAGGTCGTTGGCATGGAAGAAGCCCCTGTCCCAAACGATCCCCATGTAGTTCTTCATGGAGATGGTGAGCTGTGCCCCGCCGTGGTTCTTGAGGATCGGTACGTTGATCCATTTGTCGCTGTCCACGATGGCCTGGTGAATCTTGGCGTTTTTCAGGCTCTTCCCCTTAGGCAACGAGACGCTCTTGTAGTACGACTCCTGATGAGCCGGTACCACCTGGGCACCTTCCGCCTTGGCCGCCTCCTCTATTCCACTGTTGGTGTAGGTTTTGCGCCAGTCATCGCAGCTATGATCGAACACGGTCACCTCTGCCGCACCCGCATCGAAACAGTGCTTGATAATCTCGGCCACCAGCTTCGGGTTGGTATTGGCAGCCATCTCCACCGGTTGATCCCAGCCGATATTGGGTTTCACACACACCTTGTCGCCCTTCTTGATGAATTGCTTCATGCCTCCCATCTCGGCAATTGCCTTGCGGAACATCACTTCCGGTTCGCCGCCCAGCACTGCCACCAGGTCGTATTTGGGAGCTTTTTCAGAGGCTTCAAACGACTGCGAGAGAATGCTCATCGCATCCACCTCTTTTATCGTGGTGAGCGCGGCTCCACTCAGGGCCACTGCTCGTAAAAAATTTCGTCTGTCCATAATCTCGAATGTATAGTGTTGTTCAATTATACGACCCACGGGAATATGAAGCAGGCTTCGTCGTACAACGAGTAGTCCGCTTTCCCGTTCACCGCGAACGTTTTAATACATTTCGCTCCCTTCAGCAGCTCCATGGCGTAGGTGATCGTCGTGCCGCTTTTGACACGGTCTTCCACCAGGAGAATCGACCGGTCCCGGTACTCGAAGTCGATGGGGGCCAAGAGCCTTGGGGCATCGTACTTAGGTTGTTGCCTCGTGTCGCGCCAGTTGATTTTTAGCAGGTGTACTTCCAGTCCGAGGCGCTGGGCAAGGATGCCGGCCGGGACGATACCACCGTTCGCGATGGCCACAATCATATCGAACGTTTCGGGGATATCGATTTCCCGAAACCGTTGGATGACCTCTTCGAAGCTCTTGTGGTTCACGCCGCTACACTTTGGCCAGCGCCTTGAGCAGGAAGTAACCGCCCACCAGCTGGATCAGCATGCCCGGGAGCCCGAGGCGGAAATCTTGCAGGGCGATGGCTAGGTTTTGGGTCATGGCCCACTCGATACCGGTACCGATCACTTGGTACGCGAGGATGGCCAGCAGGATGGCCAACAGGGAGACACGCTTGAAGTGTTGAGCGACCCAGGCAGCTGCGATAGCCAGAATAATCGATTTGACCAGGATGGCTGGTAGGGCGGCCGCTGGTGGCATCCCGAAAAGGAGGTGGTTCACCAACGGCGAAAGAACAGCAGTCAGCAATCCCACGTGGATGCCGTACTTGTATGCGCCAACCAATGTAAAGAAGTAGATGGGAAGGAAAATCAAACCTCCCTGCGGCATCAGGTGTGCCAGTTGAGGAAACAGGATGTTCCCCACCACGAAAAGAAGTGCGAACAGGAACGTTTTCACGTTGCTCAGCGGCAATGAATAGAGTTTTACCGTAGTAGACATAGTCGTTTTATTTGTTTTGAGTTTGTTTTCAGATTATTTTAATCCTGCCGATTTTGTTCTATTGACATTGCAGTCAATAAAAACCTTGTGCAAATGTAGTCAATTGCACTGAATAATCAAATCGTCCTCTTTTTAAATCACCTGTTTCCGTTTACGCCGAGAATGGAGCTGCTAAGGTATGGGTTCCTAGTTCGGCTGGCACTGTTGTCTGTTTCTCTTTCAAGTGGAAACACCACGCTCCACTGAGTCTCTCCGCATTTGTCGCCGATGTTTTAGGGGCGGGAGATGGGGAAGAAGAAATAGAGTACAACCAACAGCAAAAGCAACAAGAATATCAGGACGAGCGACCAGGTGACACCCCTCCTTTTCTTGCTCTGCTTGGAACGTTCAATCGGATTTCTAGAGGAGACCTCTTGACGATGTTTGGTGGTTCTTGATTTCATGATCTGTAAATTACAGCACCAAGATACCGAAATGTAGCAATATGAACAAATAAACCCGTCATTTTTTTCATTATTGTTACTCCCCACGGACGTGGCACTTTCACGTAGAAATTGAGTGTGACTACGTAAAAAAATTGTAGCTTTATAGCCGGAATAATCCAATTGAAACAATACTTCTAGTAAAACCCAGTTTAGGCCATGATGATTAGAAGAACGATAGCATGCATGTCGATATTTATCCTGTTTGTTTGTTACGCGGTGGGACAAAACAGGAGCAATTATCCTGATTCGCTCCTGCATATTAAAGAGTACCCTTTCATCGTCAAAGACTCCCCGCCAAGCCTGTTTACGATGAAGCAGTTCAACCAGAACTACCTGAGTCTGTATCGGTTATCTGTAAACGAGCTGAATAGGGCTGTTTCGCCCAGGGTGAGCGCGTTGATACAGGTAGGAATGAGCTTGATCACGATACCGTTAACCCATGAAGAGGGGCATCGCGCGATACTCACCACCAACCATATCGGCTCGGTTTCTAACCCGTTTTTCAATGAAAACCTTGCCGCCTACGTGAAAGGGGTGTCAGATCAAACGCTTATTCAGTTGAGAGATAACGATTTGCCCACCTACATCCGACTGCATACGGCCGGGTTGGAATCTGATTACACGCTGCTCCTCTCGGAAAGCTCCCTGTTGAATTGGGGGAAAGAGGATTTCAATGTCTTGGGGATGGAGTTTTTCATGCGAAAACTGAATCTTATCGCCTATTACTTTACCGTTGCGGTAAACAGGGATATCGAGTTAGAGGAAGAGAAGGATGAACTGGAGCGCGATATCGTGGGGCATGACGTTTTCGGGGCGATTCGCCACCTGCACCGGCCAGATATGCCGTTCTTCCGGTATACCCGATCGAAAGACCTGACGACCGAGGAACGAAGGTTCGCCAAACGGGTGGGATGGCGCTCGCTGTTGAACTTTATCGACCCCCTTCTTTTGGGTAAAACGGGATGGGAAATGAAGAACGGTTGCCGGGTGAATGGAAGCCTTGGGTATGGCATGTCGCCCTTCGGCGATTACATCGATGAAAACATTTGGCTACAGGCAAGGCGGTTTAACGCGCATCTCTACTTTAGGCAACATCAAAACAGAACGCGGTGGTTCCCGGCTTTAGGCCTTCAAATGAGTGATGTTTGCTTGACCGGAAACCTCAAGACGGTGTTTTCCTTTCACGGCTGGCTACAACCGGAAAAGCTCGACTTTACCACCTCTCGTTCGCTCGCGGGGGGTGCGGTAGATGGCAAGTTGCAATACAAGTTCCCGGTGGCTACCCATTCCCGTTTATCGGCCATGTCTGCTGATTTAGGGATCATCGCCAAAACGAAAGGTTTTATGACGGGAGAAGCCAAGTTGGATGCACACCTCGGCTGGTATCTGGGGGTATCGATTTTTATGGAGTAATAAAAAAAGGCTGCCTAAAAGTAGACAGCCTCTTTTTAACCGACTAATAATACTTGTCGCATTTCACCTCGAAATAGGCTTGCGAATGTAAGCAAGCGGGGCATGTTTTAGGTGCATTTTTGCCCTCGTGAACATACCCGCAATTGCGACATTGCCACTCGATTTTTTCATCGCGCGAGAATACCGTTTCGTCTTTCACCCGTTGTAACAGCTTCAAGTAACGTTCTTCGTGAATGGCCTCTGCTTTCGCAATCATCCGGTACATGGTGGCGATCTCCTTAAAGCCTTCCTCTTCGGCAACGTCGGCAAAGTGAGGATATAGCTCTGTCCACTCTTCGTTCTCACCGGCAGCCGCGGCTTCCAAGTTTTCGGCGGTTGTCCCGATAACTCCGGCCGGGAAAGTAGAGGTGATTTCCAGCATACCGCCTTCTAAATATTTGAACATCCGCTTAGCGTGTTCTTTTTCCTGCTCGGCGGTTTCCATGAAGATGGCCGCGATTTGCTTGTAGCCTTCTTTATCGGCCTCTTTCGCGAAATAAGTGTAGCGCATTCTTGCCTGGGATTCCCCGGCAAACGATTTCATCAGATTAATTTCTGTTTGGGTTCCTTTAATACTTTTCATACGAAAATGTTTAATATAGTTATCTAACTAATATTCTGTTAATTACAATAATTCTAATTACAAGTATATTTCAGTTCAGACAAAACAAAAGACAGCACTCGTCTTTT
>JAMNYO010000089.1 GCA_023622765.1 Bacteroidota bacterium | reverse complement strand
TGCCTTGGAACTGCTTCGCGCGCAGTGGGAAGAGGCCTAAAGGGCAGCATAGACGCATAAGATTATTTTACGTGCTGCACACAACCTGCCGTGCAGTGTGATGAGACACACTGCACGGTTTGGTACGTTGCGTGTGGTACGAAACGGAGAAAGTAGTCAATGGAGAGGGTATTCTCATTCTTTTCATCCTATAGGGGGACCATCGTTTTGATGACGATATACGCGGTGGGGTTGGGCTCGGCTACCTTCATCGAGAAAACAATGGGGACGGAAGCAGCAAAAATGCTGATCTACTACTCCCCATTGTTTATTTTTCTCCAGTTCCTGCTGGTGCTGAACTTCCTGTTGCTCCTCTTCCGTGAGAAATGGTTTCGTCGGAAAAAATGGGCCCTCCTGGTGATCCATTTCGCGTTGATTGTAATACTTGGGGGAGCGTTAACCACCCATCTGTTTGGTAAGGAAGGACAAGTACATATCCGGGAGGGGGAGCGAAGCGACCAGATGGTGATGCATACCTCCAAGGGGGTTCATGTCGAGCGGTTGCCTTTCGAACTGGAGCTAGTGAAGTTCACGCTGAACCGCTACCCCGGCTCCCAAAGTCCCTCCTCCTACGAGAGCGATCTGCTTGTTCATTTGGATGGGGAGGTACGTGAGGCGAGGGTTTTTATGAACAACGTGTTGGACCTGAAGGGGTATCGCTTTTTTCAGGCATCCTACGATTCCGATGAAAAAGGGACCATTCTCTCTGTGAACCGGGATGTGGCCGGTAGAACCATCACCTATACCGGGTACCTCCTCCTGATCATCGGCTTTATCCTTATTTTTTTCGTTTCCAATTCACGTTTTCGCACGCTGCTTAAGCAGTTGAAGGGGGTCAGAAAGCAGGCTGAAAAGTTGTGGTCTGCTGCTCTCTTGTGCTTATTCCTGGGGCTGTTCCCTTCGATGGTTATCGGGCAGGAAACCACGACCGATACCGTGTTAAACGCCTCACTTGACGACAGTGTAGAGGTGAGCCAACCCGTGCAGGTTTCCCCGTCAGGCAGCATGGGAGTGGATGCGCACCATGCGGCTTTGGAGACAACCGTACCGATAAACTCACCACTGAACGGAAAACAGTTGAATGTACACCGCGCCGCGTTGGAGACCGCGTTGCAAAGTGCGGTGTCTGCCGAACATGCTGCTCGTTTCGGTGCCCTGCCGGTCCAGTTCCGGGGGCGGGTGATGCCGATGAACACCTTCTCTTCGGAGATACTTCGGAAGCTTCACAAGGAGAGGGACTTCGAGGGTCTCAACCCCGATCAGTTTCTGTTGAGCCTCTTCGCGATGCCGCGTACCTGGTCGATGGTGCCGCTTATCGTGGTGGACAATGAGCTGATACAGTTCATATATGAATTGCCTGGCAGCTACGCGGCCTATTCCGACTTTTTTGACGAGGAGGGGCGCTATCGCCTGCTGCCACGTCTGCAAGAGGCTTTCCATCGGCCGGTCAGCGATAGGAGCATGCTGGATAAAGAGTTGATTAACCTGGACGAACGGGTGAACATCGTCTACCAGCTTTTTAACTTTTCGCTTCCCGGCATCTTTCCCGACCCCAACGACCCGACCCATACCTGGTACGCCCCGGGAGAGGAGTTGAGCCACTTCCCGCGACAAGATTCGCTCTTTATCACCCAGACCTTCTCTTTGTACCTTTCGGAAGTGGGAGATGCGGTGAGGAGCGGCGACTGGGATAAAGCGGGCGACGTGCTCTGGCTACTTGAAGCACATCAGTTGAAGAACGACAAGGCCCAGCTTATCAACACCAATAAGTTAAGGGCGGAAGTGCATTACAATGAGATGAACATTTTCGGCCGATGCAAGGTGGGGTACTTTATTCTCGGGGGACTTTTGCTTCTGGTGGCCGCAGTACAGCTATTCAGGAGTCGTTCTTGGCTACACTACGCCTCTCTTGCGCTTACTATCGGTATCATCTTGATCTTTCTCTACCATATGTTTGGTATGGGGCTACGGTGGTATATCTCTGGCTACGCACCCTGGAGCAATTCCTACGAAACAATGGTCTACATCGCCTGGGCCACGGTGCTGGCCGGGTTGCTCTTTGGGCGAAAGAACAGCCTCACGCTTGCCTTGGCCACTCTTTTCGGGGGGGTGATCCTATTCGTGTCGGGACTCAACTGGATGGATCCTCAGATCAACACGTTGGTGCCTGTCTTGAAGTCGCCCTGGCTGATGTTTCATGTGGCGGTCATCGTGGCGGCCTATGGCTTTTTCGGTATCAGCTTCCTGCTGGGTATCACCAACCTCTCACTGATGGCGTTCAATAAGAACGATGCCGCTGTAACCTTCAGGGTGAAAGAGCTAAGCATCATCAACAACCTGTCGCTGCTGGTGGGACTTGCCTTGATGACTACCGGGACTTTCCTTGGTGCCGTTTGGGCCAACGAGTCGTGGGGGCGCTACTGGGGATGGGATCCCAAGGAGACCTGGGCGTTGATTACCGTGGTGGTTTACGCCATCGTTACGCACATCCACTTGATAAAAAAGGGGAACTACACCTGGTTGTTTAACTTCCTCTCGGTACTTGCTTTCTCATCGGTGTTGATGACCTTCCTGGGGGTGAACTACTTCCTGAGCGGTATGCACTCTTACGGCCATACCAGCGGATCGGTCGCTGTTTTCCTCTATATCGCGGCCGCCTTTGGGCTCAT
>JAMNYO010000094.1 GCA_023622765.1 Bacteroidota bacterium | reverse complement strand
AAAAATCACCCATCCAAATCAACATGAAACCACCTTCATCGCCGCGATCAGCCTGTAAATCTCCTCCCAAGGTGGAAGGCCACCCACGTTGTGGTCGTCAATATAGACATCGGCATATACCTTCCGGGTGTTCGCACCGTTGTACTTGGCCACGTTAAACGGGGCGTTATCGATCTTGGGGTATTCCCCGTAATGGAGCGTCCCGTCAAAGTCAATCGCGATAATCATCGATCTTGCTTTCTATACGCTCGCCACACGTGCCAAACGTGGTACACCGCCGTTGCGAGCACCAGGCCGCCAAACACGAAATTCCCATCGTGCAACATGTAGCCGCACGCCCCGAGCAAAACGCACAGCACGATACACGCGTAAAAAAAATCAACTGCTTTCATCTTGTTAGTAATTTTAAAGTAAAACTTTCTCCTCGTCAACGTACGCGAAAAGCAGGTACGCTAGTTGTTGCGTTTCCCAGTTCACGCGCTTGTTTTTATACATTTTTCGTATGATGTCCCGGCACTCGATCGCCGAGTAGCCAGTGCAGCCTCATTCGCTTCATGGAGATCAACTTCACGCGCCCGCGCCGGAAATCCTTCAGGTACACGTCGTACTCCCTGCCTTGCACGTACTTCTTCTCGTTCCATAGCCGGATCGAGGTGAACGCCTTGCCGTTCAACTTACCGTTCCAGTTGTACGAGAACTCAAGGCGGTAGTCCACCCAGCCGTTAAGCCGATATGCTTCACGACGTGCATCGGACTTGAGGATGTGGGACGATACCGTTTCACCCACTCGACCGCCCGCGTTCCCGTCGCGCCACTCGACCACGACCCATCCGGTGGAATCTCGCTCGTACGTGTACCGGCTTTGCCTCATGCCTCCTGCTGCTCCTCCTTCTTGAGGTCGATGAAAAACGTCTCATCCTGCACGACCTCGATACCGCACTTCTCGAACTCGGCTGCCACCTCCGGGATCTCTCTATCTGCAAGTAGTAGATCCTTTGCCGGCTCTTCCTTCACGCGCACGTAGTCGGGCAAGAACTCCTTTATCAGGTTCAGCGCGGCCGCCCACGTGAAGCCGCGCAACGTCTTAAGTCGCGGCGTTCCGGTACGGAAACCAAACGTCCCGTGCGTGCCTTCCATGCTCTTTTTCTTCGAGAACAGCCGTTCCCGGTTCTCGAGCGAGTAGGCCTGCACCACCTCGAAGCTCTTCTCCTTTTTCTTAACTAATTCCGAGATCTCGTCAGCTCGCTTGTCGCGCAGCCTCGTGATCTGCATGTCCAGCTCGGCGTTAATCTTCGCCAGCCTGGCGTCCGCGGCGGCGTATTCAGAAAACGCCGCTTCCATCTGTTCACTCGTGATCCCCTGCAGGATCACCTTCCTCGTTCTTTTTGCCATGATTTAATTTTTTGATCGTTTCAATTTTCTTTGTTAATGCATTTATGTTTTTGTTGACTTCCGCAAGCTTAACGGGCATGTTATAACCTTTCCGTGACATCAAGGCATCTCTTTCTTTTTCCCAGTACTTGAGCTCTATTTTCAAATCCGAAATGTTTTCAAAATCACGGTTTCTGTACTTAGTTTCCGCTCCACAGCATTTTTTGGCCTTTTTCCCTGAACCACACGGACATTGATCGTTTCTGCCAACTTTGACCGATTCCAAACCTATGCACCCAAGTTCCGGGGAATATATTCCTGTTTTCGCCATATCGTTGTCGTTTAAATTGTTTGAGACAAATAACACAACGTCATCACTGACAATACGGCCGCTAAAGCGGCCAGCAAAATGGCAACCCCCGTCACCACGTCCACTTTTTTGTCGTTTCTTTCGTCCATATTCTTTGTTTTAAAATAACTCCATTTGTACGGGATTTTTATGGCCCACCCATCGCTCAGCCTCCATCAGCTTATCGCGATATCTTGATAAAAATTGCTTATCCTTTTGTCTTTCCTTTTTCAGGAATATTTCCTGTTTTTTTTCATTAATCCACCTTTCAGTTTCTTTCACATGGGAGTAAGCCCTTTCGCACTTTTCCCATTGTTCATCAACCGCTTCCTTAGCCTCGAAATAACCATCATAGTCAATCATATTTACATGCCCACCTAGTTCAGGCACGTATATGATCCTATGCTTGTTTCTAAACACTGGAAGAACCTTGTTCTTAAAGTGGGCATATGCACACGTGAACGCCTGTTTTTCCTGATAAAGGTTCCACTCCAGGTGTACCAGCATTGCCTCGTCCTCATTTGCAGCGAAGTATTCCGGTGTCCGATATTCAGGCTCACTTAAAAAAATGAAATAGGCCTTGTGCAATTCGAGTGGGTCAAACATCATAACTCTAACTTTTAACTATCCTGTAATCATCCCCGCCAACATCCCTCCGAAATGGCGTTTCCATGATCTCCAGCTTGATTTCAAGCGCGTGCATCTCGCGTACTTTTTCTCTCCACCGCGGGTCATCAGACGGGTGATCCAAGAGCCAGGCCACGATGTCGGCTATCCTGCCCTCGACTTCCCTCCTTGTAAGCCGAGCCCGTTCTCTTTTCTTGTACGCCCGAGTAACCCGCTTCTTTTTCATCTATCGCCTTTTCAAACTAGGTGAATGCCATTCTCGCGGGCTTAGTTTACCCACATGATCATCGTCAACAAATCCTCCGGTACCCGCGGAAGCTTCCGCTGTTGCTTCCGGTAGATGCTTTCCAGCTTGGGGATAAGCGCACTAAGCTCGTCGATGGTGAGCCGGCGAAACACCTTGCCGGCGATGCGGGGTTGCAGGCAAAAGTTGTCGACGTTCGTCCAGCTCGTGGTGTCTACCCCTATCTTTTGCATCCGGTGCAGCACGGCCGATCGCCGTTTCTTTAGCTCGATTTGCAGCCGCTCCTCGGACATCCCGTTGTTCACGCTCTCGCGCATAGAGGCGCACATCCGCTTGTACTCGCCATCCCGCATCGCCCGTAACGACTCCGTGCGCCCGTCGGTGAACGAGAGGACGAGCTCCTCCTTCAAGCCGTCGTGAGCCCCCGGCATGCGTTTCAGCAGCGAGTAAAATTCCCCGTAACTCTTTATCGTTTTTTGAAAATTCTTACTCATCATTCATGATTTTTAATAGTTTGTTACTTCCCTTTCCCCCCAGTACCTTATCGCCTTCTCGGGCCACACGTCGAAGTATCCCTTGTCGCCGATGTACCGCCCCTTGGAGATCGCCCGGTAACCTTCAACCCATATCTTCATGTCCGCGTCGTACATCACGCTTTTAGCGGCACGACCGGCGGGCTGCTTCCCGTCCGCGTGGCTGGAGAAAAC
>JAMNYO010000038.1 GCA_023622765.1 Bacteroidota bacterium | reverse complement strand
GAGCCATTTCTGCTCCCCTTGAAAGGGAACCCGTCCTTGATTAAACTGGCTGACGATCATGATTTTTCCCTTTTCCTTGAATTCAATATCGAACTCGATGGAGGAGTGTACATCCTTGTTGACGACCATGACATAAGGCTTCCCATCGGGGTGTGCGAATTCGCCCACCACTAGCGACCCGCTGCTGATCGATTCCACCAGCTTGGCCGTTTCGATGCCCCGCCCGTTTCTAACGATGTGGCCGGTATGGAATACGTTGATGCTCTTTAGCTGGCAATAGACTGGGGCAAGCGAGTGCACTTGCAGGTTTATGTTCCGCATCATCCCCCACGTTTTCGTCCGGTAGCCGAAACGGTCGATCGGTGAGAGACGGTAATTGCCAACCTGGGGTGTGTAGTAGGTGAAGTAACCGATCCCTCTGCCCCCATATGCCAGGGTGGAGTAGACCTGGATGGCGAATGTGGCGTCTGACGGTTCGGCGTACTTGAAGTGAGCATTCGCGAGGATCACGTTCCAGAAGGGGATTCCCGCTTGCAGTGACTTATGACGAATGGCTTCGATATTGCCGTAAAACCGGTCTTCATCCAGTCGGCCCCCCTCGAATAGGGAGTAGTTGTCATACGAAATGTAGGGAGGGTCGCAAATCTCCACGTATTGATCGAGATGCTCCTCGTAATCTTTTGTCCCCAACCACTCGGGCAAGACGGCATCGGGGTACAGGTTGATGTAGGGTAGGAACCCTTGCTTTTTTATCGCTTCCGACCAGATATTTAGCCTTGGGAAAAGTGAAGCGTTCGGTTCATCACGGATGTAGATCGCGTGTATCGCTTTTCGATCTTCGGGGTCGGTGATCGACTCAATGACCTTCCGGATGTGGTTGTCTGCCTCCTCTTGCGTGACCTCTTGATTCGTGTTAATTCCGACCCTTAGGATGCCCACCAGTTGGTTGTTCCTGATGTCGCGAAGAATTTCTATGTTTCTGGTGAATCCGCTCGTGTTGAACCCGCAATCGAAGAGGTCCTTTAACATGTCGTTGGTATCGGCCAGGTCACCCCATGGCCCGTTAGCGGGGGCGATAGGCATACTGCCCCAGGGAAAGATGATGAACTCCGAGGGGGCGACTCGTGTGTTGCTCTCCATGGTTGAGGATGCATGATACGCTCCCGGCTGTTTCGCGGCCAATGCCATTGGGGTAACCGCGGTGGCGGCCACTCCCGATGCCGCCGTGGCGATGAATTTTCTTCTTGAGTAGTGCATATGGTTTGATTTTTTTTACTGGTTATCATGTTCCTTTTGGGAAGAACCCTATTTTTACAAGGAGCTTTGTTTTAGTAAGGAGCCATATTCGTTTACTGCTTTCACTGCCTCGTCTTGGCCGTGCAGTTCAAAGTAGCGTTGGTGCAACATCCACGTGGCAAAAGTGGTGAACGATTCGATTCCCAACTCCCGGTACAGTTCGATATCGCGTTGGCACTCATCGGGATTCCACGGAACCCGTGTCCAGTTGTTTCTATTCCATTTGGAGAACATGGAAGCGTCCAGCCAGTATTCCAACAGGTGTGCCGTCTCTTTTGGGAAGACCTCTAAGTTCTTTTTCAGGGCGTTATGCTCTTCTGGTGGCAGGGGATTGGCGTAGTTGCGTCCAATGGGGGCAAACTCCAGAAAGATTCCTTCCAGCGGTTTCACCGTTCCCGGTGCTTCCAGGGTACTGGCATAGGCTAGGTGGGCCAATGTAGCCTCGGGGTTCACCTTGCGAATAATTTGCAACATCTTGTTTTCGTACAATAGCGCTTGGTCGCTGGGTGAATAGGGTGCGCATTTGTCGCAGTGGCAAAAGCCATCTCGGGAGTCGTCTATCCAGAAGAAATAGCGGTTGGTCGTCGGTTGCAACCACCGGAGCAATTCCATCACGTTTTTTTCGATAACCGCCCATGCCTCGTCGGAGGAGAAGCAGATGTTGAGGTCGTTTGTTCGTGATCCCTTAGCATCTAACCTGAAATATTCGGGATGTATGTCGAACAAGGAGCGGGGCAGCATCTCTTTTAAGACGTGGCATTCATACTCCACATCGATGCCGTTTTTTTGACATAACTCCATCAACAGTTGGCCGTCGGCGCTCTCCAGGTATATCCTCAAGCTGTCCAAGTCTTCCGTGATGGTGTTGGAGTGAATCCCCAGTAAGTTGATGCCTGCCCCCTTCAAGATGTCGACCAGCTTTTCCGCTCCCAATGAGCGTATATCGCTTGGGTAGAGAACGACACCCCGGAACGCTTCTTTGGGTGACGCACCCTCTGTCCCGCTTTTCGTCGTCCGTAGCTTATGACAGGCCAGACAGACTACAGACAACGTGATAGCCGTGACAAGCACCGTGATTACACGCACTGTTCCCTTTTTCATGATAAGTAGTTTTTGTCAAATCTACACAAAAAAATCCAATACCATGCGAATATCCTACTTTTTAAGATTTATCAGGCAGGGTCGGCTGTTTGGTGACCAAGTGGTTGGTTTTGATAAGTACTTCGTTTACGACAACCCCGGTTCACTGCAATCCCGTTGAAATGTGTTGTTCGGTGATTAGGTGGCTGCTTATTTCATATCGAGCGGTTTTCCGTGACCGATTACCGTGACCTGTACCCGCGTGTTTACATCTTCAGGGCCTGCACATGAAAATGAAATTTCGTTGTCGCCGGGGATTAAAGAGGGGAGTTCGCTTTCTAGCAGGATTTTTTGTAGTAATTCTCCTTTAGAGCCGTACAGTTTGCAATCGGTCGGAGAGAGGAGCTCGAGGTACATCCCCGATTCCATCTTTACCGGGATCACCAACTTCTCCCCGTTCAGCGTGATTACCGGGTTCTCAATCGTCAACGGCACCGTGGGTAATGCCTTGACAGGCCCCAGCAAGCAGCTGACCTCTTTCTCGCCGGGAAGGTTATTGTACCATAGCTGGAATTTGTTGATGTTTTCAAACTGTATCGTATGCCTGTATGAATCGTAAACGTAAAAGTGGGAATCATCGGGCCAACTGTAATCGCTGATTTCCGACGATTCAATTTCGACCAACTCGAAATATTGCCACCCGGTAAAGTCAACCTTAATGAAACGATCACCGTGTGCCCCGTGCGAAACATGGATAGGGCTTCTTAAGCTAAGGTTGAGCAATTGCCCGCTGCCATCCCCTTTTACCCATACTCCCAATGCCTGGTTGTTGGCAAGGTTGAGCCCGGGAGCAAAAGTTTTCTCCATGTTCACGTATGCGCCTTCGCGTGGTATCGCTCTTGCGTTGGTTGACGAGAATTGACCGCTTGACTCCCCGCTTGGCGTTTTTTCCGGGGAGGATTGAATCACCCCGGTAACTCCATCGGCAGATGCTGCTTGGTTGAAATTACCGGGTGAAGAAAAATCGGTGAGGAGAATGGCGGAAGGGTCGTCGTACGATTTCACGGCCAACAGGGGCTCTATTCTCAACTTCACGGGCTGGGCGTCAAAAGGATTGTTTACCACCCAGCTGGCGGAAGGATGATTCAACCCCGAGACCTTATGCTTTTCATAAACGGCCGGTTTGAAGTTCCACCTCCCCGCCTCGTCCCGGAATAACGTGTACTCTTTTCCCGCTTGACGCAAAAGCGCTCGGACGGAATCGCTAAAGTAATCGGCACGGCGCAGCTCTTCGTATTGCTTGAGAATCTCCGCGCTCCTCTTGAATAGCGGGACTGCCTGAAGCGTTTCTTTATCGACGCCCCCCAATTGAGAGAAGCCGGCGTTATTGCCGATCATTTTACAACCCAGGTACTCGATGTCGTCAAAGAAGGTGGGCTCTACTTGCGGGGGTGCCCAGGTTTGGTTGCCCCACCACCCCAAGTGTAACGGCAACATGGTCTGACTCGATTCTGCCGAAGCGTATTTGTCAATCAAGGGGGTGTGACCGCGCCACAAGCCATGCTCCCACTCGTTCGATTTTATCTGTTCAGGGAGAAAGTAACTCGGGTTTTTTATGGAAGCCAGGTGGATGTCCACGAATCTTTTGTAGCCCCGGTGAGGACGATCCCACGCCTGATACCTTGATCGGTAATGCCACCAGTGGTGTGCCATGGAGCTCATCTCCATCCCCACGGGACGTTTCAACTGTTTGGCTATCTCGAAAATAAACTTCGTCCCGTAATACCAGAAGTTCTCTTCGCCGCCAAGCACGGCGCTTCCATCTATGGCGTCCAGGTAGATTCCATCGAACCCGCAATCGTTCACGATTTCAGCGTGGCGGTGCGCCATCTCTTTAAAGAGTTCGGTATCAGGGCCGGGGACAAACCTGCCGAAACGTTCGCTTAAATGAAAAGCCGTCTCACCGGCATCGTGTGCCGAGGGTTTCGTTCGGTTCGCCCCGCGCTTGAGCCCCGTGAATGTATAAGGCGGTTCCCGTGTTACCCCACTGAAAGTCATCAATTCGTCGCCAACCCGGAGGGTAACGCTATTTTCCGTGTGAAAACCGGTCACGATCGAGATATTCGCCGTGGACTCCCTGACCACCATCTCTGTGGCTGTCTCATCCAACGGTTGCGCCAGGGTAAAAGTGGTGGCGTACCCCAGGTCTTTACTGGGAACGGGGGAGACGTAAATGGAGCTTTTATCGATGAAAAAGGCGTAGGTGTGGAATATGGAGGAGATACCGGCATCGTGTAGCCGTCGGTTGATTCGTTTGAATGACTCCCAACCGTCCGGCCATTTTTGCTTGTTCAACTCGAAGGTGCCGAATTCAAAGAAACCACCGCCACCGTGATTGTCAACCTGCGTGAAACCTAACCTTTTGCAGGTCTCAATCCACTCGTCTACCGTCTCTTCGGTCAACGTGCCGAAATTCATCAGGTAGGAGCCGTAACCCTCCTTCCCCGTTCGCGCCCATGCACCCCCCTGGTCAGAAAAGGGAATCTCCTTGGCTCCCTCGATCACTTTTCGGATAGTGGGCAATATCACTTGTTGAGGCACCCCCAGTAGGGCCACTTCCGCGTTTTTCATGCCGAAACGTTGATAACATGTCGCCCATAAATTGTTCTGCAAAGCGGGTAGTTGACGCACGTGGGTAAATAAATTCATTGAAAGAGCGCAGGCGGCGAACGATTCCTCGGGCATCGCCTCTAATACCAGTGGGATATTCAGGAAAGTCAACGATTCTACACTCCCGGTTACATCGACCACCCTTAAGATAACATGGTCATTAGCCGGTTCGACCTGAACTTGGGCAGTTACCCCGCTATTCCCGAAATCGAGATGTAGCATGTTATTTTTTAAAGATACTGATCGAACATGCTCTCTTTTCCCGTCTCGAACCACATAAGCGCAATAAGATACCGTATCGGAATAGAGATAATCGATCCCGCTGGTTTTATCGACAAAACCAAGGTTCTTTCCCTTGGGAGATATCTCGTATGTAAAGTACCCGTTCTCTATACCAATTTTTTGACATGATATAAAGGGAATAACGGCCAATAAGGAGCAAGACAGCGAAACGCTTACATGTGAAAACCATTTTTTGAACATCCTGTTTTTCTATTTAGTTTACAAATCATTTCGTTTCAAATATGTTCAGGCAATTAATATCGAACAGATAAACGGATTACTCCCGTTTTCCCTGCTCCAACCATCCCCTTTTGCAGTACCGGGTATTATCCCCCTTCAAGGCGTTCCTGCTCCAGGGATGCCTCGAAATAACCGTATCGTTCGTTTCCCGAGGCTCCCGTGAAAACGTTGACTTTATCGCCTGAAAGCTCCTGCGAGATAATCTGGCTCCCGTCTCCCACGTGCAAGGCCACGGGGCCAAATCCTGCGAGATTGATCGGCCTGCCGAACGGGATGTAATAGATTCCCGATTCAGTGTACGCCGTTCCCATGATAGCATGTTTGCATGCTTCTTTGATTACATCGCCAAAGTACTGAAACTTAATAACGGGAGCAAGTAAAACCGGAAGTTTTTTCACAACTCTTGTAAATTAATATCCATCAACGGTATAGTCGTCGATCAGCACCGCTTGCCGGTCATCAATCCCAATTTCAACGGATTGACGTTCAATTGAAAATCCCGCTCCCTAGGTGAAGATGCTGGTGCTGACATGATAGTGAGTGCCGGGATACCCCATGCGAGGGTACGCCTTCCGCGCTTAGGGCTTTTAAGAAGCTTTCGCGCGATAATCCCTTTACTCCTCAAGTAGTCTTATTCCTCTCCAATTTATTGAATTTTTGGCGGAATTCCGTGGGTGTACAACCTTTGATTTTCTTAAAAAGACGGGATATGTTTTTGCCATCGTTAAACCCCGATTCTACGGCTAAATCAATCAAGGAACGGTTAGTTGTTAATAAAAGACAGGAAAGGTATTCAATTCTACCTTGTAAAATAAATTGATAAATGGATACATTCATCTCCTCTTTAAATTTCACCTCTAAATATCGACGGGAAAAAGGAGTCAATTGAACAAGTTCTTCAACAGTTATTTCAGAGATTAAATTATCATCGATATAATTGACGACTTTCGAGATATATTCATTCGAGATGTCATATTTTTCAGTAGAAGCCCTCAACTCGATTCGGGTTGGTTTAATCACGATGTTAAAAGGATCTTTCCTCCCTCTCTTTATGTATTGATTAATTAGTCTCCCGGCTTCATAACCGCCTTTTTCTGCATCCAGTACAATGGATGAGATGGGCGGGTCGGATAGATTACATATCAGCTCGTCGTTATCCACCCCCAACAAGGCAATTTCATCCGGAATTTGAATGCCATTTATTTTACAAGTTTCCGAGACTTGCAGGGCAAAGTTATCGTCGCATGCAAGTAATCCAACCGGTTTTGGTAACGAAAACAACCAGTCATCCAGTTCTATATAACTACGGCTCCATTGTTCTCCATTCAAGTTTTCACTCTCGAAATAGTAATAATTACCCCCGATTTTTTTTACCTCTTTTTTGAACCCTTCGGCCCGCTCACGCGACCATATCACGCCTTTGTTACCGTAAAAGGCGAAATTTTTAAATCTTCTATCAATGAAAAACCTCGCTGCCATTTCCCCCGTACCGATGTAATCTCCGGTCAGGTTGGAGAAATACTCGCTTCTGGTTTTATAGTTTTGCAGGATGATGGGGATATTCAATGTTCTAAGCAGGTTTGTCCCTTCATGGTCCCAATGGGCGATAATGGCATCCGCCTTCCACTCTTTTGCCCATTTCACGATCCCTTCCTTACCGTGAAGTGTTTTATAATAAGTAGGCAACTGGTAAATAATCCATGGCCCGTGTTCTTTGGAATATTGGATCAACCCTTTCAGCAAACGCCGGCAAAATTCACTCGAACAATCAATAAGCAACAATATTTTTATCATAATATATATTAGGTCACCACTGTCCATTAAAAAAATGGGAGATTAAAAATTAAACTTTGATAAAGTTATTACCTCGTCAAGGATCACTTTTTCCAATCCCGGTTTCCATTTGGCAGGGAGGTCGAATTCAAAATGGGACGACTCTATCTCTTCCCCCCATTTCGTGGCTAATTCCGCGTCGGAGGGGATATAACCGGTTACGTCGTTGGAATAACCCATCACGAAAATATTTTCCCCCAGTAGTTCCTTCAACCGGAGGGCGTAACTGATCATCAGTTCACCCCCAAGGGCAACGATGGTCTGATCCCCCAGCTGCCATACCTGTACCGGGTAGGTGTAGGCGGAAGGAAGTTTCTCTCCCCTTCTTAATTTCGCCAGCATGCTTTCCGCCCATCGTATGTAGTAATCAACCGTGTACTCCTCCTTTAATTTCACTAGCTCGGCTTCCCCCGGAGGATTCTCCATCTCCAGGGGGATTTCAGAATAGGCCGTTTCAAGTCGCGGCTGCAACTCCCACATCGGTTCGTCGATGACCCGCTCCACTGCCGCGGCCAATTCTTTGCCATACTGTTTGGCCAAGGGAATGCTCCGCCTGGGCAGGGGGTTTTGGTCAGCACCCGCACCCTGGAAAAACAGAGCCGTCGCACCGGGGTACAGTTTTTCCAGTTCTACTTGCGCGAACCCCGGGTAATCGCCGCACCACTCGTAACCGTTCAGAACGGTGGGATGGCAGGCGTAACCGAAAACTATGGCTTTGATATTCCCCTGCTTATCCTCCACCTTTAATACCGGTACCGAGTAGTCGTTGGCTCCCTTTAACTCGGTAAGGTTGGTAAGCTCTGATTCCATGTTCTTTCGCCGGTTTACTTGGAAGCGGACGGTGCCGTTTCGAGAAAAAACTTTTGCCGGCTCGGCATTTTGCATGGCCTTCACGGCTAACGCGACAAGTTGTTCGCACAACCACTCGGTATACTGGTCGACCACCGCCAAGTTTTCACTATCGATAGGGTAAATATTGATCAAGTTCCCGCTCGTGACGGGCCCGGAATGAGTGTGAGAACAGTTCAGGATGATTTGTGCCTTTGACAACCCCGTCTTCTCGAGTAGTTCATCCTTGATACGGTCGGATACGGTCTTCGAAAGGCCGACCAAGTCGCAAGTGATGATGAGGGAACCCCTCTTCCTCGCATCTTCGAGGTAAAGCGCCTTGGCCCACAGGTCGAGAACCTTTCTTTCGGCAGGATACGTGCGGGATGAATACCCTCCCATCCACACGGGTTCTTGTGGGGTGATGACCGTTGCGGCCACTCCCGCTTTCCAGGCTAAATCAGGAGATGTGAAAAACTGTCTCCCGTCACCACCCGTTTTGGCACTGCAGCACATCACAACCAATAACAGGCAAGTGACACAGATGATTCTCCTTTCTTGCGATGAGATGTGACCTTTACCTGTTGATTGCCGCCCTTTGAGCCACGCTCCCGGTGGATTATCGTACATTACAATGGACACCATGATGAAAAATTTACACGTTTATGGTTTTGATTACTTCATATCTCTACGATTTAGCAGGACAAACGATCCGGATTTCGTTGGTGGTTACTTCTCCCAATGCTCTGGCAACTTCAACGACCAAACGTCATTGACAAGCGGGGGCGTCATACCACCGGCAATCCATATCTTATCCTGGAACACGAAGGCGGAATGCTCGTGTCGCTCTTTCCATTTCACCCCTTCGGTTTTCAATTCCGTCCAGTTCTTTCCGTCGGTCGAGTACCAGACGTCATCCCAGTTCTTACCCGGGTTTCCCGACCATCCCCCCATGACCCACATGCAGTCCCTGTAAACCACCGAGGAGAACCATATCCTCTCGTGCCAGTCGGCCCGGGGTGTCTCCTGTCGCCAGTGTATCCCGTCGGCACTGCTCCACACGTCGTTATAGCCCCAGTACTCGGGGTCGTAGTTCCCCCCGCCCATGATGTACACGCGATCGTTCAGCACCACCGCCTGGTGGTACGCCCGGGGTGGCCAACCCGCATCAGCCGTTGCCAACTTCCAGCTTTTCCCGTCGTCGGAATACCATACGTCGTTCAGCAAGGACTCTTTGTCCCCATAGTAATAGGCGGTGGTTCCCCCCAAGATCCAGATCTTGTTTTTAAAAACCACGATTGCCGCCGCGCAGCGGGGAGCCCAACCCGCGTTTCCCGTTACCAGTTCCCAATCTTTGCCGTTCTTGGAAGACCAGACGCTGTTGCTTGCCGAGCGACCCTCCAGTCGGCCGTTGTACCAGCCTCCCATCATCCACATCCGGTTTTTGAAAACGGCGCTCATGGGTAAGTCGCTGTGCAGCCAAGGAGCATCATCCAGCACCTTTTCCCAACTCTTGCCATCGTTCGAACGCCACACGTCGCGAGGAGGCGCCTGGAATGAATCGTGCCACCCACCCAATATCCACATGTACCCATTGTACACGAGTTCCCCCTGGGAGTCCCGTGCTTTCCACCCGGCACTACTGCTCTCCTGAACCCACTCGATGGAGGGTTGTTGCGAGGAGGGGGTCTCGTTCTCTTTCACGTCAAGCAGGAGTTCCCTGATGGCCCCCATGATGATCGCTTCCGTTTCTCCCGTGGTGGCACTGGATCCGGTTTCATACCCTCCCGGCGCGTAAGATGCTCCCGTGCCAATATATTCTGTTCCGCTATCCCCGTAAGCGGCCATGGCAACGAACAGGTCCGGGCGCATCGCTTTTGCCGCCAGTTGATATTCAACGAACAGTTCCCCAGGGGCGAAAAGTATTCTGGCATTCACGTCGAAGACGGCTATTTCCAGCGTTTCGCTTCCTGCGTGAACCTGTTCCTGTCCCCGGGCAAAGCAAGATACACCTGTTAAGAGCAGTATAAGAATACTCCTGATTACGTGGCGATTGTTCATTTCTCCCTATTTGTTTGTGTAACGGAACTTGTTGTTTGGTGCTTAATAAGTGGCCCGTTGAAAGTTGCATGTAAACGGTTAGCGGGGGCATTTTCCTAGTACAATTCGGGAACATCAATTAACGTGCGCGTGTACATTAACCGGGAGCCTTTCACGTTGGGGTGATGATATACTTGTCCCCAGTTTCTCGTGTCCTCGTGGTACATGGTGGACTTATCGACCTCCTCCCCGTCTTGGTTCAGCGACGTGGCGATGTCAAACTTGCACCCCTTCAGGTTGTATTTTTGCCTGACGGTCTCTATTAAGCGGTTTACCTCTCGCTGCGTTCCGCTCTCGTTGCAGGGGATGTTGTTCAGGATGGGGATCGAGCCTTGCGATAGGATGTACTCCACGAGTTCGCTTAAATTCTCTTCTGTATTCCCCCCGTTTGTCCCGATCGTGACCATCACGTACTTGGCCTTGATGTAGGGCAACTCGTTCTTGATACGCTCCAGCACCTGGTGAATGGTGCAGCCACCTCGCCCGCTGCTTATCGATTTTCCCCGCACGTGTTTCATGATCAGCTGGGTCCAGGCGAAGGGGAAGTCCCTCGCGGGGTAGTACCCTTCCGGTTCCGTGATGGAGTCACCGTAAATGAGGAGGAACAGGTCGGCCGCACCGGCGACGACGCTCACCTGCTTCACCAGCATGTAGCCCCCTTCCTGCAAGCCGAAGCAGTAGTAGTCGTGCTGGCTGCCCGCGGAAAAACCGCTGTTTTCGACGCCTACCCCGTGCCCGCCCTGCCCATCGTTAGTCACGTCGAGGTAATCAGACGCCCCGGTACGGGTATCTATGACCCGCACGGTATTCTTCTGGTACGAGCGGTGGACCTCCACCAGGTAATCGTGATCGGGGTGTAGGAACTCCATTATCTTCCACGTTTCCGGGTGAGTGCCTATATGCACCGTTTTTCGCGCCATGTTCACGGACACTTTAAAATCTCCCGTGTCGCTGGAGAAGAGGGCCACCGCGTTGTCACCGAGTTTCACCTGGTAACGGATCACGCGTTCTCCCAAGGAGTAGTACTTGTCGAGGCGTACCATCCCACCGTTGCCGGTTACCTTCAATCCTTCCGCGGTGTAGGACGCCTCTACCCCTTCATCTATAATGAGCTCGGGGTAGTTGTCCCGGTCGTTGAAGACCTCGTGGTACAGGAGCGTGGTGGACGCGATGCTCTCGCGTAACGGCATGGCCGCCAAGAGCGCTAATAACATTATTTTGTAGATTGGCATACCAGTGTTCATTTAGTAGTTGTCAAGTTTTAGTTACCTTCAGTTGTTGTTTTGTTGTCTTTACTTCTCTTTAGTCGCGTTTAGTCATCGCCCCTGGTAGCATGTCGGCTTTTCAATATACCGTTTCGAACCGGTGTTTCCCGGAGCCGATGGGAGAGCGGGTATAGCCGTTGGACGAGGGGGTATAAACCTCGGCGGTGGTATTCACCGGGATTTCCACCTCCAGGGTGAATTTCCCGTCCATTTTTTTCCAGTCCACCCGTATGGGGCCATGTATCGAGTTGTAGGCTCCCCGGGCGAACGTTAAGTCCCCGGCGGGTTGCGGTTTGATGATGATCTTTTTAAAGCCCGGTTCAGCGGCGTTGATACCCAGCAACGACCTGTAGAACCACTCGCTTATGGAGCCGAACATCGGGTGATTTTGCGAGAAGACGTTGTCGGAATAGGCCCAGGTCTCCCAGAGCGAGGTGGCGCCTTTCTCCACCATGTACCCCCATCCCGGGAAATCTTTCTGGTTAGCCACGCGGTACATCAGTTCGTTCCTGTCGTTTTCGCGGAGCACGTCGAACATCATCTTGGTGCCGAAAATCCCCGTGGAGATGTGGTTATTGCGGTTTTCAAGGGCTTTTTCCAGCACCGATAATGCTTTCTCCTTCCCTGCGTCGTCCAGCAAGTCATGCGCTAGCCCGAAAACTTGTGCCGTTTGGGTGGCGTTGGCGAAGACGCCCGTTTCGCTATCGTGATAGGTTTGGAGAATCTTCTCCTTGATTCGTTGCTTCAACGCCCCGTAGTAGGTGGCATCCTCTTCACGCTGCATCCATGCCGCGTACTTTGCGATCAACGCCACGTGCTTGTAATAAAACAGCGATTCCGTCAACCCGAACGGTTTCTCGTCCAGCGACTCGTGATCACTTAACCCGCCGTGGTATAAATGGTCATCGGCGTGCTGGACAAGGAAGTCCGCCTGTCTCTTTAACGCGTCGTAGTTCTCCTCGATAACGCGGTTGTCCCCGTAGAACTCGTGCAACTTATCGATGATGAACGAGTAGCCCAGTTGAAAGCCCAGGGGTCCCGAGCCATCACCGGGGCCATAGTCCTCGATTCCCACGTAGGGAGCCGTTTCCGTGATACCGCCCAGCGGGCGTTGTGCGTGCCGGTGGTCGTCCACCGTTTTGCGGTGAAAATTGGCCATGTTGTAATTGAACAGGAAGGCCTCGGTCGTGCATAGGATGTCGCCACCGTAGGCGTACTTCTCGCGGGCGGGGCAATCGGACTGCACGCTGAAGAGGTTGCTACGGAAGGTGCGGCGGGTGTTTTCCTGTATCTTGTTGAACATCGGGTTCGAGCAGGTGAACTCCCCGTCGCTTTTCACGTCTGAAGATAGTCTCAATCCCTCGATGTCGTCCAACGCGGGTACCCCGGGCCATCCCCTCACCTCCACGTACCGGAACCCGTGAAAGGTGAAGCGGGGGTTCCACGTTTCCCCCTTTGGATCCCCGTTCAGTATGTAGTGATCCTCCTGCCATGCCACGTCGGGGGCCCCCTCCCCGGCGTAACACCCTTTCATTTGCCCGGCCACCGCGGTCATCCCGTTCAGGGTCCCGTCCGGGTAAACATCCTCGCCGTAACGGAGGGATATTTTCGTCCCGGCCTCCCCTTTAACGTGAACGCGTACAACCCCCGCGAAATTCACCCCCATGTCCATGCATTTGCGCCCGTAATTCCCCCTTTGGTCCTTCGACTTCCGTCGCTTTTTTCATTCCCGCGGCATTGAAGCCGACGGATGACCAACCGGGTAGCTTCTTCCTAGCGTCATATACCTCGCCGAGGTAGATGTTGTTCCTGAGGATTGGCCCCGGGATCGTTTGCCAGCTCCCGTCGGTGTAAACCTCGTCAACGCTACCATCCTTGTAAGTTACGCGCAGTTGGGCTTTAACGGTGGGCCTCCCGCAATCCAGGTAGTTCCTGAGGTTCCGGTTGGGGCTGCACCACATGTTGAAGGGTAGGAGGTTGTACCACCCGTTCCCCGCCATGATGCCGATGGCATTTTCCCCTTCCCGTAGCATGTTGGTCACGTCGTACGTGGCGTAAAGGACCCGCTTGCTATAGGTTGTCCACCCGGGGTCTAACATTTGTTCCCCGACCTTTCGCCCGTTCAGGTAGGGTTCGTAATACCCCAGCCCGGTGATGTAGAGGCGCGCGCTGGTGATCTTTTCAGGGATAACGAACTGTTTCCTGAACAGGGGAGCCGGGTCATCCTGGTAAAAGTCGGCGTCACGTTCCGGCGTGGTGCTCCCATCGCTAATCCACTTGGCTTTCCACTCGCTCTCGTTCATCATGGCGGTTTCAAACCAAGCGACCTTGCTCCAAGCTGAGGCTTTCCCGTTCGCATCGTGCACTTTTACCTTCCAGTAGTAACGGGTAAAGGATTGGAGCCCTTGTCCGGCGAAGGGAACCTGGATGCTTTGGTCGGAATCCACCTTGCCTGAACTCCACACGTTCCCGCGGTTTGCCTTGATATCCTTCAGGTTATCGCTGACGATAATCTCGTACGCGGATTGTACCTGGTCGTTTTTCCTCGCCGTTAAGGTCCAGCTGAAACGGGGCGCGTCCGTGTCGATGCCTAACGGGTTCGCTTCATACTCGCATACCCGCGTCTGAACGCTCACGGGTGATTTTGGCGAACAGGCCACCATAAGCGTTACGGTTAAGCAGGTGAAAATAGCACGTGAAAATTTATTCATAGAATAACTCTTTATATATTAGGTCACTACCGCCCGCCTTACTTCATCCTTGAAGATGCCCGGTAATTCCCTGTTGCACGCTTCCTTGTCCATCGTCACTTTTCCCACGCGTAGATAATCATATCCCCCGGCTCGACGCTTATTTCTTCGATATTGTTCGCGAGGGAAACAAGTTTCCCGTCTTTCTGCACCCTTTTCACTTCTTTCGCGGTTGAAATATTCAACTTCATCGGGCGCTTAAAGTCCCGGTTAACGATCGCGAGGAAGCGTTTTTTCCCTTTCTCCAGGAACGATACGACAGCCCCCCCGTCGTCGCCCGTG
>JAMNYO010000075.1 GCA_023622765.1 Bacteroidota bacterium | reverse complement strand
TCACCACCTTGGCCAAAATCTCATCCTCTTTAATGGGAGGCAACGTGAACTCCTCTACCCGGAGATCCTTCTTGCCGTATAACCTTACTGCTCTTGTTTTCATACGATTAAAACTATTATTTTCAAATGTATCGTATGGAACTCGCTTTAATCATTGTCATGGGTGTAAATGATTTACATGCTCGTTTCACACGATTATTTTATTTTTTTCGATTTCTAATCCCACATTTCACGACAGCATCACTTGCCCACCGGTGATGGGCAACGCTTGTCCCGTTTCACCGCACTGCTCCATCAGGTAGAGTACCCCCTTGGTCACCTGCTCAGGTGTGCATCCCTTTCTCATGGGCACCTTAGACAAGTAGAACTCCTTCACCTCCTCAACGGTCTGTGCGCCCGGCACTTTCCCCGCTTTCAAGTATTGCACGAACAGGCCGTTATCGGGATCGCTCCAGAGGGGTCCCTCGTAAAAGTTCCCGGGGCAAACCGCGTTCACCTTAATGCGGTACGGGGCCAGCTCCAGGGCGAACGACTGGGTAAGCCCTATCCCACCGAACTTTCCACCGGCGTAAGCAAAGTTGGCCCGGCTACCCTCGAGGCCCGACTTGGAGTTCACCTGTATGATATCGGCGTAGTAGTTTTTGTGCGCGTATTTCGTTTGAAGCTTCATCACCTTGCTCGCCACCTTCGCGCAGAAGAAATAGGCGTTGTAGTTGATCTTGGTGACGAAGTCGAAATTCTCGGCGGTCATCTCCTCCAGTCCTCCCGCCCGGAGTACCCCAGCGTTGCTGATAAAGCAGTCAATCGCGCCAAACTGGCAGACCGACGCGTGAATCAGGTTCTCCAAACTGGTTAGGTCGGCCACGTTCGTCTTCACGAACAGGGCACGGTTGTTTCCCGCCAATCGGTTAAACTCCTCCACCGTGGCCTTACCCGCCTCCTCGTTGAGGTCGGCCACCACGATGTTGGCCCCCTCCCGAAGGAGGCAACGGCCGATTCCCTCTCCAAAACCTTGGGCAGCACCGGTAATCACGATGGTGCGGTTTTCAACCCGCCCCCTGGCGGACGCAGCACCCACGCTACGGCGGTAGTTCTCCACCTCCCAGTTGTCGATGAAGTCCACCTGCTCCGGCGTCATCGGGTGCGGTCCCCCGAACGACCGGGCGATATAGGCCACCTTCATCGCATCTTCAAACACGTCGAGGATGGTGTCGCACTGCTTGGCGTGATCACCCACGGCCACCAACCCAATCCCTTTAACCAACAGCACCTTGGGGGGATAACCAAACCGTTCAGTGAACGCAGGGATCGCTTTCTCGCCTTCAGCAATCAGTTCCTCCGGCGTTTCACCATTCAGGAAAAGGTAGTTCGAACAGCGGCAGGTCTCCAGCTCTCCCACGGGCAACGGCATGGTCATGGCCCCTTCAATGATCTTCAGGATAGCGTCATACAGCTCACGTATCTCCTCCGTGCTGTCGGCTCCCACAAAGATACCGTGGTTTTGCAGCCAAATCACTCGCGGCTCCTCGTTGTATGTAGCACGGTAGCTCGCGATCTTATCGCTCACCGCCTTGAATAGGACGTAGCCCGGATCGGTGTACGGCACGTAGAGCGTTTTCTTACCGAACAGATTTTCCACCCCTTGCTCCGCGTTTCGCGCGCAGAGGAGACCGTTCACCACGGTAGGGTGAAGGTGTACCACGAACGGCCAGTTGATCGCGTCGTGCAGGGAGGTTTCTACCGACGGACGTCTCCCCTTGGTGAGGGTGGCTGCCGCCAGGTCGTTCTTCACCTGCTCCTCCCGTTCGTCCGGCTGCTCACTATACGTTTTCGTAGCCATCGGCGCCAGCTTGCTCCTATCGAGCACGGCAAAGCCGTCTACCGTGATCGTGGCCAACGCGTGACCGCTCGCCTTGACCCATATATTCTCGTCGTTCTTGTAGGAAGTGTTGCCCCCTCCCGCGATCACAAAACGGTTGTCCTTACCATAAAAACGCGATATATCGACCAGCTCTTCCAGTTTGCCAAGCACTTTAACATCGATGTCACGTAACTCTCTCTTCATCGTTCACCTGTTTTTTTATTTATCTTTCGCATGTAACTGTTTAATAGCTTTCAGGCTCGACAGGCACAAATCCTGCGACCCATCTTCTGCTCGCTCGCTAAAAGAAAAGAATTCAGCTACGCTGCACTTTTGCTCACAACGGCACAATACAAACAAGTTCGTTTTCTGCTCGTCTTGCTTAACGCAAAAGTTCGCTAACGCTTCAAACAGCTTTTCTTTTTTAACGCGATTTTCGCAGGATGTGTCCCCGCAGGAGTTTCACACAGTAGATATTTGCTCGCCTCAGCATAGTTCAAGCAAGCTTGACTCTGCGTTCTGCTTATCGCAAATATTTCTGAGGTCTTCGCTCTGAAAGCTGAAACAGTAAACAACATGCGAAAGATAAGTTTTTTATATTACTCAACATCCCAATCACTTGCCCTGTATCAGCTGGTTCCCCAGCTTCACGAACTCCTCTTGGGTGTCAAGGGTACGCCGCCGCGGGCGAACAACTCGATCGGCTCCATGGCGGGCGTGTTGTGCTCGCTGCCGAAGGTGACCACGAACCCCTGCTCATGCAGGTAGGAGGCATACTCCTCCAGGCGAGTGACATCGTTCCGGGTGGTGATGAACTCCACGGAGTGGAAGCCCCTTTCGTTCAATCGCCGTGCAGCCTGCTCCAGGTCCCCTTCAAAGTCGGTGTAGCCCCCGCTCGGGTTGTCCGCCAAAAAGGGATAGGTTGGAATGCCCCCCGCGGCCAGGATGATCTTGCGTACCTGCTCCACCGGTAGAAAGGCGGCAGCCTCTTCCGGCACGAAGGCGGCACCCCCCGCTTTTAGCAGGTTGCCGCGGATCTCGTTCTCCACGCCAGCCACATCATCCATCAGCGCTTTCAGGGTTTTGCCGCCAAACAGCACCTCAAGGGCCTCCTTAACCTTTTGCCCATCACCGCCATGCTGCTCCAGCAACTTTACCCGCAGCGCTTTAGCGAGGTGACGCTCACGGACGAGCCCTTTGGTCAGCTCGCTCGTTATCCACTGGAAATCGAGGCTGAAGCCGAAGCCTGCCGACTTGAGCAGCTCGTTCAACTTCCCGCACATCGCCTCCACCTGCTTGTTGGCCTCCCCCACCACCGCATTCAAGCGGGACACGTAGGGTTCCGCCAGGCGGAACGGGTAGGCCAACCCCTTACCGCTCAGGTAGGTGCGACCCGGGTTCGCGGGGTCATTCACCCGTAGTCCAGCCTCCTGGTCCCTTCGCGTTTTGCCCTATCCAAGGCGTCATCAACGTCTTGAAACGCGCTAAACGAGTAGGGGGTATGCAAGTGGGCGTTCACCTTTTTTGGCTCCATAGCGGATATGTTTTTAGACTTCTATGTTTTTAGATTTCGCCACCTATCAAACCCCGTTTTTGGCCCGACGGATCATCTCCCCATCGGTAAAGTTTTGCCCGGGGATGTAGTTCTCCAGCGGCTGGATTCGCTCGTGGATCAGGTCCAAGAACCAGCTCGGCTGCGGGAAGAACGCCGCCTCCAACTCATGTGCCGGCGTGATCCAGTTGCGCGAGCCCAGCACGGCGACGGGCGCATCGAGCCAGTCGAAAGCCAATTGGCTCACGTTGCTCGCCAGGTCGTTCAGGAATGAACCGCGGGCGGTAGCGTCACCGGCGATAATGATCTTACCGGTCTTCTTCACCGAGGCAATCACCTTCTCGTAGTTGAACGGTACCAGCGTACGGGCGTCAATCACCTCCACGCTCATACCATGCTTCTCCTCAAGCTCCTTCGCGGCCGTTAGCGCCGGGTAGAGGGTGTGGCCAACCGTCAGGAAGGTGATATCGTTCCCCTCCTTCTTTACATCGGGTTCGCCAAAGGGAATCTCGTAGTACCCCTCGGGCACGCCCCCCTCATGGAACTGCTCGCCCACGTCGTAGGCGCGTTGGCTCTCGAAAAACACCACCGGGTCGGTTCCCTGCAGCGCGGCGTTCATCAACCCCTTCGCGTCGTACGGCGTTACCGGGAAGCACACCTTTATCCCGGGGATATGGGCCACCAGGGAGGTCCAGTCCTGGGAGTGTTGTGCCCCGTACTTGGAGCCCACCGACACCCTCACCACGACCGGCATCTGCAAGACGTTCCCGCTCATCGCCTGCCACTTGGGCAGCTGGTTGAATATCTCGTCACCCGCCCTACCGATGAAGTCGCAATACATGATCTCCGGGATCACGCGGCCGCCACACATCGCGTAACCTATGGCCGTACCCACGATCGAGGCCTCCGAGATGGGTGAGTTGAACAGGCGGTGGTATGGCAACGACTCGGTGAGCCCGTTATAGACCGCGAAAGCACCTCCCCAGTCACGGTTCTCTTCACCGTAGGCTATCAGGGATGCATCCTTGTAGAAGCGATCGATAATCGCCTCAAAAATAGCATCGCGCAGCTGGTACTGCTTCATCTTGCTATAGGGTTTGCCATCGGCATCAAAGGCAAAGCGTTCCTTCGCCGCGATCCGCTTCACCCGGGGGTTCTCCTCCATCGGGATCAGCACCTCGGGTTTCGCGTCGGAAAAGCTATCGACCGACCCGTTCGAGAACATCATATCACCGATCACGTCGGGGTTTTTCATCCTTGGGGAGATGGTTTCGTCAATCGCTTTGCGGAACAGCTCATCGATCAACTTCAGTATCCCCTCACGCATCGTGTCAAGATCCTGGTTCGTAGCCACACCGGCTTCCACCAGCTGCTCCCCGTAAGCGCGGATGCAGTCTTGCGCTTCCCACGCCTCGACCTCCTCCTTGGTCCGGTAGGAGGACGCGTCAGACGGCGAGTGGCCGCTGTAGCGGTAGGTCAGCACGTCAAGCAGCACGGGCCCCCTCTTCTCCTCGAGCACCTTACGCTTACGCTTGTAGGCGTCAATCACCGCCAGCGGGTTGTAACCATCTACCCGCTCGGCATGCATCTGGTCGGGGTTCACGCCCGCACCCACGCGCGCGGCTATCCCGTAACCCATCGTTTCGCCGCAGGTCTGTCCACCCATGCCGTACTGGTTGTTCATGATGTTGAAGATGACGGGGAGCCCCCCTTTCATGTCGCCTTCCCACAGCTCGCGGAACTGATCCATCGCTGCAAAGGTGATTCCTTCCCACACCGGGCCGCACGCTAACGAGGCGTCCCCGATGTTAGCGACCACGAGGCCCGGTTTGCGGTTCACCTTCTTGTAGAGGGCCGCGCCCACGGCGATATCGCCTGAGCCACCCACGATCGCGTTGTTCGGGTACACACCGAACGGGGTGAAGAAGGCGTGCATGGAGCCGCCCAGCCCCTTGTTGAAACCGGTCTCCCGTGCGAATATCTCCGCCAGGGTACCGTAAACTAAGAACCTCTTGGCCAGCTCCTTGACCGATCCCTCGAAGCCCTCCTTGACAATCGCGAGGATGGTACCATCGAAGAACTCCTCCATGATCGCCATCAACTCGGCGTCGTCCAGCTTGTAGATTGCCGACATCCCCTTGGCCAGTATCTCGCCGTGCGAGCGGTGGCTACCGAAGATGAAGTCGTCCACGTTCAGAGTCCAGGCCATCCCCACCGCGGCCGCTTCCTGGCCGATGGAGAGGTGCGCCGGCCCCGGGTGGTTGTAGGGGGTTCCATTATACTCGCCCTGGGTTTTGATCAGGTTCAGCATGGTCTCGAACTCGCGGATAAGCACCATGTCATGGTAGATGGCTTTGAACTCCTCCGCGGTGAAATTTTCCAGTTCATCCTTCACACTCTTGCGGTATTGGTTCACAGGAATCGGCTGAAATTCAATGAATCCCGGTTGACGTACCTGGGAAGGATCTATCGGTTGTACTTTTGGCATTGTTATATGATTTTTGATGATTTGTTTACTTAAAAGTCCAGCTGCAACGACTCTATCTCGATAGCGATTTGCTTGAGGAAGCGGGTAGCCTCCCCCGAAACGGTAAACGAGCCCGCCTCCGGCGAAAGGAGATCGGGGTTCACGCTGCCAGTCCGGCAGGCGGCCGCCGCCTCTTTCATGCGGTTAGCGAGACCGGTAATCGACAGGTCATCAGCATCCCGGATCACGGGCACCATCAGCCCCCGTTCGGTATCGACGGCCAGTCCCAGGTGTACTTTCTTGAAGAGCCGGATGGAGTCGCCCAAGAAGTGGCTGTTCACGTTCGGGAACTTCTTCAGCGCCTTGATCACCGCGAAGCAAACCATGTCGTTCAGGGTGATGTTGGTATCGATGCGTCCCTCCGCCAGCGCCTCCTTGGCTTTTTTTCGGAGCTCCAGCAACCGGCGGGCATCCGCCCCCAGGTGGTGCGTGAGCTGCGCCGAATTCTGCAGCGAAGCGTGCATCGATCGGGCAATGAGCTTGCGGATATTCGAAAGCTTCCGGTCCTCGTACTCCCCTCCCGAGACACCGCCCGCCATAGAGGCTGGTGCGGTTGCCGGAGCACCCGGGGCGACCGCTGATGCAGCTGCCGTGGCTGTCGGGGCGACCAAGTCCGCCGCACGTGCTCTTCCACCGAGGCCACTGCCTCTAGCGGCTGTCTCCAATCCCTCTTCCGAAGCCACTTTCTTCGCCAGCGCGGTCATCTTTGGACGCTCTTCAAGCACCCGCTTCACGTCGCGCTCGATTACCCTCCCACCGGGTCCCGTACCCTCCAGGTGTGTCGCATCTAACGCGTGCGCCCCCGCCAGCCTCTTAGCACGGGGGGAAGCAGGGCTCACATCGGCTTGTAAGCCAACCGAAACCTTAAAGGACGCTTCCCCACCAGCATCGGCTACAACGAAGGGAGAGGCTGCACTCGCTGCAGGGGCAACGGCTTCACCTGCCGCCGGAGCATCAACGGTACCCGCGGGAGCGGCACTTTCACCCCCACCGTCGGCATCCGCTGCCCCTTCACCCAACAGCTCACTAATGTCTTCTCCTTTTTCGCCGATGATCATCATTCGATCCAACACCGGCACCTCATCCCCTTCACTTGCGAAGATGGCCAAAACCGTACCATCGGCGGGAGATTCCTCCTCGAAGGAGGCCTTGTCCGTTTCGTAAGAAAAGAGCACCTCCCCCTTTTTCACGGGGTCACCCACCTTTTTCTTCAACTCGGTGATGATGCAACTCTCCACGGACTGCCCTTGTTTGGGCATGATAACTAAAACTGCCATTTGAAATATATTTAAGGTGCCCTAATATAGATGCGGTTTTGAAGCAGTAGTTGCTTGAAAACAGCGCCCGGGCAACTGTTTTGACAAATATACCAGTTAAGTACGAGTTACCGGTTAAGTAATTGATTTATTTTATGTGATTTTTGACATG
>JAMNYO010000039.1 GCA_023622765.1 Bacteroidota bacterium | reverse complement strand
TGAAAACGGGGTTTTCAAAGGGGACTTATTCTTTTAATCATTAACGCTGCCTCCGTCGAATTATTCCATTCATCGTTTAGTAACATTTCGTCTTGGTTTGTATTACTTATAAAGGACAAAAATGCAGCGCTATGATAGAGAGAAGAAGATTATATTATACTTATCATTTAACCAACTACGATAAAATGAATTGTAAGGTTTTAGGGAGATTCGGAGCGCGACTCCTACTGCTTATCGCGATCCTCTCCCTGTCCAGTATGCAAGCGAACCTGTTTGCTCAAAGTCAAAAGGTTACGCTAAACGTCACCAACGAGCCCATAAGCGAGGTTTTCAAAAGCATTAAGCAACAAACCAACTTGTCGATCATCTTCAACGTGGATGATATCAACCCCGAGAAACGGGTAAGCGCCAAGTTTGACAACCAATCGGTTGAAGAGGTGTTGAACGTGTTGTTGGCCAAAGAGAACCCCGGTTTGGGCTACGTGATACAAGGTCACTACATCGTGATCGCGAAAAAAGGGGCTTCGCGGGACGCCCTTCCGGCACAAGTAAAACGAACCGTTTCCGGGAAGGTGGTGGATGAGAACGGCGAAGCGTTAATCGGGGTCCACATCGTACCTGATGGCGCAACGGTAGCCGGAACAGCGACCAATATCGACGGCGAGTTCTCGCTGGTGGTCGAAGGCGATGCCCGCCTCACCTTCTCGTACATCGGCTACATCACGCAAGTGGTCAGCACCGCGGGCAAAGATGTACTGCACGTGGTACTGAAAGAGGATGACGAGATGCTCGACGAGGTGGTGGTCACCGCCCTTGGGATCAAGCGAAGCGAAAAGGCGTTGAGTTACAACGTCCAGCAAGTGAAAGCCGAAGAGCTGACCACCATCAAGGATGCCAACTTCATGAACTCGCTGGCGGGGAAGGTGGCCGGCGTGAACATCAATGCATCGGCTGCCGGTATCGGGGGCGCGACCCGCGTGGTGATGCGCGGCCCCAAATCCATCAACTACAGCAACCAGGCTCTTTACGTGGTTGACGGTATTCCCCTGTTTAACATCAACCAGGGGGGTACCGACGGTAAGTTTTCCGCGCAACCGGGCGGGGAAGGTATCTCCGACATCAACCCCGAAAATATAGAGAGCATGTCGATACTCAGCGGACCTGCCGCCGCGGCACTGTACGGCTCTTCGGCCGCGCAGGGTGTAATCATGATCACTACCAAGAAAGGGCAAGAGGGGAAGGTGTCGGTAACCCTTACCAATAACAGCACCTTCTCTCACCCGTTTATCATGCCGGAGTTTCAAACCTCTTACGTGAACAGGCCCGGGGAGTTCGCCTCGTGGGGGGCCAAAGAGGAGTCGCCCTTCGCGGTTTTTGACCCCGCGAACTTCTTCAACACGGGTAGCAATATACAAAACACGCTCTCCCTAACCATGGGAAGCGATAAGAACCAAACCTACCTTTCACTGGGTACCACGAACGCGCAAGGGATCATGCCCAACACGGCCTACGACAGGTATAACTTTACTTTCCGCAACACCACCCGTTTTTTGCAGGATAAGATGACGCTTGACTTCGGGTTTAACTACATCATTCAGAACGACAAGAACCTGATGGCTCAAGGACGTTATTTTAACCCGCTCACGGCACTCTACCTGTTCCCGAGAGGGGAAAGCTTCGACGCGGTCAGAACTTTCGAGTTGTGGGATCCGGCAAGGAATATTTACACGCAAAACTGGACGTGGGGAAACACGCTCGACATGCAAAACCCCTACTGGATTGCCCATAGGATGAACCGCACGAACAAGCGCGATCGCTACATGACGGATGCATCCCTGAAGTACGAGGTGTCTGACTGGTTTGACGTGGTCGGAAGGATTCGCCTGGATAACACGACTACCGATGCCGAGGACAGGAGGTTCGCGTCTACCTACAAGCTGTTCACTTCCGGCTCTCAGTACGGCTTTTACTCGCAGAACAAGGCCGACGAACGGTCACTTTACACCGACTTGATGGGAAACGTGAACAAGGTGCTTGGTGACTTCTCGGTGGGTGCGAACGTGGGTGTCAGCTTGGCGCAACAATCGTATCGCGCGTTAGGAATTCAAGGCGGGTTGAAATCGCCCTCCAACGTGTTTAGTCCCTACGCCGTTGACTACGGCAATGCCAACCAGGACAATCACCCCAACTACGGGGATTGGAAGCATCGCACGAACTCCGTTTTTTACAACCTGGAGTTGGGCTGGAGAAGCATGATCTACCTCACGACAACGGGACGCCAGGAGTGGGACTCCTCCTTGTCTAACACGAACAACCCCGGTTTCTTCTACCCGTCGATCGGCTTATCGGGGGTTATCACCGAGATGGTGAAGTTACCGGGCTGGGTCACATTCCTGCGGGTAAGGGGTTCATGGGCATCGGTCGGTTCGGCCATCGAACGCAATATCACGTCGCCCTGGCGCTACCAATACGATGTTGCCAAACAGGCTTACGGAACGGTGACCTACATAATGCCCGAAAACTTTTACCCTGAACGTACCGATTCGTGGGAGGGCGGTATCTCGGCCCGACTGTTCAACGGTGCCGTAAACATTGACGCGACCTATTACAAGTCGAACACCCGAAACCAAACGTTCCTGCGCCCCATCTCCTCCTCTTCCGGGTTTGACAGTGAATACGTGCAAACCGGTAACGTGGAAAACAGGGGGGTCGAGCTGTCGGTAGGGTACAATAAAACGTGGAACCGGTTCACCTGGAACACGAACTTCACCTACAGCATGAACCGCAACAAGATCATCGAACTGCTCCCCGATGAAAACGAGTTCATCAGCAAGGGCGGATTCGATGGGGCCGATATCCTGCTCAAAAAAGGGGGTACCATGGGCGATTTGTACATCTACAACGAGCTACAACGCACGGCGGAAGGGTACATGGCCCTAAACGATAAGAATAACGTTATTAAAATCGGGTTGGGTTCGCATCCCCGCTACATGGGTTCGGTACTGCCTCACGGAAATTTCGGCTACAGGAACGATTTCTCCTGGAGAGGCGTTAACTTCGGCTTCATGCTATCCGCCCGATTAGGTGGCGTGGTCATTTCCAGCACGCAAGCCATGTTGGACCAGCATGGGGTAACCAGGGCCACGGCTATTTCCAGGGATAATGGCGGGATAGCGGTGAACAACGGGTTGATCAACGCGGAGGCGTACTACCAAGTCGTGGGTGGCGAGTCGGCCGTCTGGTCGGAGTACATCTACGACGGCAGCAACGTCCGCCTGCAAGAGGCATTTATCAGGTATTCACTGCCGTCAAGCTGGTTTGACGATAAGGTGAACATGAGCGTGACGCTCACCGGAAGGAATTTGTGGATGATCTACAACAAGGCTCCTTTCGATCCCGAGCTAACCGCCTCCACGGGTACCTATTACCAGGGCTTTGATTACTTCATGCAACCCGGTTTACGTAACTTCGGATTCAACGTGAAATTGCAGTTCTAAACTATTCCTCGCCATGGCCTTGTCCAAGTGCACTTGTCCAATGCTCATTTGGCTTAATGAAATAGTCCACATGATACCTTTAAAAATAAACGTTTTAATCAATATGAAACATTATACAACCAACATCTTGTTGCAGGCCTTCATCGCGGGTATATTCCTGTTTACCTCTTGCACGGCTAACTTCGAAGAGATCAACCGTCTCGGCGGTGCCTTGTCGGAAGAGGAGTTAAACCGGGATAATTACCGTTCGGGGGTATTCTTCATCACCTTGCAAGACAACGCCTTCCCGGCTCAGGAGAATAATTACCAGATGAATCAAAATCTCATTGGCGACTACCTGGGCAGGTACATGATGTACACGAACGCGGGGTGGAGCTCGGCAAACTTCACCACCTACAACGCTCCCAGGGGATGGGTCAATTACCCGTTTAACAACGTGATGACCAACATCTACTCCGCCTGGAACGAGATTGCCCGGGCTACCGGCAAGAGCGGGATAAGTTACGCCTGGGCGCAAATGTTACGGGTGCAGGCGATGCATCGGCTGACCGACATGTACGGGCCTATACCCTATTCCAAAATTACCGGTGAAGAGTTAAAGACCTCTTACGACACCCAAGAGGAGGTGTATAAGAACCTGTTCACCGACTTAGATGAGGCGATAGAGACCTTCAAGTCGTACGTGGCATCGAACCCGCAGGGCACCCCTTTCGCTGAATTCGACCGGGTTTACGGCGGCAACATGAATCAATGGATAAAGTATGCCAACTCCCTGAAGCTGCGCATGGCCATCCGTATTCGTTACGCGGATCCGGCGTTGGCACGCGAGATGGGCGAAGCGGCGGTTAAAGACGGGGTCATTACCGCTAACGCCGACAACGCCATGGAAGCTTACGCCAAAAACCCCATCGAGGTGATGTGGAACGCGTACGGTGACGCGAGGCTTTGCGCCGATATGGAGAGCTACCTGAACGGGTACAACGACCCGCGCGCGAACGCTTACGCGCAGCCCTCCAACATCGAGGGAGCATCCCGGAGTATCGTCGGCATCCGTTCCGGCGCTAACGTCACCAACCAGGAGATCGCCAGGAGGTACTCATCGCCCGTTGCCGGCACGAAAGACCCCATATTGTGGCTTTCCGCCGCCGAGATGGCGTTTTGTCGCGCCGAAGGGGCACTCATCGGCTGGAATGGCATGGGCGGTACCGTGAAAGAGTTGTACAACGAAGGCATCACCCTCTCGTTCGAGCAATGGGGCGTAAGCGGTGCGAACAAGTATATCGAGGACGACCTGCTTACCCAGGCCGACTACACGGATCCACAAAGCGTGGCGGGAAACCTCTCTGCCGTGAGCCATATCACGATAAAGTGGAACGACAGGGATGGGGAGGAGAAGCAGCTTGAACGCTTGATCACCCAGAAGTGGCTGGCCCTATGGCCTAATGGACACGAAGCATGGTGCGAGATTCGCAGAACCGGTTACCCGCGTATATTCCCATTAGCACAGTCCACCAATTACGGTAGCCTGAAAGTGGCGAACCGCATCCCTTTCAACTCCGATGAATATACCAACAACAGGGAAAACGTCGAGGCGGCCGTTGCCGCGATGGGGGGTGCCGATGATTACGCCACTAAAATGTGGTGGCAGAAGAAATAATAGCATGAAATAATTTAGCAATATGAAACAATTTAGCAGATTTTTCTTAGGCGCGATAGCGGTCGTTTTCCTGTTCTCTGCTTGCGAGGATTGGACGGAGACAATGCCTATCATGCCAACCGATATGACCCATGTTATCAGCACGGTAAAAACAGACGAGTATTACGCGAATTTACGCGCCTACAAGAAGTCGGATCATGCCATCTCTTTTGGCTGGTACAGCGCTTGGTCCGGAACGGGAGCCAACATGGTCACCTCGATGGCGGGACTGCCCGACTCGCTGGACGTCGTCTCCATGTGGGGCAGTTGGTCCAACCCCTCGGAAGCACAATTGAAGGACTTACGTTACGCGCAAGAGGTTAAAGGAATCAAAGCGCTCATGGTTTTTATCGTGGAAGATATCGGCAGCGGTAACATCACCCCCGCCCCGCACAACGAAAGCATGGAGAGCATTAAAACCTATTGGGGATGGAACGACGATAACGACGCGGCGATACACGCGGCGATCGAGAAATATACCAACGCGTTGTGCGACACGATAGACAAGTATAACTACGACGGGTTTGACATCGACTTTGAACCCAACTTTGGACATAAAGGGAACCTAAGCGGTCACCCGGACAGGATGATGACTTTCGTGAAAACCATGGGTAAACGCGTGGGGCCTAAAGCGGAAACCGAAAGAGGGCGTGAAAGGCTACTGGTGGTGGATGGAGAGCCTCACTCGATGCCCCCCGAATCGGGTCCCTACTTCAACTACTTTATCGTCCAAGCGTACGGTAGCTCCGGCGACGCGAACCTGGATAGCCGCTTGGCCCGCACGATCAGCAACTTCGAGGGGATTTTAACTCCCGAGGAGGTAGCCAACCGGTACATCGTCACCGAAAATTTCGAGAAATACGCCCAAACCGGCGGCACCTCCTATAGAGACAGGTACGGGAACACCTACCGCTCTTTGGAAGGGATGGCGCGCTGGACACCCATCGTGAACGGCAAAAAGGTTCGCAAAGGGGGATGTGGTGCCTATAGGTTTGACCTTGAGTATGACCTTGGAGGTCCCACCTACACCTATCCTGCCATGCGCAAGGCTATTCAAATCATGAACCCGGCAGTACATTAACATTCAAACAAACCATCATGAAACATATCATCATCAAACATTTACTTGGATCGCTCTCCATTTCACTGCTTCTCTTATCAAGCGGCTGCAATGACGCGGAGTACAGCACCCTGAACAATCAACTTTTCTTGGCAGAGACGGGAACGTCGGCAAACGCGTTTAAAAAAGTGACGATTGATGAAGAAGGGGCTACGGTATCGGCCACGGCGAGGGTAAGCAACCCCGTTGACCAGGACGTTAAAGTGAGATTCGTGGTAGATGCCTCCATCCTGGAGAAGTTCAATATGCGCAACAGCACCAGCTACGCGCCGCTACCCACCAGTCACTACTCGTTAAGTGAAACGGAAGTAGTGGTTAAAAAGGGCGAAAGCATCGCCCCGGCCATCAATATCGCCATCGAGGCGTTGAGCAAAGAGTTAATCGACTCCGGCAATCAATTTGCCCTACCGATAAAGGTGGAACTCGCGGAAGGGGACAACATCTGCTTGTTAGAAGGGGCCAACAGCATCATATATGTTGTGGACCAGGTTATTATCTCGTCCGTTCCGGTGCTTGGGACAGACCCTGCAACAAGAAGGTATCACTCAGCGGCTGCAGCGCTCAAAGAGGATATCACCCTGAGGGAGTGGACAGTAGAGATGCGCGTGAACATGAACGGCTTCAGAAAAAACAATCAAGCCCTGTTTGGGGCCTGGGGACCGGGTAGTGAGCTCTACATTCGTTTTGGAGATGCCGGAACCCCATACAACACCCTTCAGGTCAAGTTCGGGTTAGAGGGTAGTGGCAACGCCTTTTCCCGCTCAAACACCGAATTTGAGCCCAACAAGTGGTATCATGTAGCGGTTACATACGATGGGACCAATATCACCCTATACGTTGATGGCGTGAAGGATGTGGATACCGATAACTTGAAAGGGAAAACCACCGTTATAAGTGAAAAGATTCAGGTGGCAAGTTCAGGCTCGGAGTGGTTTGTAAACTCCTGCATGATGCAGGAGCTCAGGGTGTGGAACGTTTGTCGCACGCAACAGCAGGTGGCCAATAACGCCCACACGGTTAATCCCAAAACCGAAGGATTGATCATGTATTGGAAAATGAATGAAGGGGAAGGGAACCTGCTTCACAACTCGGTTGAAGGCGCTCCAAACCTCGTGGTTGAACCGGACACCCCCATTCGCTGGCTGGACAACGTTCGTTCCGACGGCAAAGGCAGAACCGGCTTGAATTAATTAACGTCATAATCAGTAAAAATTATCCCTTATGAAACCATATTATTCCATACACGCGCTGGCACTGATTTTCAGCTTATTCATGATTGCCTGCGATAGCGATTACGGTATGCCGGAGCCATACACCCCCTACATGGAGGATGCACCGGATTACAAGAGCAAGGTCTACATCAATAATCAAACGCTCCCCATTAACCGCTATGATTTTCAGGCAACCTACCGGGAGAAGGAGAACAGGCTGGAAATCACCGGCGATAGCATCTTCAGGTTTCCCGTGAAGATCACAGCCCCGGCCGAGGATAGGCTGGTGATAACATGCGCCGTGGACGAAGGCTTCCCGAATGAGTACAACGAGCGTCACGACACCCGTTACATCTCGCTTCCCGCCAATTATTACGTTTTTGAAAAGAGCGAGGTGGTTGTTGAGAAAGGGGCGGTTGAATCAAAAGACTCCATATCCGTTCGGCTTAATATCGACAACACGATAAAAGAGGTTGTCGATGATGTCTCGCTTTCCATTCAAATTGCATCGGTAAATAACACGAAAGAGCACATCAGCTCCAACCTATCCCGCGTATCGATATTCGGAACCATCGCCCCCGTGCTGGATAACGTGAATTCATCGGTAAGCGCCATTGAAGGGGAGCAGTTTAACGAAAACATCGCCTTCGAGTCTTCAAGCTACGCCCATTTGCTCCACTTTTTAAATGACGGGATAACATCCAACTTCTACCGGTCATGGATGACCCAAAGTCCCGACGACTATTTGTCCTTAGGACTTCCGGAAGAGGAGACCATACGCGGAATCATCATCTACTCGATGGCGGGAGGGTACCAAATAGCCTCTTTGGAGGTTAAGGCGGATAAAGGTAGCAAGTACATCAACCAGGGTGTGGCGCAGTTTCGTCAATTCGGTTTTTTCGACGAGCCAATACTTTACATACAGTTTAAAACTCCCGTTAAAACCAAATCCATCCGTTTGGATAACTTCAAAAACTTCGGCAATGAAGCCCAAACGCATATTCAGGAAATTTATCTTGTGAGGTGATTCTTATGAACGTGAGGCGATAACATGGAATATTGCATTATGCACTGGAGAACGATTGATAATTCATAATTTTTTTTATTTCTTGACAAACAAGTTATGAAAGACAAGCGATTACTTATTTCATGGCCATTAGCTGTAATAACAACAGTTTCGTATATTTATATTTATAGAAGTAATCCATTGGATAACGAAATCGACTTTGGATTAATAAACCTGTTGGCGTTGCTTCTCGTTATAATTGTCAGTTTTCTATTAAAAGGAGAATTCAAAAGACACATAGTAATCATTATTCTTTTGTTGATATTTATCGGTATTTACTTTTTGATTTGAAGTCACATCAGACCTTTCTTGATAATTTCTATTCGTAACATTAGGAAAGTATCACGGGACGCCTAAGAACTTATGGTATACATGAATAATAAAAGTGCTATGAGATATATTTGGTTGCTTATGTTCTCTCCAAAGAAGATTTTGTATTAAAGTTGTTCATTATTTTTGCCATACAACTTTATTACTCTATACCTTTTCATGTTGGAGTAAATTAATGCATAAAATTTTCAAAAAATCTCACCGATAATCAACGAAATCCCTGTAACTTTGCTGTCTAATTCTTGTAAACAATTGACAGTTATGAAACCGACATGTTTAAAATAATCATTCTCAAGAATGATTAATGATTATTTTAAACATCCAAGGTTCCATACACCAAAATGTAAAAGATTAAAATAATCGTATGAAAGACAAGAGAAAACCCACATTTTTATTGTTTCTTTTCACAGTATTAGTAGGGCTCTTAGCCTGTCAAACGAAGAGAACAGAAAATCAGGAAATGAATCCTGAAAGTGATTTAACGGTAAGTGTTGTCAAAATCGATACTTCTTTACTTAAAGGGATTTGGTGGGAAAACAAAGATGCACCCGTTGCCAGCTTCGAGATAAAGGACACAACTGTTTATTATCCCGATCAAGAAGTTGCCTTGTCTGAGTTTAAGTACACTTTGATAGATGATAGCCTTGTGATTTTTAAACCAAACATGCCGGTTATTGATCTTTTCATTCGTGGTGAAGGTGTTGAAACTAATGAAGCATTTGAAGATTTAACAGAAACGTATAAAGTTGAAAAGCTCACTAAAGACACGCTGACATTGGGTTCAAAACTCGGAGTTTTCACTTATTTTAAAATTCAAGAATAGTTATATTTGAAGGTAATAAGAAACAAATCGAATGAAACCAACTTTCGCCTTTCTGTATTAAAAATATGACGAAATATCAAGCAAGCATATTGCTAAACAAAACCGACATAAAAAAAACGACAACGCGTACCTTCAGTCTCATACTAACCCTCTTTTTAGGGGTTGCATGCACCACGGTCAAGGAACAACCACATTCGTTTCTAGTGCTTCAAACAAATACTTCAGAAGAATATGCTTACACGGATAGCAAGAACCGAATAGTCGTTCCTTATGGGAGGTACTCCATGTGCCTAACAGACACCATAAAAACCATTGGTTTTGTAATGAAATCCAACCATGGCTGCTGGGCCATCGACAATAAAGGGAAAGAGCTGTTCAGGGTGTATGTGGTAGATAACGGCAATGACTTCCCTTCTGAAGGAGTGTTTAGAATATTGGACCAAGGGGGAAACAAAATTGGCTTTGCCGATATGAACGGGAAGGTTATCGTTCCCCCGCGCTATGATGCCGCGTTTCCTTTTTCTGAAGGTATGGCGGCGGTAGGCAATGGCACCGAAAAAGTGGACATTTCCAACGGCGAAGGGCATTGTGTTTTCAAAGGGGGAAAATGGGGTTTTATAAACCTTTCAGGTGAAGAGGTAATCCCACTTGAATACGATAGCATAGCAAGTATTGGAAAATTTAAGGATGGGAAAGCAGAGGTATGGAAAAATAACCAGGGGTTTATGATAGATAAATCAAATGAAAAAGAAGCGTTATGAGACCCTTCTTTTTATCCATAATAGCCCTGTTAAGTTGGGCGCAATGTGAAGCCAATAACAGATTCGGCACCCCTTCAGGGCAATGTGAACCCTGCGTGGAATGTTTTGACGACAACCTGTTGACTTGGACAATATACCCTACTCAATACAACTTTGTAAAGGTCGATAGCTCCATCGTTTACAACAATAGGCACCCCCTTAAAATCTCCACGTTGCATGATCTATTTGCCCTCCATGGTTATTTTTTCAAGCGAATTTTACTTCCGGATGTTTTTGCAGACACTATTCAAGTACAAGTAAACTCTAAATCAAAAAACATTGGTTACGCTAAACTGCTGGTTGATAGGATATCAAGCGATGAAAAAATATTTTTCACGGATACCATGAGTATCAATGTCAACGATACCTCATGGTGTACTACATCATACAAGCTCCCGGCCTCAGGTATGAAGTTCATGGGTTTGCGCCTATTGATTTATGAGATGAATAAAGTAGAAAAGATTTTTTGGTTGGACCAGTTAACGATTTTGCTTGATGGTAAACCGATCAATGAGTTTCCATCGCCCACTATCCATCCGTTTTCCGTATCAGATCCCGAAAGCATGAAAAAACTCTCGTTCAATAAAAACCTTTATGATCATATCGAAGAGCTCAAGGTAAAAAAAATCATCGCCCTCGGGGAAACAGTACATGGAAGCGGGTCCATAAACAGGGCCACCTCCCAAATCATCAAACATCAAGTGTTAAACAACGGGTGCAAGCTTGTATTGCTGGAGATTCCTTTTGAAATAATGATGTTTTTTAACAAAGAGGTACAGGGAGAAGCGATATGTAAAGGAGATAGCATTTTGAAAAGTTCCAATCCTCTATTTGATCTCCCGATTTTAGACGACTTGATCAAGTGGTTAACCCAATATAACAAAGAAAATCCGGATAACATGGTAACGCTAATGGGGACAGACATCCATCCGTTGGAAGAGGAAAATCGGAAACTGCTTTCCGAGTATGTCACATGTTTAAACCGTACCATAAACAGCCAAGCATTAAATGATTTCTCGGAAGTACTATCGAGAAAATTGGATTTTCGCGAACCTAACAGGGCACTAGCCTACTTAAACGAACGGCCGGAACTAAAAGAAGCGTTACAGCCTACTGATTACCTCATGATTAAGCATAACCTGGAGATGTCATTAAAGGCCACCCCAATTACACCAGCACGGTTAGACAGGAGAGATGCAATCATGAAAGACAATGCCGTTTTCTTAATCGATTTATTCGCTCCCGAAAATGAAACGGTAACCATTTGGACACACTTCGGTCACGCAAATTATACCAAGGATCACTCTGACCTACCACATCCCTCGTTCGGCTCCTACATGAAAGAGCTGTACAAGGATGGGTATGGTTGCCTGGGAATAACCATCGGAGGTGGAGGTGTCAACGCCGTGACAATGGATATTACCCCCACCACGGTTGACATCACGAGGGCTAACAAAGAGGTTGCGCCACCGCTCCAATGCAGTATGGAATATTACTTTAACCTGCAACCGGAGGAATATATTTATTGCAGCTCCGACAATTTCAATGACGCCTTGAGCTATATCCGGAGAATTGGACAACCCTATTCAGAATTAGCAGAGAAGCAGTTTATGCTTATTAATCCGAAAACCAGAATGGATGGCATGATCTTCATCAAAAACAGTGAACCTTCTAAGGAATAACTTTTCACGATGTGCCAGGTATTATGAGAATATATATATGCCCACTAATGGTATTACTAACACTATATGGTTGTATTTCTTCACAAAACAGGGTTCGTGAAAAGATACATCAAGACCGTTTTTCACACATCTTACCGCGAACAAATACTACAGGTGACCTGCAGCTAGTCGATTCGTTTTCTATGTCAGATAAAACAATAAGGGTAATAATAATCAATGTATCGAGAGACACGATTATTGTAAAAAACTCGTGGGCGATTCAAGAACCAAGCATCATGAGGCTTTATGCCATTGATGAACAAAAGGATACGACTTATTACATTAGTCATAGTTACCGTAACAATGATAGCAATACCATCATTGAACCGGGTAAGTCGATTGAATCCGATTACTATATTGGCGATTGGGGTATTGATTTCAATAAAAAATATCAACTGCTCGTGAAACACCGTATTGCATATTTTGCTATTCCGGGAACTGACGGCACCCGTTTTTACAATAAAAGCAGTGATTTTTGGATTAACAAAGCGGATAGGAACAAAAAGCATTAATTTATAATATTCAAACAGTTACAACAATGAGAAAGATTATTATCCTATTTGCCGCGCTTCTACTTATCTCTTGCGGTTCAACAAAAAACAGAAGTACAACTCAGAGCACGTTTAGTGGAAAGCATGAACTTGTAGATTACCAGACTTTCAAGGTTGATGAGTATTCCCAAGATGAATCATACGGGTACACCGAAAAAAATCCAATTAAGGTTGGCGGCGTAACAGAAGGACCCATGAATGAAAGAAGGTTTCTTAACGCGCTGGCTGGTCCAAATGGCGAGAAAATTTCTTATTACAGAATGGGGAGTTGCTGTCATTTCAAAACCCAAAACAGTCCGACCGGTACCGGTCTACTAGACAAATACAGTGTTACCTACAAGGGAGCAACAAAAGAAATAGTGCTCTATATCAACATGTATGATGTAGATCTCCTTAAAGTGCCCGTGGGATTCACGTTAAAAAAATAAACAGTTGCTAACAAACCGGTATATGTGAAATGAACAACAGCCTACAATCACTTGCAGGCTGAGCCACGTGGCATAGAAAACAAAAGAGTGTTTGCCACTAAATTAATGAGAGAATGAAAAAATAGTGTTATTAACTATCCGATGCAAAAGTAGGGAAAGAAGGCGAGACGAACCAGTATTTCCGGTTAAGTTAAAATGAAGATTTTGTTACAAAAAAGTTGCGCTCCCGATTTCTCCACAGCCCTACCACAATAAAACAAGCTCCTTTTCAATAGTTCGAAACGAAAAAGGGGTGCCGTACGATTCGACACCCCCTGATCTCCTTAAGCGCTGTTCATACAGCGTTACAATATATTATTTAAACTTTCCGGGGCTTATATAGTAGCCTTTGCTTGATTTAGCTTTGGTTAACCCTAACTTAGACTTACTTGGTGTGATCCGGCTTATTTTGCCTCCCAACCCAACGCGCTGGCCCCCAACACGGCCGA
>JAMNYO010000060.1 GCA_023622765.1 Bacteroidota bacterium | reverse complement strand
ACCCCGGCGTAGGAGTTTTGCTCCTGTATAAGCGTGGGCACCCCTTTCGCGGCCGCCGCCTTCAGGGTGGGGCCACTAGCGTACCCTCCTACCCCCACCGCGACGTCCGGCTTGAAATCGTTCACGATTGCCCGGGCTCTCCGCAGGCTTCTCAACAGCTTCACCATCACCGGAATGTTCTTCAATGGCCGCTTACGATCAAATCCCGCCACTGGCAACCCCTCGATGGGGTACCCGGCCGCGGGCACTCGCTCCATCTCCATGCGGTCCTCCGCTCCCACGAAGAGAATGTCGCTCTCCGGCCATCGTTTCCTTATCGCGTCCGCGATCGAAATAGCCGGGAAGATATGCCCCCCCGTGCCCCCGCCGCTAACGATCACGCGAGGTGCTTCTACCCTTCTCTCTATCGTAAATTTCTCTTTCGTCTCCATTCTATTAAACTACCAGATTTATCATTCGCAAAGGTTGCGATACAGTCATTATTCGATGAATTTTCCATGTAAAAACAGACACGTACGGGATGAAGCGTTTCACCACCGAACGCTGTACAAAAATAGCAAAAATAATAGCACTTGCCGAGAAAATGGTGTACATTCGCGATGCACGCAGGTAAATGTATCGCGATAAGTTGCCGGTACAAAACGGAACTGTATTTCTAAAGCGCTAATATCAATAAGGTTTGTGAGAAAATCAATCACGTTCATCGGGCTACTGCTTTTCGCATCCCTAGTGACAGCCTCAGATTTCGTGGTGAACGGTATCCTTTACAAGGTCATTTCACCCACGGAGGTGCAGGTAACAAAACGAGAGGAGCCCTTTTCGGGTGTAGTACAGATACCGGCATCGGTGATGCACGACTCCCTATCGTACACGGTTTCGGAGATCGGGGAAAAAGCGTTTTTCTCTTCCACCGGGATAACCGAAGTCCGTCTGCCCCATACCCTTAAAAAAATCGGTGACAACGCGTTTTCCTTGTGCTTTTCGTTGAAAAGAATTACCATTCCAGAATCGGTTGAACATATTGGCGCCGAAGCCTTTAGCTCCTGCGGTGGCTCAGACACGCTATATATCCCGGCAGCCGTGACCTATATAGGTCAAAACGCGTTCGGGGCTATGAAAAGGCTGAAGTGGATTGAGGTAGCCCCAGCCAACCTGAGCTATACCACGGTAGACGGCGTTCTGTTTAATCGCTCTCAAACGGAAATCGTCTCGTTCCCGGCAGGTCGAGAAGGGCATTACGATATTCCCGCTACCCTTACCCGTATCGCGGATGGTCTGTTCAATAATGCCAAACTCACATCGGTGAACATACCGTATGGTGTGGTATCCATTGGGAAATATGCCTTTCATTATTGTCAAAAGTTGGAATCGGTGGATATTCCGCCCTCCGTTTTTTTTATTGAAGAGCAGGCGTTCAGTTTCTGCACTTCATTGAGGGAGGTCGCGATACCGGAATCGGTGAAAAGCATCGAAAAAGAGGCTTTCTTCAACTGCACCAGCCTCACTGCCGTTGATATTCCCGCTTCCATCTCCGTGGTCAACGAGCGCACTTTCAGCTATTGCACCTCGCTGGAACGTGTCGTTATTCAATCGGCTACCGTGCGGGTTATCGACAAGCTGGCCTTCTCCTACTGTACCAAGCTGAAAGAGCTCACGCTTCCTTCAACGGTTGTCCACGTGGGACACGGTGCCTTTTACCCATGCAAAGAATTGACCACTATCCGCGTGCATCATGTAGTTCCATTGAAACTGAACGGGTACGTGTTTTCAGAAGTTGACAAGGGCCGGTGCAAAGTGTTGGTGCCTGCCAACAGCGTGCAACAGTACCGGGAGGCAATCGAATGGAAAGAGTTTAAACACTTCGTGCCGATGAACTACCGATTCACCCTCTCTTTTTCACAACCGGAAAACGGCACGTTGCAACTGCTGAACGACTCAACGCCCGTGCAAGATGGCGCGGAATTCTCACAAAGCACCCTGTTCAAGCTCTCCCTGCATTGTGACGAGGGGTACGATTTCGATAAGCTGATTATCAACGGGGTAAATTTTGACTTTTGGGTGCATGAATTCCTACTGATGGACAACACGAAGATCGAGGTGAAACTGAAACCGGTTCAAGTACCCCGGAGGGAGAGATTCAGCAATCCACTCCTAAGTTATTTCGATACCGGCAAATGCTTTGAAACGTTGCGCGAAAAATATCAACGGTAAAGAATCTACTTATATAAATTCATTGGCTATTCGCTCAATAAGGGATGGGCTTATATTCAGTCGGCCGGCCTGTTCTCTAAATTTTGAAAGTGAAGCCTTCACGTTATCAATCAGCGCACTATAATCCGAGATGTCATTATTCTTCGCGACAATTTCCAAATCCTCCCGGGTTATATGTTCGTTTTTACCATTCACCGTTAACGATTGCCTGTTCACATAGGCAGGAGCGGCAAAATCAACACTAAAAGTAATATCATAGGCGGGAGACAACCGCCAAACCCTATCGCGGTTCATACAAAACGACACGTTTTTGGAATGATCGTCCACGTTACGGGCCAACACGTTGAACACCATCCGCAGATATTGCTGGCGGCTTTCTTCGTAAGGCAGGTTCAGTCGTCGGATTACCGCGAAGATATCTTCGTAGCTGGTACTTAACGGCGACATAGCCGCCAACGTCTGGGTATGTATTTTCTCGTTGAAATTTTGTTGTCGCGCAACCACGAGTTAAAGAGCGAATTACCCCATTTATCGGGCAGCGAATCTGCAATCATGGGGGGAAGCCCCCGGTACAGTTTTCCCTCGTTGCCTAACCAGGGCATCTGTTTTTGGCTGCGAGGCGAGAGAATCGGCATCGTGAGTGGTGCTATATCCCATCTACGCTCAAGGAAAGAGGAATCGTATTCAAAAACGGCTACACCCTTTCTCTTATCCCAAGAAAGATACCCCACATTCACTCCCCACAGCGCCACTTTAACAACATTTGTTTCCATACACTACTTTTTTTGCAGCTTGTTAAACAATGCCCGCGGGCTCGCCGGCAATTCAGGGAGCAGCTTTTCGATCTCTTCCAGGCTATCAATCGCCCGAAGCAATTTGATAAACGACGCCATTGTTATTCCCGTTGAAGAACCATTCTCAAATGAGCTTATGGTAAACAGGCTCAAACCGGATTTCGTGACTACATCCCTTTGTGTAAAGCCCATCCGCTTGCGGTAACCGGCATATCGCTTTCCCAACTCCCGTATGATATCACTTCCTGATTTTTCGTACAAATCGCTATACATATCAACTTGAACTTAAATAGTAAGTATAGATATATCTATATTAATGTGCAAATATACATATAAATATTGATATAACTATACCATATTATGTCTATTTATTTTAGGTCTATGTTTTTTCGAGAAACAACCAACTCTTCATGGTGATTTTAATGACAGGCAACTTGAAGCTTGTACTTTATTTGTTCCAAATAATAGAAAAGAACGGTATAAATCGGCAACGGGTTGGGGGAAATTTTCGACAATCGAAGAAATGTAAAAGGAGGTATAAGAAAGGGGTGTATCTTGCATATTCCAACAATCCATTCACAAATACAACATATCATTCCTTTGTTTTATAGGCCAATTATTTCAATTGTTTATCTACTGAAAACGCCATATATAATTGTAGCATTTGATTAGTTTATTCATGTCAACATCATAATTGGTTAACGCCCAATAAAGGTCGAACATATCACGACCTTTACGACGTTGGTATAATACCCTGAGTTTGGTGCCAAGTAATTCTTCTATCTCATAACAAGTAATTAAACACTTACCCTGAAAACCATCCATTTTCCACCTCGTATGGATTTTTTTTTAGCCCCAGCACGTTGAAATGTTCCCGTGTGTTTATCTCAATTTTCAAACGCATACTTGTGACAGATAGATCTTCCGGTTCAAATCGATAAATAACCGTGTTATTATGAATATGTTGTTTTACAGTTCTTTTTGTTCCTAAAAAAGATAAACGTTCACGAATTCGTCTAAGAATAGGATTTATAGGTTCCGGATTAATTTGAACTAAATCAATGTCTTCTGAATAGCGAATTTGTGGTGTCAAATACAATTTGTGAAGAGCTGTACCGCCACGAAATGCCAATGAGGTTTTCAGAAAGTCATCTGAAAAAATTTCCACTAAAGACCTGGCAATAATTAAATCTTGTTCTACCTGTGCATTTATAGGCCAAGGAGCTATGGATTTCCATTTATCTATATATCGTTGTGGTATTACAGGTCGCTTTCAATTTTCATATTTTCAATTACCTTCCAACGATTATTGGAGGTTCCTGATTTTTCTTTTTTAGGAGAAAGAGGTATGGTTGAAAATTTTCTTTTACTAAGTACTTTCCATAAGCTTTCAGCTAACCTTTCGTTCATAATATTCTTTTCAAGAATATATCCTAATCGTTGTATTGCAGCATTGTTTGTAAACTGAGATGCTATCTTTATCAATCTGTTGCCGTTCATTTCCTCTGCCAATTCGTTCAAAATGGTTGCAATACGATTTATTCCAAAAAAATGACTCTTCTCCAACAGATCCAAAGCTGTTAGTTCCGGAACAGATACATTTACATAACCAGCGTTTGTCTTCTTTTGAGTAATGCCTTCTATTGGCCACTTTTTTTTCGAATAAAAATTAATCTTTAATTTTTTATTTTTTATACTTCTAGGTGCCGGGGTTTCTGTTGTGATAGTATATTCCATAGGCTGTTGATGTGCAGCGCCAAACATTGCAGCGGCTGAAACAAGTGATATGTAATAGGGCTTGTTTAATGACTTCATTAAATCATCAATAAACATAGTTGGAGGCAGCATTCCTTGGTTTGAGTATTCGGGTGGAATGACAACATAGAATCCTTGACGAATTTGTACTATTATTTTTTTTAACTTGAGACGATATAAATTCTGCTTTAAAGCACGATAAGATATATCGAACTCTTGTTGAAGTTCTTCAAGTGTGAAAGAATACCGTCCAACTGAACGGACATTGTTGATATACCTTTTAAGGTAATTATAGGATGTTTGTTCGATATTGTCCCTTATATACGTATTTGCAAAAGGATACTGTTTTCGTATCCTTTTGCAAATATAAACTTTATATTCGGATTAACAAATGATATCTAATTATTTTTCGTTAGTTCGTTTAAAATTGTTCTCTAACATTACCGTATCTTTCACGAGTTTCATATCTGTAATTTTAGTATAAAACTGAGGTATTTGAATATTTTTTTAACCCCTCATCATGCCACCAAAAACCATCAATCTGATGATTATAAGATAAATAAAAGGATTCAATTTTTAAGGTTCAAAAAGCCATGATAACAGAACAACAACCCCTCGATAACCAGCAGGTTATCAAGGGGTTGCTGCGCTAGCGGAGAGAGAGGGATTCGAACCCCCGGAAGCTCTCACTTCAACGGTTTTCAAGACCGCCGCAATCGACCACTCTGCCATCTCTCCAAGGTTGGATGAGTAGAGATATTGTAGTCGTCGTTTTAATGCCATCGACCACTCTGCCATCCCCCAAGATGCGAAAACAGGCTGCAAAGGTAAAACTATTTTTTGAAAGAAAAAACAATATCCTTCCCTCCCGGGGAAAAGTCATTTTTTCGTCGTACCTTTGCAACTTATTGCTTTATACAAAAAGTCAACTACAGATGCTATTTACTGAACTCCCCCTTTGTGATTCTATACTTGAAGGCTTAGAAGCCATGAACTTCAAAGAGGCCACGCCCGTACAAGAACAGGCCATCCCCGTTATCCTCGACAAAAGAGATGTGATCGCTTGCGCTCAAACCGGAACGGGAAAGACCGCGGCCTTCTTGCTGCCGCTTTTGGATAACCTGAAAAACGACAACCACGATGTGAACAAGGTGAACGCGATCATCATGGCTCCCACGCGGGAGCTGGCTCAGCAGATCGACCAAATGATGGAGGGGTTCTCCTACTTCACACCCTTCTCCTCGGTAGCGGTGTACGGCGGGAATGACGCCGAGGCTTGGGAGGTTCAAAAACGGGGGTTGCTGAGCGGTGCTGATGTGGTGATTGCCACGCCGGGGAGGCTACTCTCGCATATCAACTTGTATAACATCGACTTTTCAGGCGTCAAGTACTTCATCCTCGATGAGGCGGACCGCATGCTCGACATGGGGTTCTATGACGACATCATGAAGATAGAGAATCTGCTACCGAAGGATCGACAAACCATCATGTTCTCGGCTACCATGCCACCCAAGATTCAGCAGTTGGCCAAAACCATCCTTCGCGACCCAAAAGAGATTACCATCGCGATCGCACGTCCACCGGAAACGATCCTGCAATCGGCTTACATCTGCTACGAGGCACAAAAGATAGGTATTATCAAACAGCTCTTCAAAGAGAAGAAGCTCAACAAGGTACTGCTCTTCTCGGGGTCGAAAATTAAGGTGAAGGAGATTACCAAAGTCCTCAGGAGAATGGGGCTCTCGACTGATGAGATGCACTCGGACCTCGACCAATCGCAACGGGAACACGTGATGCACGAGTTCCGGAACGAACGGGTGAATATCCTCGTGGCGACCGATATCGTGGCGCGGGGAATTGATATTGATGACATCTCGTTGGTGATCAACTTTGATGTTCCTTACGATGCAGAGGACTACGTCCACCGGATTGGCCGAACGGCACGCGCCGGTGACTCGGGCATGGCCATCACCTTTGTTTCACCGGACGAGCAGTACCGCTTCTCGCTCATCGAGAAATTCCTAAACAAGAAGATCTACCAGATACCGATACCCGCGGAACTGGGCGAAGCACCCGAGTACAATCCAGTACACGACAGGAGAAGAAGAGGCGCCGCCATCCGATCGAGAAGTACAGGGAAGAAAGGGAGAAGTCGATCTACCGGAAGAACGGAAAAACATGAAAAAAGAAGAGATAACTGGCAAGGTGTAGAGAAAAGAGAAAGAGCGGAAAGCCCTAAGAAGTTAATAGAGCAGGGACAATTAGGGCAGCAAAAAAAAGAAGCAGCGCAACCTACAACCGAGAAGGATGATTTAACGAAACAGAAGCGACCTAGACAAGAACGCCCTAGAGAGGAGCGTCAACGACAGCAACGCCCTAAAAAGGAATCACAATCACGGGATCAGTCAAGGCAGGAACAACCGAAGAAAGAACAACCAAGGCAAGAGCGGCCAAAACAGGAACAACCCAAACAAGAGCAATCCAAACAGGAGTCACAAACACAGGCAAAGCCAAGGCAAGAGCGGTCAAATCAGAAGCGGCCCGGGAGGAAGCAAGTAGAGCAGAAGCAACCCAGAAGGGAACAAAGGGGACAGGAACAACCCAGGCAGGTACAGCCAAAACAAAAGGAACCAAGGCAAGAGCGGCCAACACAGGAACAACCCAAAGGGCCAAAAAGAGACGAACGCTCCAGGGAACATGAACGTTCCAAAGTTTCCGGTAAACATAAGGGTTCTAAGGGTCAGCAGGGTCAGCAGGCTCAACAGGCTCAGCGTGAGCGTAACGGGAAAGCACGGGCAACGGAAGCCCATAAAGGCAAGAAATGGAGCTGGTGGCCCTTCGGTAAAAAATAACGGAGACGACCTGATAACATCCAGCCCGTCCCCATGACACATATTTCCTTTTTACCCCCCTCGCGTGGAAAATTGCACGTGCAACTACGCTTGAACGGCTTTTGCTTTACGCCAAAGTGACTCCCACTTTACGCTGAGGTGACTTTCGCTTTTTGCTCCCGCTCAATAATCTCCATACCGCGCAGGATGGCCTTTTCGTTCATCGGCAATAGCTTGTGGTGCCGCTCGGGAAGCGACTCTTTCAGCCCCTTCATCACGTTCTCCAGGGAGACCATGGGAACGATCTTGAGCAATCCGCCCAACACGATCATATTGAACACCCGGGCGTTATTCATCTTGGTCGACTCGTCCATAGCATTCACGCGATAGACGTTAATATCACCGCGCTGCACTTTCCGGCGGATGCCATACCCATCGTAAATAAGGATACCCCCCGGCTTCACACGCCCTTCGAACTTATCCAACGAGGGTTGGTTGAGGACGACGGCAATATCGTATTGATTGAGCACGGGGGAGCTGATGGGCTCATCGGAGATAATCACCGTGACATTTGCGGTACCCCCGCGCTGCTCCGGCCCGTAGGCGGGGAACCACGACACCTCCTTATCTTCCATGATGCCCGAGTAGGCGAGAATTTTCCCCATGGACAACACCCCTTGTCCCCCGAATCCTGAAATCACTATCTCTTGTAACATGTTTAATTGTTTTAGTACGATGGGTTAGATATTCTTCAAGTCGCCAATCGGGTAGACCGGGAACATGTTCTCCACCATCCAGTCGTTCGCCTGGGCCGGCGTCATCTTCCACCCCGCGTTGCAGGTCGACACAACCTCCACGATAGAAGTACCCTTCCCGGCCATCGCGTTTTCAAAGGCGAGCTTGATCATGCGTCTCGTCTTCTTCACCGCCGCGGCCGTGTGGACGCTCACGCGGGTCGCGAGACAAACGCCGTCTAGCAGGGCCAACAGGTCCAATATCTTGAGGGGATTCCCCATGGTCTCCACGTTTCGTCCCTCGGGGCTCGTGGAGGTCTTCATACCCTTCAGGGTGGTCGGTGCCATTTGCCCACCGGTCATCCCGTAGATGCCGTTATTGATAAAGAAGATGGCAATGTTCTCACCACGATTGGCCGCGTGAATGGTCTCGGCCGTACCGATGGCCGCCAAGTCGCCATCCCCCTGGTAGGTGAACACCATTTTATCAGGGAGCAACCGTTTCACCGCGGTCGCCAAGGCCGGAGCCCGGCCGTGGGCAGCCTCCTGCCAGTCGATGTCGAGGTACTTGTACGCGAACACCCCGCACCCAACGGGTGCGATGCCGATGGTTTTCTCTTGCCACCCCAACTCCTCGATCACCTCGGCAATAAGCTTGTGTACCACCCCGTGCGAGCAGCCCGGGCAGTAGTGCATATGGGTATCGTTCATCAGTTCCGGCTTGGCATACACCAAGTTCTCAGGAATCGCTATACTGTTTACATCCATGCTCATCTATTTTATTTCCATTTTCTTTTTCAACGCCACCAGCACTTCGTCCGGGGTGGGTACAATACCCCCTAGTCGACCGTAATGTTCCACGGGAACCTTCCCGTTAACAGCCAAGCGCACATCCTCAACCATCTGCCCCGCGTTGAGTTCCACGGTAAGCATCCCCTTCACCGTATCGGCATAGCCATACAACACTTTCGCCGGGAATGGCCACAAGGTGATGGGGCGAATCAACCCCACCTTGATCCCCTCTTCCCGTGCCAGCTGTATGGTTTTCAGGCAAATGCGTGCAGCCGAACCGAAGGCTACCAGCAGGTAATCGGCATCGTCACACTGGATCTCTTCGTACCGCACCTCTTTCTCCTCGATAACGCGGTATTTCGCCTGGAAGCGTTTGTTGTTCTCCTCCATCTCCGCGGAGCCCAGCTCAAGCGAAGTGATAATATTGGGTCCTCGATCGGCTGTTTTTCCAAGGGTAGCCCAGGGGCATTGCTCTCGGACTTCCTCCTCCGTTCTGCGGCGACGGAACTCAGGTAGTTTTACCTTCTCCATCATCTGACCGATAACCCCATCGGTGAGGATTATAGCCGGGTTACGGTACTTGAAAGCCAAATCAAACCCGAGTGCGACGAAATCGGCCATCTCCTGCACGGAGTTGGGAGCCAGCGTGATTAACTTGTAATCACCATGCCCTCCACCCTTAACCGTCTGGAAGTAGTCGGCCTGTGACGGCTGGATGGTGCCCAGGCCAGGGCCGCCCCGTTGCACGTTCACGATAAGGCAGGGCAGTTCCGCGCCTGCCATGTAGGAGATACCCTCCTGTTTCAGGCTAATGCCCGGGCTAGACGAGCTGGTCATCACGTACTTGCCGCAAGCCGCCCCGCCATATACCATGTTGATGGCGGACACCTCGCTCTCGGCCTGTAGAACCACCATACCCGTGGTTTTCCACGGGGCGGCCTCCATCAGGACCTCGATCACTTCCGATTGCGGGGTAATGGGGTACCCGAAGTAACCATCCACCCCGTAGCGAATAGCCGCGTGGGCGATGGCGTCGTTCCCTTTCATCAAAGATATTGCTTCTGCCATTATGTTTATTTTACTGCTTGTTTCACATCCATAACCCAGGGGTAATTATCCCACTTTCATCCGGTAGATGGTTAAACAACCATCAGGACATACGTACCCGCAATTCGCACAACCGATGCACTCGTCGGGGTGCTTCAGGTAGACGAAATGATACCCACGGTCATTCACCTCTCGCGGTTCTAACTCCAGCGCTCCCGTGGGACAGGCGACCACGCACAAGTCACACCCTTTGCAGCGACTGGTATTTACCTCGACGTAACCCTTAATTTTTGCCATTTCTATGGAGTATTTTTTCTTTCAGAGAATTATTTTTACAAATATAACCTTTGTTTTTGAATAAAAGCAAGTATCAGACGTTAATTTTTCACCAATAGCTATACATTTTGTAAGCTGCGACGACTATTGTTGAACCAACTTTAATCCCACCTTTTCCACCCCTTTCAAGGGATTATCATCCATGTAATGAGCCATTGTCACACGGTAGCCCGTTGTGGAGTCACGGGCGGTTGGACGCACGACATAAGGACAGGCAATCGATAACTGGTGCAACCCGCCTACCCCGCTGCCTAGCCACCTGCCGCGCTCATCAGCCACCTTTACGTATAGGGTATCACTCCGGAAAAAAGGATCGGTCAGATTATGCTCCACGCGTAACCAAAAGTCTTGATAGGGGTAGGAGTTGTTGAAGGAGAGCTCGATGGAGAGGCTAAAGGGCTTGCCCGGTTGGAGTACCGTGGAGTCGACGGCGAACAGGAGCGATGAATCCCGATGCCACTTCCCATGCTGAAGATGATGAAACCGGTAGTACACCTCCCCTTTGGAGCATGATGCCGATACGATCAACAGCAATGTTAGGCACGCCAGGCACGCCAACGAACCCTGCCTAATCATCGCGACCCGGGATTTTCTTTTCACCCCTCGCGGACCTGTTATCGCCTGTCGTGGGTCTCCGGTTACCTTCCGCGGGGTCTGTAGACTTTTTCTGGGACACTTCACGGTCGGCCGAGGATCTCCTATTACCTGACAAAGGCCTTTCTGATCTTCTGCGAGATGCTTCACGATCGCCCTGGGACTGCCTTTCATTCGAAGATTTCCTTACACCTGAAGACCTTCCTCCTCCCGCGGACTTTCCTCCTCCCGAAGGGTTGTTTTCACCCGAAGACCTCCTTCTGTTGGACGGCCTGCTTCGGCGTTGCCCCCTTTTTCCCGTTTGCTGTACAGTGTTTGACCCTCCCTCCGCATTCGTCGAGGCATTTGTGTTTGACCCCGTTGACGGTGCATCACTTGGAGCCACATCCGCTCTCGCGGATGCGTTATCGCCTCTCCCCGTTCGCTCGGAAATGTTTGAACGTCGCTTACGCGGTTTCCTTTTTCGTTTCGGCGAGCTGCCAAGCTGTGTATCGAAACGGGTGATACTCTCCTCTTCCAACAGGTCCTTGCCGTTAAAGTCACCCTTGCCTCTTGGCCCAGTCTCATGCTGCGCAGTAAGGCTGAGTGGTTTCTTCCCTTGCTTGTTCATCGAGATAACCTCAAACGCACGTGCTTTGGGGATTGTCACCAAGTTGGTCCCGTTATTCTTATCGGTGGAATAGGTGACCTTACCGGCGAGGACATCAGCCTTAAAATGATAATAGTCGGCATCCCTCGTCTCCAACACGATTTCACGTGAGGGAAGATCACGCTGCGCCTCGATGTAGATATCCACCTCGTAGTTCATGCAGCACTTCAGTTTACTACACTGGCCAGCTAACTTTTGGGGGTTTATCGCGATGTCCTGGGCGCGGGCCGCCGATGTGGATACCGAGACGAAGCTCGACATCCAACTGCTACAGCACAACTGCCCCCCGCAGGGACCAATACCGCCAATACGGCCTGCCTCCTGCCGCGCGCCAATCTGCTTCATCTCTATCTTCACGCGGAACTCGCTCGCCAACACTTTGATTAGCTGGCGGAAGTCCACACGCTCATCGGCTATATAATAGAAGATTGCCTTGTTTCCATCTCCCTGATACTCCACGTCGCCAATCTTCATTTGAAGGCCTAGTTCCTCGGCGATCTGTCTTGAACGGATCATGGTCGATTGCTCCCTGGCCTTGGCCTGCTCATACTTCTCGATATCCGCGGGGCGGGCTATCCGGTAGACCCGCTTCATCCCACCGTTGGGATCGGGGCGGTAATGGATTTTCTTCATCTGGTACTCCACCAGCTTACCGGTAAGCGTAACCGTCCCAACATCATGCCCGGGTGTTGCTTCCACGGCGACTAGGTCGCCCTGCTCCAACTCCAGGTTGTTGCTATTCACGTAATACCCTTTCCGGGTATTTTTAAATTGCACCTCCACCATGTTGCTCAACTTCTGGAACTCGGGGGAGTCGTGTAGCCAATCGTACGTGTGAAGCTTATTCGTGTGCGGCATATACCCGCGACAGCTCTTCCCATTTCGCACGGTTACCGCTTTTAAAGGTTCGGTAGCCGCCATCTTATCTGCTAATTGTTCTTTGTCCATATATCTATTCACCACCGAAAACGGTGGGCGAGACTTTTTGAAATGATGTAAACCGTTAGGATACGCAAGTTACGAAATTATTTCCGTAAAAATAGGGTAACCTGCAAACAAAGATCGAGAAAGACAATCTTCGCGTTCCCATTTTGCTCAATTTGTCGGTAGGCCAACGAGAACTCGTCGTAAAACCCCTGGATATTCTTCTCGTTGACGAAAGGGGCGAAACGCTCCCCAAACTGACGCTCCTCCTTGTTGAGGTAAACCATCTGAGGCTCGTTGAGGTTGCTGATGAAGTACTCCCTGAAGAGGCGCAGCGAGTAGAGGAGGAAGCTCTTTTGCATCTCCCGGCCAATGCCCGCGATCTCATTTGCCACCCCCTTTATTTTCTTAACGTCGCGCGAAAACGAAGCCCGCGTCATCTCCTTAAAAAGGTCAAAGAAGAAGCTGTTCTCATCGGACGCCTCGATTAACTCTACCGCCCTCAAGTAACTACCCCGCGCGATGTGGGCCGCCATCTCTGCCCGTTCACCATCCAACGCGTAGGTCCGCTGCAGTGCCTCCACCATATCCTCTGGGGCGATACCACCCACGTGCAGGGGCTGACAACGCGACCAGATGGTCTGCAACACGTTTTCAGCATCCTCCGTGACAAGGAGGAAGACGGTATTGGGTGGCGGCTCCTCGATCATCTTCAGCAACTTGTTCGAACAGGCGAGGTGCATCTTCTCGGGCAACCAGACGATCATCACCTTGTAAGGCGCCTCGTATACCTTGAGGTTCAACTTTCGGATGATCTCGCCGCTCTCCTTCTCGTATATCAGCCCCTGTGCGTTCTGAGCGTCAATGAATTGCAGCCACTGATTCAGGTTGAAGTAGGCCCTCCCGGACAGCATCTCCCGCCACTCGGGCAGGTAGTCGTCACTCACTTTCGACTTAACCACCGGGAAGACAAAATGGAGGTCGGGGTGCGCCAGCTTATCAAACTTCAGGCAAGAGGGACACTTACCGCACGCGTCATCCGAACCGCGTTGGCCGCAGTTAAGGTAGCGGGCGTACGCGATGGCCAAGGGGAGCTTCCCCACCCCCTCGGGGCCGTGAAAGATACGCGCGTGCGGAACGAGACCCTGCTCCACCGAGTTAATCAGGTGGCGCTTGATATCATGATGCCCTATGATATCGCGAAAATACACCCTCTATCGTTATCGTTACTGTAATCCGTGCCCGTTTATATCATCGTTTCCCTTATCGTTACCCGTACCGCTTAATATATCTCTTTCGCGACCCGGTAGACGCTCTCCGTGGCCATCAGCGCGTAGAAATGGATGCTTGGCACACCGCTCTGTACCAGCTCCCGGCACTGTTTGATGCACCACTCCACCCCCACCTCTTTAGCCGCCTCGTCGTCCTTACACTTGCGGAGCTCGGATGCCAATTCCTCCGGGATATCGGTTCTAAATATCCGGGGTAAAACGGTCAGCTGGTTCATCAGGTGAATGGGCTTGATACCGGGTATGATTGGGACCGTGATACCCGATTCCCTGCATCGCTCCACGAACTCGAAATACTTGCTGTTATCGAAAAACATCTGGGTGACCAGGTAGTCGGCCCCATTGTCCACCTTCATCTTCGTGTAATATATCTCCGACTCCATGTTGGGTGACTCCTCATGCTTCTCCGGGTAGCAAGCCATCCCGTACGAGAAGGGCTCCTCGGGTGCGGTGAATGGGGCACCATCGTATCCGATCCCCTTGTTAAAGTTGTTCACCTGCTCCTGCAGCCCCGTGGCGTACAAATGGCTATCCATGGCCCGCTGCTCTGCATCCAGGTTCTTGCTATCACCCCTTAACAACAACAGGTCAGTCAACCCTAAGAACGACAGGTCGATTAGCGCGTATTCGGTCTCCTCCTTGGAGAATCCCCTGGAGATGATATGCGGTATGGCCCGTATCCCGTAACGGTACTGGATGGTAGCCGCGATGGCTACCGTCCCGGGGCGCCTCCGGACGTTCACCTTCCGGTAGATCCCCGTTTCGTCTTCTTGATACACGTTCTCGCTGTGATGCGTGGTAATATTAATGTACTTGGGATCGAACTCCTTCAGTCGGTCGATCGCGTTAAACACCTGCTGGATGCTATTGCCCTTTAGTGGGGGCAACAGCTCGAACGAAAACGCCGTCTTCTGCGTTGCGTTCACTAATTCCGAAACTTTCATACGATTTTTTTTCTTTACTAATTAAATATCGCCCTCACGATATCCATGCCGTTGGCGTACAGCACCAGTCCCAGCAAGAATATCATCCCCGCTACCTGCGCGTACTCCATGAGCTTCTCGTTGGGTTTTCTCCTCACGATCACCTCGTAGATCAGGAACAAAACATGTCCCCCGTCAAGCGCGGGGATGGGCAGGATATTCATGAACGCGAGGATAACCGAGAGGAAGGCGGTCATCAACCAAAATGCCTGCCAGTTCCACTGCGCGGGGAAGAGGTTGCCGATGGCACCGAATCCCCCCAACGAGGAGGCACCCTCCTTGGTGAAGACATATTTGAATTGCGCCACGTAATCCCTCAACGTCTGCACGCCCATCTTGATACCAGCCGGGAACGACTCGAAAAAGCCGTACGAAAGCGTTACCATCGGGTAAACCTGCGCCGCGCCCATCGCGTAGAAGCCCAGCGTACCGGCCGAGTCGACACGTACGGTAGTACTCTGCAGTACTCCTGAACGGTAATAGTCTAGCTGAACCTCCTCACCACGATGAGCATCGAGGTGCGTGCGGAGGTCACCAAACACCAGGATGGCTTCGCCATTGACGGCGACGATACTATCGCCCCGCGTCAAGCCGGCCCGTTCGGCCGCGCTCCCCTTCATGGTCTCCTGTACCATGGCGGGAATACGATAGGCGGCAAACCCCTCCTTATCGGCCAGCAACCGCTTCATCAACCCTTCCTGCATGGTCAACACCACCTCTTCACCCCCCCTCAGCACGGTCACCTCATCGGCGTCAGCCACGTCCAGCAAGGTACGTACACCGAATCGCTCCAACACCTTGTCGTCCGCTTTCAGCAAGATATCGCCATCACGGAAGCCGGCCTGTTGCGCGGCGTTGCTGAACTCCATCCCTTGCGTCACGTTGCGCAAGGGAAGGTAGGTATCATTCCACGTGAACAGCACCATGGCGTAGATAACGAATGCCAGCAACAGGTTAAACAGCACCCCCGCCACCATCACCAGCAACCGTTGCCAAGCCGGTTTCGAGCGAAACTCCCAAGGTTCAGGTGGTTGCGCCAACTGCTCCTTGTCCATCGACTCGTCGATCATACCGGCTATCTTGACGTACCCTCCCAGAGGTAGCCACCCTATCCCGTATTCAGTGTGGCTGTTCTTGGGCTTATACCTGAACAGCGCGAACCAGGGGTCAAAGAAAAGGTAAAACTTTTCGACCCGTATCTTGAACATCCGGGCAAAGATAAAGTGCCCAAACTCGTGGACCAGCACCAAAATCGAAAGGCTCAGTATCAACTGCAACGCCTTCATCAAAAATGTTTCCATCTACTCAAAAAAATGTGTGCGTTGTTAACGCGCGTATTCAAACGCGATCTTCCTCGCTTCGGTATCACTCTCCAGGTAGTCATTCAGTGATGGCTTGGAGATAAACGACGCCTTTTGCAAGGTCTTCTCGATCAACTGGCTCATCCGCGTGAACCCGATGCGCTCCTGTAAAAAGAGCTCGACCGCCACCTCGTTGGCCGCGTTCAGCACGCAGGGCATGTTGCCCCCTACCCGAATCGCCTCGTAAGCGTAACACAAGTTGGGAAAACGATCCGTATCGGGCTGTTCGAACGTCAAGCTCGATAGCTTGTAAAAATCGACCGGCTCAATAGGCAACGCCAGCCGTTCCGGGTAGGCGAAGGCGTACTGTATGGGCACCCGCATATCGGGTTGCCCCAATTGCGCCATTACGGAGGTATCCCGGAACTGTACCATCGAGTGGACGATAGACTGCGGGTGCACCAGCACCTCTATCCGCGATGGATCTACATCAAACAACCATTTCGCCTCGATTACCTCGAAGCCTTTATTGATGAGCGTAGAGGAATCGATGGTCACCTTCTGCCCCATGCTCCAGTTGGGATGCTCCAACGCTTGCGCTTTCGTGACATGTTGCAGCTGCTCCCTGGTGTAGGTGCGAAAAGGGCCTCCCGACGCGGTGAGCCAAATTCTCTCAACCTCATTACCCCCCTCGCCGTTCAAGCATTGAAAGATGGCCGAATGCTCGGAATCGACCGGCAACATGGGGGTTTTATGCTTTAGGGCCAACGAAGTGATCAACTCGCCGGCCACGACCAACGTCTCTTTATTCGCCAAGGCGATGGCCTTCCCGGCGGTAATCGCCTGAATCGTGGGGGTGAGCCCGGCGAAACCTACCGTTGCCACGAGCACCATATCCACCTCCGCGGCTTGAACCGCCGCCTCCACCCCGTCGCTCCCGCACCACACCTTGATGGGCAAGTCACTCAAGGCCTCTTTCAACTGCTCGTACTTCGACTCGTTGGCAGTCACCACGATCTCGGGCTGGAACCTGCGCGCTTGCTCAATCAGCTGCTCCACGCTGTTGTTCGCGATCAAAGCGTAGGCCTCGAACCGTTCGTGGTAGCGCGCGATCACGTCCAGCGCCTGCGTACCGATGGAGCCGGTAGATCCTAATATGGCAATATTCCGTTTTCTAACCTTCATAACCTGTTTCGCCTCATTCGTCCAGCAAACCTTCAGGAAGGTTCATCTTGATCGTTCCCTTTTTCTCATCGATGGAGAGGATGAAATCTTCGGTGGCCGGGATGAGCCGCTCCTCTTCATCAAGGACCACCACGAACAGCACGTTGATGGTAGCATCATCCACCTCTCGGATCGTGCCCAACAGCGAGCCGTGCTGGTCCTCCACCTCGAAGCCGATGAAGTAGCTCCAGCCGACCTCCACCTGCCCCGACAGGGGTTTAACCGTCTCGCGTGGCAACCACACCCGCTTGTTGACCAAGCGGGAGGCTTTTACCTCATCCTCCACGTCCATGAACTTCACGCGGGCCGTAGTATCTGTCACCCCTATAAACTCCTCTACGAAAAAAGGAACCGGTATCCCATCCATTTCAAGGAAGTAAAAATCCACGTCCAGATCAGCGTACACCGGCTTATGGAAGAGAAGCATGATCTCCCCCCTTATCCCGTACGGCTTCCGCGTACGTCCTACCGGAACAATATCCTTCTCGTGGATCATCCGGTTACCTCCTCCTTCTCTGGTAGCGGATATTTTTTAACCTGCCGCGCGTGGGCGTGACCTTTACCTCGGGAATCGTAAACTGTTCTTCGTTCACCTTTATCTTCCCCCCCGACAGTTCGTACAGGTCATAAAAGATCTTCGCGTCATCCACCTCCTTGTTCCACTGCGTGTGAGATTTTTTCATCTGGATAAGCAGCAGCTTTACCAGGTACTTCCTCTTGTCACCCTCCTCCATGTCGGCCGCGATCCGGATCATCCGTTCCAATATCTTCCCGTAATGGCGGTACTTCATGGTGGGGCGGCTATACTCGATCTTCTCGGGCGTTGAGTAGAGGTCCTCCTTGGTGATCACCTCGTACGGGTAATCGATCTCCAGTTGGAAGTCAGACATAATGGCCAGGTGGTCCCACAGGATATGTTTAAAGTTGTTCACATCCCTCAGGTGTGGGAACATGTTCCCCATGATATCGATGATCGTGTACGCGCATTTGGTGCGCTCCTCACGATTCTCGATACCCATGCAGTGATCCACCATGTTTTGGATGTTGCGCCCGTACTCGGGTAGGATCAGTTTCTCTTTCTGTGTATTGTATCTCATATTGTTATAATTGCTCATTACTCATTACTCATTGCTCATTGCTAATTGCTCATTGCTAACGCGATCACCTAAGCTTCAGCACATCACCCTCCTCCGGGATATACTCGTAGCTTTTCTTGTTCAGCCTGTACAGGTTCCGCAAGCGAATACCGTACAGTTGCGAGATGCTATGCATCGATTCCCCCACCTGAACCGTGTGCTCTAGGTACGGCTTGTCGGCTCTCGTCTTCTTCTTCTGGAAGTAGACGATGTCCCCCTCGCTCAATGGGAAATCTTCAGGCACCTCGTTAAACTTCAATAGATCCATCTCTCTGAACCCGAATTCGTTGGCGATACTTAAGAAGGAATCCCCCTCAACCGCGATTACGTACACCAGTCCATGGGTGATGTAGGGCTGGTGCGTCCATGAGACCCTGGACGTCTCTTGATCCCGCATCGCTCTTCGTTGCTTCCGGCTCACCCCCCCGCGGTACTTCGGGTCGTCATACCGGTAGAGCTCGTAATCCTCGATGAGCTTTATCAGCTTGTTGGCGTATGCCCGGTCAGTCGCGTAACCCGACTTCTGCAATCCCCTCGCCCACCCCTTGTAGTCGGTAATCGACAGGTTGAAGAGGGAGCGATACCGGGCCCCGTTCACCAGGAACTCGGAGTGATCGCGATACGACTCTTCCACCCGGGCGTACTGGCGGAAGCAGTCGTTCGATCCATCATCCGCCGCATACACCTTAGGGCCGTTCCACTCCCGATGGCATTTGATCCCGAAGTGGTTGTTTGACTTTCGCGACAACTCGCTCAAGCCGCCCCCCGACTCCAAGATGGCCTGTGCCAGCTTGATTGACGCGGGGATGCGATACTCGTCCATATGTTCCCTTGCCAGGTCGCCGTAGCGTTCAGCATACTCCTCGTAAGCCTTTACACGAGTCTGACCCGTTAGGGGAATCGTGAAAAAGAGCAACGATAAAACCAGAAAGAGCGGGGAAATATATGTATATTCGCGAAACAACTTACTCATGATCGTATGCAAGAAATCAATTTAACCACAAAGATAGCTGTTTATCCGTTAGAGGAGTGCTCCGAGGTTGAAAAAAAACTTATCGACCGGGCTAAACAAGCTACGCTGGGCTCGTATGCACCCTACTCCAACTTCCGGGTGGGCGCGGCCGTCTTGTTAGAAAACGGCGAGATCATCGCCGGCAATAACCAGGAGAACGCGGCTTACCCGTCCGGCCTCTGTGCCGAGCGTACAACCGTCTTCTTCGCGCACGCGGCCTACCCCGATCAGAAGATCATTGCCATCGCCGTGGCAGCGTGGAGTAACGGCACGTTCACGAGCAACGCCATCACCCCCTGCGGGGGCTGTAGGCAGGTGCTGTTGGAGAGCGAAAACCGCTTCCAGTCCCCCATGCGAGTCCTCATGTACGGTGAAGAGGGGGTCTACGTGGTGGATAGCGTCAAACAACTGCTCCCCCTCAGCTTTGGCGACGAGATGTTAAAAAGTTAGAACGAGGCTTCGTAGAGCGTTACCAAGTACCACTGCTTGTCGATAAGCTCGAAGTAGTAATCGGCGTAAATGCCATTATCTATACCCCGTATCTCCACCACGGCCGTGTCATTCCAAAAACGGACTACCTGGTAATACTGATCATAGGGGCGGGTCAGGAAAGTACTATCATAAGTGAAGTCGAGCATCTCCCAGTCGTACCTACCGATGGTCTCCTCTATCGGTGCCATCCCCTCGTCATCGGTGTTGGGAACGGTCACGTTAATCGGGAATTTAACACGGTTGAGCTGAAACGACCTCTGCTCGCTAAATTTCTGAAGGAAGAGGTCAAATTCCTCCTCAGCGACGAGGGCGGTGTCAGACACGACTTCCGCACGAACACTCGACTCACTTTTCGTTTTCTTCCCCACGGTTTTCACCCGCCCGTCCCTCTCGCTTTGACCGCAAGAGAGAATCAGCAAGAAGAAAAGAAGTGGGAAGAAAAAACGGTTTAGTTTCATTTTACTAGCTATAGATATTCGCTTCACAACTTGTGCGGTGCAAAGGTATAAAAAATAGCGGTAACCAAAGAGCCCGCGGATGCTTTTTTGAAAGAAAATATCGTTATCTTTGTTTATAAAAAATAAAACCCATGGATGTAGTAGACAAATTGGCGAGCAGGGTGGAGGGCGATGCTGACGTTAAACGTCCCCTTCACGCGTTGGTCTGTTTCTCGGAAACGGAGACCGGGAAAAGACTCGGCATCCTTGCCGCTCATTTCACGTTATCACGAATCGACAAGTCGTCCATCACGTTCCTGCAACTGCTGAGGCCGCTGGAACCCGATCAACGGGAAGAGGAACCGGGAACCATGTCGAGCGATGTTTACCAAAACAGGCTCTTCACGAGTCTCATCGAGAAGCGAGATAAGAGCCGGGTCACCATCCGAGCCTTCGTGAAGCGTTCCGACGACTGGTTATCCGAAATCCTAAACCTGTCGAAGGAGCAGGAGTGCAACATGGTGCTGTTGGGTATAGGTTGCCACCGGTTGAATCCTGGCTTATGCCAAAAATACTTTCGATTGAAAAGCGACCCCACCCGTTCCGAACACCACGTGTTGGCCCAATTCCAACCTTCCGATGCCCATATCCTGAGCAATATAAGTTCGTTTATGGACCGCAACCCCGTGGCAAGCGGGCTCCTCATGGACCAGGGATTGGGTAACTTGGGCAAGTTATTCGTTCCTATCCTGTGTCCTTCCGACCTCCAGGTGATACCTTACATTCTCTTCCGTTTCGCCGAGAAGGAGCCCATCGAGTTGATGGTATGGGATGCGATTGGCATCCTCACGTCTGACACGAAAGCACAAAAGCTCTACCAATCGATCGTCAAGAGAATCGAGGGGAGGGTGATGCAGTGGGATAGCAACCGAAAGATCGACAGGACATTCATTCAACGCCAAGACCTCGTGATCATGGGTGCCAGTGGGTGGACCAAGCTGCTGACCTCGGGATTACCGTGGATTGACGCGCTCCCATCCGTGCTCGTCCTCAAGGACAATTTACTTTAAACAGCATGATAAATCCTACAAGCATAAGAAAACAGGTAGCGGCTATTCGCGCTCACCTATGGAAAAAAGAGCTAAAAAAGGCTATCGATCAACTCGACGAACTGGTCGCCATAGAGGGCAACTGGATGTACACGGAAAGGCTCACAGAGCTGCGAACCCACTATCAGTATATGCTGCACTACTTTGTAGAGGGGAAACAAGACCCCGAGCGGCAAGCTATTTACCGAAAGATAACCCGCGATATTTACACCCTTACCGATGATGCGTCAAGCCAGTTACTCACCCGAAACTGCCCCTCTTTCTTTTACGAGCAAACAAGGAACCTGAGCCGCCGCACGGCCACCACGCTCGATGAGTTCGCCGAGATCTTCGCGAAGCAAGCCGACACCTTTTCGTTTATCGGCCTGCTGGAGGAGGGCGAGGAGAAGAAGGAGCGCCTCAACCAGAACCAAGTATCGTACGAAAACAGGGTGCGGGAGATGTTTTACACCGTGTACACCTCTCCCCCTACCAGGGGCGTGAACGGCTTGATCGACTCTATGAAACGGTTCATGGAGAACCAACTGGTGTCGGTCTCGGCCAAGGGCATGTTCCTAACGGCACTGACTTTAAACATCTTGCAAAGGTTCGACGCGGGCAAAGTCAACCTGCTCCTCAACGCGTGCCGTTGCCCCGAACCGGAACTCTTTTCGAGGGCCATCGTTGGCTTAATTCCCATCTTCCAGACCTACCGCTCGCTCTGGCCACTCTATCCCGAATGCAGCAACCGGCTCAAGCTCCTTTCGGACGACCCATCCTTTAATCGCCGCTTCATCACCGGTATCACCGGTTTCATCCAAGCACACGAAACCGAGAAGATCACGAAGAGGCTCAAGGAGGAGATCCTCCCCGAGATGATGAAGTTAAGCCCGATGATCGGCAAAAAGATCAAGCTTGACGAGTGGATGGGGGAGGCGGGGTTCAAGGAGAAGAACCCGGAGTGGCAGAAGATCATCAACGAGAGTGGGTTGAGTGATAAATTGCAAGAGCTCAGTGAGCTACAGATGGAGGGGGCCGACGTGTTCCACTCCACCTTCTCAAACTTGAAGTCGCACCCCTTCTTCTTGGAGATGAGTAACTGGCACCTCCCGTTCGACCCGAGGCACAGTGCCTTGGAATCGCTCTTCAGCGACCAGTTGCGAGGCAACTCCATGATCGACCTCATGCTGGAATCGGCCCTTATTTGCGATTCGGATAAGTACTCGTTTTGCCTGAGCATCCTGGTGATGCCAAACCGTTACCGAAAGATGATGATCGGGCAACTGGGTGCCGAGGGGGCGGAAATCAAGAAGATGCAGGAGGAGGAGCAGGTACTCAACCCCTACCAAAAGGAGGAGACCCTTATCAAGCAATATATCCAAAACCTGTATCGTTTCTTCAAGTTACACCCTAGACGAGCGGAGTTCAGCGATATTTTTGAACTCCCGCTCGACTACCACCGGGTGGTTCCCTTTTACCCGATTGTCAGGCAGTCCAGCCACCTGGAACGGATCGCTCTCCACTATTTCGAGAAGAACAATTTCAAGGAGGCGATCGAGGCCTATACCCTATTGGCGGCAGAGCGGGGCAACCAAAGCGAAACGTGGCAGAAAATCGGCTACTCGAAGCAGATGCTGGGTAATATTGAGGGGGCGTTGGAAGCGTACCTGCACGCCGACCTAGTGGAGGAGAACAACACCTGGATACTCAACCGGATAGCGTACTGTTACCGGGTGTTGAAGGAACCGATCACGGCGTTGGAATATTACCGCAGACTGGAACAGTTCCGGCCCGACGATATGGCGGTTCAACTCAACATCGGCCATTGTTACCTGGAGCTGAAGCGTTACGATGAGGCGCTAAACTACTACTTTAAAGTGGAACTGCTGGGGAACGTCGCTTCCCGCGCGTGGCGTCCAATCGCCTGGTGTGCGTTCCTCTCCCGGAAACAGGACGTGGCACGGGACTACTACGCCCGCGTATTGGAGAAGAAACCCTCTGCCCACGACTACCTCAACGCGGGGAACGTGGAGGTGTGCGTCGGCAACATGAAACGGGGAGTGGAACTCTACATGCTATCGAAGCAAAAAGCGGGTGGCATGGAGGCATTTCAAACCATGCTGTACGACGACGAGAAGGAGCTGCAAGAGGCCGGTGTGGATACCGCTATCCTGCCCATCATCCTTGACGCGATGCGGTACGAAGAGGAGAAGGGCGATAGAGTCCCCGCTCAAGGATGAACGCGTACACCCCCGGAGGTAAGAACGCCCGCATGTTCTTCCCCTGTTTCAGGCTCTCCCGGATAAAGGTAGAGGAGATCTCTACCAAGGGTGCGTTTACTACCTGCACGCTACGCTGATACTCGGGCGGGATGCTCACCACTTCGCCTTTCCGGGGGTAGATTAAAACACCATACTGTTGTAGAATGCGCTTATGCTCGTACCACCGGTCGAAAACAACCCAGTTATCTCCCCCGATAATCAGGTGAAAGTCGTTTCCCGGGTGCTCTCTGTCTAACGCGGCGAGCGTTTTCACAGTATAGGAAGGGCGAGGCAGACGAAACTCAATATCCGAGGTATGCAGTCCTTCATAGTCCTTTAGCGCGAGACGCACCATCTCCAGCCTCAGCTGGTCGTCCAACAACTCTTCCTGTCGCTTTAACGGGTTATGCGGCGTGACCACGAACCACACCTCGTCAAGAGAAGTAAACTCCAGCATGTAGTTGGCCACTATGAGGTGCCCCACGTGAATAGGGTTAAACGATCCTGAAAAAATACCCACCTTCATGTTGTTTACCATAACATTATCAACTCATCCGATGCTTGTAATCCTCGTAGCCAAAAGAGCGGTAAAGCTCGAATCGGCCATCGTTAGTCCATAATCCGATGGAGGGGTGTGAGACACCGTTGAACAGGGTAGTCTTCACGGTGGTATAGTGCATCATATCCTCAAACACGATACGATCGCCCACCTTCAACGGCTCATCAAACGACCAGTCGCCCATGAAGTCACCACTCAAGCAGCTGTTGCCCCCCAACCGGTAGGTAGGTTTCCCGGGAACCGGCTCATGATATGCCCCCCGCACACGGGGTTTGTAGGGCATCTCCAGGCAGTCCGGCATATGGCAGGCGAACGACACGTTGAGCATCGCGGTCTTTACCCCACCGTTCTCCACGATATCGACCACGGAAGATACCAGCACGCCCGTCTCCCAAGCGAAGGCGCTGCCCGGCTCCAGTATCACCTCCAGGTGCGGGTATCGCCGTTTCAGGTTTGATAACACGCTTACAAGGTGATCCACATCGTAACCCTTGTGCGTCATCAGGTGCCCTCCCCCGAGGTTGAGCCACCGAATCTGACCGAAGAGGTGTCCAAACTTCTCCTCCACCACCGCCAACGTTTTCTCCAGGTCATGAGAGTTGTTCTCGCAGAGGTTGTGCATATGCAGGCCCGTGATTCCCTCTGGGAGCTGTTCCCCTATCCTACCCGCGGTGACCCCCAACCGCGACCCGGGTGCGCTGGGATTGTAGAGGTCGGTCTCCACCACCGAGTACTCGGGATTGATCCTCAACCCGCACTCGATTGCCCTTTCAAATGCTTTGACCTGGGGATAGAACCGCTCGAACTGCGACAGGGAGTTAAAGGTGATATGGCTACTGTACTTCAGGAAAAGCGGGAAATCGTAGTCGGTATAGGCCGGCGCGTAGGTATGCGCAAGGCTCCCCATCTCCTCGTAAGCAAGCCGGGCCTCCGCCACGGAGCTGGCCGTTGAATGCCCCACGTACTCCTTGATGATCGGGAACGACTTCCATAGGGCAAACGCCTTAAAGGCCAGTATAATCTCCACTCCCGCCCGCTCTTTCACCGAACGAATCAGCCGAAGGTTCTCGCGGAGCTTCGTCTCTTCCATCACGAAGCAGGGAGAAGGGATTTTTGAGAAATCAATCATGAGATTTAATTTTATCACTTAACCTTTGTGCAATTCCGACACAATGATACGAAAAAAAAAATTGCTCCTGAAAAAATCATTGCTAAAGAGAAAGGGTGGACGGTCTATAGGTAAAACATTTGCAAATAACAACTGTTTCACTTACCTTTGTATTGAAAATAAATGCGTATATACGCGAAAATTCTCAATAGAAGGCGTAAGTTATGATTGCAAGGGACGACCTTTTAGAACAGTTAATAAGTCGCAAGCACAACGATATGATCAAGGTCATTACCGGGCTTAGGCGATCCGGGAAATCGTTTCTACTTTTTGAACTATTTAAGCGACACCTTAAAAGTGAGGGTATAGACGACAGAAACATAATTTGTGTTGACCTTGAAGACAGACGAAACAGGGAGCTTCGGGATCCGGACGCGCTCCTGAAACATATCGACAGTAGAATAAGCAATTCCGGAATGCACTACATCCTCCTTGACGAGATACAACATGTCAGGGAGTTTGAAGATGTACTCAACAGCTACCTCAAGGTGCGAAACGCCGATCTGTACGTTACCGGAAGTAACGCCCGTTTTCTATCGCGCGATGTACTGACCAGCTTCAGGGGACGAGGCGATGAAATCAGGGTTTACCCGTTAAGATTCTTTGAATACTTTTCGGCATTACCAAAGGGTACGAACAAAGAGGAGGCATTCCGGGAATACATGATCTACGGGGGATTGCCTCAAGTGGCCAAAATGGAACGGAGGGAGCAAAAAGAGCAATACCTGAAGAATCTCTTCACGCAGACCTACCTGACAGACATCAAGGAGAGATACAACATAAGGGGTGATGACGACTTGTCGGAACTGGTGGATAGTATCGCTTCCAACATAGGCGGTTTAACCAATCCCTACAAAATTCATAAAACCTTTAAAAGTGTTAAGGGAAGTTCTATTTCCGCTAACACGATTAAGTCCTATTTAGACTACTTGCAAGATGCTTTCCTGATAGAGAAGGCCACGCAATATAATATTAAGGGGAAAAAGTATATAAACACCCCTGCCAAATACTACTTTACCGATGTGGGATTGAGGAATGCCCGACTCAACTTTAGACAGGGAGAACCCACGCATCTTATGGAGAACATAATATACAACGAACTGAGAAGCAGAGGCATATCGGTGGATGTGGGTAGGGTAACGATTAATGGTAAAGACGGTGATAAAAAGAGTGTTCGCACCACGCTGGAGGTGGACTTCGTCTGCAACATGGGCTTCAAAAGGTGTTATATTCAGTCTGCTCTGACCATACCATCTCCGGAGAAAAAAGATCAGGAACTCCGCTCCTTGCGTATGTTGAATGATGAGTTTAAGAAAATCATTATCGTGGGAAGCGTTTCACCCACCTATCAAAATGAAGATGGAATCATCTTCCTTAACATCTTCGATTTTTTGCTGAACAGAGAGAATAATCTGATTATGTAACATTTAATCCATATGTCATTACCTTGTAAGGCCAACTTTTACCCTTATTCACCCTAGAAACCTTTAAAAAACACCCTTCAACTTGCCATGAAGCATTAACAAAAAATTCGTATATTTGCCCTTGAATTGTTCGGAATCCATTTCATATAAACGGCTTACAGACTTGCAAACAGACTTAGAACCATGCTTTTTACCTCTCTTTTCGCGTTGATGCCCATGTTCGTATGCCTCTTCTGGGGCATATCATTACTTGGGAGCAAACATCGTAACTTACCGAAAAGCTACCTGGCTTTTTTCATGTTCGTAACGTTAGTTAATTACTTCACGCACGCCACGTACTTTTTGCATGAGATAAAGCTGTTTGCCTTCATGGACAACGTGTGGGTGTTCACCTCGTTGGCCAGCTACCCGCTCTACTACTATTACCTACGGCTGCTTACACATGACACCAAAATTAACTGGAAGTGGCTCGTGATCTTGTTACCCGCGTTCCTAACATCGCTCTTCTCTTTCACCCTCTACTTTATGATGTCACAGGAAGAACTGGAGTTGTTCATTTATCAATCGATGTACCATCAGCTGCCTCTGACAACGGAGATACCACTACTGGTGCACTTGCAAATATTACGAACCACCATCTTTAAATGGATCTTCGCCATACAGGTGGTACTCGTGCTCATCTACGGAACCCGCCTCATATCGTTGTATAACAAAAAACTGACCGATTTCTATTCCAACAAGACCGGGCGTGACCTCTCTATATTTAAATTGCTCCTGTTAGCGCTCTTTTTCTCGTCTCTCATTTCCGGGATATCCAACTTTTTAGGGAAGGACTTCTTCATCAACAGGAAATTGCCATTCGCAGTCATCTCCTTGCTACACTCCACCTTCTTGTACTTGATCGGCCACGTGGGCTTCTACAAAGACCTCACCATAAGCGACTTCAAGAGAGACGTGGCAAAATATAAGAAACAACTGCAACTTAGTGGCCCAGTGCAAAGGAAAGAGACGGGCCTAATGGACGATCTGAATGCGTTGGTAATAGAAAACCAGCTCTTTACGAACCCCGATCTGCAGATATCCGACTTAGCCATACAGCTAAAGACGAACCGCTCCTACATCTCGCGGACGATTAACCAGGATATGGGCACCAATTTTTGCGACTGGATCAACGCTTACCGTGTAAATCACGCGAAGAAACTGATGGACACGCATGTACCGGAACTTACCATGGAATCCATAGCTGAACAATCAGGCTTCTCGAATATCTCCACCTTTTACCGGGTATTTAAAAAACATGAAAAGTGTACACCCGGGAAATATATGTCACGGGCATCCAAGCACGGAACTGAAAAGAACCAGAAATAACGTTACAAAATCCGGGGCATCCGATATGCCACATTCCCATTTTTTCGGGACACATTTACACGATTTGCGAATAAAAATTTACGTTTTGAGAAAATAATTTACGATTCGTGAATAAAATTTACGATTTATAAATGATTGTTCCCACGCGTCACCTTATATTTGCAAAGGAAGGTAAGGTTGTTATGGATTCTTCCTGTAAATTGCTGCCAAATCAAGCATAACCGGCTTTATACAAATCTAAAAAAATAATAGCATGAAGCCGACATGTTTGAATTAATAATCATGAAACACCCTATTGAGTGATAATAATAATTATAAACATCTAGTTGCATACACTGAACAATAAATTTAATAATCGTATGAAACCGACATGATTAAAATAATCATTAAACACCCTTGAAAACTATTTCGTTAAGCCAAACGAGCAGAGGACAAGTTCACTAGGAACATGCCGTGGCGAGAAATAGTCTAACTTTAGTGAATGATTATTTAAACATCAAAGGTTCCATACACCGAAACAAAAAAATAAAATAATCGTATGAAAACAAGAACAGCTGGTAAATTGAGCGTATTAGCATTGTGCATAGCGTTGCTACTGCCCGGATGTGGTGCTAGCTCCGCGGTAAAAGGGACGGGGATTGGCGCGGGAACGGGTGCTGCTTTAGGTGCGGGATTGGGTGCGATTATTGGCGGTAAACAGGGCGCCGCTTGGGGTGCGGGTATCGGAGCCACCTTGGGTGCCGCATCGGGAGCCCTCATTGGCAAAAAGATGGACAAGCAGCGGGAAGAGCTAAAGCAGATCGAAGGGGCACAAGTAGAGGCCATCAACGATGGGCAAGCATCAAAGGTAATCTTCTCATCAGGGATATTTTTCGATACAGGGAAAAGCGATTTGAGACCCGAATCCCGGAGACAGTTAAACGAATTTGCCGAATCGTTGTTGCGACTCCCCGACACCGACGTCAAGATTTACGGTCACACGGATAATACCGGCAGCGATGCCATTAACGACCCATTGTCGCGTCGACGTGCCGAATCGGTATATCAGTACCTTCGTTCCAGAGGGGTAGACAGTTATCGGATGGAAACCCAAGGATTTGGATCCTATCGCCCCATTGAAAGCAACGAAACCTCTTGGGGGAGGCAACAAAATCGCAGGGTAGAGATCGAAATACACCCCAACGCCAAAATGGTTCGCGAAGCGGAAGAAGAGGCTCGCCGACTCAACGAGCAACAACAACAGCAACAACAACAGCAACAACAGCGAAGGTATTAAAATGAGATGAGATTTAAATAATAAAACAGTTTGTTACAAACCCACTAAAAGTAAAAATTATGAGAAAAATTTTATGCATGATTGCGGCACTGTTCGTGGCATTCACAGTTAGTGCTCAGTTAAGCGTGAGGGGCGGGTTAAGTTTATCCAACATGATAGGTGAAGATGCGGAGGATTTAGACCCGAAAGTAGGCTTTATCGCTGGCTTGGGTTACGATCTCGAATTCGCACAAGGAGTGGCATTCCAGACTGGCCTGTATGCCCTTACCAAAGGGTACAAATGGGAAGATGCTGTGACCTCCAACGCCATCTACCTGCAGGTTCCTCTCCACGTGGCGGCCAAAATCGATTTCACCCCCGGAACACGTATCGTGATTCACGGTGGCCCCTTCGTGGCATACGGCATAGCCGGTAAAACCAAGGCGTTAGTTAGCGTAGATACGTTCGGCGAAGATGGCGCAAAACGCTTCGATGCCGGTTTTGGATTGGGCGTAGGTACTGAATTGGGAAGGCTCCTATTTGATTTGGGAGTCGATATGGGGTTGCTGAGCCCGTACGAGAACATCAAAAAGAAAAACACGTCTGCTTATCTCACCGTGGGATTTCGATTCTAAAAGATAACTGCTGCCAACTAATGGCACAGAACCAATTTACCAATGTAAGTGGCCTACCGGTACAACCTGTAGGCCATTTATTAGGTTGTTTTGGGTTGACATATACGTCACAAGAGTAATCATCACAATATAATTAAGGATTAATCGTCACAAAAGGTATAAAAGCAACATTGCGCTAGTATTAAGTTAGTAAAATAAAGAGAAATATTATTATGAAAAAAATATCATTATCACTGTGGTGGCTAATCGCCACAATGCTGGCGCTTTTAATACTGCAGGGCTGCGATCGCAATGGATTAGAGAAAGAGATCGATTTTACATCCGACACAGGATACGAAGGCTTCCAGTCTGACGTGGAGCTATTCTACGAGTTCGCGTACCTCAAGGAAGCTATGCTCCTAGAGTTCTTGAACTACACCTCCGACGGGTTCACGAAGGGCCCGCTCGAGGGGGCTGTGAGCCTGAAAGAGTGCGGGCGGTTGATCGGTTACGTGGCCGACATAAGCGAGAAGGAAGAGCAGTACGAAGCAGCCGCACAACGACTGGAGCAGTCGGGCGTGCTGCTGTCGCCTACCAGGACCAGGGGGCTGTTCGGCTCCATAACCAACTTCTTCGGCAAGGTCTCCGGCATACAGAAGAGGAACAGGCAGCGATACATGGTAGTCTACACCAACGTGGACAAAAATGCCCGCACCAAAATGTACGAAAGCGCCCGAAAGTGCTGGGACACCTACGACTGGGGAGGCAAGCCGCACAACGAGCAGGACTTCTACAATAGAATGCTTGACGGATCGTACGACGAACACGGGAGCCGGCTGATGGGGGACCTGATGACCATGGACGATGTGGACGTGCTTTACACGCTTCAGGAAAAAGGGCTGACCCTGCAGGACCTGACGAAAGATTACGGGGAAATAGCAGCCAGTGGTGCCCAAATAGCGCTTGATGCCTTTTCCACGGTGGTACCCGGCGCAGAGATCGGCATGGAAATCGTCACGGTAACCGACAATGTGGACCGGCTCGCGAACGCCAAGGACTTCAATGAGAAGGCGAAGGCGAAAGAAGACATGAAAAACTACATTAAGGGAAAATTCTTTGGTGAGACCACAGTAGAGGTCACGGATTTCGTGTGCGAAAAACTGGCCGACCATATGGAAAGGGTGTCGCAGGAAGCGACGCGGGAGGTTGACAAGAAGACGCAGGGGCAAATCGTCGTGAAGGACAAGAACGAGGAGCAACCCGCAAAAATCGTCATCTCACAGAAGAAGGAGAGCGCTCCTTCCGATGACGGGCCATCGATTTACGTGACCGGGAAGAAGTGGGTCAAAGAGGGCATCGACCAGGCACTTGCCGTGGGAAAATGGCTGGTCACCGCCATCAACGAGCAGGGACGCCGCGAAACGGTAGAGATAGAGGTGAAGCCGGGGAAAGTGACCGTTACCGAAGTGAATACCGCGGAACCGGAAGAGGAGGATGAAGATGATAATGGTGATAATCAGTCAGGCGGAAAAACATATTACCTGTTGGGAAATATCCAATTTTATACATCCGCGGATCCCGCTACCGCTCAAGAAGTAGACTTGAGTGTTTACCACGACTCCTGGCATATTAACTTTAGGGGCTCAAGAGGTCTTTGGTTAAACGAGTTCTCATCCTGCACCGAACCTTCCGACTTTTTTGCGCTCAAGCAAAACCGGTCGGACAAAAAACAGTTCTCCGGGAAAAGTAACGTTTCATTTAACAAAACAGTTTCCGCGCTCGGCAGAAATTACATTACCAATGTCAATGATATTATTGAAATGGAACTCACGTTGGATAAAGCGGAAAATCCCACCAAAATAACAAAGCTTACCCTTAACTATTCATTCTATCAAGAGGGACATTATGCCGACGAGACGGATATACATGTGTTTAATGAACAATCAACACTCTCCTTCAAGGATATTCCCATCTCCCTGTTAACGAAATACACGAATAAGGTTGATGTTCCGGCCAAATGGATGAAAAGTGCCACGTACGTGTACAACACGAAAGGGGGCGTTGGCTATGTCAAAGGATCGGACTTAAGCCCTTACCTTGTATCGGCTACCGGATCTAAAAATAATGAGCCTTCCAAAAAACTTTTTGCAAAAAACACCATCATCATGTTCTATTACGTGGAGAAAAAGTAATTGAATTGATTAGGATAGGCTGTAAAAATACAGGCATAGATATTAAGCCTACATGATGAAAGCGTTCATCATAAATGCCAAGCACAAAGATATAAAGATAAAACGATCGTATGAAAAAGAGAAAACATGTATACGGGCTGGTTGTACTGCTACTTACAGCCATACTCTTCCAGGGCTGCCCACCCGAAGAGATAAAGGTACCGGAGGAGGATAAGAAGGCGACGATACTTAATGAGAAGATAGAGAAAGCGGTCACCCTGGAGGCGGTAGCGACGCTTAAAAAGATGGGCATGCCCATCCACGGCGGTGTTCAACCGCCCAACATCGAGGGATCCTACCTGGCGGATGATATCACCCTGAAGGTGTGCAAGAACATGGAGGACTGCAGCCCCGCTGGTACCAAGTACAACCGCGAGAAGTGGACGCTTAAGAACCAGGACAACGAGCGCTTCTCGGTGAACCTGCTGGTGGAATACGAAGACGGGACGTCAAACTCGTATAACATGGTCATCAGCGGCGAGGGCAACAAGTTCACCCTCTACAGCGGTCAAAACAAGATGTCGAACGAGGGTAACGCCTACCGCCTAATCGACGTCTACTCAGGAACGATGACGGAGAATGGGCTCGCCAACGTGAATATCGTCACGTTATGGGTCGAGGAGGGATACAATGACGCGGTAATGATATACCACGAGCAGGACGGCATGGCGGAAAAGTTCGATGACCCACTCGACCCTGAAAAGCCGAGGCCGGAACCAGGCGAGAAAGCGGGGAACGTGAGGCTGCCTCAAGGTGCCAAAGTGAACTTCGAGAAGTGCAGCGTCATCTCCTTTTCCGACAAGCAGAAGGTGACCAAGAAGGGCGACTTCGTGGTGGGATTGGATGAATCGGAGCAGTTACAACAAACGGTGTTCATGGCCGACGAGAACAACAAGGTACTGATGCTCGCCTACCTGAACGTGGGCGAGGAAGAGATAGAGCTAAGCGCCGAGAGCAGCGCCATTGGTATTTTCATGATGCTCACCGGCGCCCGCTCACAACTGGACAAAGAGCAATGGGCGCGCACGGAGGAGCTACTGAAAAAAACGCCCAAGTTCGCCCCGGTATTGGCCGAGGTGGAACGATTGATTAAAGCGGGGGCAAACCTGCTCTCGGAAGATAACACGCGGCTGATTGAACTGTATGGTGAGTTGCTCAATTCGATGGCGCCGGCACAAGGGAGAACAACCAAGAGGAGTGCGGGAACAACAATAGAGGCTTCAGGGGCGACTTCGCAAACATTCACTCAAATACCCTCACAGAGGATAACTCCATCATCAAGGCAAGGAACGTACCAACCGTTCTCTCAATCGTCTTCCCAAGGGGTTGTTACCCAATCGGTACCCCAAACCCGGGACAGCGACAAGGAAAAAGACACCTCGCTGCCTCCCCTGGTGATAACCAACGAAGGTAGCCGCATCATCATCAACAACAACGGCATGTCACCCGCTTACGTGATCACGATAGAGGAAGAGAAGGAGAATGGCAAATTCTCCCTCGTGTTGACCGAAACGCTCGGTGTATCCAAGGCGGCAAACCTTGGTATAACGGACATTCTCACCTTTAAGGCAGGCTTTTTCCAACCACCATCAGAGAACGTGGAGTACACCATGAAGACCAATACCAACTACTTTATTTTGGCAGACTCGGGACTCGACGAATGGAATTCAGCCTCTTTCGAGAATATCGGAGCGGCTATACTCTACCTGGCAGACGGCCTGGGGTTACCCATCGGCTCCGCGTGCGTGAAGACGTTCGCCGAGCAAAGCTACCTCGGCCTCAAAACTGCTTTTGCTCACTACAAAGCCGACGGTCTCGGCCAGACCGTAAAGAATTGTATCGACCACCTAATAGGGATAATCGGGAGCGGCAACGTGCTCGAGTGCGCGCTGGGCGAAGGTGCTACCGAGATGCTGTCAAAGGGTGCGCAGTTCGTACTCAAAGGCCTGGACGTCCTGGGCAAGGCAGACGGCTACGGCTCCCTGTACGGGCACTTCCTCTTCTTGTTAGGGAGCGAACCCACTATCGGCTTTTGCCGTTCCACCGACGGGATGGACCTAAACGAGTGTGGTGTACCATATCTCACGGTTACCACTCCCCTATCGATAGGTACCAGGGTGCGCCTCAAGTGTGATCGTCACGCCTGTGCATACCCCGCCTGGATCGACCTAGACAACAACGACGTGAAGGACCCAGGCGAGGAGTTGAAGGATGGCAACAACGAGTTCAGCATCCAAGGAGTGGAGATGAAGATTCACGGCGACTTCGCCGCGTTGAATTTCGAGGAGATGGAACTGACGACACTACAGCTCAATCCAAATAGCGAGGTGACATCCATCACCGCTGAAAAGCTCAAGATATTTCAGGGCAGGGAGTGCGAGCACCTCAAGTCGCTTTACACCGGTAAGAACCTCGAGAAAATAGACGTGCGAAACTGCAAGGGTCTCGAAGTCTTATCAACGAGAAGCAAGCTTACGGAACTGGACCTGACCGGCTGCAAGGCACTGGAAAAGTTGGACTGCTATAAAAACGAGCTCCACACGCTAGACCTGCGGGGACTTAAGGAACTCAAGGAAGTGGACTGCTACAGCAACCTCTTAACGAAGGTTCAGTTGGGCGAAAACGATGCGCTGGTGAAACTCGACCTGAGACACAACCGCCTCGACTCGACGAACATCGCCATGATCGTGAAGAACCTGCCGCAACGGGCAAAGAAAGACGGGGCCATTATTAAGCTGGACGGCAACACGGCTGTCCCCTCGGGCAACGACTACACGTCGGCCAACCTTAAGAACTGGAAGATGACTCCCGCGGCGGGCAAGATTACCTTCACCACCGCCAAGCCGGTTGGCAGCACGATACGGCTCAAGGTAACCGCGCAGGAGACCAACCCCTACGATGTATGGGTGGACCTCAACGGCAACGGTGAATTGGACGAAGGGGAAAGCTTTTCGGCGTACGGCACCGCCCAGGAGTTCAAGGTAGCCCGCGATACCGTGACCATCTACGGGGGGTTGCTGAAGGTGGACTGCAGCAACAACGAGATCACCTGGCTGGAGGTGAACGGGTGTACTACACTACAGGAGCTAAGGTGTAACAAGAACCGGATCGAAACGTTATCTATTTACATATATATCGAGAAGCTTAAGTTATTGGATTGCAGTGACAACCTGCTGAAAGAACTCTATGTTAGCTCCCCCGAAATCACCGAGGTGCATTGCAAGAACAACCCCCTAACCGAGTTGGAAATCACGGGACGTAAAAAGCTGGAGCTGCTGGACTTGACCAACTGCACCAACCTAACGAAGCTGAAATGTAGCGAGAACAACCTGAAGAAGCTTACCCTCACCGGCTGCAATGCTCTTGAGACGCTGAACTGCGATTTCAACTCGCTCACTGCTCTCAACATCAGTGGATTGAATGCGCTCACCAAAATGGAGTGCCGTAACAACGAACTCAACGCGGGTGCCATCACCAAGGTAATCGGTGACCTGCCGCAACGTGCCGAATGGGAAAATGCTTCCGCCCACTTCGAGAAGAACAAGGCGCTGCCTACCGAGGCAAACATCCAGACGGGCAACGCTAAGAACTGGACCATCACGCCCAAGCCGGGAGACGAAGAACCCGATGATCCCCTACCCGAAGGGGACGTTGTCGTCCTAACCGTGGATGAGTTACGGTCTGTAGACATAGAGATTGAATGTTTACCGGGTAGGGAAGAAAAAATCTGGGCAGACTGGAACGGTAATGGTAAAAAAGATGCGGGAGAAGAGGTTTATGAATATGGAAACATCTACGGACAACCTACTGCTCAAACGGTAATGATTCACGGGGCAAGCTTTATCACGAAACTTACATTCGAGCCCGGGAAGCTAACATCGTTGGATGTTCGAAAATGTGGGGGGTTGAAAGAACTCAGGTGTTCCAATCAGAAGCTGACCAGCTTGAAAGTTTCCAGATGCACGGCATTAGAATACCTCAGCTGTTGGGACAATCAGCTAACCAGCCTAACTGTTTCCGGTCTCTACGCGCTGAGAAATCTCTCCTGTGACGAGAATCAACTAACCAAGTTGGATGTGTCCACCCTCACGGCGTTACAGAGCCTGAGTTGCGAAAAAAATCAGCTGACCGACCTGAATGTTTCCGGTCTCGCGAAGTTGCAAGGTCTATATTGCAGTAGGAACAAGTTAACTAGCCTGAATCTTTCCGGGTGTACCTCGTTGAAAAACTTATACTGTGATGGGAATGAGTTGACTGGCACACCACCTGACATCTTTGATCAAATAGAATGTCTGAAATACGATATCCGATACGAGTACGAGTGGGATAAAGAACGAAAAATAAACGTGATGGTAAAGGACAACATAAAAGGCTATTGGTACCCACACGAACCCGGTGGTGGTTGCCACAGGCCAGAGCCTTGCGGGAACTTCCCATCTTCCCCTCCAACAATAAGCCCCTTCTGTCCCTAACCCGGGGTATAATGAACAAGCACGGGGTTTGACATGCAAACCCCGTGCTTGTTGAAATGAAGCATAAAAAGATAAGGCAAAGTATTGCCATAAAACCCACATGATGAAAACAATCATTAAAGGTTCATTAAAATAGACTATTTCCCGCCACGGCATAGACCAAGTAAATTTATCCTATGCTCGTTTGTCTTAAGGAAATATTTCCATACACTTTAATATAAAAATAAAACAATCGTATGACAACAAGAAAGAACATTATTTACCCCTTGCTATTGGGTTTGGCAATCTTGGGTATGACAATGTCAGGACTATCCTCGTGCGATCCAAGCGAGTTTTTCAATACCGAAGAGGAAAGTGCAAGTAAGGATAACTACATCAAGATCACAACGGAAAGCCTCGTGAATGTGGAACTTGTTGCGAACGGAGTGGAAGAAGGTAGCTGGATCGATTTAAACAGTAACGGTAAGAAAGATAAAGGCGAAGATTTTAATGGACTTAATACTTACGAGATAGAGGGTACGGCAACTATCTACGGCAAAATAGATGATTTTACCTGCACGGGTAACCAAATTACCAAGCTGGAAATAAATCATCAGTCGCTTTCAAGGTTAGATTGCAGTGTTAACCAACTTACAGAGCTAAATGTGACCAAGATACCAAAGTTGAACGTTTTGGACTGTAAGAATAATCGCATAGAAAACCTGCAGTTGGCAAAACAGAAACTCATTAGGCTCGACTGTTCAAATAACAGGCTGACATCGTTATCGATATTCGTGGAAACTAAATATACTGGCCTTGTGGGTATTCATTGCAACGATAACCGGATAGAGAAACTGTCGCTTAATGGCGGACTACCCTCCTATATCTATTGTCACCATAACCGTATCCATGGGGAGAACTTCAATAAATTTCTCGAGAGCCTCGGAAAATACAGTTCATCAGGCGAAGATTTTAGGTATTGTGCATTTGTAGGCGATAGTGCTAAGGAGGAAAATTCTGCTACAGAAGGTCAGGTTGCCGCAGCGAAGAATAAAGGGTGGCAGCTGGTCTATAATTGCGTCGGGTACGCGGGCAATTGTCCCGTGTACAAAGGGCGTAAATAACCACCGGGACAAAGAAGCCAGTACCAACCACAATAGGCCGACAAGCAAAGTGTCTACACGCCGGGTGGGTATGAAATAAGCGTTGATCATGCGGAACACGCGGTTCCGATCTCATCAGGGCTTCAAGGCTTAACTTCAAAATCGTGTTTAATCCGTCTTCTTTTTGTAGAATATCTTCCAATTTTATACTAACTTGCGGTTGTGTAAAGTGCATGATAATCTTTAATTTTCTAGTTTACAGTTCAAAAATCAAAGATAGAAAAAATGCGCTTTACACACTCCAGTTTTAAGACAGTATCAACTATAAAAACAAAACAGACTTATGAAAAAGAGAAAACATGTTTACGGGATGGTTGTACTGCTACTTACAGCCATCCTTTTCCAGGGCTGCCCCCCCGAGGAGATAGAGGTACCGGAGGAGGAAAAGAGGGCAGAGATACTCAATGAGAAGCTAGAGACAGCGGTCACTTTGGAGGCGGTAGCAACGCTCAAAAAGTTCGGCATGCCCATCCACGACGGCGTTCAACCGCCCAACATCGAGGGCTCCTACTTGGCAGACGACATCACCCTGAAAGTGTGCAAAAACGTCGAGGACTGTAGCCCTGTCGGCACCAAGTACGCCCGTGAGAAGTGGACGCTCAAGAACCAGAACAACGAGCGTTTCTCGGTGAACCTGCTGATCGAGAACGAGGATGATGACAAACCCGATTCCTACAACATGATCATCAGCGGCGAGGGGAACAAGTTCACCCTTTACAACGGTAAAACCGGGTTGTCAAGCGAGGGCAACGCCTACCGGATAATCGACGTCTACTCCGGAACGATGACAGAGAATGGACTCACCAACGTGCATTTCGCCACGCTCTGGATCGAGGAGGGCTTCCAAGACGCGGTGATGATATACCACGAGCAGGACGGCATGGCCAAAAAGTTCGACGGCCCGCTCGAACCTGAAAAGCCGGAGCCTGAAGTGGGCGAGAAGGCGGGGAGCGTGAAGCTGCCCCAGGGTGCCAAGGTGAACTTCGAGAAATACAGCGTGGTCTCCTTCTCCGATAAGCAGAAGATGACCAAGAAGGGCGACTTCGTGGTGGGTATCGACGAGTCGGAACAACTGCAGCAGACGGTGTTCATGGCGGATGATAATAACAAGGTGCTAATGCTTGCCTACCTGAACGTGGGCGAGGAGGAGATAGAGCTAAGCGCCGAGAGCAGCGCCATTGGCATGTTCATGATGATCACCGGCGCCCGTTCGCAACTGGACAAGGAGCAGTGGACCCGAGCGGAAGAGCTGCTAAAGAAAACGCCCAAGTTCGCCCCGGTGCTGGCCGAGGTGGAACGGTTGATCAAGGAGGAGGCCGATCTACTCTCCGAAGATAACACGCGGCTGATATCACTGTATGGCGAGCTGTTCGAATCGATGATAGTTACGCCAGAGGGGGCAACCACTAAAGATACGCGGGCAACACAAGAGACTTCAGCGACGACTTCACAACCGTTCACCCAAACACCCCCACGAGAGGTAACTCGATCGACCCCGGTGGGGACACACCAACCGCTCACCCAATCGACCTTACAAGGGGTTACTCAATCAGTACCCCAAACCCGGGCCGATGACGATAAAAAAGACGTCTCTATGCCGCCCTTGGTGATTACCAACGAGGGAAGCAGCATCATCATCGGCAGCAACGGTACGGGACCCGCCTATCGCATTATCATAGAGGAAGAAAAAGAGAATGGCCAACGCCTAGAGGTATTACGAGAGGACCTGGGTGTCTCCAAGGCGGCAAACTTCGGTATAACCGATATCCTCCTATTGAAGGCGGGCTTGTGCCAGCCACCGGAGGAAGTGAAGTACACCATGAAAACCAACACCAACTACTATATATCGGCCAATTCGGGCCTGGGCGAGTGGACATCTGGCTCTTTCCTAAACATTGTGGCGCCCACGCTCTACCTGGCCGACGGCCTGGGATGGCCAGTGGGAACGGCGTGCGTGAAGGCGTTCGCCGAGCAGAGCTACGGCTACATTAAGTACATTTTCGACTTGTATAAGGCCAAAGGTATCGGAGAGGCCATGAAGGCGTTCGCCGACCGAATGATAGGGCTTTTAGGAAGCGGGACAATGGTCGAGTGCGAGCTTGGCAAGGGAGTTGGCGAGCTGGGATCGAAAGCGGCGAAGTTCGTGCTTAACGGCATGGACTTCCTGGGTAAGGCCGACGCTTACACTTCCCTATTCGGGCATTTTGTCTTCTGGTTCGAGAACGAGTCCGTCATTGACTTCTGTCGTTCCACCGACGGGATGGACCTGAACGAGTGTGGTGTACCATACCTCACGGTTACTACTCCCCTATCGATAGGTACCAGGGTACGCCTCAAATGCGATCGTCACGCCTGTGTATACCCCGCCTGGATCGACCTCAACGGCAACGACAAAAAGGACCCGGGCGAAGAGCTGGAGGATGGCTACAACGAGCTTAACATCCGATCAGTGGAAATGAAGATTCACGGTGACTTCGCCGGGTTGTATTTCGAGGAGATGGAGCTGACGACTCTACAGCTCAATCCAAATAGCGAGGTGACATTGATCTCCGCCGACAAGCTCAAGATATTCCTGGGCGGGGAGTGCGAACAGCTCAAGTCGCTTTTCACCGGGAAATACCTCGAGAAAGTAGACGTGCGAAAGTGCAAGGGTCTTAAAACCTTTCAAACGAGGAGCAAGCTCACGGAGCTGGACCTGACCGGTTGCGAGGCACTGGAAAAGTTGGACTGCTATAAAAACGAGCTCCACACGCTAGACCTGCAGGGGTTGAAGGCACTTAAAGAGGTGGATTGCTACAGCAATCGCTTAACGAAGGTCCAGGTGGGCGATAACGACTCGCTGGTGAAGGTCGACCTGCGACACAACCGCCTCGACTCGATGAACATCGCCGGGATCGTGAAGAACCTGCCAAAACGGGCAAAGAAAGACGGGGCCATCATCAAGCTGGACGGCAACACCGCTATCCCCTCGGGCAACGACTACACGTCGGCCAACCTTAAGAACTGGAAGATGACTCCCGCGGCGGGCAAGATTACCTTCACCACCTCCAAGCAGGCCGGCAGCACGATACGGCTCAAGGTGACCGCGCAGGAGACCAACCCCGACGATGTATGGGTGGACCTCAACGGCAACGGTGAGTTGGACGAAGGGGAAAGCTTTTCGGCGTACGGCACCGCCCAGGAGTTCAAGGTAGCCCGCGATACCGTGACCATCTACGGGGGATTGCTGAAGGTGGACTGCAGCAACAACGAGATTACCTGGCTGGAGGTTAACGGGTGTCCCACCCTACAGGAGCTAAGGTGCAACAAGAACCGGATCGAAACGTTATCTATCCATATATACATAGAGAAGCTTAAGCTGTTGGATTGCAGTGATAACCTGCTGAAAGACCTCTACGTTAGCTCCTCCGAGCTTACCGAGGTACATTGCAAGAACAACCCCCTAACCGAGTTGGAAATCACGGGACGTAAAAAGCTGCAGGTGTTGGACTTGACCAACTGCGCCAGCCTGACCATGCTGAAGTGTAGCGAGAACAACCTGAAGACGCTTACCTTGACCGGCTGTAACGCCCTTAAGACGCTGAACTGTTATAACAACTCGCTCACCGCTCTCAACGTGAGCGGCAAGACTAATCTCTCCAAGCTGGATTGCCGTAATAACCTGCTCGACGCAAGCGCCATCACAAAGGTAATCACCGACCTGCCACAACGCGCCGAGGGCGATAAAGCCTTCGCTAATTTCGAGGGGAACCAGGCAGTGCCCACGGCACAAGATGTCAAAACGGCCAAGACCAAGAACTGGACCATCATACCCATGCCGGAAGGAGAGGGGCCAGATAACCCAGATGACCCCGACAATCCCCTTCCCAATGGGGACGTCATAGTTTTCACCATAGACAAATTAGATGGCACGGTAGTTTTGATAAATTCTTTACCGGGTACGGAAAAGAACATTTGGATAGACTGGAACGACAGCGGTATACAAGATGTAGGGGAAGGGCTATTCTTTAATAGTGTAGGAACGTACCCTTATTACTGGATGATGGCTGGAATACCTTCCGTTAAATCGTTAAAAATTCACGGTGCCAGCTTTATTACCGGTCTTATGATCATGGTCGAGAAGGGGGTAAACATCGTATCGATTGACATCCGAAAAGGCATGGCGTTAAGGGAATTTGCGCACGCGGGCTCGCTTGAGACGCTTCACGTTAAAGGGAACACGGTACTGCAAGATATCACTGTCCATAACAGCCAGCTCACATCACTTGATTTAACCGGATGCACGGCGTTAAGAAGTGTGTCCGTTTCTAACAATGGTGGTCTAACGTCACTTAATCTAACAGGATGCACGGCACTGGAAAGCCTTAGGGTTACGGACAACAACCTACTGACATCGATTAAACTAACCGATTGCAAAGCGCTGAACGTTTTCGACATTGACAAAATCAACGAGATGGTATCGCTCGATTTAACCGACTGCGCGGCGTTATCAAAACTCAATTGTTCACATTGCAAAATAGACTATCTGAACGCGAGTGGCTTAAAAAAATTAGAGACAATTACATTTTATCATTACGATGACACCGCTCCTGTTCAAAACAGCATAGGTGCGTTCAACCTGTCCAATTGTACGTCATTAGAATATATCTTCTTTGATGACATCCAACTTGCCTCTTTAGATGTTTCAGGTTGCACGGCCTTGAAATACCTCGATATACGTAATAATTATTTAACTGACCTGGATCTTTCCACATGCAATCAACTAGAATCGCTCAGTTGTGGCGATAATGAACTGAATAGCCTGGATCTTTCCACATGTAATCAACTATCAGTTCTCGGTTGTGGCCATAATGAACTGACCAGCTTGGATCTTTCCAACTGCCCGAAGTTAGAGTATGTATCCTGTGATAGTAATAGGATATCTAGCCTAAAACTTTCCGGGTACAAGACGCTGAAATGGTTGTCTTGTGAAGATAATAAACTAACCAGCCTGAATCTTTCAGAATACACGGCATTGGAAAAGGTGTTTTGTGTCAATAATCAACTGACCTCGTTGTTGGTTTCCGGTAACGACAGGGAAGAGTTTGATATTGCATGCTGGTCCAACAGGATACATGGAAATGGCATGGAGGCGCTGATCAACAGTTTGCCAAATGTTAAAGAAGGTGTCCTGGGAATCATCGATTTATCGAATTCAAACGAAGCAAACGTTTGTACCAAGAATCAAGTGCAAACGGCAAAAAGTAAAGGGTGGAGAGTAATTGACGAAAAGCAAAATGACTATCCGGGAAGTTAGCAGGGAAAAAGGCATCTGGATTGCTTTAAACGGCAACGGCAAAAAGATAAAAGCGAAGATTTTAGGTATTGTGCATTTGTAGGCGAAAGTGCTAAGGAGGAAAATTTTGCCACAGAAGGTCAGGTTGCCGCAGCGAAGAATAAAGGGTGGCGGCTGGCTTACAATTGCGTGCGGTACGCCGGCAATTGCCCTAGTCCACCCGTGTTGATGCGGTAAAATCAAAAGAGCCCGTTCCCATCATGGGGCGGGCTCTTTTTACGCTTAGCTATTTCTCCGCAATGGATAAGTCCAATGAACGGACAACGGCTACGCATTTAAACTGGTTAACCGGGTCGGTTACTTGTACAGTGCCTTATCTACCTTCTCCTTGGAGAGTTTCTTGGTGCAGAGGTACCAGTCATGGCAATGTAAATCCTTATCATCGCCTTTCATGCGTTTCTTGGCCACGCCGCAACTACCTGCGGGAGGCACGATCACGTCGTCACCCGGCTCCCAATCGGCGGGGAGGGCAACCCCGAACTCGTCCGACACCTGAAGTCCCTTCAGCACGCGCAACAACTCATCGAAGTTGCGGCCCATGGACCCGGGGTAATAGATAATGGTGCGGATGATGTTAGCGGGATCGATGAAGAAGACCGCGCGCACGGCCTTCGTATCGCTCTCTCCCGGCTGGATCATGCCGTACTTGTTGGCCACCTCCATCTTGATATCCTCGATAAGCGGGAAGGTCACCTCCACGTTCTTCATCCCTTTATACTCCAGGGTCTGGATGTTGCGCAACCAGGCGATATGGCTGAAAAGCCCATCGACCGAAAGGCCAACAAGCTGGCAGTTAAGCGCCTCGAACTCCTTCTGACGGGTAGCAAACGTCATGAACTCCGTGGTGCAAACGGGGGTAAAGTCGGCCGGGTGGCTAAACAGAATCTTCCACTTACCGCTATAATCTTCCGGGAAATTGATCTCGCCCTGCGTGGTCATGGCACGGAAAGCCGGTGCCTTCTCGCCAATACGGGGCATGGTATACTCCTTCTCTTTGCAATCTACGTTGCCTTGCTTGTTGTCTAAATCCTTGCTCATTGCTGTTTCTGTTTTAATGTTAAATGATTACTTTACTTTGTTTCTTTTCCTATTAGCTCCCTAAAAGGAGACCTTTTAACGTTGAGGCCCTTTCTTTTAAGGAATCTTACCAGATGGACTCCTCTCAATGATGAGCTCTTTTCTTAATGAGCTCCTCCCTTGATAAAATCAGTTCCTCATTATTGACAATGCAAAAATAACCCATTTAACTCATAGAAAAAAATGATATAATAATTTTCAATATAGGATAAATTTATGCTATAACCGCAACAATCTCTAACGTTTCTCGCCAAACAGATGGTCTTTTATCAGCCACCTCTGCGGGCTTTCATGGCCGTTTCCGGTCACACCAATTCATCCTCCTTTATTGCCCCTGTTTATTCTTACCGCCCCGAATTGAGATAAAGGTTGATAAAACAGCGCTTAACCCTTTCCTTTCGCTTAGTATTTCCTTCAGCTCTTTGCCCCTTCGTCGCGATACCGGTAGCTCGCTGTTATCGGTAAGAGTAATTGTAAGCGTCTGATGGTTGTATCGCTTCACGTATTCCCTATTGAGCAAAATACGGTTGCTGAGGGGGATAAAATCGTGTTCGAGCATAAGGAGGTCCTTGTAATATCCCAGATTTCTATTCACCGTGATCGTTTCGCCGCTTTTCAAGTGCACTTTCGATACCACACCATCGGCCTCCATGTACTTCAGCTCTTCAACGGGTATCATTTGCAATATCCCGCTATGCAAGTGAAACGCTATTTTGCTGGGTTTCACCGCGGGTCGTTCATCCATCCTATGCAACAGCAATTTAATCTGGTTATTAAGGTCCTGAGTTTTGCGTTTACCCAGCGCCCTATTCACGGCCACCACAAGTTCGCCGTCATCTAACGGCTTGTACAAGAAATCGATTGCCGAAAACTTGATTGCCCTCAACACGTGCTCCTTGTCGCTTTCACCGGTAATAAATATGATTTCAAAATCGATGCCACCCTTATCCGACAAGCGCTTCAACAGGTCGAAACTGGTGCCGGTCTGCATTTGGATATCGAGAAAAACGATGTCGTAGCGGTTGCTTTCGATTAAATCCTCAGCCTCGCTCAAGGTTAGCGCCTGATCGATTTTCGCGATGGTAGGGCAGAGCATCTCCACTCGCTGATAAATATAGTCGGAGGTCTCTTTTACATCCTCCACGATAAGCGTGGTATATTTCTCCATAACGTGTTAATTTTGATTAGCAATGATAACGATTGTTCCCAAAACAGGAACCGGAGTTCTTCTACATCCCCAGTTAATTTTGAATGGTAATGATAACAATTGTCCCTCCTGACTCGGGGTCTTCGAAATCTATTTGTATGGTGTAATTGAGCTCGTTGAGCAGTTGCACCCGCTGCATAATCAACTGCAAACCCCTCGATTTGTGTGCCCGAATGGATTTCTCCCTGTTTTGAGCCGACCGTTTCCGTCCGATACCATCATCAATAATTTTGCAAACCAGCGTATCACCATCCTGCTCGAACCGAACGGTGATCCTCCCCGCCCCCTCTTTGGGTAGGATGCCGTGTTTAATGGCGTTTTCCACGAATGGCTGCAAGAGCATCGGTGGAATGGAGCGATCCAGTAGTGAACCGGACTCCAGCTCAACCCCAAATGTTATTTTTCCATCGGGATACTTCATCTTCTCCAACTCCACGTACGTCTTCAGCATATCAATCTCCTCCCTGATGCTGTTTTCATTGTCTAAAATCGACCGGCCAAGCAACATCGACGACTTGATGGATGACTCCATATAGGCACGAATCAAGCGGGAGAACTTCATCAAGTAATCGTTGGCAATTTCAGGTTTTTTTTGACCGATAAGGCTTTGAATGGACGACAAAAAGTTAAAAATGAAGTGCGGACTTAATTGCGCTTGCAGGGTGGCCACCTCCAAAAGTTTTATGTGTCGTTCACGCGCCTGAACCACCATTCGGCTTTTATAACTGCTCCATATTAAGAACGCCACGATAAGCGTCAGCAGAGCGAAAACGAAAAAAACGTACTTGAAGAAATCGGGTTCTTTAAAGAAAGGTATGTCAATGATGATCTCCACCGAACTCTCTTTCTCTTCGTAGGGTGCAAGCTTGTCGCCGGTTTTAGCAACGACACGGAAAGTGTACTTTCCCGAACCTAAGCCCGAATAATGTGCGCTACCAGCTTGCGTCCACTCATTCCAATCTTCCTCTTTTCCCTCCAGTTTGTATTTGAAAACAGGATAGGTAGGTAATCCAAACCCCACGGTTTCATAATTAATTGTCAATCTGTTATTGCCTTTTCCGGCATAAAACGGTTGCGCGCCACTCTGTTCCTCATCGCTCAATCCTGTTTCGTTGATGGAGGTAACAAAGAGGTTAAAGTAATCCGGTGTAAAGGATATCTTCTTGTAGTAGAGTTCACTGGTGGATGTTGAGGAGGGTATAAATACCCTGTCGCCATCGAGTAGAAATCCGTTTTGCGCTACCTCTTCGCTGAAAAAACCGTTGCGATGATTGAACATTTTAAACTCAATCGTGCCATCCTTATAGAATTTGTCCAATCTCATAGCAAATATCTCGCGCGAAGTACCTATCAACAACAGAGTGGGGTCGGGAGAGAGAAGACTGAGGATTTTTGTGTTGAAATAATCTTCTCCAATATGCGTGAAACTATCTTCTTGTCCGTTGTATAACCATAGTTCGGACTTTTACGTCGTATTGCAGATTTGATACATGTTTCAGTTGCTTATCAGTTTTGTCGAAAAGCACCAGCCCTGAGCGGTTTCCAATCCAGATATTGCCGTCTGCTTTAAACTCCAGAGCTGAGGGATGAAAGGTGAGAATTTTACCTGAGTCGTCTATAAAAGCCTCAATTTTCTCGTTGCCATCGATAAACCCGATACCATAATCGTTACCAAACACAATCTTATCTTCATACGGATCATATTTTGATATCATCGAAACACCGGTATCGAAAATTTTCGCTTTCTTATAATCGTATTTTACCAGCCCCCAATGCGTAGGAAAATAGAGGTTCCCCTGCTTATCCATAGATGAGCCGTAATAAAAATCCTTTTTATACGCGTCAACAGCACCTTCCACCAAGATCTCTTTCTTTTTTTGTTTGCCTAAGTCCAATTTAAACAATCCTACCCTGTATTGTCCGCCGTAATAGTTTCCATCCCTACCCCGTATCATTGTCCAAAAATTGTTCATGAATGTGCGTGGATAAGCGCGGAACCCCTTATTGTTGATTTGATATAATCCATTGTCGGTTCCCAGCCAACAGTTATCATCTTTGTCTATAATAAAAGGATAGACCTCTTCCTCGAAGGGTAGTTCAATGGGTTGCACATTGTGTGTTGCGCTATCAAGTAAGAAGTATTGTCTTGTATCAAAATTGTAAATCAGGTGTTGCCGAACAGGAAGTTTGTAGATTTCAACATCATGGATATGCGTATCATCCTTGTAACGCAATAATATTTCCCGACTCTCGGGATCGATGTAGATATTCTCTGTAGCCGAGGGCTGTAGACAATAGTAGATCGAACCATTTGAAAAGGATAAAACCTTCACCGGTAACTCAAATTTGGTCAATTCGATTATCTCCTTCTCTTTTACGGTATAAATCTTATTCGTTGAGGTCGAAAATACGAGACAATCATTTTTACGATCACAAGTCTTGCTTGTAAAACTTCCTTCAAAGTCGATATTGCTTTGTATGGTTTGATATAGCGTGTCAGACCTATACTCCCTTGCTTCGTCAATCCCGCACAACCAATAGCGCTCTTTGCCTGCGATTAGATTCATTCCTTCTCCATTGAGTGATGCCACGCTCTTCATTGTTCCTCTTTCATGTTTATAGACATTATAGAGCGTTACAAAATAGAGATCCCCATTCAGGGTTTCGCCCATACCGTATATATATTCGTTATGAAGAAATTGTTGAAAAGTGGAACCGTTAAATTTTGCCAACCCGCCTTTAGTGCCTATCCAAATATAACCCTTACTATCCTGGTGCAACCACTGCACCTGTATTTGTGGCAAACCGTTGTGCGTGTTGTAGTTGATGAAAGGCAAATGCTGTGCGCCCGCCTTAAAAGGTAGAAAGACGAGGCAAACGAGGTAAGTTAGCCAAATGAGGCAAACGAGCCATACCTGTTTATCGGGGGCAGGCATTTCAACTACTGTTTGTTACATTGAATATAAATTTGCTATAAAATTAGTAATTAAACGTCAGTAATCGGCATTTTTTTTTAAAATCTGACCAATTATTTACTTATTCTACCAGTAGTTACGTAAACCGTACCAGTTATTAAAAAAGCATGTGATTATCCTCAGTTTTGATTAGTTTTGTTCTACGCATCAATCAACGTTAACGACAAATATATGAGTTATTTAAATCTTACAAAACCTGAGCTATCAGGCAAGCAAGTTTGGAACCAAGAAATGAGTTGGTTTAAACGCAAGTATCCTAAAAAAGCATAGATGGAATTATAACATTTAGATAATCAAACATATTAAAAAATTAGAAATTATGAAAAAAATGATTTTTTTGATGCTTTTTGGCATCATGGGAATGTGCTTACAAGCACAAACAGTGAATATTCACAAAAAAGATGGTACTGTAATTAAAATCGCTTTACAAGATTTCGATTACATCAATATTTCTGAAACGGGAAGCTCATCAAGCAAACAATCGGCAGTTTCTTCAAGTAACAAAATCGACGGTGTTTACAAAACCGATTACAGAGAAATGATACTCACACAAACCGGGAACAAAGTTAACGGGACGTACGGAGGTACTTATGGACGAATTGAAGGCACGTTAAATGGCAGAACACTTACCGGAAGATGGTATCAGTCGAATGGTCAAGGTCGCATTCTTTTCGAATTTAATTCCGATTTTTCAGCTTTTACCGGTAAGTGGAGTTACAATGATGCACAACCTACCGCGCAATGGAACGGAACACGTATTCGGTAAATAGTGAAAAAACAACATGCGCAATTCACAACAAACAATAGACAAACAAAGTGTTCGAAGAAGAATCAAGAACCGGCAGTCGCAAACAGCAAAAATTGCCGGACTGATTTCTTTAATTGCATTCATAACGATGTTCGCACCATTTCTATCGTGGAATAAACTGCAAGGTAATTATGCCGTGGCGTTTCTTTCGTCTTTTGTTTTCATTTCCGCTGCAATAGTGGCATTAATGTTCCGAAGTAGAGGCAAAAAACAAGACAAATTAATATCGGGCGAAACGCTGATTGTTGGTTGGGTGATGGATAATGCTACCAGAAAAACATACGCCAACCATCTGTTCGTAAATAAAAAAGCGAAAAACATCGGTTTATTTATCCTCATAGCACTGCTTTCCGCATTGATTTTTGGCGTTTTTATTTTTTTCATGGATGAGGGCAAATTACTTATGCTTCTGTTTTTTGTTGGCATTGTAGTGCTCACGGGGCTATTCGCATTCTTCATGCCATACTATTACCGCTATAAAAACTTGCGAGGCGACGGATATGTGCTTATCGGTAAGAAATATGCTTACGTGAACGGTTTTTTTCACAACTGGGATTTTCCGCTTTCGGGTTTAGATAAAGTGAAAATCATGAACAAACCGTTTCGAGGATTGTATTTGCGCTATTATTACTACACCCGAACGCTACGCAACGAAGAAGTGATAGAGATTCCGGTAAATGAGAATATAGATATCGAGAAAATAGTAGAAAAACTGATAACATAAACAATAGTGTTTAAGATATAACTGCATCACGTACGGCAGCATTAAAACCGATATAACCGGTGAAGATAAAATACCTTTAATCTATTGATTCAGAGCGTAATAACATTAAATAACTTTTTAAATGAGGAATATGCCATAGTTGAGTTTTAGGGTTTTGAGTATTTATTTTACCTAAGTGAATCATGAAAACAGAGAGTGAATTTAAAGATTATTATCGTGCAACGCTCCTTCCGTTATTAAAAGAGATGGAGAAATTAAGACGTAAAACACGCCAAAAAAACTTTAATACTACTATTGGCTTTATCGTTTTTATCGTCGTTATTGCTTTGGTTGCCTTTGTTGTTAATCGGATGATTTACGGTGTTTGGTTTACCGAAAGAGAAGCCAATGTTCCCGTTGTCATTGTTTTAATAGCTACTATCACTTTGTTTTTCATTTACAAGGGAAAAATTGCTTCGTCCAAATCTCGATATGTACAAACATATAAAAACGCCATCATTTTACCGATTGTTCGTTTTTTTGAAGAGACACTAATTTATAATGCCAAAGATTTTATAAGAGAACACGACTTTATTAATTCAAACTTATTTCTTCATAAGCCCGATTCTTATCGCGGTGATGATTTGGTTTCGGGTAAAATAAGGAAAAACTGATATAGCTTTTTCCGAAGTACATGCCCGTTACAAAACATCTACAACCGATGAAGATGGCACTAGCCGGGATAAATGGACAAAAATATTCGACGGATTATTTTATAAAGCCGATTTTCATAAAGATTTCAAGGGAAAGTACTTTGTTCTTTCCAATTCCGGAAACAAAACGATGGGTTTTTCGCAAAAATTATTCAGATATATGGGTAAAAAGTACGGAAAACCTATTATGCTGGAAAACATTGAATTTGCTAAACACTTTTCAGTGTTCGGAACCGATCCGGTTGAAGCACGATACATTCTTTCGACCAACACAATGCAAAGATTACTCGACTTCAGCCTTAGAACCGGAAAAAACATCTCAATTTCATTCGTGAAATCATGGATATTTATAGCAATACCCTATAAAAAAGAAGTGTTCGAGCCTAATTATCGAAAATCAGTAGTAAATGAAGAAAAAACAAGGGAATATTTCAATGATCTGAAAATGGCAATAGGAATTGTTGAAGACTTGAATTTGAACACTCGGATTTGGAGTAAACAATAATCCAAGCAGGCTACTGCGTAAAACAAGATATTTAATTTTTAAAAAATAAAAACCGATATGAAAAAAATCAGCTGCTTTTTCTTGGCGGTATCCATCCTGCTGCTTACCGCCTGTCCCCCGGAGGTGATCGTTGACCCCAAAGAGGCCCTTTTGAAACAGAAAGTAGAAGCCGTGGTTTCACCCGACCTGA
>JAMNYO010000025.1 GCA_023622765.1 Bacteroidota bacterium | reverse complement strand
GTCAGAAGAAGAACTCTTACATCTTCGTTTTTCTCCGACCATTCTATAATTGTTCTTAACTTTTCTTCTCTGACTTTCATTTTGTTTGGTTCGGTTTTACTATGTCGTACAACGTTCCGCGGCTATGCGCCGTTTTAATGGCGTATAGCCGCTGTTAGGCGAAGTCAATTAATCTTTTTTCCATTCAATATGCCCGTTGATATTGAACTTTTCGTATGTTTTCAGAATCTCTTCACAAAATTTTTTAGTTTCAGTGTCGCCAATTCTTTTCGCTGTCTCCCATAGTCTTATGAACATTTTTTTGCCACTTTCTGTTTGGTTGTAATTTTTCTTTCTAAAGTTACAAATTGAGCAAAGTGTCTGCCCATTTTCCAATGTTGCCTTACCACCCTTGTCTTTAGGTAAAATATGGTCAACATGTAACTCATAACCTTCTTTTGAACTTCTACCGCAAATTATACATTTATAACCATCTCTTTTAAGTATTTGTTCTTTCAACTCTGGTGTAAAATCTTCAATTTCTTTTTTAATAACAAAATTTGGATCGTATTTATAAATTCCTTTTTTTACTTTAATTAAGAATCCTTGTTGATGTAGCATTCTAATGGCTCGCCATGTATCTCTTGGTTTTTTATTGTAAAGCTTTTTATATTGTTCTTCAACCCAATCAACAACTGGTCCATGAGGCAATTCTTCATTTGGATGTTTCTTGAAATATTCAATAATTAAATCAGTAATACTTTTATGTTTCTTTTCCATAATTTTTTTTCTCTAAAACAACATTCCTGTTTCATTTAAAATTCTTTGTTTTGCTAACCCACAATATTTTAAATCTATTTCCAATCCCACAGAATATCTATTTGTATTATTAGCTGCAATCAAGGTAGTACCACTTCCCGCAAAGGGGTCAAAAATAATATCATCAATAAAACTAAATAATTTAATACATCTATAAGGTAATTCTAAAGGGAAAGGAGCTGGATGTCCTATTCTTTTTTTGCTTTCTCCATTAAAAGTCCATAGTCCATTTGTCCATTCCATGAATTCTTTTTTTGTAATATCAGATATTTTTGATCTATTAGTTTTTTTCCATTCACCTTTGTAAAGAACTACTATCAGTTCAACAGGAGCAATTACATATGGAGCAGTCGCCGACATCCACGACCCCCACGCCGTCCTCCTTGATATGTTCCCCTCATTCCATATAATTGTTGAATGATACTTCCATCCCACTTTTTGTGCAATTGTAGTTAAATCAGCACCTACACTTTTTTGCCCACCTTTGTTTTTATCTAGTGGTATATTTAAACAAAACCTTCCTTGATTTTTAGTCCATTTATAACAGTTTTTCATCCATACTTCAGAAAATTCAAGATATTGTTCATAAGTTAAATCATCATTATGAGAATTATATTTTATATCTACATTGTAAGGAGGAGATGTTATAATTAGATCAAAATATTCCTTATCAAAAAAATTTTCCTGCAAAACATCACCATTTAATAAAAGAGATCTATTCTGATTCAATATTATTTTATTACTATTCTTAAAGGTATGTAATAAAAGTTCAAAATTTTTTAAATTATTTTCATTCATGTCAACTAACTGCTTTTTTGTTGTTATTTCTTTTGCTATCATTTTCTTAACCTTAAATGAATTTCATTTTAAATTGATTTTGCCTAACGTTTAGTATACGTAACAAAAATACAACATTCGTATATATTAAACTTATAACATTCGTATATCATTTTCAATTATAACTTCTGTTGTTATTATATATCTCAATATATCAATTAAATAAAACAAATAAAAAGAATCAAAAAAATTATTATATGCGAATGTTTTGTTATATTTGCAAAAATACAGAACACTATGCAAACTGAAATCTTATTGGCAGAATACGAAAGAAAGCTTATTCTCCAAAGATATAGTAAAAATTCCATTCTTAATTATAAAAGTGCAGTAAAAAGTTTTCTGCAAATTGTTGAACGAAAATTCAGCAGCCCTGATGAAATAGGTGTGGCTGAAATAGAGAAATATGTCTTTTGGAAAATCGAAAAGCATACAATCAGTCATTCTTCTCAGAGAATGATAGTGGCCTCAATTGATAAGTTCTATCGATTAGTTGTTGGTGTGGAATTGAACCTGAATCATTTGTATCCTTCTCGTAAAACACATTCATTACCAAAGTACCTAAGTCAGAATGAAATTAAAAAAATGATTGACTTAACAACAAATCTAAAACACAAGTGTATTGTTAAACTTTTATATGGTTGTGGATTACGTTTAAGTGAGTTGCTTAATCTGAAAATAACAGATATAGATTCAGGTAATATGGTTGTTCATATCCGAAACTCAAAAGGCAACAAAGACAGGGTGGTTATGCTTTCTAATCAATTGTTGGGTGATTTAAGAGAATATTTTTTACAATATAAACCCAAAGAGTATTTGATAGAGGGACAGGGAGGTGGAATGTATTCCGAAAAAAGTGTACAGAATGTAGTGAAAGACGCAGCCACGAGAGCCGGGGTCAAAAAACGGGCAACACCGCATATACTGCGTCACAGCTTTGCCACTCATTTACTAGAAAACGGTACTGATATCAGATTCATTCAGCAATTATTGGGGCATTCTTCCATCAAAACAACAGAGATTTACACTCATATAACCGATATTTCTAAATCAAAAATCAAAAGTCCATTGGAATTTTTATGATTGATTTAAACAGAACTTATTTGACTTAAGTCTTATTGTTCAGTTTTCTCACTCCTAACTGCATAAGCGAGAGAAAAGTACGAAAAACTCATTTACCTTTCCCCGCTACCTTGTTTTATCCCAACGAAAAATCAATTCATCGTTATCCTCGCACCCTTTATAAACAAACAATTTGCAGGTGATGAGGCTGATACCAAATTATTATGTTCGTCATCACCCAAGCAGCAGCAGGCTGAACGCCATCACCGCCATGCCGGCTATCAGGCCGTAGATGGCGTGGTGGTGCTTGCCGTACTCCCTGGCGGCGGGGAGCAGCTCGTCCAGCGAGATAAAGACCATGATACCGGCGATTGCTGCGAACATCAGCCCGAAGAGGGTGTCGTTGAGGAAAGGGGCTAAAATGAGGTAGCCCACCAGCGCGCCAAGGGGTTCGGCCAGTCCCGAGAGGAATGATAACCAAAAGGCGCGCTTGCGGTTCCCAGTGGCGTAATAGATGGGTACCGATACCGCGATGCCCTCGGGAATATTGTGGATGGCAATGGCCACGGCGATGGGGATGGCAATGTGTATATCCTTGAGTGCGGCCAGGAAGGTGGCCATCCCCTCGGGGAAGTTGTGGATGGCTAGCACCAGGGCGGTCATCAGTCCCGTGCGAAGCAGCTTGGAGTCTTGCACCTTGGACTTCTTTTTGACGTTGTCCATCCCCGTTATCTCTTCCACGCTTTTCATCTCGTGCGGGTTCTCGTCGTGTGGTATCAAGCGGTCGATGATCAGTATCAGCATAACGCCTCCGAAGAAGGCCAGAATGGCGTAGAGGCCACCCAGTTTCTCGCCGTGAAGCTCACCTAACGTGTCGAAGGCGCCGGCCAGCAGCTCCAGGAACGAAACGTAGAGCATCACGCCGGTAGAGAACCCCAGCGCCACCGTCAGGAAGGTGGTGTTGGTACGCCGTGCGAAGAGGGCGATGGCGCTGCCTATACCGGTGGATAGCCCGGCAAAAAGGGTGAGTGCAAAAGCGAAAAATACCATGGCGATGCAGTATAACTTGATAGGTCGGAGAATTAATAGGTTTCCCGGACGTGCTTGAGCGTGATGGGCGTTCTATCGGCCGCCTTTAACTGGGGAGAAGTGATCACGATGGTGCGCTTCTCGCCCGGCAGCAGGTCGATGAAGTTGTCGCTGAAGCGGGCGCCTTGAACGGGAATCTCTAAAAACAGGTCCTTCGCTAGATATTTGCTCGATAGGGTAACCTGGTACTCGCCATCGCTGTACTTTATTCTTGTCTTTACTTCCGTCTCCGGCAAGTCCAGCTTGTTGGGCCAGTAGAAGAAGTGGTCCTTGGTGGAGATCACGTTCCCCCTGCGGTCGGTCAGGAAAGCACGAATCATGGTGTGTGCCTTCTCCTCCTCGGTCACCAGATCGGCCACTTGAAACGTCTTCACGACCCGGCTGTCGTTGGCATTGGCCTTCACCCACTCCTTGAACTCCTTCCGTTTCCCGGTTGTGAAGTCGACCACCTGCACGGTGAGTTGTAGGTCATCTTGGTCTTGCAGGTAATCCGACATGGTGTAGTAGCGCAGCTTGTCGTCTTTCTGCTCCATGCCCAGCGCGAGCGGGGCCAGCACATCCCTCATCCGGTAGTGCTGCGCCTTCCAGTTGTCGTAGTAATCGATGCTCGACCAGGAGACCACGGGCCAGTCGTCGTTAATCTGCCAGTAGAGCGCCCCCATGCAGTAGGGGCGGCCGCGGCGCATCGCCTCCACCGACTCCTCCATGCCGTTGCCCTGCATCACCAGGCCGAGATAGACGAAGTCCTCGAAGCTTTTCGGCTCGTTGTAATACATGTCCATGTATTTCTTGATGAGCGAGTTGCCGGTAGAGGCTTTTTGGTGCACCTTCATCACCTCGCTCTCGAGACTCCACTGCTCTTCGGGAGCGAACGAGCGGATGGTTTTCATCTCGGGGAACGATTGGAAACCGAACTCACTGGCGAAGCGGGGTAGCCGATCGGCCATCCCTTCGAACGGCAGGTGGCCGTACCACAGGGCCCAGTCGTGCGCGTCGCTTGATGCGAACTTTTCGGGGTTGCCCCAGTTGGAGTCGTAGGGCGACCCGTGGATATAGCTCCTCGTGCCATCATACTCCTCAACCAGCCCGGGGATCAGATTTCGGAAGGTCTTGTCGTACCCCTTGAACCAGTCCTGCATTACCTCCGCGGGATACTGATTTTGCCAACCCCAGTGGCGGAGGCCCTCTTCCACCTCGTTGTTGCCGCACCAGAAGGCTAACGACGCGTGGTTGCGGAGCCGCTTGATGTTATAGATGACCTCGTCCCGCACGTTGGCCAGAAAAGCATCATCGGAGGGGTAGGGGACGCAGCCAAAGATAAAGTCCTGCCACACCAGGATGCCCTTCTCGTCGGCAAGGTGGTAAAACTCCTCGTTCTCGTAGATGCCGCCGCCCCAGACGCGTACGAAGTTCATGTTGGCCGAGAGGATGTTGTCGAACAGCCGGTCGTAGTACGCCCCCGACTGTTGGGTGGTGAATATCTCGCCGGGGATGTAGTTGGCACCTTTCGCGAAGAGGGGGATGCCGTTCACCTCGAAGTAGAAGGTGCGACCCTGTAAATCCTTTTCCTGTACCAGCCGTACCGAGCGCAAGCCAATCTTCTCCTCTTTCTCGTCCACCAGCTGATTTCCCACCTGTAGTGTGACGAAAAAGTCATACAGGTGTTGCGGTCCCCAGCCGGTGGGCATCCAGAGGTTGGGGTTGTCGATGACCATCTCGATGGGAATCACATTTTTGCCTTTCTTCAGCATGATATTCTTACCGACGGACTCGAGCTGGTTTCGGGACTCTTTGTTAAACGATTTGGCAACCTTAGTATCGAACGAGTAGCCCACGGTGAGTGTGGCGGGGGTGTCGACGAGCGAGTAGACCTCGATCTGGTTCTCGATGGTCGCCCTCTCCGGGGTGACGCTCTGCTGCTTCACGTAAAAATCATCGATGCGGGCCTTGTCGTAAAAGGTGAGCGATACCGGTTTCCAGATACCCATCTGCACGATGCGGATACCCCAGTCCCACCCGAAGTGGTAGGGCGCCTTCCGGTTGTAGATGCTGAGCTTCTCTTCCCGGTGGTCGTTCCCCGCCGGGTAGTCGTGCCCGAAGGTGGCCCGTGCCGGCATCATCAGCTGCACGGGCGAGTAGAAGCGGATGTAGAGTTTGTTTTCCCCTTCTTGCAGCAGATGTTTTACCGACACTTGGTGACCGATGAACATGTTCTCCGACCGGAGGATGCGCGAGCCGTTCAGGAAGACGTCGGCATGGGTGTCAAGCCCCTCGAAGAAGAGGAGCGCATCATCCCGTTGCAGCTGCTCGGCCGTCACCGTGAAGCTCTTCCGGAAATCCCAGTTCTCGTCTTCCACCCACTGTACCTTCTCCTCGTTGGTGCCGTAAAACGGGTCGGGCAAGATGCCGTGGCGCACGAGGTCACGTTGCACCGATCCCGGCACTTCGGCATCGTACCATTGATCTTTGTTCATTTGAGAGAACTGCCACCCGTCGTTCAGTGATATCGTCTCTCCGGTCTGGGCGGAAAGGGAAAGGACTATGAGTAAAAAGGTTAGGAGTAGGGTTAGTTTTTTCATACGATTACTTTTTTGAACTTTCGAATGTTATTTACTGTATGGGCTTTCAGAGCGATGAAACAGTTACATGCGAAAGTTACGTTATTATATTATTATTTTTCCGTGTATAGAACCTTGGGTGACTTTCAACATCATGTGGGATTCATTGTTCGTGCATCTTTTTTAAAAGGGTTTGCTACGCGAATATAGCATAAGTTCCTGAATGGTCAATTGATTTTGGTCGGTATGATTTTTCATGCCGTGGAGCGCCCTTCATTGAGGAAAAAGTTGTAAATTTGCGTGAGGACGACTTGCATGGGGAGCGATAGGTGAACGTATAGGATGAACCAGTGGACGAAGGGTGCAAGTTGAATAAGGGATGAATGCGCATGTTGAATAAAATGTTATAAGCACGAAGTTGAATAAGGGGTTAACGTGTACGTTGAACAATGAATGCAACGTACAAACTGTATAGAAGATTCACGTTGAATGATTACCAACACTACCATAAATACTCAGGAATTTTTACAACTGTATCGCGGGCTTTACCCGTTTTTTCGGGAGACTTGGGATAGGGAGCAGGTTGACGCGCTCAAGGAGATGCGTTGGCGCTTCCTTACGGGCGATGCAAAGGCGGACCTAACGGTTGGGGCTTCGCCCTCGGGTGGGGATGGTCGCCTTGTGAAGAAGGTCAGTGGTGCGGGCGATAGGGGGAATGAGGATAAGAGGTTGAACGATGAGGAGGTATGGCGGTTGCTGCTCGATATGAAGACGGCGGCGGTGCTTATCCACGAGATTGGCTTGAAGCAGTCGACCGCCTGCGCGGCGCTCCTCTATTGGCCCGTCTGGAAGCACGGGGTGCCGCTGATCGAGGTGAAGAAACGCTTCGGGGCGGAGGTGGAGCTTCTGCTGAAGGGGTTGCTGAACGTGAACCGGTTCAGCGACAAGAAGGGGGCGGTGGAGTCGGAGAACTACATCAAGCTGCTGCTTTCGATGGCGGAGGACGTGCGGGTGGTCTTCATCATGATCGCCCGACAGTTGCAGCTGATGCGCGACGCGAAGGGGCTATCAGCGCAAGGGCGGCTCGACCTTTCGGTGGAATCGATCTACCTCTACGCGCCTCTCGCGCACCGTCTGGGGCTCTACTCGATCAAATCGGAGTTGGAGGACCTCTCCCTGAAGTACACCGACCGGGAGCGGTACGACTATATCGCGCACAAGCTGAACGAGACGAAGCGTTCGCGGGACAAATACATCGAGGAGTTTATCAAGCCGGTAAGCAAGCGGTTGGATAAAACGGGTTTAAAATATGAAATCAAGGGGCGGACGAAGTCGATCCACTCCATCAACAACAAGCTGAAGAAGCAGAAGATCGAGTTCGAGAGCGTTTACGACCTGTTTGCCATCCGGGTGATACTTGACTCGCCCGCGGAGCTGGAGAAAGCGCACTGCTGGCAGGTCTACTCCGTGATTACCGATATGTATCAGCCTAACCCCAAGCGGCTGAAAGATTGGCTGTCGATCCCCAAGAGCAACGGCTATGAGTCGCTCCACATCACCGTGATGGGGCCCGAATCGAAGTGGGTGGAGGTGCAGATACGCACCCGGCGGATGGACGAGATCGCCGAACGGGGCTTGGCCGCTCACTGGAAGTACAAGGGGGTGAAGGAGGAGTCGACCCTCGACAGTTGGCTGGCCTCGCTGCGCGAATCGCTGGAGGATAGCGGAAACGACGTGAACCAGAAGCTGACCGACTTCAAACTTAACCTGTACGACGAGGAGATTTTCGTCTTCTCGCCCAAGGGGGATCTGTTCAAGCTCCCTAAAGGGGCCACGGTGCTCGATTTTGGCTTCGCAGTGCACACCAATCTCGGTGCGACCTGCGTTTCGGGCCGGGTGAACGGGAAGAACGTTCCCATCCGCTACCAGTTGAAGAGCGGCGACCAGGTGGAGATCAACACCTCCTCGAACCAGACACCCAAGCAGGATTGGCTGAGCTTCGTGGTCACCTCGAAGGCGCGTACCAAGATCAGGCAGCTGCTGAAGGAGGAGGCGGACAAACAGGTGAATATCGCCAAGGAGACGCTGCAGAGGCGGATGAAGAACCGCAAGATCGAGCCCGACGAGTCGCTTCTGATGCAGCTCATCAAGAAGTTGCACTACAAGACGGTGACCGATTTTTACGCGGATATCGCGAGCGGCAAGCTGGACGTGAACTGGGTGATGGACCGCTACCTGGAGGTGGAGAGCCGGGAGGGCGAGGGTAGGGATGCTTACCCCACGGTGAGCGCCGAGCAGTTCACCCTGAAGACGCCGGTACGTGAAGAGAGCGGTGGCGACGAGCTGATTATCGATCAGAACCTGACGGGGATAGACTATCGGCTCGCGAAGTGTTGTAACCCCATCTTTGGGGATGAGATCTTCGGGTTCGTCTCATCGCAGGGGATCAAGATACACCGCGTTACCTGCCCCAACGCGCACGACCTCTTTTCGAGGTTCGGCTACCGGGTCATCAAAGCCCGCTGGTCTAGCCCGACCGGCTCCTCCAGCTACACCATCGTGTTGCGGGTTATCGGCAACGATCAGCTCAATATCGTGACCAACCTCATGTCGATTATCTCCAAGGAAGAGGGGGTGCAGATGCGTTCCATCTCCATCGACTCGAACGACGGGCTGTTCCAGGGCAACATCTCGGTGACGCTGGCCAATACCTCCATGCTGGAGCGATTGATCAAAAAGCTTAAGGTGGTGAAAGGGGTGAAGTCGGTTGAGCGGCTGAATTAGGTTAGGCTTCTGTTTCGTCGGCTTCTAAATCGTTGTAGTCGGATAGGTCCAAAGCTTCTTGGTCAAACTGAACGTCCGTGTCTGCATCGGTGTCAGTCACTATTAGTGTTTCCGCGTCTGTTTCAAGGGTATCAGGTTGGGTGGTTGTCACTTCCTCTTCGGGAAGATCCATGGTGGCCAACAGGTGTTGCACGTACTCTCTTTCGTAGTCTTTGGGGCGAAGGATGGTATTGCCGTACTTCACGAGGTCAATGTCGATAACCATCTTCCCTACATACTTGTCCCTGGGGGTACGCCCAACGGCTCGCTCCGTCTGCTTGATCTTGTTGATAACCTCCTCGGGGGGCAAATCGGTATCGACCACGGCCAGGATGTTTCTGAACAGGTAGGAGTACCTGTCGTCATCCGGCTCCGACAGAATGGGTTCGCTGAAAATAATGTCCGGGAACAGAAACGTAAGCATTCGCTTCGCCTTGTCGATATTCGTTTTAGCGAAAGTATTGGATCCTATGGTAAGTAAAGCTCTGCTCATAATAGATGAATTGAGGTGCAAATATAACACATTTTTACTGAAAACGTGCAACTAAGTACAAAATAGATTACCTTTGCTTTATTAAACGTCTTGAAAATGAAAAAATACTGGTTCGTTCCTTTCCTTTTAGCCCTTTTCGTGGGCGTAAATGCGTATGCCGAGGAAACCCGTCCGCTGGTATACCAAATCAACATCAAGGAGAATATTGGTAGCAACACCTGGATTTACCTGAAGAATGGGATGCATGAAGCCGACGAAAGTGGTGCGAGCGCGATCCTGCTGCATATGAACACCTATGGTGGCGCGGTGCTGGAAGCCGATTCCATGCGGACGGCCATTCTAAATTCGTCGATTCCCGTCTACGTCTTCGTGGATAACAACGCGGCATCGGCGGGTGCCCTCGTCTCCATTGCGTGCGACAGCATCTTCATGCGAGAGAGTGGCTCCATTGGCGCGGCTACCGTGGTTGATGGCGGGACGGGCGAGCAGGCCCCCGATAAGTACCAGTCGTACATGCGGGCTATCATGCGGGCCACGGCAGAGAGCCACGGCAAAGAGGTGATCGTGCAGAACGGCGATACCATCGAGCGGTGGCGGAGAGACCCGCTTATTGCCGAGGCGATGGTCGATGAGCGGGTCGTGATACCGGGTTACGTGGACTCCACGCGGGTGCTCACGTTGACCGCTTCACAGGCCATGGATTTGAGGTATTGCGAAGGGATCGCCGAGAGCGTGCACGAGGTGATCGTGACTCACCTGAAGTATGATGATTATCGACTGGAGACATACAACCCCTCTTTTTACGACAAGATCAAAGGCTTCCTCACCAACGGGGTGGTGCAAGCCCTTTTGATCATGTTCATCATCGGGGGTATCTACTTTGAGCTACAATCTCCCGGCGTGGGCTTCCCCACGGCGGTGGCCATCACGGCGGCGCTGCTCTACTTCACGCCCCTCTACCTCACCGGGTACGCCGAGAGCTGGGAGGTGTTGATCTTCGTGCTGGGGCTTATCTTTATCGTCTTTGAGATATTCGTGATCCCCGGCTTCGGGGTGGTCGGCATCACGGGGATCGTGTTGATGCTGGCGGCCCTCGTCTTGGCGGCGATAGGCAACATCCGGTTTAACTTCGGGGTTATCCCGTTCCGGGAGGTGTTTAAGGCTTCGATGACGGTCCTCGGGGGCTTGGGATTGGGGATTATAGGGATAATATACATGTCGAGCCGAATAGGGAAGAGGGGATTCCTCAGGAAGGTGGCTTTGAGTGCCGACCAGGAGGGCTTTATCTCCGTTCCCATGGAACCGGCCTCACTGGTGGGCAACGTGGGGGTGGCGGCGACCGACCTAAGGCCTTCCGGGCGGGTGTTGATGGACGGGGAGTATTACGATGCCAACTCGCTCAAGGGCTTTATCGATAAGGGCGATGAGGTGGTGGTGGTGCGCTACGAGAATTTTCAACTATACGTGAGGAAGAAAAGATGAGAACAGTAGCCTCGTTCCTGTATCAATGGATCGTTTTCATACCGCTGTTCCTCCTGCTGACCCTGATCACGGCGCTGGTGGTGATGATCATGGCCCCCATCTTTGGCAGCCGGTTTTGGGGGTATCAGCCGCCGAAGTGGTGGTCGCGGTTCACCTGCTGGCTGGCGCTCTGCAGCGTACAGACGAGCGGACATGAACACCTCGACCCCAAACAGTCCTACGTGTTCGTGGCCAACCACCAGAGCGCTTTCGATATCTTCCTGATATACGGTTTTTTGAGACACCCCATCATATGGATGCAGAAAAAGAGCCTCCGTTCTATCCCGTTAGTCGGGTTTGCTTCCGAGAAGGCGGGACACGTGTTCGTCGACAACTCGAGCGTGGCTGCGAGGGCGGAGACTATCGAGAAATCCAAGGAGCATATCACCGGGGGAATATCGATGGTGATCTTCCCTGAAGGAGCCCGAACCAGGAGCGGGAAGATGGGACGCTTTAAGCGGGGTGCCTTTAAGATCGCCCATGATCTGCAGTTGCCCGTCGTGCCGTTGACCCTCAACGGCCCCTTCGAGGTGCTGAAACGCAACACGCTCCATCTGCACCCGGGAAAACGGATGGAGTTGATTATCCACCCACCCATACAAACGGATACCCTATCGCCGGATGAACTCCCCGGGCTAATGGAACAGACACGTGATATCATCTATGACTCATTGTGGGAGAAATACCGGTAAAGGTACATTGCACAAAACACCCGGCGAAAGGGATTATCTACGCGATGATATATCGGGGATTATTACGGAGAAACAGATGAGGGATAATTATCGGGTGGGAAAACCCCAGGGCTATAAAAAAGGAATGGTTGTCTCACGACAACCAATCTTCATTGTTAACCTTAAATCTAATACCATGAAAAACACGTGGCAAAAGTAGCCTAAATACCATTACCCTCCAAATCTTTCCAGCAACAAGAGGCAATATTTAAAATTATTTAGTAATTTACCCCATTATTTTAAGCTTAATGAAATAGATATTTGGTATTATTTGTGAATTTTAATAAGGGGTTTGCGGTGAGGTTTTAGTTCTGCCTTATTTTGCTTTCAAGGCTTGACTGACGCAAATTTTGCGACCCATCAACTGCTTGTTCGCTAAAAGAAAAGAATTCTGTTTTCAGCACTTTTGCTCGCAACGGCAAATATGAACACGTTCATTTCTGCTCGTTTTACTTAACGCAAAAGTTCGCTATTGCTCAAACAGCTTTCCTTTTTAACGCGAACTACACAGGATGTGTCCCCGCAAAAGTTTACGAGGTCTGCGCTTTGAAAGCAAAATAGTAAATGAAAGCTAAGAGCTTTGCTAATCGTAAATTTTTAGCGCGAAGAAGTTTAACAACGACCAGTTGAAGCGGTACCAGCGCCTGGTAGCCCTCTGCTTGCCGCCAAATTGAAGCAGGAAACGTGCTCGCCCCGTGTTTTTATTCAGAAAGCTCACGTCCATGAAATCGAAGTAGTGAAAACCCTCATCCTCCGCCATCTGCATGGCCGAGTAGATGGTGAAGATGGTGGGGTAGAGCATTTTATACCGCTTAGACTTGCCCCAGTAGTAGAGACAGTAGACGCTCCTTTTCTTCTCGAACCCCAGTATGGCCCCACCGATAATCTTGCCTTGGTAGCGTGTGAGCACGATTTTTCCCTTCCCTTTCAGGATGTAGTGGTGGTAGAAGTTCTCGAAATAGGCGAACGGTGGGAACCGGCGCGATACCTTCTTGTAGTTGGTCTCTTTGACGAGGGTGTAAATCTCTTCCAACCGGTCGGGCGAGTCGAACTCCTCCATCACCACCCCTTTTCGCCTCGCTTTGTTGACCTGGTTCTTGCGGGTGGGTGATAGCTGATCCCATATCTTTCGCTTGCGCTGCAAGGAGTTGCGGACGTTGATCCATTTGATGGAGTAGAACTTGTTCTCCCGGAACCCCTTGTAGCCGAAGATGGCGTTGCCCAGGTTCTCGTAACGGATCAGGAACGCCTTCCCTTTCACCTCCTGCACCAGATGGGTGATGAGCGCTTGAAAAACGTCGATGCGCGAGCAGGAATCATCGAAAAACGTTGGTTGCTGCGACACGAAGCAGCGCTTGAACAGCTTGCCTCTGAAGATACGGTTGATCCGGGTGATGTTCGCGAATAACGCGGCTACGGGCTTATCCCCGTCAAAAGCGACCAGCATCATGGGGGTGTAGGTGGGGGAGTGGCTGTACCAGTCGAACGACGAGTAGTCATGAAAAAAGGTGGTCTTCCCCAAACGCGGGAGATCCTCCTTGCGGTAATAGGTCTTAACACTGTATTTCATGCTTCTTCGGTATAACTTCCTCTCTGGCTTAACAGCATTTTAAAAGCCTTTCGCTTTTTACTCTTCCGGGGCTTCACATTGGAAGCAAACATAGTAAAAAAAGAGGGAATAAGAAAAGGATAGTTTCTCCATTTTATTTGTTATTTTTGTGAATCGACAACCGACCTGCTTGTTATCAAGCGATACAAACAGCATAAATAACTGAATTATGAAAAAAATTCTTGTAACAGGGGGTACCGGCTATATTGGTTCACATACGGTGGTGGAACTGCAACAGGCCGGGTATGAAGTGGTGATCGTGGACGACCTGTCGAATTCGAGCACCGATGTGCTGGATGGTATTACCCGGATTACCGGCAAACGTCCCATATTCGAGAAGCTAGACTGTGTAGATTTGGAGGCGCTGAAAGGGGTGTTTGAAAAGCACCGGTTTGCTGGCATCATTCACTTTGCTGCCAGCAAGGCGGTGGGCGAATCGGTGCAGAAGCCGTTGCTCTACTACCGAAACAACCTGGTGTCGCTGATCAACCTTTTGGAGTTGATGCCCACTTACGGGGTGAAGGGGATCGTCTTTTCTTCCTCGTGCACGGTATACGGGGAGCCCGACGTGAACCCGATCGACGAGAGCGCACCTATCAAACCTGCTGAATCGCCCTACGGCAACACAAAGCAGATCAACGAGGAGATCATCCGGGATTTCGTGCATTCCGGGGCTCCCATCAAGAGCGTTATCCTGCGCTACTTTAACCCCATTGGCGCTCACCCGTCGGCCGAGATTGGC
>JAMNYO010000021.1 GCA_023622765.1 Bacteroidota bacterium | reverse complement strand
GTTATACGGCAAGAAGGATCTCCGGGTAGAGGAGTTCACGTTGCCTCCCATTAAAGAGGATGAGATTTTGGCCAAGGTGGTGACCGACTCGTTGTGTATGTCCACCTACAAGGCTGCAACACAGGGCCCCGATCACAAGCGGGTTCCGGATGATGTGGCCGAGAATCCAGTGATCGTGGGGCACGAGTTCTCAGGCGATCTCGTACAAGTGGGTAAGAAGTGGGCAGACAAGTTCAAGGCGGGGGATAAGTTCTCCATTCAGCCGGCTATCTATTACGAGGGCGGACCGGTGGGGGTGTTAAGCGCCCCGGGGTACAGCTACCCGTACGTGGGCGGGAACGCTACCTACGTGATTATCCCCAACGAGGTGATGGAGCAGGACTGTCTGCTCACCTATCATGGGGAGGGATATTATCCCGCTTCGCTGGCTGAACCGCTCTCGTGCGTTATTGGTGCTATGCATGCCAATTACCACACCACCCCGGGGAGCTACGTGCACGAGATGGAGATCGTTGACGGGGGTAAGATGGCGATCCTGGCCGGGGTAGGTCCCATGGGGCTTGCTGCCATCAACTACGTGCTGCATCGCGAAGATCGGAAACCTTCGCTGCTGGTTATCACCGATGTGGATCAAGCACGTCTCGATAGGGCAGCCTCTATCTACACCGTGGAGTTCGCGGCCTCCAGGGGCATCGAGCTGCATTACCTTAATACCGGTAAAATAGATGATCCGGTTAAGGAGCTTCGGGAGATTAGTGGCGGCACCGGCTACAACGACGTGTTCGTCTTCGCCCCGGTGCGTGCCGTGGTCGAGCAGGGTGATGCCATCCTGGGATTCGATGGCTGCCTGAACTTCTTCGCGGGCCCTAACGATCCCAAGTTTAGCGCGATGTTCAACTTCTACAACGTGCACTACGCGTATACCCACATCGTGGGCACGAGCGGGGGCAACAACGATGATATGAAAGAGGCGCTGGAGATCATGGGCAAGGGGTTGGATCCCGCGGGGCTGGTTACCCATATCGGGGGGCTCGATTGCGTGCCGGAGGCGACCATCAACCTGCCCACCTTGCCGGGCGGCAAGAAGCTGGTATACACGCACATCAATATGCCTCTCACCGCGATAGACGATTTCGCGAAACTGGGAGAGAAGAGCCCCCTCTTCAAGGAGCTAGCGGTCATCTGTGACCGACACAACGGCCTGTGGAGCGTGGAGGCGGAGGAGTTCCTGCTGGCAAATGCCGACCAGTTGAAGTAATTGCGCAGGTGAAGGCGGCAAGCGCGATGCCATGGAACCAGTCGGGACCAACAAAATTGAATAGAATCCAATGAGACAACTGGATGTTAACTTGATGCACCCGGTGGAACAGATTAACGTGATCATCGGGAGAATTTATCGGAGCGGGATGACCACCACCTCAGGGGGGAATATCTCCATCCGCGATAAAAACGGTGATATATGGATTACTCCGTCGGGGGTGGATAAAGGATCCCTTACCACGAAGGATATCATGCAGGTGAAGCAGGATGGCACGATCATCGGCCCGCATCGTCCTTCATCGGAACTCCCCTTCCATAGGGCGATTTACGAGGCACGGCCGGAGATCACGGCCATCATTCATGCTCACCCACCGGCACTGGTGGCCTTCAGTATCGCGGGCATCGTGCCGGATACCAAAATCGTTCCCCAAGCCCATCATATTTGTGGGGACGTTGGTTTTGCACCGTACGGCACCCCTGGGAGTGAAGAGCTGGGCGAGAAGATTGCCCGCGAGTTTCAAGATACCCGCTACAGAGCGGTAATCATGGAAAACCACGGTGTGGTACTGGGTGGGGTGGATATGATGGATGCTTACCAACGGTTCGAGACGCTCGAGTTCTGTTGTCGTACCATCGTCAACGCCAAACGATTGGGAGGGGTCAACTACCTAAGCGACGAGCAGGTGTCGCAGTACGTGAACCATCTGCCCGAAAATATCTCTTATTTCATGAACATCGACTACCCTTCCGAGGAGCGGGCTATCCGTCGCGAGATGGTGGACATCATTCGGCGGGCATGTAACCAGGGGTTGATGATATCGACCTACGGGACGGTGTCGGTCCGTTGGAAAGGCGATGACTTCTTGATTACCCCGAGGAACCTGGCAAGGTGGGATATCGTGCCGGGCGATATCGTGCAGATCAAGAACGGCATGGCGGAAGCCGGCAAGGTTCCCAGTCGTTCCGTGGCCCTGCATCAACGCATCTACCAGCTCAACCCGCACATCAACTCCATCATCTGCACGCAACCCATCAACCTGATGGCGCATGCGGTGAGCGGCTCGGCGATAAGCTGTTGAGCACGTTCGACTACCTGGAGGTAGCTGAATTCTCGGCCAACTCGTTGGTGATGGCCACCTCTATCGGTGAGCTTCAGCCGATGGGTGATGAGGAGATTGATGCGTTACGCGTGGCATTCAATATTAAATAGACATTAATAATTTAAAGGTATGATTGACTTACTGATTATAGGTGGAGGACCCGCCGGCTACGTGGCGGCAGAGAGGGCCGGGCAAGCCGGGCTCAAGGTGGTGTTGTTCGAGAAGGAAGCGATGGGCGGTGTCTGCCTTAACGAGGGGTGTATTCCCACCAAGACACTGCTCTATGGCGCCAAGATATACGAAAACGTGCTTCAAGGCGAGAAGTATGGTGTCTTCTCGGATGCCCCTCGGTTTGATTACGCGAGGATGGTCTCCCGCAAGAAAAAGGTGGTGAGGCGGCTGGTATTGGGCGTTGAGGCCAAGATGAAAGCCCATAAGGTGACCGTGGTAAAGGGAGAAGCTACCATCGTGGGACGCTCTTCAGCTGGGATTGAGGTCTCCAGTAACGGCGAGTCATTTGTCGGGAAAAACCTGTTGATATGTACTGGCTCCGAGTCGGTCGTACCTCCCATCCCCGGGCTCGCTGAAGCAGGCGATGTCGTGGTAACCAACCGCGAGGTGCTTGAGATGACCGAGTGCCCCAAGACGCTGGTGGTTATTGGTGGCGGTGTGATCGGGATGGAGTTCGCCAGCTTGTACAATAGCTTGGGTACTCAGGTGACCGTCGTGGAGATGCTCCCGGAGATACTGGGCGGCATGGACCTCGAGATTTCGGCCGCCCTGCGGGCTATCTACGCGAAGAAGGGGATCACCTTCCACCTGAGTTCAAAGGTGGTGCAGGTGGATGGGCACAAGGTGCTGTTCGAGAAGGATGGCGAGACCCAAACGGTAGAAGGTGAAAAGATCCTGTTGAGCGTGGGGCGTCGTCCCGTGACGCGCGGGTTAGGCCTGGAGAACCTGGGGGTGGAGTTGTACCGCAACGGTATCAAGGTCGACGAAAAGATGCGCACCAACGTGCCGGGCGTGTTTGCCGCGGGCGATGTGACCGGTTTCTCCCTGCTGGCCCACACGGCGAGCCGTGAAGGCGAGGTGGTGGTCAACAACCTCACCGGGAGAGACGATGTCATGCGCTACAACGCGATACCGGGAGTCGTTTACACCAATCCCGAAGTAGCCGGGGTAGGTGAGACGGAAGAGTCGGCTAAGGCCAAGAACATCGCGTACAAGGTGGCGAAGCTACCCATGGCCTATTCCGGTCGCTTCGTGGCCGAGAACGAGGGGGGCAGCGGTATTTGCAAGGTACTGCTGGGCGAGAAACATGGTGAGGTAATTGGCGTTCACATGCTGGGTAACCCCTGCAGCGAGATCATCTACGGGGCTTGCATCGCCATCGAGCAGGAGATGACCCTCAAGGAGATGCAAGAGGTGGTCTTCCCACATCCCACGGTGAGCGAGATCATCAAAGAGGTGCTCTTTTCTGTCTAGCCTCGTTTTTTCGCGCGTTCTTTTTTTTGCAGGAGCGCCACTTCCGATTTTTAATCGGAAGTGGCGCTCTTGTAATTGTTTCTTGTTCTGCTTGTTGGCAAATGTATAATTGACAGGAACCTATATTTTACCTGAAATAACGCCCCTGCCAGGTGTTCCTTTCCTGGAAGCGCTTCTTGATCTTCGCTTTCACCACGTGGTTCTTTAGCTCCCACGCAGGCGCTACCAGTAGCTCCTTAGGGGATTGGGAGACAAACCGCTCGATGTAAAATGACGGGTTCAGCCGCTCCGCGAAGTCCACGCAGAGGTCGATGTACTCATCCAGCTCAAACGGGTAAAATGATTCTGGGAGCAACCGGAACTCTTTCTCCATGGCCGTTCCCCGAATAATTTGCAGCTGGTGCAACTTAAGCGACGTCAAGGGTAGCTCCGATAGCGTATCGGCGTGACCGAGCATATCGTCATACGTTTCGCTAGGCAGTCCCAAGATCATATGCGCCCCTACCGCGATCCCGCGTTGGGCGGTCAATCTGATCGCCTCTTGTGACTCTTCAAACGTATGTTGCCGGTTCACCCGTTCCAATGTCCAGTTTATCGTGGACTCCACGCCATACTCGATCATGACGAACACCCTCTTGTTCAACGCTTCAAAGTAATCGAGCAGGGCTGGGGGCATGCAGTCGGGTCGGGTTCCCACGATAAGCCCCACCACGCCGGGGTGGGAGAGCGCCTCTTCGTATATTGCAGCAAGTGCACTCAACTCGCCGTAGGTGTTGGTGTACGACTGGAAGTAGGCCAGGTACTTCATCTCCGAGTACTTGCGCGAGAAAAAACTGATGCCGTCCGTCAGCTGCTCGCTGACGCTTTTGGTCGGTTTCCCGTACCCGGGGGTAAAACTTTGGTTATTGCAGTAGGTACACCCGCCCCGCCCCTTACTCCCGTCCCGATTTGGGCAGGTGAAACCAGCGTTGATGGAAATTTTCTGTACCTTAAATGGGAACCGCGCATCGAGGAACTCGCCAAAATCTCTGTAGGGTTTCTCCATCGTTTTGGTTAAAGGTTCGTAAGCACTTCGTACAACTCCATGGGCAAATCGGTTTCAATGATGTCCGGTTTTTTCTTGATCTCCTCTTGATAGGCTAACGCACGCTCCTCTTTCGATTCCAGTCGATCGTGGGTGGGGGATAATCCGACCATGCAGCGCACGCCATGTTCGTGTAGTTTTTCCACGATATGTCGATTGCCTTCGTTTATCGTGGGGCCAACGTAGGCGATGATATGGCTCCAGGGAACCCCCGATATGGCCATATCCTCGTACTCCCGGTCGTTCCGGACCCAAGCGGAGAGCATGGTGTTGGGAAGTCGGTCATGATAGAACCTCGCCTGGGCACCTGTGTGCACGGTAAGCATCATATGCTCCTCGGCACCGCACTGTTTGATGAGCGCCACGGTCGCCTCCAACGGTACGTCTTTCCTATCCAGGTTCAAGATGGTTTTACCTTTACCCCACTTAATCACCTCTTCCAGGGTGGGGATAGCGTAATCGGTGATCTCTCCCTTGTAGTCCCTTAACCTCACCTCTTTCAGCTCCTCGAACGTGAAGTCAGACACCTTGCCGGTGGCATTGGTCGTCCTATCGAGGATCTCGTCATGCATCAAGATGATGACGCTATCCTTCGTTAACCGGGGATCTATCTCGAAGAAGATACCCGGCACCCTCTCCGTGGCATACTGCAACCCTTCCAGCGAGTTATCCGGGAAAGGGCTGTTTTTCCAAGCACCCCGGTGGCCACTTACCAAAATGGAACCATCTCCCGTGTAGTGGAATTGGCTGTAAGTTTCACCCAACCCTTGCCCATCAGTCTGGGAAGAATTTTTACATGAAGGCAGCGAGCTCAACAGACCTGCCGTAATGGTAATCAACCAAATTTTTTTTCTCAAAATACCCATCTTTTTATATCATACTAGCTGTTGCGTTCACTACGCTGCCTGTTAGTTGAGGTTGAACGTAACGTTCAGGTGCTGGTCGCTTCTCACGTAGGTCGATACCACGTCGTAAGAGAGGGAGCTCTGGTCAGCCGCGGCAGAGATCAGTTGAGACGACTGGGGGTAGAGCACGATGCCGCGTGTTCCGTTCCCTTCGGTCAAGATCAGCTCGAAATAAAGGTCGCTGTTGTTCGTGATCTCGTAGAAGGTCGTATTGTTGCCATTCCCCCTCACTTCCGTGTAGTGCGGGGGTTTGAGCTCGACGCAAGCATCAAAGAGTGCACGTACGTGCTCCTCTTTTCCAGCCAGGTACTTACTTGCCCAGGCAACTGTTCTCCCGGCATCCAGTGCCTCCCTGATCGCCTCGGGCGTTCTCTCTTTCGCCATCACGAGGGTCATCGTGCGATGCACGTAGTCCCTATCGGTGTCGTAACTGCGCTGAATCAGGTTATGGATATCAGAGGTGCCCATGACGGTTAGGTTTTTATCCACGCACCAATCGAGGGCTTTCTTATGAAATCCAAAGCCGTTGATTACTTCAATGCCGTGCAGGGCTTGGTTGGCGTATAGATCTTCCACGAAGTCAATCCACTCGTATGACCCTTTTATCTTGGGTTGCCAGCCCGGGTGGTTCCAAAAGACAAACGCACCCTGCTCGGCCGCTTTCATGACGGTCGCCTTGTCGTAGGCGGCATCTTGCGACTCGATGAATTCCGAGGCATCGTTAATAAAGATGGCGTTAAAGTGGCCCGGGGGAGTACTACGGGTCACCTCCGTACCCTTAACCAGGATAATGTTGTTCTTTTGGGCATCTTTCTCGATGATCTCGTGCGAGCGGTTATGGTCCACCTTAACATCGTTCTTGAAAGGGTGATACTCGATATGATCAGTTAAAGCAAAGGCGTCTAAACCCTCCGACCAAGCTTCTTGTAGCCTGATGGTAGGCCACACCAACCCGTCGGAAAAGACCGTGTGCGTGTGAAAATCGCATTTCAGCACTCGGTAGCCGTTCACGTCGGGGATGACGATGTTTTCCCGAAAATTAGGGTGACGCTGCTCATCGAAATAGGCCATCCCCTCTACGTCTGTCCGTTGCGCAAAGAGGGTAGTCGAGCAGAAGAGTAATCCAAAAAACAGAATGTTTTTCTTTGTCATATTCATTGATATTTAGTTAATATTCGTGTATATGAAATCCCAATTGTGGATCGTTTATTATTTTGGGGTGGGGTTTTTACCAACCGACCTCAAATTTACCATTTAAAAATCAGATGCCCAAATTTAAATGGGTCGATAAAAACGGCAACAAAGGTGTGAGATAGTGACATAAGGGGAGTAGAGTGGGGAAGGTGAAAAAAGGTGGGGGTGAAAAAGGTGGGAAACAAAACGTGGAAGCGAAACATGGGGGGAAAAGCATGATGGACCAATAGAAAAACAACGGGGGGTTGAAGTTCTATACTTCAACCCCCCGGTTGCTAATTCAATTTATACCATTCGCGAGGATCTTAAGCCTCACTTTTTTCTTTCGTATCGGTTTCGGGAGCGTCCTTAGGGGCTTTTTCGGCCTTTGGCTCTTTCGCTTCAGCTTTCACCTCTTCAGCTTTGGGCTCAGCTTTTGCCTTCGGTGCCTTCTTGGCTTTTGGCGCTTCTTCGGCTTTCGCCTCTACAGCTTCTTTGGCATCTGTTTTTTCAGCCTTGGGGGCCTCTTTGGTTTTAGGCTCTTCCGTTTCAGCTTTCACCTCTTCTACCTTGGGCTCAGTTTTTGTCTTCGGTGCCTTTTTGGCTTTTGGCGCTTCTTCGGCTTTCACTTCTACAGCTTCCTTGGTGTCGGCTTTCTCAGCCTTCGATGCCTTCTCCTCTTTCTCCGCTGGCTTCTCAGCCTTGGGAGCCTCTTCGGCTTTCACCCCTGCCTTTTTGGTCACCTCTTCGGCCTTAGCTTCCGCTTTTTTCGTCTCGGCTTCTTTCGCCTCTTTCTCCGCTTTTTTCTTCAGCTCTTTCAGCTTCTGGTTATCAAGCTTCTCTTTCAGGGCGGCCAGCTCTTCGATATCGCCAAGGGTGGTCTTTTCCATCACCGGCATTGCGGCGGTAGCCACTTCCGTGCTGCTCTCTTTCCTGCCACCGCGTCTGCTTCTCCTGCGGGATTCCTCCCCGGAGGCGTCTTCATGGATGCGGCTATGAGAAACGATAATACGCTTGGCGTCTTTGTTGAACTCGATCACCTTAAAGGGCAATTTCTCTTCGAGCTGTGCTTGTGAGTTGTCCTCTTTCACCATGTGCTTCGGGGTAGCGAACCCTTCCACGCCGTATGGCAATGAGATAACCGCTCCCTTGTCCAGCAACTCCACGATGGTTCCTTCGTGAACGGAACCGACGGTAAAGATGGTCTCGAATACATCCCATGGGTTCTCTTCCAACTGCTTGTGGCCCAGGCTCAAGCGGCGGCCTCCCTTGTCAATGTCGAGTACTTGCACGTCGATGGGTGCACCTATCTCGGTCACCTCGCTCGGGTGCTTGATCTTCTTGGTCCACGAGAGGTCTGAGATGTGGATTAAGCCTTCCACACCCTCTTCAATCTCCACGAAGGCACCGAAGTTGGTGAAGTTGCGCACCTTGGCCGTGTGGGTGCTACCCACCGGGTATTTCAGCTCGATGCTCTCCCATGGATCAGGTTTCAGCTGCTTCAGGCCGAGTGACATCTTGCGGTCTTCGCGGTCTAAGGTGAGGATCATCGCCTCTACCTCTTCTCCCACGCTGATGAAGTCTTGCGCACTGTGCAGGTGCTGTGTCCAGCTCATCTCGGAGACGTGAATCAGTCCCTCTACGCCCGGGGCGATCTCCACGAACGCGCCGTAATCGGCAATCACCACCACTTTTCCCTTCACTATGTCACCCACCTTCAGGTCTTCACTCAACGCATCCCACGGGTGAGGGGTGAGTTGCTTCAGGCCAAGTGCAATACGCTTTTTATCTTTATCGAAATCGAGGATTACCACGTTGATCTTATCGTCGAGCTTCACCACCTCTTCCGGGTGCTGTACGCGTCCCCACGATAGATCGGTTATATGTACCAACCCGTCTACACCGCCAAGATCCACGAATGCCCCGTATGAGGTGATGTTCTTTACTACGCCTTCGAGCACCTGACCCTTTTCGAGTTTTGAGATGATCTCCCTCTTTTGTTGTTCCAGTTCCTCTTCGATGAGCGCCTTGTGCGAAACCACCACGTTCTTGTATTCGGGGTTGATTTTAACCACCTTGAACTCCATGGTCTTATCCACGAAGATGTCGTAGTCGCGGATAGGCTTCACGTCGATTTGCGATCCGGGGAGGAACGCCTCGATGCCGAACACGTCCACGATCATACCACCCTTGGTACGGCATTTGATGTACCCCTTGATGATCTCGTTGTTCTCAAGCGCGGCATTCACCCTGTCCCAAGCGCGAGATGCGCGGGCCTTTTTGTGCGATAGAATCAGTTGTCCGTTTTTGTCTTCTTGGCTCTCGATGTATACCTCTACCTCGTCGCCAATTTTCAGTTCAGGGTTGTAGCGGAACTCGTTCATCGAGACCACCCCGTCTGACTTGTAGCCGATGTTTACCACCACTTCGCGTTTGCTCATGGAGGTAACGATACCGGTTACTACCTCTTTGTCGTTGATCTTGCTCAACGTGTTGTCGTAGGTTTCGGTGAGTTTCTCTCTGCTCTCTTTGCTGTAGGCGTCTCCTTCAGCGTAGGCGGCCCAATCGAAATCCTCGATGGGGGATGCTAAATCCTCAACGGGGGATGCTAAATCCTCTTCAACGGGGGATGTGAAATCCTCGCTGGGGGTAGTAGAATTCTCCTTGATAGGAGATGTGAGATCCTCCTCGATGGGGGATGCATTTGATAGGTTGTCTGTCATTTGTTGTTGAATAATGATGAATTAAATAATGAGACTTTATGTTGTCTTAAAAAAAACGGTGCAAAGGTAATCTGTTTTTTACTAAAAACCAACTATTTCGTTAAGCAAAACGGGCAGAAGACAAGTTTTACTTGGATTATGCCATGGCGAGGAATAGTCTAACGCAGTGAACTATTCCGATAAGCCAAATGAGCAGATGCCAAGCTTGCTTGGACTATGCCATGGCGAGGAATAGTCTAACGCGGTGAACTATTCCGATAAGTCAAATGAGCAGATGCCAAGCTTGCTTGGACTATGCCATGGCGAGGAATAGTCTAACGCAGTGAACTATTCCGATAAGTCAAATGAGCAGATGCCAAGCTTGCTTGGACTATGCCGTTGCGAGGAATAGTCTAACGCAGTGAACTATTCCGATAAGCCAAATGAGCAGATGCCAAGCTTGCTTGGACTATGCCATGGCGAGGAATAGTCTAACGCCGTGAACTATTTCGCTCGACAATTTACGTGGGCGAAAAGAAGTTGAGGTTACATTTTCGCACTTTCGCACGGGGAGGCCGTGCATGTTGTCCGTTATTCAGGCTAAAGAGCTGTAGAGGTTACCCGCCATCCAGCGGGAAAGGGCCTTCATTTTGGGGGCCCTTCCTTGAAAGGCCACCTAAACGTTACATGTTTTCTTGGAAGGAAAAAACTGCTTTAAAACCGGTGTGTTTTAAAGCAGCAGTCCGTTTTGCACCTCTTTTCGGGTCTTGCTCCCCACGATCTGCTCTACCAGGGCAAGCGCGAAGTCAAAGACCAGCCCGGGCCCTTTACCCGTGGTGATGTTCCCGTCGACCACCACGCTTTTGCCGGTAACTTTTGCACCTTTCAACTCGCCTTCGAAACCGGGGTAGCAGGTGGCTTTTTTCCCCTCCAGCAGTCCCAGTCCGCCAAACACCATGGGGGCGGCGCAGATAGCGGCCAGCAACTTCTTTTCCTCGTTAAACCGCGTGATTAACGCTTTTAATCCATCATGTTCATTCAAGTGCTTCGCCCCCGGCATACCCCCGGGTAAAATCAAGGCCACCACGTCCGTGAAGTCGGCCTTGTCAAACGTGGTGTCAGCCGTCACGGGAACACCGTGCGCCCCCGTCACTACCCTGTGGCTGGTGATAGAGACGGTTTCTACTTGCACTTGCGCCCTTCTCAGGATATCTACCGTGGCGAGCGCTTCAATCTCTTCAAATCCGTTGGCTAAAAATAGGGATACTTTTTTCATCTTTCACTCCTTATATTCATGTTATTATTAATCATGTTCAGTTCAGCACGAACCCAAAGTAGGCTTGCTATCTATGTTTTATTGCCTATATAGGTTAATCGTGATACCCCGGGGAAACGCTTTTACTTCAGGTTAAACCGGTAGGTGATGGTCCCCTGTTGGTTGTTTGCCGAGTTGATGGCATTGAACTTGGTGCTTTTGGCGGCACGTAGCGCCTCGCTTCTCAAAGAGGTGCTGGGTGTGTTGGTGCCTCGCCCGATCTCCGCGTGAATCACGTTCCCGGCGGGGTCCACTGTAATGTTAACAACTACCGTGCCATAATCGTTCACGGTATAGCTGGGTTGCACGAGACCTCCCCGGCCTAAGCTGCGGCCACCCAGGTCGTACGAGCCGATCCCCCCGATCCCGCTGCTCGCACCCACCGTGGCGTTGCCGGTGCTCACACCTTGTGTCCCTTCGCCCTCGGTTTGGCCCCGGTTGCCCGATCCCTCACCAAAGAGTCCCGACATCTGTTGGTTGATCTCCCTCTTTTTTGCCTCCTGTTCCCGGCGTTGCTGCTCGGCCAGCTCTTGGAGCCTTCGCTCCTCGGCCAGGCGTGCTCTCCGCTCCTCCTCTTCACGCTGCGCCTGCACGTCGATGGTGGGTTCGCTCTCCTGCGCGATCATCGGTTCGTTGGGCGAGTAGGGAGGTACCTCAGGCGATCGGGATGGCTCGGGTACCACCTCGGTCATCGGCGGTTCGTACAGGCCGAAGGCATCCTCCACTGTGCCGAACATAACAGGGATTCCCCCAAGCTCTTCCGGTGGGGTATTCAGATCAAAAACGGTGAAATAGAGCAGCAGGAAAAGCAACATGGCAAAAATTGCTGTCCCTATCATTCCCACTATTTTCTCTTTTTCAACCATATCTCTTCACTTACTGCGGCCGGGTCATCAGCACCATTTTAAACCGGTTCTGGTTCGCGAGGTCCAGTATCCGCACCACCTCTCGGTAAGGGATGTTCTCATCGGCGTACAGGGCCACGAAGATATCGGGGTCGGCCGTGTAGGCCGATTGCAAGAACGGGGTGATCTCCTCGAATGTCACCTGCCGCTCGGTCTCGTTGGCGTTGGCCACGTAGTAGTTAAGGTGCTCATCAATGGTCACCCGGGTGATCGGCTTGACTTGCACCTGCTGTTGCGACCTCGGTAACAACACTTGTATTGCGTTGGGGACGACAATGGTCGACGTGATCATAAAGAAGATAAGCAGTAGGAAGATCACGTCCGTCATGGACGCCATGCTGAAGTTCGTTTCTATGCTATATCGCTGTTTTAATGCCATGTCCTAAAAGTTTCCGGTTGGTTTCCTTCCAAGCCTCAACCACCCACTACGCCGCGGGTTCGTTGAGGATATCCATGAAGTCCATGATCCTCATCTCCGATCTGTTCACGATCCCCTTGATCCTGTTGGCGAGGTAGTTGTACGCGAACAGGGCGATAATTCCCACGATAAGCCCCCCGACGGTCGTGACCAGTGCCTCGTAGATACCTGCCGATAGTGTGGTAACGCTCACGTTGGTACCTGCGCTCGCCATGTCCATGAAGGCCCGCACCATCCCGGTTACGGTTCCCAAGAAACCCACCATCGGTGCACCTGAAGCGGAGGTGGCGAGCACGGCCAATCCCTTCTCAAGTTTCGATATCTCGATGTTCCCCTGGTTCTCGATGGCCGACATCACGTCAGCGGTAGGCCTCCCCAAACGGGAGACACCCTTTTCCACCATCCGCGCGTAGGGGGTATCGGTATGTCTGCAGAGCGTGATTGCGGCCTCTATCTTCCCGTCGTGGATGTAATCCTTTATCCGGTTCATAAACGAGTGGTCCTCCTTGTCTGCCTTGTTGATGACCAACGTCCGTTCAATCAACACGTAAATGCTCATTAAGAGGAGGATGAGCAACACGATCATCAACCAGCCGCCCTTTTGCGCCAGTTCGAACGCGTTCATCTTTACCGCCTCTGCTTCCGCGCTGCTCAAGCTGTTGTACATTGCCTGCAACGTGTCGGCAGGCATGGGGATTTGCAAGAGATTCATACAGTTTGTGTATTAATGCTTTAATAGTGTGTCGACCCTACGTAACCGCTCTAGCCGATCCTGTGGGCAGGAGCCGTCGGGCCGGTTGCTTTCCTTTTCTACGGCTAAAGATAGCTGTTTTGTGTGGTCAAACCTCGCCAGCCGGTTCTTTTAAACAATTTTTATACGCTTTTATTGTTTCTTTCAACCCCAGGTAAAGGGCATCACTGATGAGGGAGTGTCCGATGGATACCTCCTTGAGCCACGGGATGTTTCGGGAGAGGTAACCCAGGTTGTCGAGGTTCAAGTCGTGTCCAGCGTTCACGCCCAAGCCCAGCTTTTTTGCCAGCGTGGCCGCTTCGACGTATGGCGCGATGGCCTTTTCCCGGTTGTCGTGGTAGTGCTCTGCGTAGGGTCCCGTGTAGAGCTCGATCCGGTCGGTACCAATGCGCGATGCCATTTGAATCATGTCGTTAACCGGGTCCACGAAAATGGAGGTACGTACCCCCATCGCTTGGAACTCGTTCACGATATCGGTCAGGAACTCCTGGTGGGTGACGGTGTCCCAGCCCGCGTCGGAGGTGATTGCGTCGTGTGCGTCTGGCACGAGGGTTACCTGCGTGGGCCGTATCTTGCGGATGAGCGAGATAAACTCCGGGGTGGGGTTGCCCTCGATATTGAACTCGGTGTGCACTTTCGCTTGCAGGTCGTATACGTCGGAATAGCGGATGTGTCGTTCGTCGGGACGAGGATGCACGGTGATGCCCTCTGCCCCGAACTCTTGACAGTCGACCGCGACCTGCAAGAGGTTGGGTATGTTGCCGCCACGTGCGTTTCTTAACGTGGCGATTTTGTTTATGTTTACACTTAACTTGGTCATATCCTCTCTTTAAATATCTTTCAAAACATGTCTAAGCGGGCATCCTTTGTCCTCTCTCTTTGACAATGCGCGTTCGTCAAGGTTTAAGTGAACCTGGTTTCGTACACGTTCCGCGAAAATAAAAACCATCGGACTGGTCAATTCCGCGAAATTTTGCCATCTTTGTAAACGAATACAAAAGTAATACGAATTAACCGTTTTACGTAATGTCGACCAAAGAATTTATCAAAAGACAGGTGGAAAAGTACACATCTCCCCTCACTCCAGAGCAGTTTACCGAGCTTTCTGAATCGGAAAATTCCATCCTGATTTTAGAGATTCCGCTTAAGGATTACTCGCTCACGGAGATCGTGCGTATCGTAGAGAGCCACTACGTGCACGTGATGTCGTTGGACCTGTTGCCCGTTTCGGGTGGGTCGATACTCCTGCTGTCGCTCAAGTTAGACGTGACCGATTTGAGCCCGCTGTTGCAGAGCTTCGAGCGGTTTAACTACAACGTGGTCTATCACTGTTCCAGGGAGGGCGAGGTGACCGACACGCAGAAGGAGCGTTTGGCGGAGTTAATCTATTACTTGGAGATGTAACGTAAAAATAGGTAGCATGAAGTTCGCGTTATTCGGAAGCATGTTCCCCGATAGAACGGTCAAGGCCGTGGAGCAGATCGAGGGGGTGTGCCTAGCCATAAAGAGGCATGGTGGGGAGTTGGTATTACCCGGAGACTTTTTTCAAAGCTTGCCCCCGTCGGTCCAGCAACGGCTAGTCACCCTCAGCGAGGTCCAGGAGTCGTTGTCTGGGGTAGACATGGTGGTGAGCGTTGGTGGTGATGGGACCTTCCTTCGGACGGCTGAAACCGTTGGCGATTCGGGCATACCGGTACTCGGTATCAATACCGGGCGTTTGGGCTTCTTGGCCGCGATCAATTACGCCGATGTCGACGAGACGCTTGAGGAGGTGATGAGGAACTACTACCGGGTAGAGGAACGTGCGTTGTTGAAGATGTCTACCGACGAGACCTTCCCCCCGGAATACTTCAACGAGTACGCGCTCAACGAGGTAGCCATCCTCAAGCAGGACACCGCCTCGATGCTCTCGATTCACGCGTATATCAACAACGATTACCTTACCTCGTACCAGGCCGATGGGCTTGTGATCTCGACCCCCACTGGTTCCACGGCCTACTCGCTCAGCATCGGGGGGGCCATCTTATCGCCCACCATCCCCAGCATCATCCTCTCGGCCATCGCCCCGCACAACCTCACCTCTCGGTCGCTGGTAGTGGACGATAGTAGCATCATATCAATAAAGGTAGAGAGCCGCAGCCATATGTACCTGGTCTCGGTAGACGGGCAGTCGCGCGTGCTCGATGATTCGGTCGCCGTTCAGGTGAGGAAAGGCGACTACACGCTCTGCGTGGTGAAGCGGGTGGGGCATACCTTTTACGAGACCCTCCGCGACAAGCTCATGTGGGGTGCGGATGTCCGTAAGCAGAAAGAGTGAAAACGGCCTTGTAGTTTAGCCTTACTCTTCCTTCTCCTCTTCTTCATCGTACGGGAGAAGTCTATCGAGCGCTTTAATGAGCAGGTAGAAGATCGTCATGAACGCGAAGATCCCGATGATCCCCACACCGGCCATGAAAAACGCTTGTTGTATAGTGGTTGTCATTTTTTCTGTTTTGATGTTCTTGAAATTGGATTTAAACCATGCTTCGGGCTTGCCCTCTGATTGCCTTTAAGTTACCCTTAAGCAAGCAGGGGAACAAGTGTGAGTATAATCCCCCCCGCTACCACCGAACCGATCTGTCCCCCCACGTTGGTGCTTATCGCGGGCATCAGCAGGTAGTTGTACGGATCCTCTTTCTGTCCCATCTGGTGAATTACCCGGGCCGACATCGGGAAGGCCGATATACCGCAGGCACCCACCATGGGGTTGATCTTGTTGCCCTCTTTCCGGAAGAGGTTCAGGAACTTGGCGAAAATCACCCCACCAAAGGTGTCGAACACGAAGGCGAAGAGTCCCAGCCCGATGATGATCAGCGTGTCCAGTCGCACGACTCCCGTATCAGGTTACCGAACATCAGGAACCCGATGAGCGCGAGCGATGAGGGGGCGATGATACCGGCCGCGATGGTGATCACGATGGGGAAAGCGATCAGCGCTTTCTTGGATATCCGCTTGTTGTTATCGCTGGTCATCCGTATCAAGCGCTCTTTCCTCGTGGTGAGCAGCTTAATCACGGGCGGTTGGATAATCGGCACCAGCGCCATGTAAGAGTAGGCGGCCACCGAGATGGCGCCTAGCATGTGCGGTGCAAAGCGAGATGCCACCACGATGGAGGTGGGGCCATCTGCCGCGCCGATGATACCGATGGAGGCGGCCTCCCGTATATCGTACCCCAGCAACGCCGCAAATACCATCGTCATGAAGATACCGAACTGCGCCGCCGCACCGAACAGGAGCAGCGACGGGTTTCGGAATAACGGTGAGAAGTCGATCATCGCACCGATCGCCACGAATATCAGCAACGGGAACACCTCGGTCGCGATCCCGGCGTCGAAGAAGATGTTTAGCACTCCCTCCACCGCTTTCCCGGTGCCCGGGTCAATCTGCGTGATGGCCGATGAGAGGGGAATGTTTACCAGAATAGCGCCAAACCCCATTGGCAAAAGGAGGGTAGGCTCGTAGTTCTTGGCGATGGCTAGGTAGATCAGGATCAATCCCACGGTAATCATCACCAAGTGCTGCCATGTCATATCGGCAATGGCGGGCATTAGTTCAGCTAATCCCATACGTGTAGTTTCGTTATAGGTTTTGTAATCAGTTTGTTATATGCCTGCTCAAGGGTTAACCAATCATGATTAGGTCTGCGCCTTCCAGCACCGCGTCTCCCTTGTGTACTTTGATCTCCTTGATGACACCGTCCGTGTCGGCGATGATATTGTTCTCCATCTTCATCGCCTCCAGGATCAGCAGCTTTTGTCCCTTTTTCACCGTGTCACCCACGTTGCAGGTGATGTCGAGGACAATCCCGGGAAGGGGCGATTTCAGCGCGTGCAGTTTGGTGCTCGCGGGGCGTTTGACCATTTGACGACCACGTTATAGGGATTGCCATTGATCATGTATTTATATTGCTTCATTTTTATGCTTGGGTTTAATCGTTACTATTTCGACGTTGCAGTCGGTTTCTTGTTCCCGTTCTTACCTGCGGGGGACCTCCCTTAGGCCGTAAAACTTAGAGTTCCACGGGGAGTAGTTCCTGACTACCCGATCCATCGTGAGAACCGTGTTCTCGTAATCGTGAACCACCTCTTGTTCTTCGTGTAAGGCCATGAAGATGGCGGCCAGCACCTCGCCCGGGATACCGTCTTCGTCGGACGTCTCCCCGGCTATCGCGGTCGACACCTGCTCTCCACCCGGTTCATTCCCGGCTTTTGACGCGGCATTCTTCCATTTTGCTTCAGATTTTTTGCGATGCCTCGCCCCTTCTTTGGCCGCGAAGTAAACGATCACGATGGTGAAGAGGAAGATGAGTACTAAAGTTGTCGTTGACATATATACTTCGTTAATTAAATGCTTATGCTTCGTTAGTTAGTAGCTTCCCATGTTCTATCCCGTTATAATGGCAGGTTGTCGTGCTTCTTCGGCGGGTTTTGCAACTTCTTGGTTTGCAGCTGTTGCAGCGCCCGGATAACGCGGAACCGCGTGTTCCTCGGCTCAATCACGTCGTCGATGTACCCGTACCGTGCCGCCACGTATGGGTTGGCGAACAGGTCGTTGTACTCCTGCTTCTTCTCCTCGATCACCTTTGCCAGCCTATCGGGATCGCTTTCAGCGGCGATCTCCTTGCTGTAGAGCACCTCCACGGCACCCTCCGCACCCATCACCGCGATCTCGGCGCTTGGCCACGCATAGTTGATGTCGCCACGCAACTGCTTGGAGCTCATTACGATGTGGGCTCCTCCATACGCTTTGCGCAGGGTTACGGTCACCTTCGGCACCGTCGCCTCGCCGTACGCGTAGAGCAGCTTGGCCCCGTGCGTGATCACGCCGCCGTACTCTTGTCCCGTGCCGGGCAAGAACCCCGGTACGTCCACGAGCGAAACGATGGCGATGTTGAACGCGTCACAAAAGCGGACAAACCGTGCAGCCTTGCGCGACGCGTTGATGTCGAGCACGCCGGCCAGGTACTTGGGTTGGTTCGCGACGATACCCACCGATTGGCCGTTGAAGCGGGCGAATCCCACGATAATGTTCTTCGCGTAATCGGCGTGCACCTCCAGGAACTCGCCTTTGTCGACGATCGCCTCGATTACCTGGTACATATCGTACGGCTTGCTGGGGCTATTCGGGATTATCTCGTTCAACCCATCCTCCAGCCGATCAATCGGGTCATCGTTCGGGATGTAGGGTGGGTCTTCCAGGTTGTTTTGTGGTATGTAGCTGATCAGCTTGCGGATGAGCGTGAAGCCCTCTTCCTCCGAGGGTACCTGGAACTGCGCAACGCCCGACTTGGATGCGTGTACCGAGGCACCTCCCAGATCTTCTTGCGTCACGTCTTCCCCGGTCACCGTCTTCACCACCTTGGGACCAGTGAGGAACATGTAGGATGTCCCTTGGGTCATCACGATAAAGTCGGTAAGGGCGGGCGAGTAGACCGCTCCCCCGGCGCAGGGGCCAAAGATGCCCGAGATCTGCGGGATCACCCCGGATGCTAGGATGTTGCGTTGGAAAATCTCGGAGTACCCGGCCAGCGCGTTGATTCCCTCTTGGATGCGGGCGCCCCCCGAGTCGTTGATCCCGATGAGCGGTGCGCCCATCTTCATGGCTTGGTCCATCACCTTGCAGATCTTCATCGCATGCATCTCCCCGAGGGAGCCACCCGATACGGTGAAGTCTTGCGCGAAGATGTAGATGAGGCGACCATCGATGGTCCCGTACCCGGTGACGACGCCGTCTCCCAGGTGCCTCTTCTTTTCCATCCCGAAGTTGTGCGAGCGGTGCTCCACGAACATGTCAAACTCTTCGAAGCTACCTTCGTCCAGCAACATGCTGATGCGCTCCCGCGCCGTGTACTTCCCTTTTTGGTGTTGCGCGGTAATCCTTTTCTCTCCTCCGCCCAGTCGAGCCTTCTCCCGTAGTTGGATGAGCTCTTTTACTTTTTCGAGTTGCTTGCTCATATATAAAAAACGTTGTTAGGGTATAAATGATGTTCTATCTTTCACAAAATTCGGTTAGCACACCCCCGGTAAATTTCGGGTGCAGGAAGCCGATGGTCAGCCCTTCGGCGCCGGGGCGGCCCTGATTGTCGATCAGCTTGATCCCCTTCGCTTCCGCTTCGGCCAGCGCTTCGTTCACGTTGTTCGTCGCGTACGCGATATGGTGGATACCTTCGCCCCTCTTCTCGATGAACTTAGCGACGGTGCTCGTCTCATCGGTCGGCTCGAGCAGCTCTATCTTGGTTTGTCCCACCTTGAAGAAAGCAGTCTTGACCTTTTGATCCTCCACGGTCTCAATGTTGTAGCACTTTAACCCCAAAACACCTTCGTAATAGGGAAGGTGTTCCTCGATGCTTTTTACGGCTATACCGATGTGCTCGATATGTGTAATTTCCATACAACCAGTTGTTTAATAACGTTATTAAATGGATGAGATGCGTAACACCTCTAGTAGTTCGTCGCTGATCTCTCGCTCTTTCTTGATGGCCCGTTTAAAGGGAACGTAGACGATCTCGTTCTCGCGGATACCGATCATCACGTTTCGTTGATTTTCCTGGAACGCCTGTATGGCGGCGACACCCATGCGGCTGGCCAAGATCCGGTCTTCCGCGGTGGGTGAGCCCCCTCGTTGCAGGTGGCCCAGGATGGTTACCCGTACGTCGTATGCCGGGTACTGCTTTTTGACCCTTTCGGCCAGCTTCATGGCGCCTCCCGTTACCTCGCCTTCGGCCACCAGTACCATGCTGCTGTTCTTCGACTTGCGGAACCCCTGGTCGATGAGTTCAGCCAGTTGGTCCTTCTCGATGCTTATCTCGGGGATGATGGCCGCTTCCGCTCCCGAGGCGATGGCGCTGTTGAGCGCGAGGTACCCGCAGTTGCGCCCCATCACCTCCACGAAGAAGAGCCGCTCGTGCGAGGTAGCCGTGTCCCTCAGCCGGTCCATCGACTCCATGATGGTGTTCAGCGCGGTATCGTAACCAATGGTGGTATCGGTTCCGTTCAGGTCGTTATCGATGGTTCCCGGGAGCCCCACGATCGGGATGTCGAATTCATTGGCGAAAATGCCTGCCCCCGTTAGGGAGCCATCGCCCCCGATGACCACCAGTGCGTCGATGTTGTGCTTTTTGAGGTTTTCGTAGGCGCACTTGCGGCCCTCCTTCGTTTTGAACTCCTCGGAGCGGGCCGTCTTGAGGATGGTCCCACCCTGTTTGATGATATTGCTGACACTGTTGGTCTGAAACTCCTCGATCTCGTTGGTCACAAGTCCCCTGAACCCCCGGTAGATGCCAAACACGCGCATACCGCTAAATATGGCGGCACGCGTTACCGCGCGAATAGCCGCGTTCATTCCCGGCGAGTCACCACCTGAGGTGAGGATGCCAATGCTTTTAATATTTGATTCCATATAAATATTCGTGTGAAAGTGAGTGGCAAAGGTACGTTATTTTCATCCACGATGCAACAAAAGCCAGCGAAATGCTTTTTCATTTATCTTCTTAGTCGATCTTCAATGTCCATGC
>JAMNYO010000070.1 GCA_023622765.1 Bacteroidota bacterium | reverse complement strand
GCCGAAATAATAGAAGAGGAAGTAGTTCAGGATAAGACCAAGGATAAAGGTAACACCAAAGATAAGGATGATACCAATGGGCCACCAAGGATTTCAGGACAATTAACCAATCTTGGCCCCCAGGTGTATAAACAGACCATCAATGGGAGCACCTTTGCAAAGGACAAAAATGGCAACGATTGGCTCTACACCGTCACGTCGGGAACCCCCGCTCGCTTGATAGGATTCCAAGTGGCTGTGGATCGTATGAATATCTCTCCATTGGTAAATATAGTATTGTCCGGGAGCACCGTAAGTTGGACGGCGGTTCAGGCAACCGATGGCTGAAAATTACGCGAGGAGTATCGCCTATCACGAGGAGACGGACATGCTCTACGTGGGGGTTGGGGCTCATACCGGCCTCATTAAATTGAACCCGCGGACAGGCAGTAAAACGGAGATATTGCCACCTTCCGACCGGGGACATGCCGGCTTTGTCTACTATTTGCGGGTCATTAAAGGAGAAGCTTCCGGGGATAAGCTCCTGGCGACCATTACCGACACCTCCGAGAACAATAAAACGTTAATATACGACATCAATACCGGTACCTATACCCATCAAATAGGTGTCGTGGTTGCCAAAACGGCCATCAAGTCACCCGTCGATAATAAGATCTACGTCACCACCGGATCCAGGCTATACTCGTTTGACTTAGCCAGCACCACCCCTAAGCTGGTTACCCTCAACGAGAACAATACCAGCGCATTGGCCATCACTTGGCTAACCGACAACGATTTGTGTTACATCACCGGTGAGTGCAAGCTGGTCTTCTATAATAAATCGTTAGGAAATAACGTTTTTGCCCTGCCATTGCAGGTTCCTCCATCGCCCATCACCATAAACTCGATGACTTATGGACCGGATGGACGCGTCTGGATGGGCGGATTCTTCGTAGGTAACAACGCCGCCTATGACCCCGCGACCGGCAAATCGGATATTTATCAAGGACTCTCCCAGAGCGAAAGCATCTCTTGCCTGGGCAAAGACCTCTATTTTGGGATTTATCCAGGCGCGAAGTTCTATCGATACGATACCACCCGCCCTTGGGTAAAAGATAGCAACCCCAAGTGGCTCGGCAGCATAGCCGGGCAAGATCGTCCGTACGCGTATGCAGCCATCACCGATCAAAAGAAGATGTTTTTTGGAACGGTACCGGGTTACGGGAGATTGGGAGGTGCACTGGTGGAGTACAATACCCGCACGAACAGCCTGACCGGCGTAGAGGATGTAGTGAAGGATCAATCCATCGTGTCTCTATGCTACGCGGATGGAGTGCTGTACGGGGGTACTTCGGTCTGGGGAGGATTGGGCGTGCAGCCCATCGCTAACGAGGCGAAACTGTTTGAGGTGAACCCCAAGACCAGGACAAAGATGTCGGAATGCGTCCCTGTACCCGGTGCAAAGGCCATCACCGCTTTATTAGACGGGCCGGATAGCCATCTTTGGGGGATGGCGGATGGTACTCTGTTTATTTTTGACAAAACCAATAAAACCGTTCTGTCAACCCATGAGCTATTCAAGATTTCAGATGCCACCAAATCAAAACATGCCGCCAGGAATGCTTGTCTGATACTACACCCTTCAGGGAGGATATTTGGGAGGGCCTACGGGGAGCTGTTTGAATTGAACCCCGTCACCAAAACCAAAACCGCTATCGGTAATGCCTCCGCCTCCCTGACCATGGATGACAAAGGCCATTACCTCTATTTTAGCCGCGACATCGATTTGTGGCGTTATACCCCTTGATGTTTTCATGCTGAAACGCGGCTAAGATGAAAGAGGAAGCGGACACCCTATTGCCAAAGTAGAAACAAAAAACTACCTTTGGAACGGTTGAAAAATCGACCCGATAAGACTTGCTAAAATGACAACCATGCAAAATAGAACATTATCTTGTGCCGCTTTCGTCCTCTTTATTAGCTTCGTATTGCCTTTTTTACTTTGCGCGAGTAAAAAGCCTGGTGATGTAATAGAAGAGGGAGTAGTTCAAGATGACGCCAAAGACAAAGGTGACACCAAGGATGAAGATGATACCAATGAGCCGCCAAGGATTCCCGGTGAATTAACCAATCTCGGTCCCATGATACATGAACAGGCCATCAATGGGAGCACCTTTGCAAAGGACCAAAATGGCAATGATTGGCTCTACACCGTCACGTCGGGAACCCCCGCTCGCTTGATAGGATTCCAAGTGGCTGTGGATAGTAGGGAAACTGCTCCATCCGTGATTTTGGCGTTGACAGGAAGTACCATATGTTGGTCGGTGGCTCAGGCAACCGATGGCTGGCTCTATATAGGCACCAGAAACGGACTACTATTCAGGCATTTACCGGGAATCCATCAGGTAGAGAACTTAGGTCTTACCTACCCGGGAGCAAAGGTGTTCAGGTATCACCCCGACACGGGTTTTCAGGAAGTAAGCAATGGCGCCGTGAAGGAGGGGGAAAATTACGCGAGGAGTATCGCCTATCACGAGAAGACGGACATGCTCTACGTGGGGGTTGGGGCTCATACCGGCCTCATCAAATTGAACCCCCGGACAGGCAGTAAAACGGAGATATTGCCACCTTCCGACCGGGGACATGCCGGCTTTGTCTATCATTTGGGAATCATTAAAGGAGAATCTTCCGGGGATAAGCTCCTGGCGACCATTACCGGTACCACAAAAAATAACAAAACGTTGATATACGATATCGATACCGGTATATATACCCATCAAATAGGTGTCGTGGCTGCCAAAACGGCCATCAAGTCACCCGTCGATAATAAGATCTACGTCACTTCCGGATCCACGCTGTACTCGTATGATTTAACAAGCACCCCCCCTAAAATAGTTTCCCTCAACGGGAACAATGCCAGCGCATTGGCCATCACCTGGCTAACCGACAACGATCTGTGTTACATCACCGGTGAGTGCAAGCTGGTCTTCTATAACTCGATAAGAAATGATTTTTTTGTACTGCCATTGGAGGTTCCTCCATCGCCCATCACCATAAACTCGATGACTTATGGCCCGGATGGTCGCGTCTGGATGGGCGGATTTTTCGTCGGCAACAATGCCGCCTATGATCCCGTAACCGGCAAATCGGACATGTATCAAGGACTCTCCCAGAGCGAAAGCATCTCTTATCTTGGCAAAGACCTCTACTTTGGGGTATATCCAGGTGCGAGGTTTTATCGATACGATACCTCCCGCCCTTGGGTAAAAGATAGCAACCCCAAGTTGCTCGGTAGCATTGCCGGGCAAGATCGTCCGTACGCGTATGCAGCCATCACCGATCAAAATAAAATGTTCTTTGGAACGGCACCGAAGTACGGAAGGTTGGGAGGTGCACTGGTAGAGTACAATGTCAACAAGAACAGCCTAACCAGCGTAGAGGATGTAGTGAAGGATCAATCCATCGTTTCACTATGCTACGCGAATGGAGTACTGTACGGGGGAACTTCGGTCTGGGGAGGATTGGGCATACAGCCCATCGCTAATGAGGCGAAACTGTTTGAGGTAAACCCCTCGAACCGAACAAAGATATCGGAATGCGTCCCTGTACCCGATGCAAAGGCCATCACCGCTTTATTAGACGGGCCGGATGGCCATCTTTGGGGGATGGCGGATGGCACTTTGTTTGTTTTTGACAAAACCAATAAAACCGTTCTGTCAACCCATGAGCTATTCAAGGTTTCAGATATCACCAAATCAAAACATGTCTTTAAGAATGCTTGTCTGATACTGCACCCTTCAGGGAGGATATTTGGAACGGCCTACGGGGAGCTGTTTGAATTGAACCCCGTCACTAAAACCAAAACCGCTATCGGTAAGGCCTCCTATTCACTGACCATGGATAGCAAAGGGCATTTCCTCTATTTCCACCGTGGCATCAATTTATGGCGATATACCCCTTGATGTTTTCATGTTTTAAGTACGAAGAAATTTCGTATCTTTGTGCGGTTATTGTATTAGGTTTATGAAAATAAAATTACCTCAAGAGTTTCAACCGGAACTGCTTAAATCCCTGAAAACGTACAACAAAGAGAAGTTCATGGCCGACTTGATGGCCGGGCTCATTGTTGGTATCGTGGCGTTGCCGCTGGCCATCGCCTTTGGAATCGCTTCGGGCGTCACCCCGGAGAAAGGGATCTATACTGCCATCATTGCTGGTTTCATTATCTCCTTCCTGGGGGGGAGCACGGTACAGATCGGAGGTCCCACCGGCGCGTTTATCGTGATCGTCTACGGTATCGTGGAGCAGTACGGCGTGCAGGGGCTGGCCATTGCCACGGTGCTGGCCGGCATGATGCTCCTGCTGATGGGCTTCATGAAGCTGGGCGCAATCATCAAGTTTATCCCTTACCCCATCGTGGTGGGCTTCACGAGCGGTATCGCGTTGACCATCTTCTCTACCCAGATAAAAGATTTCTTCGGCCTCACCACCCCATCCCTTCCCTCGGGCTTCATCGAGAAGTGGGGGGTCTACTTTGAACACTTTGCCACCATCAACTGGTGGGCGGCGCTAATCGCCCTGTTGAGCGTGGTCATCATCGTGCTCACACCAAAACTCTCCCGAAAGATACCCGGATCGCTAGTAGCCTTGGTCGTGATGACCGTTGTAGGCTACCTGCTTAAGGAGTACGCCGGTATTACGAGCATCGAGACCATTGGCGACCGCTTTACTATCAACAGCGAGCTACCCGAAATAAAGCAGATACCCATCAGCCTGGAGAGCATCCGCATCCTCTTCCCCGCGGCTTTCACCATCGCCATGCTAGGTGCCATCGAGTCGCTCCTATCGGCCACGGTAGCCGATGGGGTTACCGGGAAGAGTCACAACTCCAACATGGAGCTGGTAGCACAGGGGGTAGCCAATATCGTAACCCCCTTCTTCGGGGGGATACCGGCCACGGGGGCAATCGCACGTACCATGACCAATATCAACAACGGGGGTAGAACACCGGTAGCGGGCATCGTCCACGCGCTGGTACTCTTACTGGTTGTCCTTTTCTTGGGTGATCTCACGCGGCACATTCCCATGGCCTGCTTGGCCGGCGTGCTGGTGGTGGTGGCCTACAACATGAGTGAGTGGCGCATATTTGTCTCACTCGTGAAACAGTCCAAGGCTACCCGTGCCGTGCTGCTGACAACCTTCCTCCTCACCGTGATCTTCGATCTAACCATCGCGATCGGGGTGGGCCTGCTGCTCGCCGTGTTCTCCTTCCTCAAGCGGTTGAACGAGGCCACGCAGGTTTCCCGCACCACAGGCAGCATAAACATGACCAAAGAGATGGAGTCTACCTCGGGTAAAACCAAGGATGAGATACTGCACCTGCCCCACGGGGTAGAGGTGTACGAGATCGAAGGACCTTTCTTCTTCGGGGTAGCCAACAAGTTCGACGAGGTGATGCGCGATATCCATGGGAAGTCGCATATACGCATTATCCGGATGCGCAAGGTTCCGTTCATCGACTCTACAGGCTTGAATAACCTCGAAACTCTCTGCCGCAACTCGATAAAGGAGAAGAAACAGGTGATCTTGTCGGGGGTAAACAGCGACGTGCGAGAGAAGGTGGAACAATCGCAAATCCCCAGTATCATCGGGAAAGAAAATATTTGTGATAACATCCACCTGGCGGTGGAAAGAGCGGTGCAAATTGACAACAAGCTAAAGAAAAAACAGGAGAAAAATGCCTGAGCCCCCCCATCCACCTACCGACTGGCTTCCCACCAACCTAAAGGAGGTGAAGCAGCGAGGGTGGGATTACATTGATGTGATCCTCTTCTCGGGGGATGCGTACGTAGACCACCCTTCATTCGGTACGGCCGTTATCGGGCGACTCCTCGAAAGCGAGGGACTGCGCGTGGCCATCGTCCCCCAACCCAACTGGAGGGACGACCTGCGTGACTTCAAGAAGCTGGGCACACCCCGCCTCTTTTTCGCGGTGACCGCTGGCGTGATGGACTCGATGATCAACCGATACACCGCGAATAAGCGGCTCCGCTCCAACGACGCGTACACCCCCGACGGGCGAGCGGATATGCGCCCCGACCGAGCAGCCACCGTCTACTCCCGTATCTTGAAAGAGCTTTTCCCTGGCGTCCCCCTTCTTTTGGGTGGGGTGGAGGCCTCGCTACGGCGGGTGACCCATTACGACTACTGGGACGATGCGCTGCACCCTACTATCTTAGCGGATACGGGAGCCGATCTGCTCATCTATGGAATGGGGGAACCCCCCTTGAAGCAGGTGGTACAAGAGCTTCGCGATGGCAAAAGTTTCAGGGAGATGGTGAACATCCCGCAAACCGCGTTCCTCCGCCCCAGCAACGATATCCCTGAAAACCGGTTCGGCGAAGAGGTCACCCTTTTCTCGCACGAGGAGTGCCTGGCCGACAAGCGAAAACAGGCCGCCAACTTCCGTGTCGTTGAAGAACAGTCCAACCGGCTCAAGGCGGCCCGTATCCTGCAGGGCGTGGGCCATGAAGCCGCCGTGATTAATCCTCCCTACCCCCCCATGACGGAAGAAGAGATAGACGCCTCGTTCGATTTCCCTTACACGCGATTGCCTCACCCCAAGTATAAAGGGAAGCAGATTCCCGCTTACGAGGCGGTCAAGTTCTCGGTAACCCTACACCGCGGCTGTTTCGGGGGGTGCGCCTTCTGCACCATCTCCGCGCACCAGGGCAAATTTATCGCTTCCCGCTCCAAGCGATCGATCTTGCAAGAGGTAAAAAAGATCACCCAAATGGCCGAATTCAAAGGGTATATCAGCGACCTGGGTGGGCCATCGGCCAACATGTACCGCATGCGGGGCAAGAACCCGTCGGTATGCGAGACATGCAAAAAAGCCTCCTGCATCTTCCCCACGGTGTGTCCCAACCTGATCAACGACCCTTCTGAGCTGCTGGATATCTATCGGGAGGTAGATGCGCTGCCGGGAGTGAAGAAGTCGTTTATCGGGAGCGGCGTACGTTACGACATGCTACTGCACGAGAGCAACGACAAGAAAACCAACAACGCCAACCGCGCGTACATCCGTGAGCTCATCACGAACCACGTTTCAGGAAGGCTCAAGGTGGCCCCAGAGCACACCTCTCACAAAGTCCTAACGATCATGCGAAAACCCTCGTTCGATCGCTTCCTGCAGTTCAACGCGATTTTTAACCGCCTCAACAAAGATCAACACCTAAACCAACAGCTTATCCCCTACTTTATCTCGTCGCACCCGGGTTGTACCGAGGAGAATATGGCCGAGCTAGCCGCCGAAACCAAAAGGCTAAACTTCAAACTGGAACAGGTACAGGACTTCACCCCTTCACCCATGACACTAGCTACCGAGATTTACTATACCGGATATCACCCCTACACCATGGAACCGATCTACACCGCGAAAACGAAGGAAGAGAAAAACAGGCAGCGTGAGTTTTTCTTTTGGTATGATCCCAAACGACGACAGCAGGTTATCAAGCAACTGAGACAAATGAGAAGAGCCGATTTAATAAAAAAATTATATGGGTGACTACCGCCCCTTGACTCTCGTACACTTGTTTAATAATTTGGTAAAAGCAAAAAACTGTACGGTTGACACACAAAACCGGACCATTCCGTTAAACCTTGTTAAACTTTTTGTTTTCTTCCATTTTCATGCAACGTTTTTACAAATACTGCATCTAACATGTAGTGAAAGGCCAAACTTTCGCGTGTTGCCTTATTGCGACCTTTGCCTGAAGATTTTCATGCAAAGAAGCTAGAAGGCACGAAAGTTGATAGCTAAGTGAAAAGAGATGGTAGCAATGAAGAAAATTAACTGGGTAATCGCTTCGTTATTGATGGGGATCCTGCTTGTCTCGCTCTCCTGTGACGACAAGTCCCGCTCGCTCGGGAGCTTCGGCATCGATATCGCCACGGTCGTCTCCGAAGGTGACGACGCCTTCTCGCTACTTCTTGATAACGGTAAGCACCTTTGGCCGGCAGCCACCGCTATACGCTATACCCCCACGCACGGTCAACGGGTCTTTTTAAACTACACCATCTTATCGGAGAAGATGGGAGGTTACGACCACTACGTGCGGGTGAACGATATGTGGAACATCCTCACGAAAAAGGCCATCGAACTGAATGTCCAAAATGAGGACAGCATAGGAAACGACCCGGTGAAGGCCAACGCGATGTGGGTGGGAGGCGATTACCTGAACGTATCGTTCATGTTTAACTACGGGGGAATGCGACCCCACGCGATCAACTTGGTAGAAAATCAACTGGTAAGCGTGGCCAAACCAGGAGTAGTCGGGCTGGAGTTCAGGCACAACTCCTACCGTAGCCCCTCACAAAAGCTGTACGAGGGGTTCGTCTGCTTCGATCTGAAGCCGTTGCGGGTAGAAGGGGCAGACTCGGTAAAGCTTTCCATCAAGGTGAAAGAGTGGACAGGAGACAAAATATACGACGTGGTATACAGGTACAACCAGCCAGTGGGAACAACCCGCGCTGAAATGCCAATACCTGTTATCTCGTCAAACCAATACTATTGAGAATAATAAAAACCACAACCGATTTTAGTTCTATTTCTTATATGACTTTTTGATTTTCCAAATGCCGGACGGCCTCTGTGAAGAGCCCGTCCGGTTCCCTTTTGGGAGTATTAGCCGCACTGTCACCCCGTACCGTTAACCCAGCTTACCTTCACGAATAAGGTATTCGTACTACCAACTCGTGCCGTGTTAATCCGATTACAAGAACTGAAACATGCTGAGAAGCCAAGTTTGCTCTTGCGAAAACATGCTGAAAAACATATTCATTTATTTTTTTCACTGCCCCTGGAACCTTACCTTCGCCTGGCAACGGCATGGAACATCAATCCGTTTTCCCACGAACTAAATTTCTACATTATATAAAAACAATAACAACATGAAGAAGTATCCTAAAATAGGGATTCGCCCCGTTATTGACGGGCGACAAGGAGGCGTTAGAGAAAGCCTCGAAGAGAAAACAATGGCACTGGCAAAAGCCGTAGCCGAGTTAATCAGTACCAACCTGAAGAATGGCGATGGGTCGCCCGTAGAGTGCGTGATAGCCGATGGAACTATTGGCCGCGTGGGCGAAAGTGCCGCCTGCGCGGATAAGTTCGAGCGAGAAGGGGTCGGATCCACCATCACCGTCACCTCCTGTTGGTGCTACGGCACCGAGACCATGGATATGAACCCCCATTACCCGAAAGCAGTGTGGGGCTTCAACGGGACGGAGCGTCCCGGAGCCGTATACTTGGCGGCCGTATTAGCCGCACACGCTCAAAAAGGACTGCCCGCTTTCGGCATCTACGGACGTGAAGTGCAGGATCTGGACGACAATGGCATCCCGGAAGAGGTGGCTGAAAAACTGCTCCGCTTCGCACGTGCGGCGCAAGCCGTGGCCACCATGCGCGGAAAGTCGTACCTCTCCATCGGCAGCGTCTCGATGGGGATCGCGGGCTCCATGGTCAATCCCGACCTCTTCCAGGAGTACTTCGGAATGAGGACAGAGTCAGTCGACTCTACCGAGATACTGCGAAGGATCAACGAAGGCATATACGATAAAGAGGAGTTCGCGAAGGCGATGGCCTGGACGGAGAAGTATTGCAAGCCGAACGAGGGGACGGACTTCAACTCGGAAAAGAAGGCGAAATCGCGCGAGGCAATGGATGCCGACTGGGAGTTCGTAGTGAAAATGACCCTCATCATACGAGACCTGATGACAGGCAACAAGAAGCTCCAGGAGATGGGCTTCAAGGAAGAGGCCATCGGCCATAACGCGATTGCCGCCGGCTTCCAGGGACAACGGCAGTGGACCGACTTCCTGCCGAACGGCGACTTCTCGGAAGCGATCCTCAACAGCTCGTTCGACTGGAACGGGGTGCGAGAAGCATTCACGGTTGCGACCGAAAACGATGCCCTGAACGGGGTCGCGATGCTTTTCGGGCACCTGCTGACCAATACCGCCCAAATATTCTCCGACGTCCGCACCTACTGGAGTCCCGAGTCGGTCAAACGGGTCACCGGTAAAGAACTCACCGGCAGGGCGGCCAATGGCATCATCCACCTGATCAACTCCGGGTCGACCACCTTAGATGGGACCGGGAAGCAGCGCCGGGATGGGGAGCCGATAATGAAACCGTTCTGGGATATAACGGAGGAGGAGGTGAAGGCGTGCTTGGCGGCCACCACCTGGTTCCCGGCCAACCGGGACTACTTCAGAGGAGGCGGCTACTCCTCCAACTTTTTAACGGACGGTGGCATGCCCGTGACTATGAGCCGACTGAACCTGGTGAAGGGACTGGGACCGGTACTGCAGATCGCCGAGGGGTGGACCGTGGATATCGATCCCGCTATTCACAAGATACTTCACGAGCGGACCGACAAGACCTGGCCCACCACCTGGTTCGCACCCCGGTTGAACGATACCCCGCCTTTTAAGGACGTCTACTCGGTGATGAACGAGTGGGGAGCCAACCACGGGGCCATCAGCTACGGCCATATCGGGGCGGACCTGATCACGCTCGCCTCGATGCTGCGCATCCCGGTCTGCATGCATAACGTGGAGGGAGAACCCTTCCGCCCGAAAGCATGGGGCTCCTTTGGCATGGACAAAGAGGGAGCCGACTTCCGGGCTTGCAAAAACTTCGGGCCCATCTACAAGTAACTGACTGACACCACGCGGTGGCGGGATGGCTATTAGCGCCATCCCGCCATTTGGTTAATACCTACACTAATGAATAATACAAAACTTCCACTATTGAAGCTTAACGGCGTTAACTACCTGTTGCCGTTCATCATTATCACCGCCTGTTTCGCCTTATGGGGCTTTGCCAACGACATTACCAACCCCATGGTGAAGGCGTTCTCGAAGATCTTCCGGATGAGTGTCACGCAAGGTGCGCTGGTTCAATTGGCCTTTTACGGGGGCTACTTCGCCATGGCGTTCCCCGCCGCGATCTTCATCAAGAAATTTTCCTATAAGTCGGGCATCCTGCTGGGGCTAGCACTCTACGCAACGGGTGCGTTCCTCTTTTTCCCGGCGAAGATGACAGGCAACTACTACCCATTTTTGGCGGCCTACTTCATCCTCACGTGCGGACTCTCGTTTCTCGAAACCAGCGCCAACCCCTATATTCTAACCATGGGGCCCGAGGAGAACGCGACGCGCAGGCTCAATTTGGCGCAAGCGTTTAACCCCATCGGCTCGCTGCTGGGAATGTTCGTCGCCATGAACTTTATCCAGGCCCGACTAAACCCGATGAGTACCGCTGAACGGGCCTTACTCTCCGATTCGGAGTTTGAAGTGATGAAGCAGTCCGACCTCTCAATCCTCATCTCCCCTTACCTGGCTATCGGTCTCGTCGTGCTGGTAATGTTCCTGATCATCCTGATCACCAAGATGCCCAAGCATGGGGACAAAGACAAAACGTTGCATTTCTGGACTACCTTGAAGCGCATATTCTCCATCCCCAATTACCGCCAGGGGGTGATCGCGCAATTTTTCTACGTGGGTGCGCAGATCATGTGCTGGACCTTTATCATACAGTACGGTACCCGTGTCTTCATGGCCGGGGGGATGGAGGAGCAGGCGGCGGAAGTGCTCTCCCAGAAATATAATATCGTGGCCATGATACTCTTCTGCGTGAGCCGCTTCATCGCGACCTACCTGATGAAGTTCTTTAACCCCGGCAAATTGTTGCGCACGTTCGCTATTGCCGCTGGCCTCCTCACGGTGGGCGTGATCCTCTTCCAAAACGTGTGGGGTGTTTACTGCCTGGTCGCTGTTTCTGCCTGCATGTCGCTCATGTTCCCCACCATCTACGGCATAGCCCTGAAAGGGATGGGCGATGATGCCAAGTTCGGGGCCGCGGGACTGATCATGGCCATCCTGGGAGGCTCGATACTACCCCCGCTGCAAGCCTCTATCATCGACGTGGGAACCATCGGGAAGCACTTCCCGGCGGTGAACGCTTCATTCATCCTACCCCTCATATGCTTCATCGTGGTGGGATGGTACGGAACGCGCACGTATAAACGTGGTGCGGTACATGATGTACGATGAAAGGGATGTAGTACAAAAGGCAAGTTAGGGTAAGGTCAACCAAAACGCGCACCTCACCGTGAAAAATGATACAACGGTCGAATCAAAAGCGATCGTACGGTAGCTTCGATAACCCGTCCGACAGCTTCTCCAACGCTTCGCGCAAGGGTTTATCCACCATCCCCTTGATCAAGGAATTCATTTCGGCCCTCACCGTAATCCTAAGCCAGGTATCGGTTTCGCTTTTACTGACCAGCTGTATCCATAGGAAAACAGGTAGGGGTAACCGTTCCGCCTGAAACTTAATAAGTTTATTCGGCTGCCGTTCCACCACCCTGAAGGTCACCCCCCCTACCGGGTCTACCCGGAACGAAACAGCATCGCCATCGAACGTGAAGTCGCCCATCCCATCCATGGGGAGCCACTCCTTTACCCGCTCCAGGTTCTGGAGGTTGGAGAGCACCCCGAAAACGGCGGTGTCACCGTGGGGTATTTGCTTCACCTCACTCACGTACTCGGTCATTTCTGCCTCTTTTTCGCGGTTTTTGCCCCCTGTTGCCCCCAGTTTTCAGGGTCGTTACGCCACTCTTGCAACGTGTGCAGATCCGATTCGTCGATGTAATCAATCGCAATCGCCTCGTCTAATATGGCGTCGTAATCGCACAGCGTGGTTAACTCCACCCGAGCATCGCGCATGCTGTCAAGCGCCCGTGGGAAACCGTAGGTAAAAATGGCCATCAAGCCCAACACCTCTGCGCCGTTCCGTCGAACCGCCTCCACCGCTTTTAGGCTACTACCGCCGGTGGAGACGAGATCCTCGATCACCACCACCTTCTGCTTCGGTTTCAAGTCGCCCTCGATCAGGTTTTCCAAACCGTGCCCTTTCGGGGTGGAACGCACGTACACGAAGGGAAGCCCGAGCAGGTCGGCCACCAACGCCCCAGGGGCAATCGCGCCGGTTGCGACCCCGGCAATCGCCTCGACATGGGGGTACTTCTCCATGATGAGCCGGGCAAATTCCACCTTCACAAAATTACGAACAGGAGGATACGACATGATCTTACGGTTATCGCAATAGATGGGAGATTTCCACCCCGACGCCCAAGTAAACGGGTTGGATGGCTGTAATTTAACCGATTTTATTCCCAAAAGTTTTTCAGCCGTTAGTTTTTTTAATCGTTGCATTTCGTTCAATGTTTAACGCGACCGTGTTCGGTTACACGTAACACGTGCTATGTAAGACTCATTACGCGAAAACATGTTCAGTTTAAACACAGCCTTGTAATGTCCAGTACAAAAATAGCTTTTTTAGTGATTCCACCGAAGGGTATCGTGAAGAAAGAGCGTTTTAAAGCACCTGCCCCAACGTGGCAACGCTTATTTTCACTTCTTTGCACGCTTGCAACGCCAAGCCGCATGCCTCAATGGTTGATCCGGTCGTGATCACATCGTCTACCAGCAGGAGATGCTTCCCCTCGAATAGCGAACTATCCACCACCTCGAAGATCCCCCTTACGTTCTCCCACCGCTGTGTTTTGGTTCTTTTCGTCTGAGTCGGGCTGAAGATAACCCGTATCAAGTTGCCGGTTAATACCGGTAGGGAGGTTGCCTCGGATAGTCCCCGTGCAATCATCTCTGCCTGGTTATACCCACGCTCCTTCTCCCTCTTGAAATGCAGCGGAACGGGAACGATCCAATCGATGGTATTTAGGAAGTCACTCCCCAGCAAATCCCTGCCGAAAAGCCTTCCCAGCAGCAACCCGATCTCCCTTTTCCCGTGGTACTTGAGATGGTGGATTAAAGGCTCCAACATCCCCCCTTTGGAGTAAATGCAATAGGTAGCAATCCGTTCAAACGGGATCCGGGCAGCCATATGCTGCTCAGCCTCGTTCTCTCTCTCCAGGTAGTTATGGGTTCTTGGCAGCTGGTAGAGGCATTTCAAGCAAACCCCATCCTCATTTTCCAACAGTTCGCCACCACATACCACACACGCGTGAGGATAGAAAAGGGAAGCCAGCTCGTTTACCAACGACCTACTCATTGCTCCACACCTCCTCTTTTTCCTCTTGCTCTTTTTCCTCTTGCTCTTTTTCCATCTGATCCTTTTTCAACTGATCCAAGCATCGCCTGATCTCCTCCATGCTAAACCCCCTCCCCAAGGCAAAGCGTATCAGCTTTCCCTCTTTTTCATACGCGGAAGCCCCGGTCACAGTGGGCCACTTTCTCTTCAACAAACCAGGTAACAAAGCCGATAGTTCCTCCTCTGAGAACTCCATGAACGCCTGCTCGATAATCTCCCCAGGCAACTGCTTCTGTTGCAGAACAAGTTCGATCTTCTTCCTGCCCCAACCGTTAAAACGCAATTTATCACTGATAAAGCTGCGCGCGTAACGTGCTTCGTCTATAAAACGCCCCTCTTTTAGCCGTTGGATAACCGCCTCCTCCCCCTCCTCCGAAAGCTCCATTCCACGGAGTTTTTTGCGAATATCGAACACGCAATACTCGCCTCGTGAGCATAGGCGGGTCATCCGTCTATAGGCTTGTTCCGCCTTCATTTCCACCTCCCGTTGTTCCATTGTTCGTCCGTTGTTTTCCGTTGTTTGTCCATCACATGCCAACGTGGTTGCCCAGTTATTCCCCAGTTATTCCTATGGCTTTACCGCCCGAACCATCCTCGGGTTGCCAGCCATATCGCTCCGTAACTCCACGTTGCAATATCCCTTCTCAAGAAGCATAGTGCGCATCTCCTCCCCTTTGCTCCGGTTAACTTCAAAGAAGAGAAGTCCCCCTTCTCCAAGTAGACACAATGAAAGGTCGGCGATCCTCTCGTAAAACAGCAACGGAGTACAATCGGGTACAAACAGCGCCTCGGCTGGCTCGAAATGCAACACGTTCGCCTCCATCGCCTCCCGTTCCGACTCCAGCACGTAAGGGGGATTGCTGACGACCGCGTGGAACGAACCATTCTCAAAGGCTGAGGTGGGACTAATGGCAAGAGAAGCACCCCCAAGAGAATTAGAACTGGTGACACCGCTAGCGATCGGCTTAGAGATAGGTAGGGAGACAGGCAAGGGGGCTAAGATGTCCTGCACGAAAAAATGTACGCCCACCCCGTTTTCGTCGGCATTGCGTTGAGCCACCTCGATCGCCCGCTCCGAAACGTCGCAAGCATATACCTCGATCTCGGAACGCTTCTTACCCAGGGTAATCGCAATGCAGCCGCTTCCAGTACCTACATCAAACAACTTGAGCTTCCCGGGAGGGAGTTCATCCAGCACCCACGCCACCAGCTCTTCCGTCTCTGGCCGCGGGATTAGCACATCGGGGGTAACGTTAAGCATCAGCCCGTGAAACTCGGTTCGCCCCACGATATACTGCATCGGCTCCCCGGTTTTCAATCGCCGCACCACCTCCACCACCGCGCCCACTTTGCCGACATCCCAGAACGGGGCATCCCTCCCCCCGTCATTCATGAGAAACGAGTCGTGCAGGACGCTCCCCGGTCGAGAGAGCTGGGTACCCCCGCCCCCTTCGTTCATTAAAAACGAGGCTGCCCGACTGTAAGTAGCGGATAAATGATTACATTTGCCCGTGACAACCATGGCGGGCAGCCCCTCGCGCAACTCATGAAACAACAGGCGAGAGAGCGCGACGATCTCTCCCGGCGAGTAGATATCGCTTAACTCACACTGAAGGTAACGAGCCAGTTGTTGCATGAAAACCAACGCCATAAGTCGCTATTTAGACCAATTGGTTACACAAAGATACACAAAATGACGGTTCACACGGAATTTATGCGCCGCTGCTTTCAACTGGCCCGAAAGGGCGAGGGGTACACTCATCCCAACCCCATGGTGGGCGCCGTGGTGGTGCATGATGGGAAGATCATCGGGGAGGGATTTCACCGGCGGTACGGCGAGCCCCATGCCGAGGTGAACGCTATCGCCGCCGTCAGAGACGCATCACTGCTACGCCATTCCACCCTGTACATATCGTTGGAACCCTGTTCGCACTACGGTAAAACGCCGCCGTGCACGGGACTAATCACCGAAAAGGGGATACCCAAGGTGGTCGTCGCCACATGCGATCCCAACCCCAAAGTCGCCGGGAAAGGATTGGCGTGGATGAAGGAGCACGGCATCGAAGTGATTGAAGGGATCCTGAAAGAGGAAGCACGCATGTTGAACCGCGCCTTTTTCGTGAACCAGCTGATTGAGCGACCTTACGTGATCTTGAAGTGGGCACAAAGCAGGGACGGGTTCATTGACCGAATCAGAACCTCCCGCGAAGAGCGTCCATCCAAACTATCTAACGAGCTGACGAGCTGCCTAGCGCATAGGCTTCGAACACGGGTTCAGGGGGTCATGGTGGGTACGCGGACAGCGCTGCTTGACGACCCCAAACTCACGGTTCGCCATTGGTACGGACATCAGCCCACCCGGGTCGTCATCGACCGGACGAACCTGGTACCCAACGATTCGGCCCTTTTCAACGGATCGGCTCCCACCATCATCTTCACCGAGTCTGTAACGCCCGAAAGAAGTAAGATGCCAGGGGTAAAACAGATAAAGATAGGGTTCTCAAATGAAACAATCCAACAGGTACTAAGACAATTATACGATGATAATATCCGCACGCTACTCGTGGAGGGGGGAAGCCAACTGCTCTCCTCTTTCATTGAGCAGCAGCTGTGGGATGAAGCCTTCGTGGAAACCTCCTGCAAGATACTCCATTCGGGCATCAAGGCACCTAGCATTGACGGAGACACGGTAAGCAACGAACGCTTCTTACACGCTACACGGCTCCATTTAAAGAATCAAATAACTCGAAATTTTCTTTAAATATTCATTTTAATATGGTTATGGAGAAAAATCTTCCTACTTTTGTGCAACGTAATACGGGATACACTATTGCTTGAAACAAATGAGATGTACATATTTCCTAGGGCTGCTCGTGGCTACCTTGAATTTGCTGTTGTGGACATCATGCCTTGGTTCTTCCGATGGGCTAATTGACTATTCACCCAACGCGCAGATTTATGCTTTCTCGTTGACCTCCAAGGCTGATACGGCCAAACTGCTAAACGCGACCACATTCTCGATTGACCAGGTGGAGGGAGAGATATTCAACAAGCAACCGCTACCCTACCTCTTTCACGTGGATAGCGTGATGCTAAGCGTCAGCAGCTCCAGCACGTACGCCCCTTTCCTGCAGGTAGCCATCACGATAACCGGTGAGAACGAGGACAGCACCTACCTTTGGAACGGGTCCGACTCAGTGGCCGTCAACCATTTAAAGACGATCACGACCCTTGCCCAAGACGGTGTTTCCACGAAGTCTTACGGTTTCCAACTCAACATATACCAGCAAGACCCTTACATCCTTTTGTGGGAAAAGAAAACGGACTACCTCTCCTCACATCCCGAAGCACAAAAAAGCATCGCGTTCAACGACCATTTCATCACCTTGTATAAAACGGGAAGTGGTATAGGGGCAACCGCCTCGGCAGATGGTTCTACATGGAACGACTTGGGAGAGTTACAGGGATTGCCCACCTCTGCCCAACTTAACACGCTGATCGCCGTAAAAGGAGCGATGTATCTCCTCGACGAGGAGGGGCGTGTATATGCATCGACCAGCGGTACCAAGTGGAACAAGATCAACACGGGCTGCACGGTAAAAACCCTATTCGGGATCCTCCCCGGCACCCCTGCAAAAGGCATCTTGATAGCCGTAGAAGAGGGCGGCATGAAACGTTTCGCGGTGACCGATGATTTCTCCGACATTGAGTTTTTAAACCGAGTGCCCGACGAGATGCCATGGTCGGCTTTTACCTCCACCAGCATCGAGAGCGATCGCTCCTACGCCACGAGGTTCATCGTGCTGACCGACGGGATAAGGCAAGACGGTTCTTGGAACGATGAGGTGTGGATCGTGCAAAAGAAAGACAATGAGATCACCTACATCTCTAAGGAACCCTCGTATCCCGTGAAAGGGAGCAACCTGTTTTTCTACGATGACCATCTATACATGATGACCTTGTGGAACGGGAAGAACGTTTTCCTGTTTTCAGACAACTCCGGGTTGGACTGGCAGGCGACTGCCGAGAACCAAGCATTTCCTGCTAAATCGGTATTCACCCCGCGAACCAACGCCTCGGTAGTGATTGACGAGTCAAACAATATATGGATATTCGGCGGAGTATCCGCGCAGTCACCTCATTCCGTGCTTGTTGACGTGTGGAGAGGCAGGCTGAATAAATTTACGATGGAGTAAACATTCTCTGTTAATGCATACTTTATGAATCGGTTTCACGTTATGGTAATGATGAAACACGAGATTCATACCCTGTTCGTTGTGCTGGGCATCTTGATATGCCCCATCCACGGGAAGCTCTTCTCACAGGAACGCTTCCCGAAAAAACACAAGTACGAAATAGGGACAGCATTGGGGGCCTCCACCTATATGGGCGATGCCAACCCGAAGAACCCCTTCCTCTACCCGGGAGTGGCCGGAGGCCTCCTTTTTCGTTTCAACCCCAGCATGCAGTGGGCGCTGAAAGCGAATATCTTGGGAGGGAGGATATCGGGCGACACGAACCGTTCCGGCAACCGCTTCCCGGGAGATCGGTATGACAACTTTCAACGAGCTGTCTTGGATGTGGGTGGCCAAGTGGAGTTTCATTTTTTCCGGTTCGGCACCGAGCAACGATACCTTGGAACCAGACCCTTTACCCCCTACCTGTTTACTGGCGCAGGGGTGACGGTGGCAACGGGGAACGAGCCGATGTATGGAATACATGTACCCCTTGGTTTCGGGTTTAAGTACAGATGTAACAACAGGGTGAACATCGGCGTAGAAGCATCGATGCGAAAACTGTTCAGGGATGACGTAGACGTCACGAAAGCTCAACCCGAATGGAGCCTTGACGCACCTTTCGGGATCAAGGGCAGCCCCCTGAAAAACCAGGATTGGTACGCGTTCGCATTGATTTACATGACATGGGATTTCGGGTTGCGAGAAGATCCATGTCGCTGACTTTAACAGGTAACCAATAGATATGTCGTTGATAAACCGTATTGACCCCAACCGTCTTCCCGCCCATGTAGCAATTATTATGGACGGAAACGGGCGCTGGGCGAAAACCAGAGGCCTAGAAAGAGGGGAAGGACATAAGGAGGGTATCGCTTCTGTACGAAAGGTGGTGGAAGCGGCCAGGAAGCTGGCTATCCCCTACCTCACCTTGTACGCTTTCTCCACGGAGAACTGGGATCGGCCTGCTGAAGAGGTCAGTGGCTTGATGGACCTAATGGTGCACGCCATCGCCAAAGAGACCGAGGGGCTGAAAAAAAACGACGTGAAGGTTCACTGCATTGGCGATGTGGAAAGGTTACCGAACTACGCCCGCACCGCGTTAGACGAATGTATCCGGGAAACGGAGAGCGGCACCGCGTTGAACGTGGTCTTCGCATTAAGTTACTCGTCGAGATGGGAACTCACCCAGTCCACCCAACAAATCGTGAGGGAGGTGATGAGCGGGAAACTCCGGGAGAGCGATATTGACGAGGAGACCCTCGCCAACCGATTAACCACCAGCGGCATGCCTAACCCCGACCTGCTAATCCGGACCGGAGGAGAGTTACGGATTAGTAACTTCCTGCTGTGGCAGTGCGCTTACTCGGAGTTCTACTTCACCGACACCTACTGGCCCGATTTCGGAGAAGAGGACTTTTACCAGGCCATCCTGGAGTTCCAGGGACGCGAGAGGAGGTACGGCAAGACAAGCGAGCAGTTAGAGTCCCTCACCCCCTCAAAGGATTCGTCAACAAACAACGACTAGGCAACCACGTAGAATTAAAGAAACAGTTAGGGAAAAGAAACAGACACCATGTTGAAGAGGATATTCCATTTGCTTCTACTTTTTTTCGCCATGTTACCCGGCGCAGTGTCCCTGGCGCAAAACAGCGACACCATCCCCCTTTCCATCCCCGAGGAGTTGATCGTGAATTACACGGCACCCCCAAAGCAATATTACATTGCCGACATAGAGGTAACGGGTGTGGAGGGAACCATGTACGAGGATCAAAAATTCGTTCTCGTCGGTTTTTCCGGGCTTTCTAAGGGTGAGCAGATACAAATACCGGGGGATGATATCTCGAACGCCATTAAACGGTTCTGGCGTCAAGGTCTCTTTTCTGACGTGAAGATACTGCAAACCAAGATCGAAGGGGATAGCGTTTGGTTGGAGATACGGTTGACCGACCGGCCCCGGGTAAGCGACATCCGCTACACCGGTATGAAGAAGGGGGAACAGGACGACATCGAGGAGAGGATCGGTTTCGTGAAGGGAAACCAGATTACCCCACCTCAGATAGACCGGGCAGAGAATTACATCAAGAATTACTTCGATGAAAAGGGCTTCGGAGAAGCAGAAGTGAGGGTATTGCAGCACCCTGATGCTAGCGGCTCAAACCAGGTCATCTTAGAAATCGCGGTGGACAAGAAAGAGAAGCAGAAGGTAAACAGCATTAAGCTATCGGGCAACGAAGCACTCTCGGACTTCAAGGTGAAGTGGGCTATGAAGAAAACCAACGAGAAAGGCCGGTTGGTTAACCTTTTCCGGGCCAAGAAGTTCGTGGAAGACCTCTACACCGAAGACAAAAAGAGCATTATCACCAAGTACCACGAAAAGGGGTACCGCGACGCGGAGATCGTGCGGGATACGGTCTACAAACACGATGAGAAGACGGTAAACATCGAAATAGATATCGAAGAGGGAGCGCTCTACCACATCCGCTCCATCAACTGGGTAGGCAATACCCAGTACCCCTCGTCGCAGCTCGCCCAACTGCTCAACATGGAGGCGGGTGACGTCTATAACCAGAAGAAGCTGCAAGAGAGGCTGTCAGATGATGAGGACGCGGCAGTCAACCTATACCAAAACAACGGCTACCTCTTCTCGCGGATCGACCCGATAGAGATTAACATCGAGAACGACTCCGTGGACCTGGAACTCCGTGTAGTGGAAGGACCCAAGGCAACCATTAAGCGGGTCATCATCCAGGGAAACGATCGGCTCTACGAGGATATCATCCGCCGGGAGATACGGACCAAGCCGGGGGCGGTCTTTAGCAAGGACGACCTCCTTCGTTCCGTGCGTGAGATCGCACAAACCGGTCACTTCGACGCCGAGGCGCTCTTCGCGGATATCGGTTCGGGCATCAACCCAAACCAGGAGGATGGAACGGTAAACATCACCTATCCCCTCACCTCGAAGGGAAACGACCAGATCGAGTTTTCAGCCGGCTGGGGGGTCACCGGGCTGGTAGGGAAGATGAGCCTCAAGCTGAACAACTTCTCACTCAAGAACCTGTTTAACCCGTCGATGCACCGGGGTATCATCCCACAAGGTGACGGGCAAACCTTGGTGATAAGCGCGCAAACCAACGGGCAGTACTACCAATCCTACCAGTTCCAGTTCGTGGAGCCCTGGTTTGGGGGCAAACGGCCTAACCACTTCTCGCTAAGCGCCTACTACTCGCGGTACACGGGGCTTAACACCAGGTACTACTCACAAAACAGCTATTATGATCCCTACATGTACGGCTACGGGTACGGGTATCCCGGCTACGGGTATGGCTACGGATACCCCGGGTACGGCTACGGTGGGTATGGTGGATATGGTTACGGGTACGGGTACGGTGGCTACGGATACCAGAATATGGCCGAGTACGCGTATGACCCAAACCAGGTGTTCAACATCTTCGGTCTCTCATTAGGATATGGCAAACGGCTCGAATGGCCGGACGATTACTTCCAGCTCATGGCATCGATCGGCTACCAGCGCTATGGTCTAAAAAATTGGACCTACAACCAATTCCCCTTTAGCACGGGAACAAGTAACAGCATCACCTTAGGCATCGTCCTTTCACGTATCTCCACGGATGCCCCAATCTACACGAGAAGGGGCTCTGAATTCACGTTGAGCGTGGATGCCACGCCCCCATTTTCGCTATGGGACGGAAGAGACTACAAGGCCATGATGGACACCGATCCCGCCAAATACAGGTGGAACGAATACCACAAGTGGAAGTTCAAAGCACGTACCTATACCCCTCTGGCACCAGTTACGGCTACCCGCACCCGCACCCCCGTGATGGCCACCCGGGTTGAATTCGGGATACTGGGGCATTACAACAAGTACAAACTCACCCCGTTCGAAACGTTCGACGTGGGAGGTGATGGGATGACCGGCTACACCAGCTCCTTCGCGACGGAAAACATCGCGCTAAGGGGGTACGAAAATAACGGGATCGCGACGCAAGCACGTGCTTACACCCGGCTAGGCCTGGAGGTGAGGTACCCCTTGATCCTAGAACCCAACTCCACCATCTACGCGGTCGCATTCCTGGAGGCGGGTAACGCGTGGTGGAACACCAGAGACATCAACCCGTTCGACTTGAAACGGTCGGCCGGTGTGGGTGCCCGTATCTACCTGCCGATGATTGGCCTGATGGGGATCGACTGGGCGTACGGGTTCGATACGGTTTATGGTAGGGGGAACAGGGAGCGTGGGGGTAGCCAGTTCCACTTTATCATCGGGCAAGAGTTCTAACGATTGTTTAACATAGTTTACCCTTTGGAATGTAAACGAAACCGGCCAACCGCCGTCTGTATTTAAGGAAGCACGGAACCGGTTGAGTGAGTCGAGTCAGTGGTTCCATATAATTATGATACCTTTGAACTATTGCGATAAGAGAGCACAGAGAAAAAACTTGTTTTTGATATGCCGAACGTAGCAATAGTCTAACTTTATTGAAAATAAAAGTTTTAATCGTATGAAAAAAGCAATAGGATTAATAAGTTTATTCGTAACGCTCGCCATAGCCAGCGTGAACGCCCAGCAGTACGCCCTAATTGATATGGAGTACATCCTTAATCGCATTCCCGCTTTTGAAAACGCGAACAAGCAGCTTGAATCGCTTTCAAAGATGTGGCAAGAGGAGATCGACGCGGAGGTAAGCGTGGTAGACGCGATGTATAAGCAGTATCAGGCCGACCTCTCTTTCTTGGCCGGTGAGGAGAAGACGAAGCGCGAAAACGATATCGTCACCAAAGAGAACCAGATACAGGAGTTGCGCAACCACTACTTTGGTACGCAAGGTGAGCTTTTCAATCAGCAAGAGAAGCTGATCAAGCCCATTCAAGACGCCATTTACGAGGCGGTAAAAGAGATTGCCACTGCTTCAGGCTACTCGGTCGTGGTAGATAGGGCTTCTGCCAACTCCATTATCTTCGCCTCCCCTACTATCGACATCAGCGATCAAGTACTCACCAAGTTAGGCTATTAAAAATAAATCGCGTATCTTTGTACGCTTTTTGAAACGTCTAATTTAAACTAAAAAAATAGAAACTGTTATTATGTTAAAGAAATTACTCATCGCGTGCATCATGTTAGCACCCATGGCTGTTATGGCACAAAATCTTAAAATTGGGTACATCAACCCGCAGGAGGTCTTCACCGCCATGCCCGAGTTGTCGGAGATTGAAACGAAACTCAGCAACAAGCAGGAAGAGATCAATAAAAACGGGCAAGCGCTGATTGACGAGTACAATAAGAAACTAGAAGAGTTTGAAAATAACCCGGCTACCTCCGATGCACTAAAACAAGATCAGGTGAAACAGCTGACGCAACTTCAAGAGCGGTTCCAGGTGTACCAACAAAATAGCCAGCAGGAACTTACCAAGCTGCAGCAGGAGTTGCTTGAGCCGGTGAACAAAAAGATTCATGACGCCATCCAGGCGATTGGCGCCGAGCACAAATTCACCTATATTTTCGATGCGGCAGCCGTAGTGTACGTGGACCCTGCCGCCGAAAACATCACCCAACTGGTAAAAACGAAGCTAGGGATCTAGGTCATCCCCTTGATAACCAATAGCGGCGTATCTGAATGGAACAGCATGCGCCGTGCGATGCCCGGGTTAAATATCCTCGCTAATATATTCCACCGTAAGCTCGAGAGGGAGATCATATCGATCGCGCTCTCCTGAACGAATCGCCAAAGGGGGTAGATGCCGGATAGAGTGAGGTGAAAAACGGGTGTATTAACTTCACGTCGCGTTCCAAATCATGCGCGAGTCGAAACCCTACTCACATGCGGTAAAGGAGTTCACGGAGAACAAATCATCATTTTTCTTTATCTGCTTTTCAGGTTAGGCATCCGTGGAGTTCGGTTATCAGATGCAGGTTACCAAGAGAAATAAAAAACCCAATGCCACGCGTTACGCTGTAGGCTATTGGGTTTTGGTTTTTTGTTACACCTCCTCCTCTTCCCCCTCAATGGGAATCGGTTCCGGGTAATCAGTCAGCCCGAGAATCTTCAAAGCCTTATCAAAAATAGTGGTATCGTCCAAAACAACAATACCACCATTGGGGCCCGGCTCCATGTGTATGCCAACACTCTCCCCCTTCTTGTAGTTGTATCCACCAAAATAGTTCCTAACGGTCTCGGGCTTCATTCCTAACTCCGCGGCTATTTGCTGGATACTACCATCAGGGAGTTTATCTTTCAGCGCCCTTAAATCATTAAACGTAATCGTCCTTGCCATGGCTTTTTATTTTTTACGTTGATAATACATTGGATAGTTTAATTATGGCATAAACATATCATAAAAAAGTGGAGAAACCAAATTATTCGCCAAATTCTTCACGATATGATAACCATCGGGTATTGCAGTTCTACATGAATATTGGGACAGTGTATTAGTGTGGCAACGCGGCAAGCAGGGGACTAAAAACGATGACTACAGCCAGGTACACGGTGATGAAAAGGGCCAATAACTTGCCTTGATTCCCACTGTAAGCGTACGTGCTATCAGAGGGTGCAGGAATTACTGCGTCGACCGTCGCCGGAGCCCTTGCGCCAGCCGCTTCGCCGCCTGGTTCTCGGTCTGTTCGCACGACTGCCGACGCGGTTACTCGCGTAGGCCTTATCAACCGTCTTCTCGTGTAGGTATAAAGGCCGTAAAGCAGCAGCGCGATCAGCGTCCCCACAATCATTCCCCCTACAATATCCGAAATGAAATGCACCCCCAGGTAGATTCGGGTATAGCTATTCAAAGTAGCCCAAAAAAGCGCAGCTAAAGTAAGCGTCCGCTGCCTAAAGAGAAGCAGGACAAAGACCGCGAGACCAAAACTATTGGTGGCGTGCCCGGATATAAAGCCGAACCGACCACCCCGGTAACCGTTGACGGTGTCCACCAGATCCTTGAAGTCGGGATGGTGCGTGGGACGAAACCGCTCAAACAAGGGTTTGAAAAGCGAAGAGGAGACCTGGTCACACGCCACGAACACCAGGATAAGAAACAACGCCGCCAAGAATCCCTCTCTCTTTGGCATGCGGTAGAAGAGAAGGAACAAAATAAAAAGGTAAAACGGTATCCAGATGAGCCGCCCGCTAATGGTCCACATCGCGTTGTCCAAGAAGAGCGATTCGCTCCCGTTCAAAGCGAAAAAGAGGTCTCGCTCCAGGGGGAGCAAACTTTCCACCCACTCTTTCATAAGCCCACTGATTTACCTGTTAACACGATGCAGACAACTTATATGACCTCAACGTTTTTCTTGAGCGTCCACCCCACGCTACCGTTGGCAATCTCGATCTCGTACCAGTTGCCATCGCTGCTCTTGATCTTCACCTTCGTCCCTTCATGCAATTCAAAAAGGAGGTTACTGTTTTCGTCAGGGGAGGCGTTGGCTCGAGCGGCACCCACCATCACGACGGCCTGTTCACGCCGCACCCTTTCCCGTTTTTGGCTGAAAGCAAACGCGTTGGCAATCCCCACGAAGAGCAACAACGCCAGCCCGATATAGAAAGCGGCCTTTCGCACAGCCATCACCCGGACGAACAGGAAGAGGGCAACACAGGCGATAAAGAGCACGAAGAAGATCACCGCGAGCCTTGCCCACGTGTTGGAACTATAGAGGTCGCGTACCCCGTTAAACCAGTTCGTGAGGAACAGATTGCTTGCGGGAGTAATCCGGTCTTCGGTGTAGTTGTTCGCGTAGCGCAGGTTATGGCGGATATCGCTATCACCAGGGGCTAGCAGATGTGCCCTCTCGTAGTTCAGGATAGCCTTCCCCAGTTGATGGTCACGGAAGTAGGCGTTCCCCAGGTTGTAATAGAGTTGAGCCGACTCACGGTTCTCCTCCAGCCCGGAGGCCACCAACGCTTCGTACAGCTCGATGCTCCGCTTGTAATCTTGGTTTCGATACGCCTCGATGGCTGCCTCGGGGGTTATCACAATTCCGTCCTGTGCCGACTCGCTATCCGCGGCAACTGAGTCGGAACGGGCAACCGAGCCCTCGGGGTTCACGGCCATTGCTTCCGAACCCCCGGAATGAACAGCCGTAGCATCGGTGTTCAAGGCCGAAGTGGAGAGGTAAGCGACAGTCGTTTCCGGGCTTGCGAAAGCCATCGCGTAACCAATCACCATTAGCGCTAAGAGAACGAGAACAATTATTCTTGCCTTCATAAATCGCCTCATTTTTTCTTTAACCTGTTTTCCATTTCACCAATTGCACCCAGGGTATCACGATAGACCCGGTCCATCTCCGCGTGGCTCTCACCGGGGGCGTAGCGTGCAAACTCGCAGGTATCGAGTATCTGCATAAACGTATCCACCAACTCGTCTACCACCCCAAGTTCCGAGAGTTCAGCCTCGATATTGTTCTTGCTCAACCGGGCTACCGGTATCGACAGTTTATCGCTGAAGTAGCCCCACACGGCGCGAAGTACCTCTTCGTAAAAGCGCTCCTTATCCTCCTCCTTCAAGTACTTCTCGGCCACCTTCAACCGCTTGATAGCCACCTTATTGGCTTTCCTAGTCCGTACCAGTGCCACGTTCGCGTTCTCGATGGCCTGTTTCCGGTTAATAAGGTAAGCGACCAGCAGCAGCAACAGGGGAATCAAGTACCATAGCCAGTAACCGAGCGACCCGGCGAAAAAGCTGGTGCTTGAGGTGTAGGAGGGTTCCCCCGTTTTCAGGAAGCGAATATCCTGTTCCACCTTCACGTCTTGCCGGCTCACGTACGCACCCGCGGGGGCAACCGACGGGTCGCCCTTCTCTATCTCCAACCGGTATTCCGGGGAGGTAAGCGTCTTGTAAGAACGGCTGTTCAGGTCGTAGTAGGTAAACTCGACGGGGGGGATGGTGTACTGTCCCTCGTATCGGGGGATAGCCATATACTCGATGGTTCGTATCCCGTTGAGCCCATTGGCCGTCACGTTGAACGAGTTGTTGACAGTGGGATCATACGTTTCGAAGTTATCCGGGAATTGAACCTCCGGATCTCGAATCAGCTTCAGATTACCCGTTCCCGACAGCTCCAACCGGAGCGTGACCGCCTCGTTCGCCCGGGTACGGGTGGCGCTGATGGTGGGCTTCATCGTGAACGTCCCCACCGCGTTGGCATAACTCGCAGGCCGGTTGGCGGGCAGCGCCTTCACGTTGATCGCCACCGGGTTGGTCACCATATTCTTCTTCACGTCGACCATCACCTCCTGCGACCCAAAGAAGGTGGACACCCTCCTTCCCGATGGAACGGAAAAGACCATCTCGATGGAACCGCTCGGGATGGTGATTTGCCCCGACCGTTGCGGGAAGAGCAACGTCTTTCGCAGATCAGCGGTGTAATAATTCCTCCCTTCGTAACGCTCCATCTGTAGTTGCTGGTTCATGGGCAACTCGATCTCCTCTACCATGAACCCCTCGAACTCGGGGAAACGTATTTTGCCGAAGTTAACGATATTGAGTGTGGTATAAAGACGGAAAGTAACGGTAAACCCCTCCTGCTCGTAGGGGCTGCCCTTCGATACGATAGCCCGAATAAACGCGTCCTTAGCGGATACCGTGGGCGAAGCCGCGGAGGAGCGCTCTTCTCTCCGTTGCCCTTCTGTCGTCCCCGGTGAAGACCTCCTTGCAGAAGCCTCATCCGGAGGAAGAACCTCCACCGTGAGCGAGTTGGACTTGTACTCACTACCCCCCACCTGAATCGTGGCTGACGGTATGGTAAACGTGCCGGTTTCATTGGCCATCAAGATATAAGTGTAGCTGACCGACCGCTCAGAGGTGGTCTTACCGTTGACGGTACGCTGGCTGAAGCTGGTGGAGGTACTGGGGCCAAACAGCACCTCGAAATCGGGCATATCGGGCAACCGCAGGTCCTTCCCCTCTTCGTTCATCAGCACGAAGCTTAACCTGAACTGCTCCCCCTGCACCACCGTGGCAGGGGCGGTCGCCTTAAAGGTGACCTGCGCCGTCGCGGCCGTGAAGCCGCTCACGAGCCAGGCGAACAGCCATAAAAGAGACACCCCTATATTCCGTCTGTTTCTCATTTGATCGATCACACTTACCAGTTTTTATTCCGTCTTCTGTTCTCTTGCGCCCTCTCTTCCCTCTCTTGCGCTTTCATCCGCTGCACCTTCTCTTGCGTATCCCGCTCGTCCTGCTCGATGGCCTGCAACAGTTGACGGGCGTTATCGCGTGACATCTGCTCGGGGCCCTCTTGCTGTTCGGGGCGCTTCTCCTGGTCTTGAGGATTTTGCGGCGAATCGCCTTGAGGATCCTGTTGTTGCTCCTGCTCTTGGTCTTGTTGCTGTTCTTGATCCTGCTGCTCCTGTTCCTGGTCTTGCAGCATCTTCTGCACCACCGCCAGGTTATACCTCGCCTCGTCGTCCTCTGGGTTCAACCGGAGCGCCATCTTGTAGGCCTCCATCGACTTCTGCAAATCTTTCTGCTGCAACATGCTGTTCCCCACGTTATGCCACGCCTCAGAGGCGACCGCCGGGTTCTCCTGTTCCAGGGTTAAAAAATGCTGGTATTGCTCCACCGAGGAGGCCCAATCCTTTTGCCGGTACAACGTGTTCCCTAGGTTGAAGGTGGCCTCTTTGGATGCGGGGTTCTCCTGCAGAGCCTTCCCGTACAGCTCTGACGCGTCAGCGTACTTCTGTAGCTGGTACTCCTTGTTGCCCTTACGTACGTTCTTGCGCACCTCCTTTTGGGCGGAGAGCGTCATCGGCAGCAGCATGCCCAAAAGCAGCAGTAATAGGTAGCGTATTATCACGAATCGTTGCATGTCATCTTCTCACTTCTTGTCATTTTCTCTTTCCTCCCTTTTCCTCTTGTCCCCGTTTACCTCTCACTCCCTATCCTTTTCGGATTCATCCATTCAATGCTAGAGCTACAACCTCATCACTCCTCGCCGCCACTACTCCTCGCTTTCAAATAGCCGGACATTACGGAACAGCGGGTTCTTCATATCGTAGATCAACACCTCCACGATCAGCAGCACGAGTAGGATCCAGGCTAGGATGGGAAACTTCTCATCGTATTCAGAATAGGAGAGGCTAGTCGTCTTACCCGTATCCAGTTCATCGAGCCGAGCCTCCAGCGCACGCACCGCGTTGTTGGAGTTATCGGCCCGCACGTAGATCCCTTCCCCGCTCTGCGCGATCTCCATCCCCATCTGCTCGTTCAGTCGAGATACCACCACGTTCCCCTCGTTATCGGCCATAAAGTTGCTCCCACGCTCTGGCGAGGGAATGGGCGAACCATCCGGTGAGCCGATGCCCACCACGTTGATCGTTATCCCCGCTTTCGCCGCTTCAGCGGCCATGGTCGCGGCGTTCCCCTCATGGTCTTCACCGTCGGTGATGATGATCATCGCCTTGCTGATATCCTGGTCGCTGGAGAACGAGCTCATGCCCAGACCAATGGCCTGACCGATGGCCGTCCCTTGAATCGGCACAAGGCTGGGGTCGATGCTGTTCAGGAAGATCTTGGCCGACTGCGTGTCGGAGGTCAGCGGCATCTGCACGTACGCCTCTCCGGCGAACACGATCAGCGCCACCTTGTCGTTTTTCCGCACGTCAATCAACCGAGTCAATATCTGTTTGGCCCGTGCCAAACGGTTGGGCGACACGTCCTCCGCCATCATCGAGTTAGAGACGTCCATCGCGATGGCCAACTCGATCCCCTCTTTTTCTACCAACTCCACCTTCGTCCCGAATTGCGGCCGGGCCACCATGAAGATGCCCACACAGAGGGCAGCGAAGATAAGCCAAAACTTCAGGTAGGAGCGCTTAAGCGACAGGCCGGGCATCATTTTCTTGAGCGTGGAGCGGACGCCCATCTTCTCCACGTCCTTCCGTTTCCGGATATTCAAGAAGATGTAAAGCGCCAGCAGCAATGGCATAAGAAAGAAGAGCCACAAGTATTCCGGGTTTCCAAATCTAAACATATCTTTTCCTCGTCACTAAATCATTTTACGGCATACGACTAGGCAGCACAAAAGGCCGATCGCTATCTCTGTTCACTGCGACACATCGCGTTACGGTATTGCCCTGAGCCAAGTCCTCCGCAGCAGCAATTCCAGGAGGATTAACCCCAAAGCGGCCAGCGCAAAGGGTAAAAACAGCTCCTGCCGCCTCGTCACGTTCTGCACGCTAATCAGGTACCTCTCCATCTCGTCGATCTCGTCGTACACCTGCCGGAGTCCTTCGGTATCCTGCGCCCTAAAGTATTGCCCACCGGTCATCGCCGCGATCTCAGTCAGCGTCTTCTCATCAATATCTACCGGCATGTTCTGCATCCGTATCCCGTAGGGTGTCTGCACGGGCGTGGGAGCCATCCCCTTGGTTCCCACCCCCACCGTGTATACCCGGATGCCGTACGACCGCGCCAGGTCGGCCGCGGTAAGCGGCGCTATTTGCCCGCTGTTGTTGGTTCCATCGGTCAGCAGGATCACCACTCGGGAGTCCGACTCGCTATCTTTCAGCCGGTTCACCGAGTTGGCCAGTCCCAACCCGATAGCCGTTCCATCTTCGATCACCCCGAACTCTATCTCGTTCAGCAGGTTCAGCAACACCTTATGGTCGGTGGTCAGCGGGCACTGCGTGAAGCTTTCACCCGCGAAGATGACCAGTCCTATGTTGTCATTCTTCCTATCGGTCACGAACTCCGCCGCCACCTTCTTGGCCGCCTGCAGCCGGTCGGGTTGCAGGTCTTGCGAAAGCATCGAGCCCGACACGTCGAGCGCCAGCACGATATCGATCCCCTTGGTCTCCGTCTCCTCCCAGCTATCCACCGCTTGGGGCCGTGCGATCACCACGATGACCAGCGCGATGGCGACCGTCCGCAACAGGAACGGCAGGTGTCGAGCGTAGACCCGCGCATCCGGTTTTACTCCCTTGAACGCACCCGTGGAGGCCAGCTTGAACGAGGCCTGCGCTTTCGACAAGCGAATCACGTACCACACGATCAACGGAATCAGCAGTAACAGCAAGTAGAGGTATTCGGGGTGTAAAAATTCCATATTCAGTCACTAACGCTATTGGATATCCTGTTCCGATGCCGCATCCTCTTCCATTTTCTCCAGCTCCTCTTTCGTCGGCAGCGGATCTGGCTCCCGGGTCTGGTTCACGTAGAAGAACCCGTTCATCAAGCTCAGGTCATTCTCGTCGGGGTAAGGCTGGTACTTCGCGAACTTCACCAGGTCGGCTGTCGACAACACCTGTTTCAAGTTTTTATAGGCCGATTCGACCTCCACCACCTTACGCACCTCGTTCAATATCTCGCCCGAGGTCATCTCCAGCGCGTTGATCCCTTCCCGCTCGTGGATATAAACCCGTAATATATAGGTCAGCCGGGTGTAAAACTCCTTCACCCTACCCTGCTGCCAAATCTTCTCCTCCTTCAGCTTTTCCAACTCGGCCAACGCCCGGGTGTGGGGCGGTAACACCACGGGGGGCGTAAAGATGTATCCCTTTTTCTTCTTCTTGAGGATCATGTAGATGCCCAACCCTATGAGCGCAAGTAGCAAGGCGATGCCCAAGACGACCCACAATATCCAAAGGTAGTCGGTCCAAACGAACGGGGGCTTCTTGATCCCCTTGATATCGTACAGCTGCAGCTGTTGAAAGTCGATCGAATCGGTCTCCCCCCGGTGTATCTTCTCCAGGTAAGCCAGCGTGGAGTCCGACAGTTCCGGCGAGGTCACCTTCAACCCGAACGAGTTGGAGAAGATGGTGTCGGTGCCATCGGATATCGGGAGGTAGGGGATATGGTAGAGCGTAGAGTCGAACGACGTGATCACGTACTTGAATTCCAGCGTCATCACGTTGTTCTCGATGGTGGTATCGGGCGGCAGCATGGTGATCACCTCTATCCCCGGGACGATCTCATGCTCGTACACCGGGAACTGAATCTGCTTATCCTTGGGGGTAATCACCTTTAGGTTGATCAGCGCGTGCTCACCGATTTCGATCTCCGTGGGAACTACCGTAACATGTGCCGACGCACGCTGCGCCTGCGTGTGAGAAGGGTATAGCAATGCAAGGCCGACCCAGAACATCGCCCGCCACACCAAGGCGCTATTGTTCATTCTCTTGTTCACAGTCACTTTCGTTGTTGAAAAAGGTGTAGCAGCGACTTCACGTAATCCCCCTCGGTCGATATCGACACGCTATCCACGCCACCCTGACGGCAAGCGGTGTCCATCTTCTCGCTCAACCCGTTCCACCACGTGCGATACGCCTCCCTCGCCTTCCTAGAGGAGGTGTTGATCCAGCGATCCTCTCCCACCTCGGGATCCCTCACCTTCATCAAGCCCACCGGTTGCAGCTCGGTGCTGAGCTTATCGTACACACGGATTGCCACCACGTCGTGCTTGCGGTTAGCGATCTGCAGCGCTTTGTTGTAGTCGCCAGGATCGATAAAGTCGGAAATCAGGAAAGCGGTGCAGCGTTTCTTTAGCGCGTTGGTCATATACCGCGCCGCCAGGCTCAGGTCGGTTCCCGTGCCCTCCGGCTTAAAGCCGAGTATCTCGCGGATGATAAAGAGAATATGCTTCCTCCCCTTCTTTGGGGGGATGAACTTCTCCACCCGATCGGTAAAGAAGAGCACCCCAATCTTATCGTTATTCTGGATGGCCGAAAAGGCCAGGGTACCCGCGATTTCGGCCACCATATCTCGTTTCAAGATGGATCGCGAACCGAAGCCCAAGCTCTCCGAGACATCGATCATCAACATCACGGTGAGCTCCCGCTCCTCCTCGAAAATCTTCACGTAGGGGCGGCTGTAGCGGGCCGTAACGTTCCAGTCGATATCGCGCATATCGTCACCGTACTGATACTCCCGCACCTCGGAGAAAGCCATACCGCGACCCTTGAACGCGGAGTGGTACTCACCCGCGAAAATATTGCGGGAGAGACCACGCGTCTTGATCTCGATGTAGCGTACCTTCTTCAATAACTCTGTCGTATCCATCTACTCTCTTAAATCTTGCTTGCCCTTTTGAACCTCACCGCTCCTTACTAACCGGGTTAATGCACGATTAGGGTACCTCAACCTTGTTCAGTATCTCGCTCACGATCTCATCGGAAGTGAGGTTATTCGCTTCAGCCTCGTAGGTAAGTCCCACGCGATGGCGCAAAACATCATGGCATACCGCACGTATATCCTCCGGGATAACGTAGCCCCTTCGGTTGATGAAGGCATAGGCACGAGAAGCGAGCGCCAGATTTATCGAGGCGCGCGGCGAAGCCCCCACCCCGATCATCTCCTTCAAGTTCGGCAACCCGTACTGGTCGGGAAAACGGGTGGCAAACACGATATCTACGATGTAGCGCCCGATCTTCTCATCGATATAGACCTCTTGTACCACCTTACGCGCCTCCATCACCTCCTGTGTAGAGATCACCGGCTTATCGATCGTGATTGGCTCGAAAATATTCTGGTAAACGATCCGCTTCTCCTCCTCTTTCGACGGGTAGGTGATTACCACCTTCAGCATAAAGCGGTCCACTTGCGCCTCGGGGAGCGGATAAGTACCCTCCTGCTCGATGGGGTTTTGCGTGGCCATCACCAGGAAGGGACTGGGCAACTTGTAGGTGTGATCACCGATAGTCACGTTCCGCTCCTGCATCGCCTCCAGCAGCGCGCTCTGTACCTTGGCGGGGGCCCGGTTGATCTCGTCCGCCAGCACAAAGTTGGCGAAGATGGGACCATGCTTCACCTGGAACTCCTCACTGCGTTGGCTGTAGATCATGGTCCCGATCACGTCCGCCGGCAGCAGGTCAGGGGTAAACTGGATGCGGCTGAAATCGGCGTCGATAAGCTGTGCCAGCGTTTTGATGGCCAAGGTCTTCGCCAGACCCGGCACCCCCTCCAACAGGATATGCCCATCGGATAGCAACCCGATAAGCAGCGATTCGATCAGGTGTTTCTGGCCAACAATTACCCGATTCATTCCCGTGACCAGCATTTGCACGAACGCGCTCTTCTGCTCTATGCGTTCGTTGAGTTCTTTAATGTCGACGACTTGGCTCATATTCTCTACTAGTTTGTTAATTATCTTTGTTATAAATCATTACAGGGATAGACAAACACGGTGTTCGCTCATCCTCTCCAATGCAAAAGCGGTTTTATCATACGATTTACAAAATTAGAAATGTTAAAGCGGTTTCTTAAAGATTCGGGGTTAAAAATATTTAAGCCAGCCTCACCCTCACCTTGCCCCCCTTTCCACTTTCTACTTTCCACTTTCTACTTTCCACTCCAAGCCCCTAACTATTTTTAAACGCTTCCTGTCGATTTGTTGGGTCAAAAACTTTATCTTTGCCCTTCAAACGCCAGTGAACGAAACAAGTTGACATTCCAACTCCTACATACCGACCCCAAAACGAGTGCCCGGGCGGGTATCCTCACCACCGATCACGGCCTGGTGGAGACACCTGTCTTTATGCCGGTCGGCACCGCGGGGAGCGTGAAAGCGGTTCACGCCACAGAGTTAGTAGAAGACATCCAAGCCCAGATCATTCTGGGCAACACCTACCACCTCTACCTTAGGCCCGGTTTGGATATACTGAGGGAGGCGGGCGGCCTCCACCGATTCATCAGTTGGGAGCGGCCTATACTGACCGATAGCGGGGGCTTCCAGGTGTTCTCGCTAACCGAGAACCGGAAACTTACCGAAGAGGGGGCACTCTTCCAGTCGCATATCGATGGGTCGTCACACCTCTTCACACCCGAGAAAGTGGTAGATATCCAAAGGATCATCGGTGCCGACATCATCATGGCGTTCGACGAGTGTACACCGGGCAATGCCGATTACGCCTACGCGAAACGGTCGCTCGACCTTACGGAGAAGTGGCTCGACCGCTGCATCGCCCGCTTCGAGGAGACCGAGTGCCCCCATGGGTATAGCCAGGCACTATTTCCCATCGTGCAGGGGTGTGTATACCCGGACCTGCGGCGGCGTGCCGCCGAGCAGGTCGCCTCCAAGGAGGCACCCGGCAACGCCATCGGTGGTCTGGCCGTGGGTGAACCCACCGAGACGATGTACGAGATGTTGGAACTGGTGAACGACATCCTGCCGAAAGATAAACCCCGCTACCTGATGGGGGTGGGTAAGCCGGAGAACCTGCTAGAGGCAATCGAACGGGGGGTGGACATGTTTGACTGCGTTCTGCCTACCCGCAACGGGCGCAACGGGCAGCTCTTCACCAAGCAGGGTGTGATGAACATGCGCAACGAACGTTGGAAAGATGACTTCTCCCCGCTGGAGGAGGATGGTGCCTCGTTTGTCGACAGGCTCTACAGCAAAGCCTACCTGCGCCACCTGATCACCACGAACGAGATCCTGGGGTTGCAGATCGCATCCATCCACAACCTGGCATTCTACGTCTGGTTGGTGCAAGAGGCTAGGCGGCATATCATCGCTGGCGACTTCCCGGAGTGGAAGGCCGACATGTTGGAAAACGTTACACGGAGGTTATGAAGGCATACAACGATTCCTTGAAGTTAAAGCGGCTAGATTGGTACATCATCAAGAAGTTCTTGGGTACCTACCTGTTCATGATCGCATTGATCATCTCCATCGCGGTGGTGTTCGACATCAACGAGAAGATCGATAAGTTCATGACACACAATGCCACGCTGCACGGCATCATCTTCGATTACTACCTCAACTTCATCCCGTACTACACCAACCTGTTCAGCCCCCTATTCGTTTTCCTGGCCGTCATCTTCTTCACCTCAAAGATGGCCGGCAGCCCTACATGATATCGGCCTTGGTGATCGCCATCTTCTCATTCGTCTTCGGGAGCTACCTGATCCCCCCCGCCAACGCGACACGGATCAAGTTCGAGCAGAACTACATAGACCCAAGGAAAAAGAAGACGGGCGACCGGGATATTCAGTTCAAGGTGGGACCGGGTACCATCGTCTACTTTGGCAACTTCGATCTGCCAAACAACACGGGGTATCACTTCTCGATGGATCACTTCGATGGCCACCATTTGGTCTCACGGCTTACAGCCCAGTCTATCCAGTACGACTCCGCCTATCAGTGGACCATAAACAATTACCAGGTGCGTAACTTCGATGGGCTGGAAGAGACCATCACGCACGGCACTTCTATCGATACGACATTGCAGATCGTGCCGAACGACTTTATTATCGCGGCTACCGACCAGCAGATGATGACCTCACCCCAACTGCGGAACTACGTGAAAAGCCAAAAAGAGCGGGGACTAGGCAATATCCAGACCTTCCAGATCGAGTACCACAGCCGAATCGCCTCGGTCTTCTCGGCGTTTATCCTCACGCTTATCGGGGCATCGCTCTCGGCCCGTAAGGTGAAGGGGGGCATGGGACTAAACATCGGGATCGGCCTGGTGCTGAGCATGGGCTACATCCTCTTCCTCACCGTGAGTTCCACCTTCGCGATCAAGGGGAATATGAGTCCCTTCGTGGCCGCGTGGATCCCGAATCTCGTCTTTGCTGCTATCGCCGCCTTCCTCTACCGAAGGGCGCCCAATTAAGGAATAGCCATAGCACGGTGTGGTGTGCGGTTTCGCACAACTTCCGCGATAAGTAAAGCAATATGACGTAAATATTATGAATGCAACGGTTTTGTAATATTCATTTTTGTTCAACGACTTCAACAACTCTAAAATAACAGCATTATGGTAAAAAGAGATATAATTCGCCCCATTGCCCTTTTTGTTTTCACGCTCTTAGGGTTCACACTCTTGCCATCTGTATGCCTCGGACCTACACTCAGTGCGCAGACCAAGTACCCCACCATCGTGATCGAGACCAACCACGGCACGATGAAGGCAGTGTTGTACGACGACACCCCCGTGCATAGCGATCACTACTTGAAACTCATCAAGCAGGGCTACTTTAACGGGACGCTCTTCCACCGGGTGGTAAAGGATTTCGTGATTCAAGGGGGTGCGCAGGACTCTCGCAATGCCCGCCCCGGTCAACGGATTGGCAGCGGTCGAAAGGATATGGAACTAATGCCCGAGTTCCGGGAGCAGCGCTACCATAAGAAAGGGGCGTTGGCCGCACCTAGGAAAGGCGACCAGGAGAATCCCCAGAAGAAGTCCGACGCATCGCAATTCTACATCGTGCAGGGAAAGAAGTACACGGATAAGCAGCTCGACTCCATCGATGTGGCAGATAACGCACCGGTCAGGAACAAGCTGCTCAACACCCATTACACCCCTCGTGAGAAAGAGCTGGAGCGTCTCAAGGCCAATAACCCAAAGCGGTACAAGGTGGTACGCGACTCCCTCCTCGCGGTAGTGGACTCCCTGTTCATGCGATCGCCCAGCCGGACAGTTATCCCCGAAGGGTCGAGGGATGTGTACAAAAAATCGGGCGGCGTAGTCCACCTGAACGGTGGCTACACCGTGTTCGGAGAGGTTGTAGAGGGACTAGAGGTGATCGATAAAATCGCCGCACTACCCGTGGATGCCCATGGCCGCCCCGTTAGCGACGTGAAAATAATCCGTGTGTATACCGAGTAGCCCGGGCTACTTGTTGATCTCCTCCCGACACCTCCGTGAGGAGATCCTTCATCCGTTTGACGGGCTTCGTTTCGGTCTCTCTTTCGCCTCTTCCATGACCACCATCTGCTGTCGGATTGATTCGGAGTGGATCGCCTCCAGCATGCGCTTGATGAAATCGCCCGACATATCTAGGCGCTCTCCATGACTTGACCGATCGGTGAGTATATGGTCGTACCGTTGCGTCTGCAGGATAGGCATACCATGATCCAGCTTGTAATGGCCTATCTCCCGTGAAACGCGCATCCGCTTGGAGAGCAGCCGCAACAACTCGTTATCCAAGTCATCTATCTGGTCGCGGAGGGTAGCGAGACTCTCCGTGGTCTGCATCGTATCTCGAATCACAAGATCATTCAGCACCTTCTTTAGCGCATCCGAGGTGATCTGCTGCTCCTTATCGCTCCATGCCTCATCGGGACAGCAATGCACCTCGATCATCAGGCCGAGGTAGTTAAGGTCCATCGCCTGCTGGCTCAGCTTCAAGATCATATCGCGTTGTCCCCCCATGTGACTCGGATCACACAGCATGGGAAGGGAAGGAAAGCGGCGTTTCATCTCGATGGGGATATGCCATTGCGGCATGTTTCGGTAGATCGCCATGTTACTTGAACTAAATCCCCTGTGGATCAATCCAATCTGCTTAACACCCGCGTTATAAAACCGCTCTATAGCACCTACCCATAGCTCAATATCGGGATTCACCGGATTTTTGATAAAAACAGGGATGTCCGCCCCTTTCAAGGCATCCGCGATCTCCTGCACCGCGAAAGGATTCGCTGTCGTTCGGGCTCCTACCCACAACAGGTCCACCCCATACTTCAGGACCTCGTCCACGTGCTTCTCCGTGGCCACCTCGGTAGTTACGTACATGTCGGTCTCCAGCTTAACCCGTTTCAGCCATTCGAGCGCGGGACTACCTACCCCCTCGAAGCCACCCGGCTTGGTGCGGGGTTTCCATACCCCCGCCCTGAATATCTTCACGCCGGCTGCCGCCAACTGTTTGGCGGTGACCAGTACCTGCTCCTCCGTTTCGGCACTACATGGGCCGGCAATCACCAGCGGCCGCTTCACGTCTACACCCGGTAAAAAAATGGATTCAAATTTCATAGCTATCCATACAAATGTACTACATTTTTTGAAATTGTAAACCAGGGGGTCCCTTTTTATCCGCTACCAAGGTATGATCCTGTTGCGTTGGGTTTATCCCCATCCTCTATAATATTGTACCCGATACTTACCCCTGCTCCGCACGTTTTTATCTTAAACACTTGTAGGAAGCCGTTTTTTCACCTATTTTTGTCAGGATAACCTCGCGAGAGTCAGGGAAAAATATTAAACCGGTTCAAGAAAGAGAGAAACATAATCGATCATATAAAACCAACAAATTTATGAAAATCGCTACATCCATTTTTCGAACAGCGCTCTGCACGGCGTTCGGGTTGGCCCTGCTGACAACCATTTCATGCAACAATAAGCGGCCCCAAAAAGAGTGCGCCACCTACCCAGAGATGCAAGACCCCACGAACGACACGCTTTCCGATTGGTCGCACGTGCCAAAAGGGCTGCACGCCTCGTTTATCTCTATCGACGAGAAGCTGCCTAAATCGGTGGCGCCCGAAATCACCCCTGTTAACCAGACCTTCGTCACCGGGTGGAAAGGGGAGAGGGTCTCCGCTCAACTCCTCCTGTGGAGTGCGGAAGAGATTCAGCAGGTGGAGTACGAAATCGGAGAGTTCAAAGGAGATGGCAACGTACTACCTGCCTCCATCGCGCAAGCCCGATTCGTGCGATACGTGATGACTGATGAGTTTGGCGGTGGTTGCGAACGCCGCAAACCGGAAGACTACGCCGCATCGCTAGCGCCCGATATGCTCGACACGCTGGAGTGCTTCAACCTGGAGGCGAAAACGGTGAGACCCCTTTGGCTCACCATCCACATCCCAGCTGATGCAATCGCGGGCAACTATAAAGGAGAAGTCACTCTCCACGCGAAGAAACAACGGTCGCAAACCTTCGATATCGAACTGAACGTGGTGGACCGGGTACTCCCCGAGCCATCGGAGTGGCTCTACCACCTGGACCTGTGGCAGCATCCAACGGCCGTGGCGAGGGTGCATGACCTGGAAGTGTGGAGCGACGCTCATTTTGAGAAGATGCGTCCGCTAATGAAAATGTTGGCTGACGGGGGACAAAAAGTGATTACCGCCACGCTCAACAAGGACCCGTGGAACCACCAATGCTACGACGCGTATGCCGATATGATTACCTGGACGAAGAACGAAGACGGAAGCTGGACGTTCGACTATAGCGTGTTCGACCGCTGGGTAGAATTTATGATGAGCCTGGGAATCAACAAGATGATTAACTGCTACTCCCTACTCACCTGGAACAATCAGCTGCACTACAACGACATGCAGAAGAAAGAGCTGGTAACGGTAGAACTCAAGGCACAGTCCAAAGAGTACCAAACGCTGTGGGGCGTATTCCTCACCGACTTCACCCGTCATCTCCGTGAGAAAGGATGGCTGGAAATTACCAATATCGCAATGGACGAGCGGGGACCGGACGATATGAAAGCTGCACTGAAAGTGCTGAACCGCTACGCTCCCGAGCTGGGCGTCTCCCTTGCAGACAACCACAAGAGCTACCAGCAATACCCGTGGATCAAGGATATTTGCGTGGGTGCATGGACAACACCTACCCAAGAAGAGATAACGGCAAGAAGAGAAAAGGGACTCAACACCACCTACTATGTCTGCTGCTCCGCTAAATTCCCCAACACCTTCACCTTCTCCCCTTCGGCTGAAGCGGTCTACTTGGCCTGGCACGCGGTGGCTCTTGACCTAGACGGGTTCTTGCGCTGGTCCTACAACTCGTGGGTGGAAAGCCCGCTGACCGACTCACGATTCCGCACCTGGCCCGCGGGAGACACCTATATTGTCTACCCCGATGCCCGCAGCTCCATCCGGTTTGAACGGCTGGTAGAGGGAATCCAGGATGTAGAAAAGATACGGGTACTGAGGAAAGCCTATAGCGATGAGAACAGCCCCGAGGCGCTTGAAAAGTTGACGAAACTGGAGAAGGCCATCAAGTTTTTCGAAGCCATGGAGCCTTCCAACGACTGGTTAGAGAAACTCAACGAGGCCAAGCAGCTGCTGAACTCGTAGACAGAAGCATCATCAATTTTTTTGAACGGAATCATCACCAATCAGATACACAAGCAACCGCCTAATGCACGAAACGATGAAAAAAACGACTTCGTGTGCGAAAGCGCACACGTTCACCATCTCGCTTTCGCTCCTGCTCCTGTTCCTTACTCTTTCGCTGTTGAACGGCGAAGCGCAGACGAGCCCGCTGGAGTCCGACCGCCCCTTCCCGCAACGGGAGAAGACGCACCGGATCATGAGCTACAACATCCACCACGGCCAGGGGATGGATAATCAGGTGGACATCAAGCGAATCGGTAGGTTAATCAACCAGGTGAACCCGGAAGTGGTGGGTCTCCAAGAGGTAGATAGCGTGGTGAACCGTAGCGGGAATATCGATATCTTGCAACAACTCTCGGAACAGACCGGTATGCATGCCACCTTCGGCTACTCTATCCTGCACGATGGTGGCAAGTACGGCAACGGGTTGCTGACCCGGGAGAAACCGATTAACGTGAAGAAGATCGCACTTCCCGGCGCCAACGAAGCCCGTACCGCACAGATCGTGGAGTTAGAGAAATACGTGGTGGTAAACACGCACCTCTCCCTCAACGGGGAGGAGCGGCTTCAGTCAGTGAAGATTATCACGGAAGCGGTAAAGGGGTATAACAAGCCGGTTTTCCTGATCGGCGACCTGAACGCGAGACCCGATTCGGCACCGATACAGTTTTTAAGCCAGCAGTGGCAAATCCTATCCAATCCCGACCACAACACCGCACCGTCCACGAATCCCAAGGCGACCATCGACTACATCCTGGGGTATACTGGCAACGGACAGACCTACACGAAGCACAACGCACGGGTCATCGACGAAAAAGTGGCATCGGACCACTTACCCCTTTTCGTGGATGTACAGTTGAAAACACCCGCTTCGGAATGATAAACGCAGTGGGAGAGGTGCTGCTGAAAAGAGAGAGGTAAGTTAAAAGTGGTAAGTGGAAAGCAGGAAGCTGAAGGTTGGTAAAGTATGACAGAGCAAGTAACGATAAGTGATAGATACTATGAGACGTTTTAAAAAAATAGCACCGGTCGCTCTGGCCCCGCTGATGGGATTATCGCCGCAAAACGGTGCCGTTGCCGGTGAACGCCCCAACATCATCCTTTTCATGGTCGATGACATGGGGTGGCAGGACACGTCGTACCCCTTTTGGAAAGAGAAAACACCCCTTAACGAGCGATACCATACGCCCAATATGGAGCGGTTGGCAGCACAGGGAATGGCCTTCACGCAATCGTACGCATGCAGCGTTAGTTCGCCCACCCGCGTTAGCCTGATGACGGGTATGAATGCCGCCAGACATCGGGTGACCAATTGGACGCTCCATAAAAACAAAAGTAGCGACAAGGAGAGTACCACCCTTACCTTCCCCGTGTGGAACTTAAATGGCATTAGCCAGTCACCCGGCATACCGCTCACGTACGAAGTCACAGCATTACCCCAACTATTGAAAAATAGCGGCTACCATACCATTCACTGTGGCAAATCACACTTGGGGGCAATAGATACCCCGGGGGAGAACCCGCATCACTTCGGTTTCGAAGTCAATATAGCGGGTCATGCCGGAGGGGGACTTACCAGTTACCACGGTGAAAAGAATTACGGGAACCGGACCGACGGCAGTCCGTCACCACCACAAGCGGTTCCCGGACTGGAGAAGTACTGGGGCAGCGACACGTTCGTCACGGAGGCGCTGACCCTTGAGGCGTTGAGCGCACTCGACAAAGCCAAGAAACTGGAGCAACCCTTCTTCCTCTATATGGCACACTACGCGATCCATATACCCATTGACAGGGACGCCCGGTTCTACCAGAAATACCTGGATGCCGGGCTATCTGAGAAGGAGGCAGCGTATGCGGCACTCATCGAAGGGATGGATAAAAGCCTGGGGGACATTATGGGGTGGCTGGAAGAAAATGGGCTGGAAGAGAACACGGCGGTTATCTTCATGTCGGACAACGGCGGATTCTCGACCTCCACGCGTTGGCGCGACGCGCCACTACATACCCAGAACGCACCACTGAATAGCGGTAAGGGGTCGGCTTACGAAGGGGGCATCCGCGTGCCGATGATCGTGAAATGGCCAGGCGTAACGGCACCGGGTAGCCGGTGCGACGACTACGTGATCATCGAGGACTTTTTCCCCACCGTCCTCGATATCGCGCAAGTGGAGGAGCGAAAAACCAAGCAACCAATCGATGGGGTTAGCTTTATCCCTAAGCTTAGGGGTGAAGAAACGAATTACAAGGAACGAGCCCTGGTATGGCACTACCCGAACCTATGGGGGAACGAGGGCCCCGGTATCGGCACCACAAGCACCATTCGGAAAGGCGACTGGAAACTGATACATTACTACGATACCGGTAAGAAGGAGCTGTTTAATATCAACAACGATATCGGCGAGACCATGAACCGTGCCGAGAAAGAACCTCAACAGGTGCAACAGCTGGCCACCGAATTGGGGGAATACCTCCGAAGAGTGAACGCGCTACGCCCCTCCTTTAAGCGTAACGGGGATTTGAGTCAAGCTACTAAACGGGAGACGGAACACCCCTCAAGTAACGAAAAAAATCACGTGGATGGGGTAGAGGACATATGCCCCTGGCCGGACGAGTAATCAGCGCAAAAGCAGATGATTAAAAAACGTTCCAAATAGTAAGTGAAATATAAATGTAAAAAATATAAATAATCGTGTGAAACGAGCATGATTAATAGCGAGTTCCATACACTGAAATGTAAAAGAATAAAATAATCGTATGAAAATGAAGAGACAAGCAATTTCAACACCAGCAAAACTTCTTGGGCTTGGCTCCGTGGCACTACTTGCCGGGTGCCAGGGCGAGAAACAAGTACCCCAGCAACCAAACGTGGTGCTGATCTACATGGACGACCTGGGCTACGGCGATATGAGTGCCTACGGGGCTACGAAAATTGAGACGCCCAATATGGACAGGCTGGCTCACGGGGGGATACGCTTCACCAACGGGTACTCCTCCTCCGCCACCAGTACCCCCAGCAGGTATGCGTTGCTTACCGGCGAATACCCGTGGCGCGAGAAAAGCGCGCAAATCCTGCCCGGCGAAGCGCCACTGATTATCGATACCGCCCGGATGACACTCCCCAAAATGCTGCAAGAAAAAGGATACCACACGGGAATCGTGGGTAAATGGCACCTGGGACTGGGCAGTGGAACGGTTGACTGGAACCAGCGGGTAGCACCGGGCCCCAACGAGTTGGGATTCGACTACTCCTTTATCATGGCGGCCACGCAAGACCGGGTACCCACGGTGTATCTCGAAAACGGGCAGGTCGTCGGACTTGAGGCTGACGACCCGCTCTTTGTGAACTACCAGGAGAATTTCGAGGGGGAACCCACTGGTCTCGATAACCCGGAGCTATGCACCACCATGATGTGGTTTAACGGCCATAACAACTCCATCCATAACGGGATACCGAGGATCGGGTTCCAGAAGGGGGGCAAATCGGCCATGTGGGTCGACGAGGATATGGCAGACGACTTCCTGCAGAAAGCGCAAGACTATATCCGAAACCATAAGGAGAAACCCTTCTTCCTCTACTACGCGATGCAACAACCGCACGTGCCCCGAACACCACACCCGCGCTTCGTGGGAACATCGGGTATGGGACCGCGTGGCGACGTGATCGTGGAGGCGGACTGGTGCGTGGGCGAACTGTTGAAAACGCTCGAGGAGGAGAACCTAATGGCAAACACGCTGATTATCTTTAGCAGCGACAACGGGGCAGTTGTGAATGACGGCTATTACGATGACGCAGAGGAGAAACTGGGAGACCACCAACCGTCCGGGCCATTCCGCGGAGGGAAATACAGCCTTTTCGAAGGGGGTACACGGGTGCCGTTCCTCGTCTACTGGAAAGGAACGGTAGAACCCGCTGTTTCCGACGCGGTGGTCATGCAAATGGACCTCTTCTCATCGCTGGCAAAACTGGTAGGAAGCGACCAAAGGGGACCCGATAGTGAGGAGCTGCTCGACGCATTCTTAGGTCGTAGTGAGAAAGGGCGCTCGGAGCTGATCATGGAGGCAACAACCAAAACAGCTTACCGACAGGGTGATTGGGTGTTTATCCCACCCTATAAAGGTCCCGCTGTCAACAAGATGGTCAACATCGAGCTAGGCAATTCCAGTGAGCCCCAACTCTACAACCTGGCAGACGACCTCGGCCAACAGGTAAATTTAGCCGAATCGGAGCCGGAGAAACTGCAGGAGATGACGGAAGCGTATGAACGCATACGGAATCCTAAACAGTAGCGATTATTAAACACTTCGCTATAGGGCACCGATTAGCGTCAAGTAAAAAACATTTCAAAGGTCTTTAACATTAGCGAATACAAAACAACCCACTATGAGAACAGTGTTGATTATTTTGTGCCTCGGTCTCTTCTCCATCCAGGGAATCCTCGCCCAGACTCCCGACAACAGGGAGATGGCTATCTGGAACGAGACGGAGGCCGAGAAAACGGAACGGATGAAGTGGTGGACCGAAGACCGATTCGGCATGTTCATCCACTGGGGACTCTACGCGCAATTGGCGCGGCACGAGTGGATCAAGAAAAACGAGCGCATTTCGGACGAGGCGTACCAAAAATATTTCGAACTGTTTGACCCCGACCTGTTCAACCCCGCGGAGTGGGCTGCCAAGGCGAAGGCCGCGGGGATGAAGTATGCCGTCATCACCAGCAAGCACCACGAAGGTTTCTGCCTGTTCGACTCGAAGTACACCGACTACAAGGCAACGAACACACCATACGGGAAAGATATCATCAAGGAGTGGGTGGACGCCTTCCGGGCCAAAGGGCTGAAGGTGGGGTTCTACTACTCGCTCATCGACTGGCATCACCCGCACTACTCCATCGACCGTGTACACCCGCGAAGCGCATCCTCCGAGGAGGAGTACGCCCGACTGAATGAAGGGAGGGATATGGACATCTACCGCCAGTACCTGAAGGACCAGGTTCGTGAACTGCTTACCAACTACGGGAAAATCGACCTGCTGTGGCTCGACTACTCGTTCCCGGGTAAGTTTGGAAAGGGACGGGACGACTGGGACGCGGTAGAACTGATGAAGATGGTGCGCCAACTTCAGCCGGATGTCCTCGTGAACGACCGGGCCGACCTCAAGGAGTACTGGGGTGGGTGGGACTTTACCACGCCGGAGCAGTTCAAAGTGCAGAGCTGGCCGGAGATCGACGGGAAGAAGGTTCCCTGGGAGACCTGCCAAACGTTCTCCGGATCGTGGGGCTATTACCGTGACGAGCAGACCTGGAAGGACAATCGGCAGCTTCTTGTGCTATTGATCGAAACGGTGAGCAAGGGCGGGAACCTGCTGCTGAACGTGGGACCCACCGCGAGGGGAACATTCGACTCACGGGCCGACAAGGCACTGGCCGAAATGGGCGAGTGGATGAAGCTGCACGGTCGCTCGATCTACGGCTGCACGCAAGCGCCCGAAGAGTTTGAAGCGCCCGAGCACACCATCCTCACCTACAACCCCACGACCAACCGTTTGTACATCCACCTGCTGGACTACCCGATCACCAATTTCCGGTTACCAGGGTACAAGGGAAAAGTGAAGTACGCACAGTTCCTGCACGACGCGTCGGAGATCCTAATCACCGCTCCATACGGTCACCACATGCAGGGGAGTATCGCCACGGAGGCCGACTTGAACCTGCGGCTACCGGTCATCAAGCCGAACGTGGAGATACCGGTGATTGAACTGTACCTGGAGTGATCATTCGAACAAGAGACTCATTCCAAAACGTGCGGCAATAACCTAAGGTCAACTGTTTTTGGAGTAATCACCTGAACAACGGCCAATCGGGGTGATCGCTCCGCGCTCCCCTCATGAGCTCTTTTAGCTCCCTTGCCTTACCCGGGTAGAGGTTCACGAGGTTGTGATTTTCCGATGGGTCGGACGCAAGGTTGTAAAGCTCGTAACGACCACCCTCGCGAATATCAAGGTGAAGCAATTTCCACTCGCCTTGAATCACCGCTTGCCGCCCGCCCTGCTCGTGAAACTCGAAGTAGAGGTAGTCGTGCTCCGCTTGTCCCTCGTCACCCAATAACAAGGGCAAGATACTTACCCCATCGCTCTCCACCGGAAGCGGTTGACCGGTCAGCTCGGCGAACGTGGCCAGGTAGTCCCAAAAGGCAAACGGGTGGTCGCTCTCTCTGCCCGATGGCACCCTACCCTCCCATGAGACGAGGGTAGGAACGCGGATGGCCCCCTCGTACAGGTCCCGCTTGTACCCCCGATATATCCCGTTGCTGTTAAAGAAGTCCGGGTCGCCACCACCTTCGCGGTGCGGCCCGTTATCACTGGTGAAAACGATCAGCGTGTTCTCTAGAGCACCTGTCTCCCTGAGCTTGTCGATAATCTGCCCCACGTAAAGGTCGATGCGTGTGACCATGGCCGCGTGCGTGGCGCGTGGATGCGCTTGGGAGCGATAGCCACCCCTTTCAAAGGCGGTTTTCGCGTCCACCCCCACGTAAGGGATCTCGGGGAAGCGCCCCCTGAACTGCTGGATGAGGCTATCCTCGGGAACAACCAGTTCGGCGTGCGGGAGCACCATCGGCACGAAGAGGAAGAAAGAATTCCCCTGCTGTTGGTCGATAAATTTCAAAGCCTCCCCCTGGATCACCTCCTGCGAGTAGGTGATCGATTTTCCACCGTCGTTTTCGGGGAACCATACCCTGGAACGGTTATCCCACAAGTAAGCCGGATAGTAGTTGTGTGCCTTTCTTTGGCAGTTATACCCAAAGAAGCGATCGACTCCCTGGTTCATGGGATCACCTGAGGAACCGGGGTAACCCAACCCCCACTTGCCAAAGGCAGCGGTGGTATAACCCGCGTTCTTAAACAGGTGGAAAAGGGTGAACGTACCGGCCGGGAGTGGTGACTGCCCCTCAGGTTTTATCTCTTTGTTGCCCCTGATGGGCGCGTGTCCGGTGTGCAACCCGGTCACCAGGCTCGCCCTGGATGGTGCGCTCACGGTCGTTCCCGAATAGGAACGGGTGAAGCGGATACCATTTAGCGCTAGCCGGTCGATATGGGGCGTCTGAAACTTCTCCTGCCCGTAACAGCTCAAGTCGCCGTACCCCAAATCATCGGCAATGATAAACACCACGTTCGGCTTCTGTTGCGCGCTTAACGGTGCCAACACGGAAAGGGATGCCCCCAAGGCAAATAGCCTGTTTCTCTTCTTACGGTTCATCATGTGCATTTTCAAGCTGTTTTTTCAGCGGATCACTTTTCAATACCGCACCCCAAAAATAGTGAAATTTACCCGTTAATAAAATTCCACGCTCACACAAGATAGTGTCGGTATTTTTGGTTTCAAATTCAACGTATGCAACACGGTATGGAAATAGAAACGTGAGGGGCTATTCACAAACATCGAATCATGCGGACTGTTACCCGACAGATAGACAATTTTTTTCGTTTTTTATTTCACATTATCAATTATTGGCCTATCTTTGCAACAAATTCACACGACAGCTATGCAAGGATTTTATTTCATGCACCTCCACGCAACTGCTACAATGACCATGACCCCTTGGGGGGTTATGTAATTTTTTCACGTCCGCAAGCATTCATTGCTTTTTTCGCCACCATCCGGTGTGCGCTTTTTAACATCAACACATTTTTACAACAACCTATCCCCTTCGAAGGAATGGGTTACACCAAGGGCAGTTGAGAGGCCCCTTTGCTTCAACGCGTTGCCTTCTCTTTCCATGGTAAAAGATGGTATAGAGTATAATAAAAAATAAACTAATCGTATGAAACTGATGAAGTTTGGGGGGACATCGGTGGGGAGTCCCGAAAATTTACAACGGGTCAAGCGAATCATCGAGAACCAAAAAGAGCCCGTGATCGTGGTGGTATCGGCACTGGATGGAGTGACAGACCGCCTCCTCCTGGCGGCCGACTTCGCGCTGAACGGCAACGCCGGGTACAAAGGCCTACTTGATGAGGTAATTTCCCGTCACGAGGTGATTATCGAGAAGATGGTTTTGAAACAAGATATCAAGCGTGAACTTGAAACAAAGGTACACCAACTGTTCGATGAACTGCAGAACATCCTTCGAGGGGTTTTCCTGATCGGCGACCTGTCGCAAAAGACCTCCGACAAGATCGTGAGTTACGGTGAACGGCTCTCATCACTTATTATCAGCAAACTTATCGATGGAGCAGAACTCTATGATGCAACCACCTTCATCAAGACCAACCGACAGTACAACAGCCATATACCCGACCTGAAACGCTCCAACGAGCTAATACGCGAAACGTTCGCCAAAATGCCGCCGCCTCAAGTAGCTATTGTGCCAGGATTCATCTCGTCGAGTCATGATACCAACGACATCACCAACCTGGGTAGGGGGGGATCGGATTACACCGCTGCTATCATCGCTGCCGCCATGAATGCTTCGGTGCTGGAGATCTGGACCGACGTGGATGGATTTATGACAGCCGACCCGAAGATCATTAACTCGGCATATCTGATCGAGGAGCTCTCGTTCACCGAAGCGATCGAGCTGAGCAACTTCGGCGCCAAGGTGATTTACCCGCCCACCATATTTCCTGTCTATCACAAGAATATCCCCATCCACCTGAAGAACACGTTTCACCCTGAGAGGGAGGGGACATGGATACGGAACATTCAACCTACCGGGGACGGGAAGATCATCAAAGGGATCTCCTCCATCAGCGATACCGCCCTGATTACCATACAGGGACTGGGGATGGTCGGCGTGATCGGGGTGAACAAGCGCATCTTCTCGGCACTGGCCAATAACGGTATCAGCGTTTTCCTCGTCTCACAAGCCTCCTCCGAGAACAGCACCTCCATTGGTGTGAGAACGCAGGATGCCCCGCTCTCCCAGAAAGTATTGTCGAACGAGTTCGCCCACGAGATCGCGATGGGGAGCATCAACGAGATCATGGTGGAGTATGACCTGGCAACGATCGCCATCGTGGGGCAAAACATGAGGCACGTGCCGGGTATCGCCGCGAAGTTCTTTGGCGCACTGGGACGCAACGGGATTAACATCGTAGCCCTCGCGCAAGGTGCCGGTGAGACGAACATCTCCTGCGTCATCGCCAAAACGGACCTTAGGAAGTCGCTCAACGTGATACACGACTCCTTCTTCCTGTCGCCCTACCAAGAGCTGAACCTGTTCGTGGTGGGTACCGGCACGGTGGGGGGGAAGCTACTTGAGCAGATACAACAGCAGCAGCAGACCCTGAAGGAACAAAACAAGTTGCGCATCAACGTGGTGGGCATCGCTAACGGAAGGAGGGCCCTCTTCGCCCGCGAAGGGATCCCGCTGGAGGGATATTTCGACAACCTGATGACTAACGGCTACAAGAGCTCCCCCGAACGAATACGTGACGAGACAGTAAAAATGAATATTTTCAACTCGGTATTCGTGGATTGCACCGCGAGTCCCGATATCGCGAAACTGTACGGTGAACTGATGGGGAAGAATATCTCCGTGGTCACCGCCAACAAGATCGCCGCCTCGTCGGACTACGACAATTACCGACAGTTGAAGGAGACCGCCCGGAAAGCCGGGGTGAAGTTCCTCTTCGAGACGAACGTGGGTGCCGGGTTGCCCATCATCAACACGATGAACTCACTGATCAACTCGGGTGACAAGATCGTGAAGCTGGAGGCGGTACTCTCCGGTACGCTGAACTTTATCTTCAACACGCTGAGCAAAGAGAATCCGTTCAGTCAGGCGATACGCATGGCGGTGGACGCGAAATTTGCCGAACCCGATCCACGGGTCGACCTAAGCGGACTAGACGTGATACGGAAACTGGTGATCCTTTCCCGAGAAGCTGGGGCAGTTGTAAACCAGGAAGACGTAAAGAAAACCCTCTTCGTCCCCCAAAAATACTTCGATGGAAGCCTCGAGGAGTTCTGGCAAGCCATCCCCGAGATGGATCCCTCGTTTGAAGAACGGCGCGAAAAGTTGGCAAAAGAGGGGAAACGGCTACGCTTCGTGGCCTCGTACGACTATGGACAGTGCGAAGTAGGCTTGAGGGAAGTAGAACGGGGTCACCCCTTCTATGACCTGGAAGGGAGCAACAATATCATCATGATCACCACAGAGCGGTACAACGAGTACCCCATGGTCATCAAGGGGTACGGGGCTGGCGCCAGCGTGACAGCCGCCGGTGTCTTCTCAGATATCATCTCGATCGCGAACATACGGTAGGACCATTTTAAAAGCAATGAAACGGATTGTTATTTTGGGTGACGGTATGGCAGATGAGCCAATCGCCGCGCTGGGCGGCAAAACCCCCATGCAGGTAGCCCATACCCCCTACATGGACCTGCTCGCCCGTAAGGGTAGAAGCGGATTACTACAGACCGTACCCCATGGCTTTTCACCCGGCAGCGAGATAGCCAACCTCTCCGTTTTGGGGTACGATGTGCCTTCGGTGTACGAAGGTCGGGGTGTGTTGGAAGCCGTGAGCATGGGGGTAGAGGTACTGACCGGCGAGCTATGCTTGCGCTGCAACCTTGTGAACCTGGAGGGCGATCGGTTAAAGAACCACTCGGCGGGACATATATCCACACCTGAATCGACAGAGTTGATTCGCTTCCTAAATAAGAAGTTGGGTGACGAATCGATTAGCTTTTACCCGGGTGTCTCTTACCGACACGTGCTGAAAATCAAAGGCGGGAGTAAGGCATTGCATTGCACACCCCCTCACGACATCCCGGGGCAACCGTTTGCTCCCCACCTGATACATCCTGAGAACGACGATGCCAAAGCGACAGCGGATCTTTTGAACCGCCTCATCGCGGTATCGCGGGAGCTTTTAGAGGATCATCCCGTCAACCAGCGCCGAAAGGGTGAGGGGAAAGATTCGGCCAACGCCATATGGCCCTGGTCGCCCGGATTCCGCCCCACCATGAAACCGCTGGCCGAACTATTCCCCATCGGGAGCGGGGCGGTCATCTCGGCCGTGGATCTTATCCGGGGCATCGGTGTATACGCTGGACTGGAGGTGATAAAGGTAGAGGGAGCCACTGGCCTCCACGATACCAATTACGAGGGAAAAGCAGCGGCAGCTCTTGCGGCGCTAAAAAAACACGATTTCGTCTATATGCACGTCGAAGCCAGCGATGAAGCGGGACACGAGGGTGACGCACCGCTCAAGGTGAAAACTATCGAGTACCTGGACGCCCGTATCGTGAAGACGATCTACGAGGAGACAGCCACGTGGAAAGAGCCGGTGACTATCGCCATCCTGCCTGATCACCCAACCCCTTGTGCCACCCGGACGCACACAAGCCAACCCATCCCCTTTCTGATTTACCGACAGGACAAGAAACCTGATGGGGTGCTTACCTACGACGAGTTTTCGGCGAAGGAGGGAAGCTACGGACTGTTGAGCGGCAACGAATTTATGAAGGCCCTCCTCGATTCATAAATAACAAAACAAGAATATGCGCTATTACAGTACGAATGGTAAAGCCCCCCTCGCCTCCCTGCAAGAAGCGGTGGTAAAGGGACTTGCTCCCGATAAGGGACTCTACATGCCCGAGCGTATCGGGCGGTTCCCCGACCCGTTTTTTAACCGTATCGGGGAAAAAGGATTGACGGAAATTGCCAAGGAGGCGGCCAACCTCTTCTTTGGTGAGGATATTCCGAAAAAGGCCCTAGACGGAATCGTCGAGGAGACCCTCGATTTTAACATTCCCCTCGTGAAGGTAGAGGAAGGGATCTACGCGCTGGAGCTGTTCCACGGACCCACGTTCGCCTTCAAGGACGTGGGCGCACGCTTTATGGCCAGGATGCTCTCCTATTTCGTGCGCAAGAAGCAACAAGGGGAGGTGTCGGTGCTTGTCGCCACCTCGGGCGATACCGGGAGCGCGGTAGCCAACGGTTTCTTGGGCGTAAAGGGAATACGGGTGTTCGTACTCTACCCCTCAGGCAAGGTGAGCGCAATGCAGGAGGCGCAGTTCACTACCCTAGGGCAAAACATTACCGCGCTGGAGGTCGATGGCACGTTTGACGACTGCCAGGCACTCGTGAAAGCGGCCTTCATGGACAGTGAGCTGAACGACCGCTTGCACCTCACCTCGGCCAACTCCATCAATGTGGCGCGGTTCCTGCCCCAATCGTTTTACTACTACTGGGCCTATGCCCAACTGGCGAGCCGCCCGTCAGCCGACCAGGTAATCATCGCCGTACCGAGCGGCAACCTGGGCAACCTCACCGCTGGGCTCTTCGCGAAGCAAACGGGTCTGCCAATTAAGCGGTTCATCGCTGCCAACAACCGAAACGACGTCTTTTTCCAGTACCTCCGAACGGGCGAATATCGTCCTGCCCCATCAATACAGACGCTAGCTAACGCCATGGACGTGGGTGCACCCAGCAACTTCGATCGTATCGTTGATCTGTACGACTCATCGCACGCGTCCATCCAACAAGCGATCGATGGCTTCACCTATAACGACGAAGCGATTAAAACGGCCGTTCGCGAGGTGTACCAGCGCACCGGTTACTTACTAGACCCCCACGGGGCCTGCGCTTACATGGCCCTGAAAGAGGGATTACAACATGGCGAAACGGGGGTGTTCCTGGCAACCGCGCACCCTGCCAAGTTCAAAGAAACTGTAGAAGCTTGCATCGATAACCCCTTAGAGGTTCCCGAAAGGCTTAAAGCCTTTATGTCGCGTGAAAAACGGTCGCTGCTCCTCCCCAACGACCTTCATGAACTGAAAAAGGTGTTAATCGCCCGCTCTTAAGTTTCTTTTTATTATTTTTGCCGCATATTAATGCATTAATACGTAGCTTCGCGTGTGAAAACCATACGTGACCTGCATTTTCCGCATGAGGCAATTTATACGTTTCATATACCTGCTTACCGTCCTGTGGGTCTTTGTCCAATGTTCTTCCGTGAGAAAGACTAGTGTGGCGATGAGCCAGGGTGACCTGCCGGCTGTATCGGAGGTACCGACTACCGACACGGTGGTAGAAACTATGCCCGCGGAAAAGCGACTCCCAGACTCGTTGCGGCTTACCGACACGCTACAACGTCCCGATTCACTGGAACAACCAAATGTGCTGCAACGCCCTGATTCATTACAACTCCCTGATTCATTACAGCGTTCGCTTAAAGCGGACAGCTTGATGACTGACCTCCTGCCGGCAGTCGATTCACTAGCGGTAGTCAAGGCAGACACTGTACGATCGCTTGACGCCGCACTCGACAGCATCGAAATGGAGATCCCGAAAGAGAAACTCGAGTTCACGGTTTACTACTCAGGGCAAGACTCGGTTGTCTTTACTAACGAAAACATGGCCTTCCTTTACGGTGATGCCGATATCAAGTACGGCGATTTGTCCATCAAGGGAGAGTACATCACCGTGGATATGGACAGCAGCATGATCTCTTCCACGTTTGGCGTCGACTCCCTGGGCAAGGAGTTCGGTTACCCCGTCTTCACGGAGGGGCAAGACGAGTACGAGATGAAGAAGGTAAAATACAACTTCGAAACGGAAAAAGCGTTTATCCACGGCGTGATCACGCAACAGGGCGAGGGAAACATCGTGGCCAAGGAGGCGAAAATGAACCCCGATAAATCGTTCTACATGCGCGACGGGAAATACTCCACCTGCGAAAACGACGAGAACCCCCACTTTTACCTGAACCTGTCGAGGGCCAAGGTGACCAACGAGGATGTCGTAACGGGACCCGCCTGGCTGGTGGTAGCCGAGGTACCCCTGTTCCCCATCGTGTTGCCCTTCGCATTCTTTCCCTTTACCAAGAGCTACTCATCGGGCATCATCATGCCCAGCTACGGTGACGAGATGACGCGCGGGTTCTACCTGCAAAACGGGGGGTACTACTTCGCGCTAAGCGACTACATCGACCTGGCGGTCACGGGGGAGATCTACACCAAGGGTTCGTGGGGTGTTGGGGCTCGCTCCAACTATCGCAAGCGATACAAGTACTCGGGCAACTTCAACGTCTACCACATGAGCACGGCTACCGGCGAAAAAGAGCTGAAGGAGGTGGTACCCGCGGCCTACTCCGTGGCGAAAGACCTTCGCATCAACTGGACCCACTCGCAGGACCCGAAGGCCAACATGTACCGCACCCTGTCGGCCAGCGTGAACTTCTCCACAAGCAAGAGCAACCACCGCGACCTTAGTCGCCTCTACTCCCGTGCAGCGTCGAGCAACACCAAGAGCTCGAGCGTGAACCTCACGCAGCGGTTCCCCGACTCGCCCTGGAGCCTTTCGGCCACGATGAGCATCAACCAGGTGTCACAAGACTCCACCATCGCCGCCACGTTCCCCAACCTCTCCGTCAACATGAGTCGCATCAACCCCTTTAAACGGAAGAACGCGGTGGGCAAAGAGCGTTGGTATGAAAAGATATCGATGAGCTACTCGGGCGAGTTTCGCAACTCGATCACCACGAAGGAGGACCTGTTCCTTAAGTCGAGCCTGATCCGTGATTGGAGCAACGGGATGAAACACAGCATCCCGGTAAGCGCCACCTTCACCCTCTTCGAGTTCATCCAGGTATCTCCATCGTTTAACTACACCGAGCGGTGGTACACCGGGGCGCACAAACAAGCGTGGGATCCCATTAGCAAACGGCACGTGCCGGTGGATACCATTCATGGCTTCAAGCGGGTGTATGATTACAGCACGTCACTCAGCGCACAAACAAAGCTATACGGGATGTACACCCCCTGGAAGATATTTGGCGACAAGATACAGGCTATCCGCCACGTCTTCTCCCCCAGCATCAGTCTTAACTGGCGGCCCGACTTCGGGAATCCCAAGTATGGCTTTTACGAGACCTACACCTACAAAAACGAATACGGCGAGGACGTGGAGTACACCTACTCACCCTATTCCGCAATGATGTTCGGCACCGCTTCCCGAGGACAAAGCGGGAGCATCGGGTTCGACTTCAAGAACAACCTGGAGATGAAGATACGAACCGACGCGGATACTACCGGCACCCGCAAAATCAGCCTGATCGACGATCTGGGGATTAACTTCAGCTACAACATGATGGCCGACTCCATGAAGTGGAGCAACATCAACTCGAACATCCGCTTAAAGCTTTCCAAGTCTTACACTCTCAGCCTGAACGCCGTGTGGGATCCTTACATCTACCAGCTAGACCAGAATGGAAGCCCTAAGCGGGTCGACAAGCTCCGGGTCATGAATGGCAAGGGGTTCGGTAAACTAATGAGTACCGGAACCTCTTTCTCCTACTCGCTTAACCAGGAGGCGTTAAACAAGTTGTTCGGTCGTAAAAAGAAGGAGGGTAGTGAGGAGGGCGAAGGCGATGACGATCCGACCGGCCAGCTGCCGGACGACGGCACGATAGGCCGCAACCCGTACGAGACGGGGTCTCGTGGCGGTATGTTCGATAACAGCGATAACTCAATGGGGGAATTCGACGAGGAGGGATACCTCAAAAATAAACTCAACTGGAACATCTCGTTCAACTATTCGCTGCGGTACGGGTACGGGGAGTTCGATAAGGAGAGGATGGAGTACAAGGGGAAACTCACCCATAACTTCGGGTTGAGCGGCTCGATTCAGCCGACCAAGAACTGGAACTTCACGTTCAATACCGACTACAATTTCGATCAGAAGAAATTCACGAATATCAACTGTACGCTCACACGCAACCTGCACTGCTGGAACATGTCGGCCAGCTTTATACCGATTGGACCCTACAAGTCGTATAACTTCACCATCCAAGCCAACTCGTCCATGCTGCGAGACCTGAAGTACGAGCAGCGAAATTCACCGTACGACCGAGGTATGAAATGGTATTAGGGGTATCATGTATCCTTTTCTGGCTTTTCACGCTCTTCGCCCCACAGTTTTTTCATGCGCTCCGCCAGCTTCAGTTCAGCGGGGTTGGGTTGCACCTCCCAGAAACGGGTTCCCTTGAGCTCTTTGGGTAGGTACTCCTGCTTCACGAAGTGGTTATCGTAATCGTGTGCGTACTTGTACTCCTTACCGTAGTTGAGCTCTTTCATTAGCGACGTGGGTGCATTACGCAGGTGTAACGGTACCGGCAGGTTGCCCGTCTGCTCCACGTTGGCAATGGCCTTATCGATAGCAAGGTAGGCGGAGTTGCTCTTGGGTGAGGTAGCCAGGTAGACGGTGGTCTCGGCCAAAACGATGCGCCCCTCGGGCCACCCGATCTTTTGCAGCGTATCAAAGCAGGCGTTGGCCAACAGCAACGCATTGGGGTTGGCCAGGCCAATATCCTCCGCGGCCGAGATGACCAGTCGCCGGGCGATGAACTTGGGGTCTTCACCCCCCGCCACCATCCGCGCCAGCCAGTAGATGGCCGCGTCGGGATCGCTCCCCCGGATCGACTTGATAAAAGCCGAGATGATGTCGTAATGTAACTCACCTCCCTTATCGTACGCGGCGGGGTTCTCCTGCAGCCGCTCCGTCACCAGTTGATCGGTGATCACCACCTTATCGCCCCCTTCGGAGGCGACCGTCAGCTCCAGGATATTCAACAGCTTGCGGGCATCGCCACCCGCAAAGCGGAACAGCGCATCGCTCTCCTTCACCTCGATCTCCCGCTCCCTTAGGAGGTGGTCTTCAGTAAGGGCACGTTCCAGCAATGTCTCTAGGTCACCCTTTCCCATTGGCTTAAGAACGTACACCTGGCAGCGGGAAAGCAGTGGTCGAATCACCTCGAAAGAGGGGTTCTCGGTGGTCGCACCGATCAAAGTGATCGTGCCGGTCTCCACTGCGCCCAGCAACGAGTCCTGTTGCGATTTACTGAAGCGGTGAATCTCATCGATAAAGAGAATGGGGGCAGCACGATTAAAGAAGCGGCTGCTTTTCGCTTTCTCAATCGCATCGCGTACATCCTTGACCCCCGAGTTCACCGCGCTCAACTGGTAAAAGGGTGTCTCGATAGTGTTGGCGATAATGTGGGCAAGCGTGGTCTTCCCCACCCCTGGGGGACCCCAAAAAATCAGGGAGGGCACGCGGCCGGAATCGATCATCCTGCGCAGTACGGCTCCCTTACCGACCAGGTGTGTCTGTCCGATATACTCATCGAGGGTACGCGGCCGTAGCCGCTCGGCAAGGGGTGCGCTCATAGGGTTTTTCTTATGCCGTTTTTTCTTTCTCCACAAAGGTAATGAAATTAGCGCAACTTTTGCACGTTGTTTCATTTCCGGTTTATAACATGCGAATATCAGTTTTGGATAGAATAGATACACGTGTCGCGTAACGGGTTAGTCTGACGCACATGACCTGTTGACTGGTACTAAAAACAGAAACAATGTGAAATATAATGATAGAGAATATATTTTTTCGTACCTTGTGCCTCAAAATCAAAAGGTCCAATGCAGTTTACCCCGCTATTATCGCTTTTTGGGAACCTTGAACAGCTTGATGCGGTTCAGTTGAACTTCAATCAAGGGAGCGTAAACATCATGAACGTTGCCATTGCGTTTATCATGTTCGGTGTGGCACTGAGTATCAAGCCCGAGCACTTCAAAACGCTCGTGTTGAACCCCAAACCGGTTATCCTGGGAGTCATCTCCCAATACGTGCTCCTCCCCGCCCTCACCTTTTTGCTGGTGATGATAATACGCCCCTCCACGGCCGTGGCAATGGGGATGATCCTGGTCGCCGCTTGTCCGGGGGGCAACGTCTCCAACCTGATCTCCTCTATCTCCAAGTCAAATATCACCCTTTCGGTGAGCCTTACTGCCCTCACCACCGTGATGAGCCTCTTCATGACACCCTTTAACTTCGCCTTCTGGGGTAGCCTCTACGCGAAACACTCACCCCTGTTGGTACCCATCACGATCGACCCGGTAGAGATGTTCCGCACGGTCTTCCTGATCCTCGGCATCCCCGTGATCCTTGGGATGTTCGTCGGTATGAAATTCCCGAAGTTCACGAAACGGATTGACAAGACGGTGCAGACCGTCTCCATCCTCTTTTTCGTTGGGTTCATCGTGGCTGCCCTGGCGGGCAACTTCAGCCTGTTCCTTCGATACATTCACCTGATATTCTTCCTCGTGCTTCTCCATAACGGGTTGGCTTACGTAAGCGGGTACTATTTCCCAAAGTCACTCAAGGTAAACGAGATAAATTGCAGGACCATCTCCATTGAAACGGGTATCCAAAACTCGGGGTTAGGCCTTGCGTTGATCTTCAACCCGAGAATTTTCCCGCCCGAGTTGGAACTGGGTGGGATGGCCTTTATCGCCGCGTGGTGGGGCATATGGCATATTATCGCCGGTTTAATGCTCGCGTTTTACTGGAGGAGGCGGGTTATTTCGCCCTTGCCAACGAGCTAAAGGAACAACGAGTTAACACGGGTCATTTCACCTCTCTAACAAAACTTACCGTTATGATTTACCAATACGATATTCGTTACGCGCTGGCTAAGTTGCCGGTAAAGACCACTTTACGGCTGAACTTCAGGAAGCTGGTGTTTGTCGGCCGTAAAGAGAACGTATCCAGGAAAAGGCCGATCATCTTCGCGGCTAACCACCGTAACGCGTTGTTGGATGCCCTGATGCTGGTCTACTGCAGCTACCACTGCAAGCAGGTCGTATTCTTGGCCCGGGCCGATATCTTCAAGCAGAAGTTTGTCGCCTGGCTGCTCAAGGGGTTGCGCATCATCCCTGTCTTCCGGCTTCGCGACGGGAAGGATAACCTGGAACGGAACGATGAAGTCTTTAGAACCGCAGCCCGCGTACTCAAGAAAAACAACCCCATCGCCCTCTTCCCCGAGGGGAGACATAACCCCAAGCAGTCGCTCCTCCCCATTCAGAAAGCGGTGCCCCGCATCGTGCTGCCCACGGAGGCTTCTCTCGACTTCGAGCTGCAAAGCCAGATCGTGCCGGTAGCCATCTACTATCGCGACGTGAACGACTTCCCATCGGATGCCTACGTGACGTTCGGCCAACCCATCGAGGTATCGGAGTACAAGGCGCTGTACAACGAGAATCCCAACCTGGCTACCAATCAGTTACGAAAGGACCTGGAAGCGCGGTTAAAATCAATGGTGGTCGATATATGGAACGACGATTACTATGATGACTACTGCCTGGCGATTGACTGGAACAGCGACCGCATTGCAAAGGAACTATTCCGCGGCCGAAAAGACGACTTCCTTCAGGCGTCGCTCCATATCGTGAGGGAACTGGATCGCCTTTTCGAACGGGAACCCGAGCGGTTCCAACGGAAAGTCGGGGAACTGAGGGAAGCGAAACAGTTGTTGCAGGGAAACGGGCTTAACTCCAAAGACCGGGTGTGGAAGAGGCCTTCCAAGTGGAACCTCTTCGCCCGTTTCTCAGCGCTTCTCCTTACCGCCCCCATCGCGTTGTTCGGCTTCGTGAACGGGCTCTTCCCGCTGTTGATTAACAAAAAGCTCAAGGGGCTATTCAAGGATAAACAGTTCATCCCCTCGGTGCGGTACGTTTCGGGCCTCTTTTTCGTGCCTATTTTCGCCTTGCTGCAATCGCTCCTCCTGGGGGTTATTACCGGCAACTGGCTCCTGGCTTTGGGTTACCTCTTCGTGATGCCCCTCACCTTCTACTTCGCCATCCGTTGGCAAAAGTGGTGGAAAACCGCCCGTAGAGATCAAAAAGTACACCGCTTCGCACACAATTTCCCCAAGGAGTGGGAGCGGCTGTCGAAACTGATTCGCTTCCTTTGAGTCACGCTTCTGCGAGCTTCTTAACGATCGCCTCCACGGCCGCGTTCAGCCCATCCGGATTTTTCCCTCCCGCGGTCGCGTAGAAAGGTTGCCCACCGCCACCGCCTTGTATCTCCTTGGCCGCCTCACGCACCATATTGCTCGCGTTGAACCCCTTGACTACCAGGTCGTCACTCAGCATAACAGTGAGGCTAGGTTTGCCGTTGACCAGCGTCCCGGCCACGAACATCATCTTTTCCGGGAACTCCCCCCTAAGCTGGTATGCGATATCTTTGATCGCTTCGGGGGTTCCAACAGGTAACAGCAACTTGAAGAGGGTTACCCCGTTCACCTCCTTACGCTTATCGATCACCTGCTGCTTGAGCTGTTCCACCCGCTCCTTCAGGTACTCCTGAAGCTGTTGCTTCATCTCCTCGTTGTCGCCAATCACCTTTTGGATCGCCTGCATCACGTCGGGCACGTTATCGAACATCCCCTTTATCTCCCTTAAAAGGTCTTCCTGCAGGTAGAGGTACTCTTCGCACCCCTTTGCCGTTACAGCCTCCACGCGCCGCACGCCCGCGGAGATGGCCCGTTCGCTGATGATACGGAATGTACCGATACGCCCCGTGGAGGAGGTATGGGTACCCCCGCACAACTCGATGGAAGAACCAAAGCGGACGGTACGCACCTTATCGCCGTACTTTTCACCAAAGAGCGCAATAGCACCTTGCGCTTTTGCCTCCTCGATCGGCAGTTGCCGTTGCTCTTCAATCGGCAAGTTTGCCCGTATCTTGGCGGTCACCCGCTTCTCCACCTCCCGAATCTCCTCGGGGGTCACCTTTTGGAAGTGAGAGAAGTCGAACCGCAACAACTCCGGGGAGACATACGACCCCTTCTGTTCCACGTGGCTTCCCAGCACTTCGCGCATCGCCTCGTGCATCAGGTGGGTAGCCGAATGGTTGCATTCGGTGGCCGTTCGCTTCCCTTTATCAATCCGGACGATAAATTCTCCTTCTAGGTTGTCCGGTAACTTGTTGGTAAGATGCATGGCCAAGTTATTCTCGCGTATGGTATCGAACACTTCGATGGTTTTTTCTTGGTCTATCAGCCAGCCGCTATCACCTACTTGGCCCCCCATCTCCGCGTAAAAAGGTGAACGAGAGAGCACCAGCTGGTAATAGCGCTTGTTTTTGCGCTTCACCTCCCGATAGCGCAAGATAGTCGCCTTACTTTCCGTTTCATCGTACCCCACGAACTCCGGTTCACCTTGCCGCAACACGACCCAATCACCCGTCTCCATAGCCGCCGCGTTGCGCGCCCGTTCCCGCTGCTTACGCATCTCGGTGTTGAAGCCCTCGGTATCCACCGTCATCCCCTGTTCGCGGAGGATCAACTCGGTCAGATCGAGCGGAAAACCGAAGGTGTCGTAGAGCTGGAAAGCCACCTCTCCTTTCAATACTCCCCCCTCCTCTTCGGGCAGGTTCCTCTCCAGCAGCCTGATCCCGTTTTCGAGCGTCCGCAAGAATGCCTCCTCCTCCTCTTTGATCACCTTCTCGATAAGCGATTGCTGTGCCGGTAGCTCCGGGTACGCTTCGCCCATCACTTGCACCAGCGTGGGCACCAACCGGTAGATAAACGACTCGTGCATTCCCAGGAAGGTGTAGCCGTACCGCACCGCGCGACGCAAGATGCGCCGGATCACGTAACCCGCTTTCGCGTTCGAAGGAAGTTGCCCATCGGTAATCGAAAAGGCGATGGTACGCACGTGGTCGGCCACCACCCGCATGGCCACATCTTTTTTATCCTCTTTACCGTATGGACAGCCGGTTATCTCCGCTATCTTCTGGATAAGGGGCTGGAACAGGTCGGTATCGTAGTTCGACAGCTTTCCCTGCACCGCCATGCAGAGCCGTTCGAGGCCCATCCCGGTATCGATCACCTTCGCAGGCAATGGTTCGAGCGAGCCATCCGCCTTGCGATTGTATTGCATGAACACCAGGTTCCACACCTCGATCACGAGCGGGTGATCTTGGTTCACGAGAGTTACCCCGTCCACCTTGGCCCGTTCCTCCTCCAGCCGAAGATCAATATGAATCTCCGAGCAGGGGCCACAAGGACCGGTATCTCCCATCTCCCAGAAATTATCATGCTTACTTCCGTTGATGATGCGCTCCTGGGGCAGGTACTTTTTCCAATGCCCGATTGCCTCGTCATCCCGTTCAAGGTTCTCCTCGGGCGATCCCTCGAAAATAGAGGCGTACAGCCTATCCTTATCGAGCTTGAGCACCTCGGTGAGGTACTCCCACGCCCAATCGATCGCCTCCTCCTTGAAGTAGTCGCCAAAGGACCAGTTCCCCAACATCTCGAACATGGTGTGGTGGTAGGTATCGTGCCCCACCTCCTCCAGGTCGTTATGTTTACCACTTACTCTCAAGCACTTCTGAGAGTCGGCCACACGCGGGTGCTCCACGGGGGCGTTGCCCAAGATAATATCTTTAAACTGGTTCATCCCAGCGTTGGTGAACATCAAGGTGGGATCATCTTTAATCACCATCGGGGCTGATGGTACGATCCGATGATCCTTCGATTGAAAAAAATCTTTAAACGACTGGCGAATCTCTTTGGAAGTCATCATTTCATGTGATATTTATAAAACAGGTTACAAAATTACATGAAAAACTTCGTTTCCCAAAGTGCGGGAACAAAATGGCGAGGGGGAAAAGGCGGAAGAGGCCTAAAAAGGAAAAAATAAAAGCGAAGAAAGATTAAAACGTGAAAAAGGGTAAAAAAAGGGATGGAGGAAAAATTTGCCCTTCCCATCGAATATTGTTATTTTTGAGCCACTGTACAAATAACATACAGCAAAATACCTGTTTCGTTTATTGCCGAAACGAAGATTTTTGAAGCATCGATATGGATGATGAGCCGGCTCCAATGGTGACCGTAACATCATATCACCAACCATTGTATGAATGATAGAGCTCTTATCGAACTAACACGCTGCCCGGTGTGTGGCAGTGAGGCTATAGGGAAAGCACTTGACGTGGTGGACCACTTCTCGAGCGGGGAGCGCTTTCCCCTCTTTGATTGCCAGCGATGCGGGTTTCGTTTCACGAACTCCTTCCCATCTGAAGGCACGATAGGAAGGTATTACGACTCACCGGAATACATCTCACACTCCGATACCCATCGGGGGCTGGTGAACAAGCTGTACCATGCCGCCCGGCAGGTTATGGTAAAGAGGAAGGTTCGCCTGGTGACGGCAGCCGTCCGGGGAGTGACGCGTGAATCAAACAGATCAAATCTGATAGACCGGCGGACTAATATGGCAAACAAGGCGCCTCGCCTCCTTGATATGGGGTGTGGTACCGGCTACTTCCTACACGCGGCAAAAAGGCGGGGATTCTCCGTTTCAGGCATCGAGAAAGAGCAAAGAGCCAGGGAGTATGCCAGTAAGCAGTTCAGGCTGGATGTCCGGGATGAAAAGAGCTTTTGGAACATCAAGCGGGGATCGTACCACGTGGTCACCCTATGGCACGTGCTGGAGCATTTGGAGCAGTTGAATGAAAGCGTCGAGCAGATCAAGGAGATACTGACAGACGAGGGAGTCGCGGTTATCGCCGTCCCCAACCACCTCGCGTACGATGCCCGCTTTTACCATGAGTGGTGGGCAGCGTACGATGTGCCCAGGCACCTGTGGCACTTCACTCCCACTACCCTCGAACGGTTACTGGCATGCCACGGGTTGGTTGTCACGGGTAGGCACGCGTTGCCCTTCGACCCGTTCTACATCTCGTTGTTGAGCGAGAAGTACGTGAAGAGCGATCCGCTGGTGCGTTGGATCCGGGCTCCACTTGTCGGTTTGATAAGCCTGGCCCGCTCGTGGTATGATATTGAACAAGCCAGCTCCATCGTTGTCATCGCACGAAAATCAAGCAAGTCATAGGGGAGAACCCCTTGACAAAATCATATTCCTTACACGTCACCTTATCATTTCCCTTACACGTTACCTACATTATGGGCAAGAGAAAGAAACCGATTCAGTTCAACGAAAAGCGCCTCTTCTACTCGATACAGGAGGTGGCCGACCATTTCGCCGTCAACGTCTCGCTACTGCGCTACTGGGAGAAAGAGTTCGACAACATACGCCCCAAAAAGACGGCCGGCGGTACCCGGCAATATACCCGTGAAGATATCCTGCAGGTAGAGATGGTCTACCACCTGGTCAAGGAGAAGGGAATGACGCTTGAGGGAGCCCGCCAAACCTTGCAAACGAAGAAGGACGAGCAGACGAGGCGGGCCGAGGCGGTGGCACGCCTTAGGGAGGTAAAAAAAGAGTTGCTTCTCCTGCAAGGGGAGTTCGACCAGTTGCACGAGCAGCAAAAATACTCATCCACTAAAACCGAAGAGTAACGTCATGAAACCGACCCGTAGATAATAGCCGTAATGAGACTTATAAAGACAAACAATCGTATGAAACGAGCATGAAAACTGTTCATTAAAATTAGACTATTTCTCGCTATGGCATAGTCCAAGTGAACTTGTCCTCTGCTCATTTAGCTTATCGAAATAGTTCTCACACAAGAACATGATTAAAGCGAGTTCCATACACCGAAACAAAAAAATAAAATAATCGTATGAAAAAAGTGCTTTTCCCCCTGATCTCTTTACTTATTCTGCCATTTCTATTTCCAGCCTGTCTCTTCGCGAAAAAAGAGGCCTCGATGAGCCACGTGAGGTCATCGCTCTCCTCCGCGAAAGATCTATCCACTCATGATGAATCATCGGTAACGATGGGCGCCGAACGATTCGATCAATACCTATCCGCACTGGAGGGCAGGCGGGTGGCCGTGATGAGCAACCAGACCGGTATGGTGGGCGATGTCCATCTGGTGGATGCGCTCGTGGAACGAGGTATAAAGGTGGTGGCAATTTTCTCGCCCGAGCATGGCTTTCGGGGAACCGCCGACGCGGGTGAACATGTGAGCAGCTCGGTCGACGAGAAGACCGGCATACCCATCTGGTCGCTGTACGGTGATGGAGGCGGCAAGCCTTCGGCAGAGAGGATGGCGGAAGTTGACGTGCTGCTGTTCGATATGCAGGACGTGGGGCTACGCTTCTACACCTATTACATCAGCATGGCGCGGCTGATGGATGCCTGTGCCGAGCACGGCAAGAAGATGATCGTGCTGGACCGTCCCAACCCCAACGGCTTTTACGTGGATGGTCCCCTCCTCAACATGAAGTATAAGTCGGGCGTAGGCTGGCTCCCCATCCCGGTGGTACACGGGATGACCCTTGGAGAGCTGGCGCTGATGATAAACGGCGAGAAGTGGCTGCCCGAGGGACGGGTGTGCGACCTCACCGTGGTGCCTTGCGAGAACTACACGCACCAAACTCGTTACGAGCCCCCCATCGCACCCTCGCCCAACCTGCCCACCATCCAGTCGATCTACCTATACCCCTCCACCTGCCTGTTCGAGGGAACGGTCATGAGCCTGGGACGCGGCACCTCGTTCCCCTTCGAGGCTTACGGCCACCCGGATTACAAGGGGTCAGACTTCTCGTTTACCCCCCGTAGCGTGCCCGGTGCCAAGAACCCGCCCCTATTAAACCAAAAGTGCTTTGGGGTCGACCTAAGGAATATACCTCACGAGAAGATTTGGGAAAAGGGGTTCGACCTCTCCTACATCATCGATGCCTACCATAACCTGAATATAGGAGAAGCATTCTTCACCTCGTTCTTTGAAAAACTGATCGGCGTGGACTACATCCGCGAAGATATCATGGCGGGCAAATCGACCGACGCCATCAAGGCCAAATGGGCGGACGACGTGAAGCAGTTCAAGCAACAGCGTAGACCCTACTTACTTTATAAAGAGATATAAAGCAAACTTGGCTTTGAAAGCTAAAAGTAGCCATAAAACAATATGCTAAAGTTAACAAGCATCCTAAAACCAAAGTCCTAAATAATTTATACCTTTGCAACCTGAGTAAAAATAATAACACTATTCAGGGTTTCGCATCGAGATCTCTGAGGTATTATCATAGATAGTCCCGGCAGAAGTAGGTGGCCTGGACTGTTGGTATCGAGATTCCCCTAGGTAAAATCATAACCTCGTGAAAGGAGCGAAAAAGAATGATATCCATTCAAACTCAAGCTCCTGAGGTGAAATGGAAACAACAAATGGAAATTGCAAGCAAGTACAACCCCGCTGAGGTAGAGAAGAAGTGGTATCAATATTGGATGGAATACCAGCTGTTCCATTCAGAGCCCGATGATCGTGAGCCATTCACAATCGTTATTCCGCCACCCAACGTCACCGGCGTGCTGCATATGGGCCACATGCTCAACAACACCATCCAGGATGTGCTGGTGCGGCGAGCCCGCATGCAGGGAAAGAACGCCTGCTGGGTACCCGGAACCGACCACGCCTCCATCGCCACCGAGGCGAAGGTGGTAGAGCGACTGGCATCACGAGGCATCAAGAAGAGCGACCTTACGCGGGAGGAGTTTCTCGAGCACGCGTGGGAATGGACGCGTGAACACGGGGGCATTATCCTTGAGCAGCTCAAGAAGCTGGGCGCCTCCTGCGATTGGGAGCGCACCGCGTTCACCATGGACGACATTCGTTCTGAAAGCGTGTTGCGTGTGTTTTGCGACCTCCACGAGAAGGGGCTCATTTACCGGGGCGTACGGATGGTGAACTGGGATCCCCAGGCGCTCACGGCACTGTCCGACGAGGAGGTAATTCACAAGGAGGTGAACGGCAAACTCTACTACTTGAAATACATGGTTGAAGGTGACCCGAACGGTGCTTACGCCCTGGTCGCCACTACCCGCCCGGAGACCATCATGGGTGACACCGCGATGTCGGCTGCCTGAAGGTGACGCCGGCGCACGACGTGAACGACTACCTCCTGGGCGAGAAGCACAACCTCCCCTCCATCGATATATTCAACGACGACGGCACCCTCAACGAGCATGGCATCCACTACAAGGGAATGGACCGTTTCGAGACGAGAAAACAGATCGAGAAAGACCTGGAGGAGGCAGGACTTATCGAGAAGATAGAGCCGTACGTCCACAAGGTAGGTTTCTCGGAGCGCACCGATGCCGTTATCGAGCCGAAGCTCTCCATGCAGTGGTTCCTGAAGATGGAGCAGCTGGCTAAACCGGCTACCGAGGCGGTAGAAAACGACACCATCCGCTTTCACCCGGAGAAATACAAGAACATGTACCGCCACTGGATGGAAAACATCAAGGACTGGTGCATCAGCCGCCAGCTCTGGTGGGGACATCGCATCCCGGCCTACTTCCTGCCCGAGGGGGGCTACGTAGTGGCGATGACCCCCGAGGAGGCACTTGAGAAAGCGCTGGCCAAGGTGGACTACCCGCTCACGATAGACGACCTGAAGCAGGATGAGGATGTGCTGGACACCTGGTTCTCCTCGTGGCTCTGGCCCATCTCGGTATTCGATGGTATCAACCGCCCCGATAACAATGATATCAACTACTACTACCCCACGGACGACCTGGTAACGGCGCCAGAGATCATCTTCTTCTGGGTAGCACGGATGATCATGTCGGGCTACGAGTACCGGAACGAACCCTGCTTCCGAAACGTCTACTTCACGGGGATCGTGCGCGACAAGCTGGGGCGGAAGATGTCGAAGTCACTCGGTAACTCGCCCGACCCGATCGAGCTGATGAACCAGTACGGGGCCGATGGCGTGCGGATGGGCATGCTGCTCACCTCACCCGCAGGGAACGACCTCCCCTTCGACGAGCTGATGTGCGAGCAGGGGCGCAACTTCAACAACAAGATATGGAACGCGTTTCGACTGATCAAAGGGTGGGAGGTGGATAAAACCATCCCACAACCCGAGACGGCGGCCATCGCGGTGGAGTGGTTCCAAAACAAGCTGTTCGAGACCGTCGCGGAGGTGAACGACCTCTTCTCGAAGTACCGCCTCTCGGAGGCGCTCATGGCGCTTTACAAGTTCTTCTGGGACGACTTCTCGGCGTGGTACCTGGAGATCGTGAAACCGGACTACCAACAACCCATCGACGCCCGGACGTACGAGGTCACATTGCACTTTTTCGACGCGCTGACCCGCTTGCTGCACCCCTTTATGCCGTTTATCACCGAAGAGCTGTGGCAGGCGCTTCACCCCCGGAAAGAGGGCGAGAGCATCATGACCTCACCACAACCCGAAGCAGGGACAACCGACAGCGGGTTGTTGGCCGACTTCGAGGTATTGAAAGAGGTGGTATCAGGCGTGCGTGCCATCCGGACAGAGAAGAATATCCCCAACAAGGAGGAACTGGAACTGCACGTGACCGGGGGGCACAACAACCGGTTCAACAGCGTGATTGCCAAAATGTGCCGCCTCTCCAACATCACGACGGTCCCGGAGAAGCAACCCAGCGCGGCCGGGTTCTTCGTGGGGACCACCGAGTACAGCGTGCCACTGGAAGAGAAGATTGACGTAGAGGCTGAGCTGGAGAAACTTCGCGCGGAACTGACTTACACCGAGGGCTTCTTGCAATCGGTACTGAAAAAGCTGAGCAACGAGCGGTTCGTGCAGAACGCGAAACCGGAGGTGGTGGAGAACGAGCGTAAGAAACAGGCGGACGCGGAGAGCAAGATCGCTCGGTTGAAGGAGGGTATTGCCGCGCTTACTCTCCTGGAAGAATAGTTTTTCAGGATTTGTGTATCATTTATAAATGTTATTTTAAAACATGCAACGTCAAAGCATCATAATTTTCGAACCGGATACGGTTGAACAGGAGAAAGCCCTAAAAGCATTCGGTAAAGCGTTAAAGCTCAAATATGAGGTGAAGACGAAACCCTATAACCCGGAATTTGTGGAGATGATAGAAAAGGGTGACAGGGATCTTGCCAATGGTAAAGGAGTTAAGCTATCAATCGAGGAGTTCAAAGCGCTATGCAAGTAGAATTAACTCCCAAAGCACGACAAGATATCGATTACTGGCGAAGTACCAATAATGCAGCCATTCTTAAAAGGATTGAGTTGTTGTTTGATGCTATTCTTCAAAATCCATATAAAGGTGTTGGAAAACCTGAAGCCCTAAAATATCAACTTTCGGGCAAATGGTCAAGACGAATTACCAATGAGCACCGTTTTGTATATGCTATTGAAGGGGACACGCTAAGGATTTATTCCCTTAAAGGACACTACTGGTAAAGTACAACAAATGAAAGCGATGAACCGGCTGGTCTCGTATATCTCGGAATGCATCGATGAACCGATCGTGACTTTCAAGCCGGTTTCGGGGGGCAGCATCTCATCGGCTTACCGCCTGGAGACCGGGGTAAAGGCCTATTTTTTGAAGGTGAACCGGAAGCCGACTGCGCTACCCATGTTCCAAGCGGAGAAGGAGGGGTTGAGAGCAATAGAAGAGAGCGGCACTATCGCCGTGCCGCACGTGCATCTGGTCGGCTCGCTCAGCAGCCAGGCCTTCTTGTTGATGGACCACGTGAAGAGCAAGCGCCCCGACGGATCGGACTACCAACGGCTGGGTATGCAACTGGCCCGACTGCACCAAACCGCGGGCGAGCGGTTCGGCTTCACGGGCGACAACTTTATCGGCAGCCTGCCGCAAAGCAACCGAAACCATACCGATTGGTCAGAATTCTACTGGCGGGAGCGGATTCTGCCTCAGCTGAAGATGGCACGGCAAAAAGGGCTACTTCCTGAAAAAGCGATTCCGCCGGAAGCGAAGGCGATTAGCCTTTTCACACAAGTTTTCGGCGAGGTGAAACCGGTGCTGCTACATGGCGACCTCTGGGGTGGCAACTACCTGATCGCGAGCGACGGCACGCCCTACCTGATCGACCCGGCCACCTACTACGGCCACTCGATGGTAGATATCGCTATGAGTCACCTTTTCGGAGGCTTCTCTTCATCGTTTTACGATGCGTATCACGAAATCATTCCCAAACCGGATAACTATGTACAGCAAATTGAGCTGTATCAGCTATACTACCTGCTTGTGCATTTAAATCTGTTCGGAAGCGGATACTATGCATCAGTCGCCTCTATCCTGAAACGACTATTTTCTTAAAATACACCCTTATGGCAGTACCATCAACATTGCTTTCAGGCTTGATTCCCGTCACATGCCTTTCCATTTTGCCCTCTTCGGCGCAAATCGTCCAAAACAAGCCTCCAAAAGAGCGACCCAATATACTTTGGATATCGACCGAAGACCTTAGTCCACACCTGGGTTGTTACGGCGATCCAATAGCGCGAACCCCCAATATCGACCGATTGGCTTCAGAGGGAACACGTTACACCAACGTGTTCACAACTGCCGCAATTAGTTCCCCGTGCCGTGCCGGGATCATTACTGGTATGTACCAAACCTCTATCGGGTGCATGCATATGCGTACCACCACCTATCGCCGTTCGGCTAAAAACCCAATGGCCTATCTCGGGGTTCCGCCACACTACGTGAAAGCCTTTACAGAGTATTTAAGGGCAGCAGGGTACTACTGCACGAACAATAGCAAAACCGACTACCAGTTCGCAAGGGACCCGGTTCCGGAAAGTATTTGGGATGAGTGCGGCAATACCGCGCATTACAAGAACAGGCCGGACAAAGATCAGCCTTTCTTCGCCGTTTTCAATTACGTGGGAACGCATGAGAGTCGGAATTGGGATATAGACAACGTGAAGACAGATCCCTCAACCGTGGAGGTCCCGCCCTACTATCCCGATACGGAGATCGTGCGAAGGAACCTCGCGAAGGTGTATGACAATGCCGCCCGGTTAGACTCGGTAGTGGCGGTATTATTGGATGAACTGGAAAGAGAGGGAGTTGCCGAGAACACCATCGTGTTTTTCTGGAGCGATCATGGTGATGGGCTCCCCCGGGCAAAACGCTGGTTGTACGATTCGGGTCTTCACGTGCCCCTGATTATCCGTTGGCCCAAACAGTTAGAACCCGGAACGGTCAACGATGACCTAATCAGTTCGATTGACTTTGGGCCAACGGTGCTCTCCCTGGCAGGGGTGAGGGTTCCGGTTCACATGCAAGGCCAACCCTTCCTGGGATCACAGGCGGCTACGCCCCGTCAATACGTTTTTGCCGCGAGGGATAGGGTCGACGAGTCATACGATATGGTTCGGTCCGTTCGCAACAAGGATTTCCTGTACATTCGTAATTTTTACCCGAACGAACCCTATAATATCTGGGTACCCTATGCCAACCGCATGCCCATCATGCAGGAGGTCATGCGACTTGATGCGGAAAACAGGTTGAACGTCCATCAAAAAAAGTGGATGTCATACCAACGTCCCCCCGAAGAGCTATACGATGTGAAGGCAGATCCATTTCAACTGAACAACTTGGCCGAAAACCCTGAGTATGGAGATATCCTGAAAGAGATGCGTGGCCAACAAGAAAAATGGACGATTGAAACCGGTGATTTGGGCCATATGAATGAATCGGAATTGATTGAACGGATGTGGCCGGGTGGCATACAACCGGTAACGGATAAACCCTATTTCATCATCAATGCCGAAGAGGAGAGAGGGGCGAAAAACTACCAGGAAGGAGGAAGCTACTCTTTCCCCATGACGGTAGCCTTTTACTGCCCGACCCATGGGGCTTCCATCGTCTATTCCACTGATGATGGAGACCATCCGCGATGGAAGCTGTATAGCGGGCCACTGCACCTGCCGAAAGGCACGCATACAGTGCGTGTAAAGGCCGTAAGGTACGGTTACAAGGGTAGCGATGAGGTGGTAGGGGTATTCGACATCAAGTAAACAGAACCTTGCCGCGCCTATTTCGACAGGGCATCACCAAACCTACATACGCTCCGGCACGTCGATGCCGAATAGCTTCATCCCCCTCTTGATGGTACGTGCCACGTTCCGGCAAAGCAGCAGTCGAAAATCGCGGAGCGAGGCGTTCTCCTCCCGCAGGATGGGGTACTCGTGGTAATACTGGTTGAACTCCTTGGCAAGGTCGTACACGTAGTTGCCGATAAGGGAGACGTTGTATTCACTACCTGCCTGAGCCACGACGGTGCCGAACTCCGAGAGCAGCTGCACCAGCCCCTCCTCCTTCACGGAGATGGGCACGGTGGGATCCAGATTCTCCGGCAGGGTCATGCCCTGCTCTTCCGCCTTACGAAGGATTGACCGCACCCGGGCGTGGGTGTACTGGATGAAAGGGCCCGTGTTCCCGTTAAAGTCGATGGACTCCCGGGGGTTGAAGGTCATGTTCTTCTTCGGGTCCACTTTCAGGATAAAGTACTTGAGCGCGCCCAGCCCGACCATCCGGGCAATTGCCTCCACCTCCTCGGGGGTGGCATCGTCCAGCTTACCCAGCTCTGCCGAGATCTCCCGAGCCGTCTCGATCATCTCCGCCATCAGGTCGTCCGCGTCCACCACGGTGCCTTCGCGCGACTTCATCTTCCCGTCAGGGAGCTCCACCATCCCGTAGGAGAAGTGGACCAACCCCTTGCCGAACTCGAAGCCGAGCCTATCCAGTAGGATGGAGAGCACCTGGAAATGGTAGTTCTGCTCGTTCCCCACCACGTAGATCATCGTGTCGATCGGGTAGTCGTCGAACCGCAACTTGGCAGTGCCGATATCCTGCGTCATGTAGACCGAAGTGCCGTCAGACCGCAACAGCAGCTTGTGATCCAAGCCGTCTGACGAGAGGTCGGCCCATACCGAACCATCCTCCTTCTGGTAGAAGAGTCCCTCCCGAAGTCCCCGCATCACCTCCTCCTTGCCGGGGAGGTAGGTATCCGACTCGTGGTAAATCTTGTCGAACGAAACGCCCAACTGCCGGTAGGTCTCGTCGAACCCCTCGTAAACCCAACCGTTCATCTTCTCCCAGAGAGCGACCGTCTCTCGGTCGCCCGCCTCCCAATCGCGCAGCATCTCGCGGGTCTGCTCCATCAGGGGTGACGCAGCTTCAGCCTCCTCCTTAGAAAGCCCTTTGCCTCGCAGGGCAGACTGCTCCTCCTTGTATTTCTGGTCGAACAGCACGTAGTAATCACCCACCAGGTGGTCGCCCTTCTTGCCGGACGATGCCGGCGTCTCGCCGTTTCCCCAAAGGTTCCAGGCAAGCATCGACTTGCAGATATGGATACCGCGGTCGTTCACCAGGTTGGTCTTCACCACCCGCTTGCCGTTGGCCTTCAGCACCTCGCTGAGGGCGTGCCCCAGCAGGTTGTTTCGCACGTGACCCAGGTGCAGCGGCTTGTTGGTATTGGGCGAGGAGTACTCCACCATGAAGAGCGGCGCGTCATCGGCCACCGACACGAACCCGTAGTCGGGCTTCCCATCTATATCCTCAAGCAAGCGCACCCAGACCGCCGGCGCGATCGTGAGATTCAAGAATCCCTTTATCACGTTGAACTGGGTCACCACCTCGCTGTTCTTTACCAGGTAGGTACCAATATCTTGTCCCGTCTCTTCCGGCTTCTTCCTTGAAATGCGCAACAAGGGAAAAGTGACGAGAGTATAGTGCCCCGTGAACTCTCTTTTCGTTTTTTGTAGGGTGATGCTCGACACCTCCACGTCGGCACCATAAAGATCTTTGATGGCTTGAAGGATTGCCTCCTGAAGGGTTTGTTCAATATTCATAGCTCAAGTTGAATGGAGCTTTGTCAGCTACCTTTACACGTTGGCCTTTGATAAAAGGCGAATGGCAAGGGGCGACAACCCCGGATTGAAAACACAAAAATAGATGAAAAAAAGGCTTTTCACAAGGGGCAGCGATGAAATGGGAGGTTTGCAACGCAAAAGCACAAAAAAAAGTAACCTCATGCCGTGGACGTAGCTGCGAACATCAACGGAATGGCGATTGCAAGGGCACAAAAAATGTGGGCTCAATCCATACTATTCTTACGACGCGATAAACGGCACGTAGTTCTCCTGAATAGAAATATAACAAATTCGGGATATAACCGCAAAAAACCATAATATTTGGAGGATATAACCACATATTATTATGTTTTGAGGATGAGATGTAAATAGCGCATGTTAATCTTGAACTTGTTTACCTTGAATTCCAAGATTAATGAATATCCTGTTAAACGCTCGTGGGAAACAGTAGGGGGAGAATTAATCCAGTTTCGAGATTTGTTCCGCGATATCCCGAATCACGAGGCTTGCGAGAGTAAACCCGAACGTGGCGGTTACCTGTACCATGCTGCCGTTGACCTGTGCTTTGTTGGGTGTAATATTTTCGGCGGGCAACTCCAGCGCCCCTGCCTCTGCCTCGGCCTCTGCTCCCAGCCAAGTTTTTGCTCCCGCTCCCAATCCTACTCCAACTTCTATCCTCTCCCCCCTATTTGGCAGCCTCTCCTCACTATAGACGCAGAGGATGGGTTTTAGCGGCTTCTCCCCGCTTTTGCGCATCCGTGTCCGCAACGCTTGCGCCAGCTTGCACCCTTTGACCTCCCAGAACTCGGCCACCCGAATGTTCAGGGGATTCATCTTCAGGGCCGCACCCATGGAGGAGAAGATGGTTGCCCACGTCTTGGAAGCAGCGACCAACAGGTGCTGCTTGTGCGCGAGGGAGTCGATCGCGTCCACGATGTAATCGTACCTTTCGAGGTGAAACGATTCGGATGTCTCCTCGCTGTACAGCTCAGGAATGGCGACGATGGTAGCCAACGGGTTAATCTCTTCCAGTCGCCGCTTCAGCACCTCCACCTTCAACTGCCCGACGGTCTGAGTCGTGGCCGGCAATTGCCGGTTGATGTTGGAAACGGCCACCCGGTCGGCGTCGACCATCGTGAGGTGCATCACCCCGGAGCGAATTAGTCCCTCGGCACACCAGCTACCCACGCCCCCCACGCCAAATAGGATTACCTTCTTCGTGGCCAGCCGTTGCATCGCCTCACGCCCCATCAGAAGCTCGGAGCGTGTAAACAGCTCGTCATACTCCATCGTGTAATTTGTTTCGTTATTCAGTTTTTTCTTGCTTTCAAGCTAAACAGAATCTCGTTTCATACAATAGATATTTGCTACGTTCGGCAAAGTCAAAGCAAGCTTTGCATTTGCTCTCACTCATCGCAAATATTTTCGACCTATCAGCTGCTTATTCGCTAAGCCCTTTCGCTCAGTTCCAGCCAACGCATCATCTTCTCATCGATCTGCTCCAGCAGCAGCGACAACCGTTCCGACTGGCTGATAAGCTCTTCGGCGGGAAGATTGCCCGATGAGAGTAGCTCGCTAATCGACTCCTTCTCTTTTTCCAGCCGCTCTATTTCACCTTCCAGCGACTCGTACTCTTGTCGCTCCTTATAGGTAAGCCGCTTTTTCTCCCCCTTTTTGCTTCCATGAACCGTAAGGTCGGTTGTTTCGGGATCGGTTTTCTCGCTACCACCGATTTTGTCCATCTTAGCGTTGTTTATCCCTACCCTACCCTTTCCCGGGTTGATTGCTTCGGCTTTCGCGACTTCAATTTTGGCTGCCTCTGCCTTCGCTTCTGCAGTCTCCCTCCTATCCTCCTCCGCTTTCCAGTCCCGGTACTGGGAGTAGTTGCCCGGGAAATCCTGAATCTTCGCGTCGCCATGAAACACCAGCAAGTGGTCCACCACCTTATCCATGAAGTAGCGGTCGTGCGACACCACGATCAGGCACCCCTTGAAGCCCACGAGGTACTCCTCCAGCACGTTCAAGGTGAGGATATCCAGGTCGTTGGTCGGCTCGTCCAACACTAGGAAGTTGGGGTTCTTGAGCAGCACCGTGCAGAGGTAAAGCCGTCGTTTCTCGCCACCACTCAGCTTGTAGACGTAATCGTGTTGCTTCTCGGGCGGGAAGAGGAAATGCTGTAGGAACTGCGAGGCGGTCAGCCGGTACCCCTCCCCTAAGTCGATCACCTCAGCGATTTTCTGCACCGCCTCCAGCACCTTTAGCTGCTCGTCGAACTCGATACCCTCCTGGCTGTAATAGCCGAAGCGTACGGTTTCACCGATCTCGAAGTATCCGCTGTCAGGCTTCTCCTCTCCCAGCAACATCCTCACGAAGGTCGATTTCCCGGTACCGTTTTTCCCCACGATACCCATCTTCTCGTAGCGGGTAAAGGTGTAGTTGAACGACTCGGTAATCCGGATGTCCCCGAATCGTTTGCTCACGTTCTTGGCCTCGAATATCTTCTTCCCAATATAGGCACCCTTCGCGGCGAAACGGACACTCTGCTCGCCCGACTCTCCCCGTGCCTTCTCTGCAAGGTCGTAAAAAGCATCAATCCTGTACTTCGCCTTGGTACCCCTTGCCTGGGGTTGCCGACGCATCCACTCCAGCTCTTTCCGCAGCAGGTTCCTCGCCCGTTCCACCTCCGCCTGTTGCGCCATCACCCGCTCCTCCCTCTTCTCCAAGTAGTATGAGTAGTTCCCCTTGTACGCGTAGATCTGCTGGTCGTCTATCTCCAGGAGGCGTGTACAGACCCGATCCAAGAAGTAACGGTCGTGCGTCACCATCAGCAGGGTGACGGAGCTGCGGGTCAGCCGCTCCTCCAGCCACTCCACCATCTCCAGGTCCAGGTGGTTGGTCGGCTCGTCCATGATCAGCAAATCCGGTTCGCTAATCAACACGTTGGCCAAGGCGACCCGTTTCACCTGCCCCCCGGAGAGCTCGCCCATCTTCTGCTTGAAGTCGGTAATGTTCAGCCATGTCAACACCTGCTTCACCTGCAACTCCCGTTCCCACGCGTTGTGAAAGTCCATCTGGGTCAGCACCTCCTCGAGGTTCGACGTGTCGCCCGAGGCGATCACCTCCTCGTAGCGGGCAATCAGGCGCACCACCTCGTTATCCGAGCTAAAGCAGGCCTCCATCACCGTGAGGTCAGGATCGAATGTAGGCGACTGTTCCAGGTAAGCCACCCGGGTATCGTTGCGAAAGACCACCCTTCCATCGTCATACGGCTCTTTACCCGCCAGGATATTCAGCAGGGTGGTTTTGCCCGCCCCGTTCCGGGCGATCAATCCCACCTTCTCCCCCTCGGCGATGCCGAACGAGCTCTCCCGGAAGAGCAGCAGGTCGCCAAAGCTCTTCGTCAGCTTATCGATTTGCAATATTGGGGTAGCCATAGCGGTCGGTTTAACCTGTTTGGAAGTCCAAAAGTACAAAAAACTATCAATACAGGCCTAAAAGTCAATTTTTTGCTAAAAATACAGCAAAGGTAATCAAGTCATGGTTACCTTTGCATAAAAATTAGCATGATATGCTAGCAGAAAATCTATCCTAATGAGTAAAAAAGATACTGTCCCAAAAAGTGTCTGAAACATTTGCCCGCCAACTTACTTCTTAATTGAGAAATCAAAGTCAAACTTCCAACCCAGGGAATTTATCTTCTCGTTCAATTTTTTCAACTCTACTATCAGTTTATCAAACGATGGCGCATTTTCCTCATAGATCATCTGCTCGAGCATGGTCTCATAATCTGCTTTCCAGTCTGCCAGCACCCTCTCCGGCGGAAGCATGCTGATGGTCTGGGGCTGATGCAAGTTATAATCGATGTGCCCAATCCGGTTAAATTTGTACCGATGCTCCACGATTGTCTGATACAACTCTGGATTAGTAAACGCTTTTTCAGCGTAAGGAGATTGTGAAAGCTTGAAAATATCGTATAGATGACGGCTCAGCCGGTTCACTCTCATCCTTTCGGCAGGACGCTGAAACTCCTCGTGAAGCAGGAATATCTTTTCCAATAACGTGCGTTCCGGATTCACAGTAGGCACTTGAAACGCATCTTGTGCAAAATCACTGCTTGGATAAGCTTCATCCACAAGCGATGAAATGGTTTTAAATGTAAACGGCTCTTTCAACGATCGGCTACCAATTTCCAGCTGTACCTTCGGTGCCAAATAGCCTGGGGAAGCGATGACATTTGGATAGAAAATATTGATCGTACGGTCTTTATCACTTTCAACTTCTTCAACCAGCTCTACCCTGGCGTTATGCAATCCTTTTTCTTGAAATTTTACTTTCAGGTCGGGATAAAAACCTCATCCACGTACTTTCCCGATACTTTTCTCAATCTTTGCCTTTCTTTCTTGGTGAGTTCTCCGGCATAGCCAAAGTACTCCCGATCCACGGCCAGATCAATATCTTCCGAGAACCGTTCTATCAGGTTAAAGGCTTTACTCAACGACGTGCCACCCTTGAAAATAAGATGTTTACCGATTTCCATATCAAAGATGATGGATAAGGTTCGCGTAACCCACCAATCCTTTTCTACGGCGAAGGGCAGCATATTCTTCAAGCGGGCTATCTCCTGAAAGATAACTCGTTTTTCGTTGTCGGGTATATGATAAAATTTAATTTTTGCCATTATAGCGCTTTCTGCATTATTTTCTGTATCCAAACCGGTGCTAAAAAAACATCGTGTTCCAGTAATTCCGGTTTCTCTTTTTTCAGCAATTCAATAAGCTTTTCCTCTTCTTCCTCTGTCACATTGTCCTTTCCAATCTCACGTAGTGCCTGAATGGCTAGACTACTGATTTCCCCTTTTGCCATCAGGTTTTTAGGGGTAGTTTTCTTGAATTTCAGGGTCTGTTTCCCTATTTTTATGGTGCGTGGAGCTCCATCGGTCAAAAAAACCAATTTCATGGGAACCTGTGTGCTTAACCCAAGAATGTTCAATGCATAAACACCAGTTGGTACAATACGAGTTTTATCCCGCTTGGCTATCCCCTTGGCAATTTCCTCGATGGAAGGTAGTACCTCTCCAATGTATTTACTTACTTTGGGGCGGACATAGATACCTTGGGCTACACGTCTGATTACACCTTTTTCTTCCAATCGTTGAAGGGCTTTGCGAACGGCATCATACGAGCCGAACTCACTGAAATCTTCCGGGAAAAAAAGTGAACCCCTTGCTCTTAATTTTATATATTTATCAATTTTGTCTTCAACGCTTTGCATGGAATAAGCATGTTATATTTTGTCACAAATATACACTGAATTTGTGACAAATGTAATTTCAAACGCGATTACTTTGAAAAAGAATTTTTTAGCGAGCCCCCCCTCGCCATTTACATTCACTTTATATAACTGGGGAACAGCGTGATAGATGGATACCTCATTGGTTATTTGTCGCAAAAATAGGAGATATTTGAGACCAGTTATCCCTATTCTAAACGATACTGTCCCAAAAAGTGTGTAAAGCGCATGTTTCTATCTTTTATTATATGCCAATAGCAAGTAACTGGGGATAAATTAAAAAATCAGGTATATTAATATCCCTGTAGAGAATCCTATTATCGCGGGAAGATGTTTATATTGCTTTTCACGAGATTTCAGTAATAAAACGAATAAGACAATTAAACCTGTAACAACAAGCGCGATAAGTGCCAAATTAAATGTTTCTCCAGGGGGTTGACCAGATAAATGCAAAAGAATAACAATTTCCCCCTCACGATGTCAAAGATCGCGTGGTGAAAATCGTCCCTGCTATAAGGGTCATTGCAACTTGAACAGGAAGTTCTTTGATGTCTGCAAGAGCGAGTCCAGGTTGGTTATCTTCTCCTCTTTCAGCCACTGGTTCGCCTCCTTGAGCGATGTTTCCAAAATATCGTGATAATACTTTGAAAGCCCTTTGTTGGTAAAATTCTTCTCCTCGGCCAAGCTCGAAAGCTGCCCATCTTTGACAGTTACGCTTTCCAAAATCAATGAAAAGAGCGTCTCTTTTTTCGTTTGCTGCTCTGGTGTCAACAGGCTGTCCGGTTTCTCGATGAACTCCGTTAACTCCTTAAGCGTGCTCGCGTAGGTGTCGCTTGAGGCTTCATTCTGCTTTTTACATGAAAAACCGAGGAGCAAAAGAGTGACTAACGTCCCTATTATCCATAATCTATTTTTATCCATAATAATCTTGTACAGTGTCTGAAATCCTAATCTTTCTTTTTGTCTCGTTCTTTGTATGCCACGTGAGTCATCGGCAACTCGATACCGAAAATATTCCCCTCTAACACGACTTTTTTCGCGGTTCTTTTGTTGTCATACTTTATCCTTTCTAACCCAAGAATTTCGCAAAGAAGGCTGTGTAGATACAGGCGATGAGCGATAGGCCTACCATCACGGTGAGTACGGTTTTGTTAGCCTTTAATTCATGAAGCAAAGCCGTTGTGAACACCAACACGAGGGCAAGGTTCCAGGCGTTTATCGTACACCTTAAATTAATCGCACCTCCCGTGCCTATTAGCAGGTAAGCGTGCCACACGGCTAAAGCCGCGCACAACAAAATCCAAGTGTACTTTCTTACTTTATCCATGTCAATTCGTTTTATTGAAATATGATGCCCCCTTACCTCAGGTAGGCGGGAACGCCCTTGGAAGTCACGCATCCAAGGGGCCCTCCCGCCATGAACTGTTTATATTAGTTCCATACCTGCTGTAATTTTCATCAATTAACCAAGGTTGTTCCCTGTTGTTAGTTTATCTTGAAACCCGTTAAGTCAACGGTGTACGAGTGCCTGAAAAAGTCTTCCGAGCCGCGATAAGTTAAAAATCATCGAGCGACGTCAAGTAGGTTGACTCGTCCATCTGGTTATCGAGGCTTTCCGTGATTATTTTCCGGAAGAGGTTACAAAGTTGGAGAGCCTGCCCCTGGGGAACGTGAATCGCCAAAGTCCACAACTCGTCGCCCACAACACAACGAAATGTAACGTTGTCGCCGTCAGAAATCATTGGGGGTATGCCTTCCCCTCTGAAGTTGACGATTAGCTTTATCGTCTTATCGTGTATTTTCTCGGCCAGTTCCTTGCTAATGGTCATCTTCAAGGGTTCGGGCCGATATGGTTGGTATAGCTCATCGCTAAGCTTGCTGATGGCCGTTTGTTTGTTGTGCTCCTTTATTCGCTCTTCCGCTTCGTACGATAACATGTTGGATAGCCAGAAGGGCACGAATATCGTGGTTGTCTTCTCCTTCAGCACGTGTTTTAGCCTGCCATACACCTCCATCATGTTTTGTTGTCGCATCACTTCCAGTTCATAAGCATCGTGTTCCGGGTCCTTGATGACGCGTAAGGCGACGGCCTCGTTGATCCCTTCCGGGAATGCCTCGTACACGAACTCCACGTGGGAGTTGGTGGACCCAAAAAACAGCTTATCAATCACCGATTTACGCTGCAGGTTGTAAATGGGGCCCTCCCCTCCCATCATATCCACGTTATACTCCACCGTTTTTAAATACCTCCCTCCATTCGAGTGGGGTATGGGTTGGGCTAACACTAGGTTGCCAACCAGCATGAATAGGGCAACAAGCAAAGTTTTCATTACATGTAATATCAATAAATTAAGATTATTTATTCTATAGGTAATCTTTAAATGTCGCTTATTTACCTATTAGTTATTGTTGTGGTCTGATGATGAATCGGAAATCTAAGCTGTTGTATCTCCATCTCCCACCGATATGGGTTTCAATTGTAATTTATCAGCCTACAAGGTGCTGAATGAGTACGAATAAAACCATTGGCAATACAAATAACAGCAATAAAGCTCCCGGACGTTTTTAAAAATACCGATACTTCAATAGTCCAAAGTCAGAGATTACAGAATAAGTTCCTAGAGACACTAAATATAACCCCAAGAAGAAAATAGAATATTTATCTCCGACACAGCCCTCGAGCGATAACAATAACCCTAAGTAGCCAACTAATAGGACTGCAATAGATGAAATCTTTTTCAAAACTTTTCGTTCTTTTGTTGCCATACTTCAATTGCTTTACGGTTATAGGATACTCATGCAAAGGTAGTGGTTTTTCCGCTCAACTGCAACGGCATATATCCCAAGGCAGAGTTTTAACATTTGAGTGATAACGCAACGCTTTTATTGCCAGTGATATATGTTTTTCAAAGGCAAGTTTTGGCAGAAAATTAGCTACCTTGTAGCCGCTACCTCCTCCTTCTCGAACGCCTCCTTGAGGATCGAAAAGACTCGTAAGCCAGGGTAGCACTCCTCCACCGTGGAGAGGAACTCGTTCAACGGTTCCAGTTGTTCCGGGTCGAAGACGATCTTTTGGAACTTGCCGAGGGTAGCCTGCTCTTTCACGCGTAGCTTTTGTGGTAGGCGATACTCAAAGGCGCTTTCGTGTCATAGAGAAAGTGCATCCTAAAACTTCCAGACGAGGTAGGTGAAGAGGTCCGTCCGGCGGTTGCCGTCAATCATCTCCGTCCCGCTGCCGATGGTATCGCGGTTGAAGTAGCGCGTGTGCCCTAATTTCACCGAGAGGGCGAGCTCCGGTAGCAGCTGGTACTTCGCGGAGAGCGCAAAGCGGATCCCTTTCCCGTAAAAGGAGGGCATATAGAACGTGCTCAGCAGGTTGCGCTCGTACGAATAGAGACGAGCGTTATAGCTGTCGGCGTCGAACCAGGCGAGGTAGGCGTCGCCCGTCAGCGGTGCTTTCCCGCGGTAGGAGACACTTTGGGAGATCATGTAACCGAACTCCGCGGAGGAGCGTTTCACGGGTGAACCTTTCGCGGTCACGCCGTTCGGTACCGCCTGTTCCTCGGGAGAAAATTCCTCTGGATAGCCATTCTCGGTGGAGGTTTTCGTGGTCAGGTTTTTCTCTGAGTAGGCCGCAAAATCGGCCGTGGTGCGAAAGCTCCAACCCCGACTCTGGTCGTGGGAATAGCGCAGTCGGAGTTTGTTGGTGGTATAGGGGATTACGAGTCGAGCGGCTAAATCGGGTACGGTGAGGTTCTTTTCCTTTCGCTTCAACTTGTAGCGGGCTTCGAGAAACTTACCGCGAGAGAAGCTATAGCTCCCCAGCAGGTAAAAGTCGACCGCTTTCGAGGGTGTATCCACCCCGTAAAGCACCCACGGGAAGCGGATCAGGTCAATATAGGCGGTAACGTTGAACTTGGGAAGCGGTTGACTCCCCACCCCCACGTAGAGTCCCCGCTCATTTTGCACCCGACTCCCCTCGGAGAAAGCCTGAGCGTGCAACGCGTTGTAGGAGATCGGGTAATGGCGGTGCAACAGCGACAAGTTAAGGATCCCCGAGGGGCGGTACTGCACCATGTTGATCGTGGCGACCGACCCGTTACGGGCGATGGCCGTTTCACCCGCGAAGATAAAGCCGGGCAGCTGGTAAGAGTAGTCGATTCCCGCGTTCCAGTTGTCCGAACCCCTCAAGTAGTATTGGTTGTAGGTTCGCAACACGGGATTGAACAACCGGTTATAGCGGTAGTAAACACCACTCGCCCCCGCTTGAAAACGGCCGTGACGGTAGGTGATGTTCGCACCACTTACCTGCTCCCAAGTGTTCTTCCGTTTCTCCATTTCCAGCGGGGTGCGGTGCAACCCATCTACCTTCAGGGAGGTAATCTCCCCCTGGTCGTTCAGGTTGGCATCGATCCAGCGGCTGGAGTAGAAAGCGGTGAGGGAGAAATCCCCAAGCTGCGCGGCAACTGCCGCCCCGCGGAAAAACCCACTCTCGGCCGTGGAGAAATGACGCTTGGGCTGTTGCGTACGACGTGCGATATTGTCGGTACCCCACGCCTTGCTCCCCATAAAGTCGTTGTTCAGCACCAACCCCTGCCCAAAGGAGAGGCGGTAATCCCCCAACACCACCGTTTTCAGCTTTCCCACGTCTCGTAGCATAAGGTGCACGCCATGGTGATCATACCCCTTGCGGTATCCCTTCACGAAGAACGGCTCACCGGCATCTTTCTCGGCCGTGAAGCCCACCTGGAGCTTGTTGTAATAGCTCAACGAGTAGCGGAGGGAAGTGTAAAAATCCTCTCCCAGGTAGTTGCGGTTGGGGTATCGCTCGAGGAGACTATCGGGTAAAGCCCGGTAACCGGCCCGCTCCGTGAGCGTCTTATCGAAACGACCCTGCACCTCGTGGCGAGCCTTTTTCAGGAAATCGAGTGGCTTCTCCCATGCCCGATCTTGCTCCCGAACCCGTTCCCAATCCTGGATCCGTACCTCTTCCGCCTCATCGACCCGAAAAAAGGGAAGAATCAACTCCACGGTGCGGTGATCAAGCCGGGGCACATTCCGCAACTCGTAGACGGTGTATAGGGGTCGATTTTCCTCCAAAAACTCCATCAGGGAAAGTACCTGCTCCGATGATAGCAAGGGAAACCGTTCCAGTTGGTCACGACTCACCCGGTTAAGGTCCATCGGGTGGCGCTCCAGGTAGAGAAGCTCTTCGTACAGGTTCTCGATGGCATCGGCACGTGCCCCCTCCTCTTCGGCCATCTGCTCTACCAGCACCCGCCACTCCCTCTCCTGCGCTTGCATGGCAACGGAGAAGGTGCAAAGAAAAATGATCAAGAACGGGAACAGGTATCGCTTCATCGAATTTTATGGTAAACTAAAACGGTTAAACTTAAGGGTAAAACGTAATGCTAAAACGTAACGGCAGCACGTAAGCGCAAAACGATGGTAACAGTTAACAGCAAAAGGCAAGGGTAAACCCAACGACGAACTTCAATGGCAATTCGTACCCAAAATACTCATTTTATTTAAATTACGCAAATCAACAATCAAAAATGCAGCGTGATATATATCCTTTTTTACTACCTTTACGCGGATTAAACAGCTGATTGACATGAAAAGAATAGCGGGCTTGCTTCTCCTACTCGTCGCCTGCCTTGCCAGTGGCTGTTCCGGGAAGGGTCAAGGTCACGATTTCCCGGAGATACTCCAGGGCGACACGTTGCGGGTCATCACCCTCAACAGCTCCACCTCCTACTTTATCTACCGCGACCAACCCATGGGGTACCACTACGATATTATACGGGATTTCTGCCAGCACCACGGGTTGGTACCACACGTGAAAGCCGCGGATAACGTTCCGGCGATGCTTCGCATGCTGCACGAGGGGAAAGGCGACGTGATCGCGTACGGCCTCCCGATGACGAACACGCTCAAAGAATCGGTAATCTACAGCGGGTTAAAGCAGGTGGCCCACCAAGTGCTCGTCCAACGGGTGAAGCCGACCGAATCGATGGTGACCGACGTCACCCAGCTCATCGGACAGCGGGTGACCCTCCTCGCCGGCTCTCACTATCACGAGCGACTCACCAACCTAAACAGGGAGTTGGGTGGTGGTATCCTCCTCGATGTCATCGAGAACGATACCACCGCGGTGGAGGACCTGATCCGGGGGGTCTCGGACGGGAGCATCGAGTACACCGTGGCCGACGACGATCTGGCTCGCCTCAACCAAACCTACTTCCAAAACCTGGACGTCCACCTGCAACTTAGTTTCGACCAGCGTTCATCATGGGCGGTGCGGAAAGACACGCCCCAGTTGGCCGATTCGCTTGATCTCTGGTTTCAAGACACCACGACCAAACCCGTTTTCGTGAGCGTGATGAAACGCTATTTCGAAGAAGCGAAAGGGTACGATCCCACCGATCGGGTACCCTTTCACTCGCTTCTGGCACCGGGGGTTATCTCCCCCTACGACATCTACTTTAAGCAGTTTGGTGAGCAGTTCAACATCGATTGGCGTCTGTTAGCCTCGGTCTCCTACCAAGAGTCGCACTTCAACCCCGAAGGAGTCTCGTGGGCGGGGGCCATCGGCCTGATGGGACTGATGCCCGGCACCGCCGCCTCACTCGGCTTGGAAACCGATGCGCTAACCAACCCAGCAGAGAATATCCGCGTGGGGGCGGAGTACCTCCGTAAGCTGCTCAACAACTTTCGCTCCGTTGAATCCCGGGAAGAGCGACTAAAGATGGCACTGGCCGCCTACAACGGCGGTATAGGCCACGTGATGGATGCCCGGGCACTGGCCCGGAAGTACGGGGACGACGACTCCCTATGGGAAGGCCACGTGGAGAAGTACATCCAGCTAAAGCGGCTGGAGCAGTACTACACCGACCCGGTCAGCAAAAGCGGCTACTTCCGTGGCGACGAAACGGTACGCTACGTGCGCGACGTGATCGACCGCTGGAACGCCTACAAAGAAAAGGTAAAGGAGTAGAAGCGTCTCGAGATACGATTACAACACCACCTCCGGCACCACTTTACCATCAAACAGGTTGATGATTCTGTCGGCATACCCGGCGTCGTGCTGGCTGTGCGTAACCATCACGATGGTACTCCCCTCCTTGTGCAATTCCGATAACAACCCCATTACCTCGGCACCGTTGCTGCTGTCGAGGTTTCCCGTGGGCTCGTCGGCGAGAATAAGCTTCGGGTTGGCCACTACGGCACGCGCTATAGCTACGCGTTGTTGCTGCCCGCCCGATAGCTGTTGCGGGAAATGCTTCTCGCGGTGCGAGATAGCCATCCGGTTCATCGCCTCTTTCACGCGCCGTTTGCGCTCAGCGGCCGGGATCCGCATATAGAGAAGCGGCAGCTCGATGTTTTCGTACACGGTCAACTCCTCGATGAGGTTGAAGCTTTGGAACACGAACCCGATAACCCCTTTACGCAAGTCGGTCCGTTTGTTTTCGGTAAACTTGGAAACATCGGTACCGTTGAGGTAGTACTGCCCCGACGTGGGATTGTCTAACAAGCCCAGGATATTGAGCAGCGTGGTTTTCCCGCAACCCGATGGTCCCATGATGGCGACAAATTCGCCCTCTTTAATTTCGATACTCACGTCGGACAACGCCCACGTTTCCACCTCTTCCGTCCGGAAGATCTTCTGCAATTTTTCTGTTTTGATCATTTTTTCAACATTTTAAAGCCATAACTTCAATCGTCAAGACTTTAGGTTTATTAATATATTTATTTTACGTTTCACTCACTGAATAAAAAGACAAACCTTCCTTGCATATAAGGAAACTATTCCCTGTTTTTGTCACTTTCCCCGGAAACATTTTGTTGTTATAGTTATAAAAGAACGCTTTTATTTAAATTTACTCCGCTTGCATCGCGCTCGCCGGGTTTATCTTCGTCGCCCGCCGTACCTGCCATGTTAACGTGAGCAGCGACACGGCGGTTACCACGATGGCCGATATCGTGAAGAGCCACCACGAGATGGCCGTCCGGTGCGCGAAATCTTCCATGTACCGGTTAATCACCCAGTAGGTGACCGGAATGGAAACCGCGAACGACGCGCCAAGCAGGTAGGCGTATTTCTTCAGCAACAGCCGCATGATATCCCTTCTCTTGGCACCGTTTACTTTCCGCAAGGCGATTTCGCGGTACCGCTGACGAATGTCGAAAAGCGAAAGGGCAAACAGTCCGAGGCAGGAGATGAAGATGGCAATAAACGAGAAGGTAGTGTAAACACGGCTTACACGCTTGTCTTCCGCGTACAGCGCGGCTATCTCGTCTTCCATAAACGTGTACGTGAACTCAGCATCGCCATTTATTTCCTTGTACAACTCCTGAAGGTAAGCAACAGCCTCTTCCTGTTTCCCGGGAATAAAGCGAGCCATCAACACGTTGTTATAAGGACTTCCGCTTTCTATGAAAACGAACAATATGGGCATGGTTGCTTTCGATAAATGCCCGGTGTTAAAATCTTTAATGACCCCCACGATTTCATACGGCGGATTCCCGTCATTGTCATACCTGTTCGAAAACCACAATCTCCTTTCGGGTTGCAACTGCACGGAATGAATGTCTTGTATGTTGAACTGTTTTTTTGCCGATTCGTTGATGATACACTTGTATTGATTAAACACATCGGTAGAATCCCACAAACGGCCCTCCTTCAGCTCAAAGTCAAACATGTTCATGTATTCGGGAGTCGATATAAAGAGCCCGACTTCTATGTAATCATCTTCGTCTGCCCGCCTCATCGGCATGGTACTGAGATTATTATATAACGTTTCGCCATACGTCCAAGCGGGAAACAGGGGTGATTCACTCATTTTTTGCTCGATAAGCTTTATATTTGCCTTCTCTCTTTGCCATCTTTGCTCAAGAAGTTCAGCGGATAGAATATCCCAAGAAGTTTGCTGAAGTACCATGTTGCACATGATAACATTTTCGGTACTATATCCCGGGTCGGTGTTGAGCATGTATCGAAGCTGCTTCATGAAGAATAGGGAGACTACCAGTAACCCGAAAGTGATGGTGTACTGCAGGAACAAGAACAGCTTGCGCGATACCAACGACACCCCGCCCACGTATACCGAACTCAATGATGTAATGGGCGCGGAATAGGCATACCTTAAAAACGGGTAAAGCGAGGTGATAACCGGCAACAGCAGGGCAATGAACAGGGATAACAGGAGGTCGAATCCTAAGTTAGACTGTACTACAAAATCTAATCGCTCGACAAGAGCGGCATCGATAATCTCGATAAAAAGCCACGCGAAATAGAGGGCGACGATAACCATCAATAGGTTTTCAAGGAAAATCTGGTTGAAGATATGGCGCAAACCCGCCCCGAAAACCTTGCGAACCCCAAACTCATGGGCACGACGCATGGTGACCACGACGTAAATATTGATGAAGTTGAAAACACCCACCAACAAGATAAAGAAAGCGACCAACGATAATACTTTTACAGTGTCGGCGTTTCCCTGCAACATGATGGGGTTATCATCTTGATACAGCGTGCATGACCTGTCGAAATAAAAATCTTTAAAGGGGAACAGTTGATAACGCACTTCTTGGGTGGACGATTCACGGAGCATAAAATCACCGTTTTTTCGATTCAACCTGATTGCGTCGGTGGCCGAATGCAACACAACCAGTTCTTGCTCTCCCATTATCCAGTAATTTGTTAGTTTCTCGTGGATTAACAGGTCGAAATCGAACGATGTTTTTGACGCGGGCATGCCGACTACCCCGATGATGGTTAGCGGCTCATTGGACGAGTAGGTTATCGTTTCACCGACAGGATTATTATCGCCAAACATTTTTTTAGCCAGACGTTCGGTTAGGATTACATCGTTGGGTTGCTTGAAGTCGGCGCTACCCAACAGCACGGGGAAGGGCAATATCTTCAGGAAGTTGCTGTCCACCACGATAGATTTAACGTTAAAGTTGTTGTCATTTACACTTACCCGGTCTTTTTCATAAGGTCTAAAACGTGAAAATCGCTCCACCGAGGCATCGTCCAGCGGATCGCGGTAGTTAACATCATTACTCCTGTCTAATGAGCCGCTAAAAACCGGAGCCCGGTTTCGAAATTCAGCGGTCATGATAAACGTCCGATTCAGGTCAGTGACGAAACTGTTTACCGTGGTTTCCTGATGAACGTACCGGGCAATGATAATGACACACGCCAAGCTGATGGCCAAGCCAAGCACGTTGACAGCCGTGTACAACCTGAATTTATATAACGTTCGAAAAGATAAACCAAGTAATTTCATTGTTTCGACAGGATTAGCTTATTGTCATTGCTCCAACAGCTTCTCAATATCCACCTTTGTATCAGGTATAGAGGGACGTAAATGTAATCCAAAATTAACCATCACGCCGTTTTTGTCGAAAAGCAGGTAATAGGGGATGGTGCTTTTCATGTTAAAGCGCTTCACGATGTCTTGCCACTCTTTGTCGCTTAAAAAATGGTGGATTCCCGTGAGGTCATACTTGTTGATGACTTCTTGTTGCGCTTCCGGCGTGCCACCCATGCACAGGTAAACGAACGTGATGGGTTTCCCCTCGAAATAGTCCTGAAGTTTCTTGCTGTAAGGCATTTCCCTAACACAGCCGTTACACCAAGGTGCCCAAACATCCACGTACAGCACTTGCCCGGGATGGGAGTCGACAATGTGCTTCATCACGTTGGCAGAATCGGTTATCAACGAACCGCTCCCGTGCAATTCAATGGCGTTTTTCCCTAAAACCGCGTCGGAATAAACACGCGGATTGGTGTTATAAGCTTTTACCTGATTGTACCGGTTATTGAGCGTGGTGCGCAGAAATGGGTCGGTAATCGTTTTATTTATCATCGTCCGATTACTGTCAATCCAGTCGCTTCTGTTGGCTTGGAGATAGACGCCATTTACAAAATTGGCAACAGCAAATTGCGACAAATAGTCGTTTGTTGAACTCGATCTTAATTTTTCCAACTCCTCATCTCTATCTATCAACATTTTTTCTCTATTTTCAGGTATTTCTCTTCTGGACGCTGCTTCCATTGCTTCTCTAAAATAGTCAGGAAAATTCTCTTCTAGTATAAATCTCCAAAAGTTGTTTATCACCTCGAAATAACTTGCCATCATCATCGAGTTGTCCATCTCTTTTTCAAACTCTTTCACGAAACCGTAATAGATTTCCCACTCCTTGCCCGTCAATTCCTTTTTGGTGCGGATGAAGTGTTGAAAGGGAAAATCGAACAACGCGATATAATAATCCAAGGCCACCTGCTTTTTCGCCCAAGTATTAAACGTTTTCGACGTGTTGTGTTCACGCTGAAACGCGGCGAGTTGGTGCAACGTCTCTTCGTACTGCTTTTTCGCGGCTGCCTTGAAATCCATATACGATAGTTCATACGGTTGCGAGTATCGCCCCAGGTATTTGTTTCGGAAGGCGCTGATCTGTTTGTTCAGCTCGGCACATGTTCCCCCGAAAACGGTGTGCGCGATGTTTTTGAAATCCTTTTCGATGTATAAACTGTCGCCCGGGGCGATAACGATACGGTCTTCCACCGGGACAAACGATATTTCGCGGGTGGTAATGGGATAAATGTCGAATCGGAACATGCCATCCTCGGTAATGGGCGACAAGTGGGTCGTTTCGTTTCCCCCGAAATCGAGCAGTTTAATCTCTAACCACCTAACGTGAGGGTAGACGTCGCGGTTGCTTATCTTCCCGGTGATAATCGCTTTTTCTCCCTGATTAAATTCCTCCCCTGCAAACATGGGAGGCGTATTGACCTGTTTCCGGTTGCAGCCGGCAATCGCCACGGCAACTAACAAAATGATTAGTAATGTTTTTAGTTTCATATTTTTGTTTTTTATATTTGTTCTACGCTCTATTTATTAAAGTAGCGGTTGTTTTGAAACAGTAGCCACTTTTTACTCCTCCAATAATTTCTCAATCGCCACCTTCGTTTCCGGTAAAGCGGGACGTAAATGTCTGCCATAATCTACCATCACGCCTTTTTTATCAAAAATCAAGAAGTGCGGAACCCCTTCCACGTTGAAGCGTTTCATGACATCTTGCCACTCCTTATCAGTAAGGTCAATGTGAATTCCGGGAAGATCGAGGCTTGCAATAATATTTTTCCCGCGTTCGGTTTTACCGTCTAACCACAGGTAAACAAACACGATAGGCTTATCAACAAATTCTTCGTGTAGGGCTTTGCTATAAGGAATTTGCTTCATACACGGTCCGCACCACGTTGCGCTGATATCAATATACACCACTTTACCGGAATTAGAATCGAGAATATGTTTCACAATGTTGGCAGAATCGGTTATTAGCGAGCCGCTTCCGTTCAAATCAGTGACATTTCTTCCTAAAACCACATCAGAAAGAATCTTTGGATTAACCTTGTAGGCTTTTATCTGATTGTATTGGTTATTAAGCGTGGTCCGCAAGAACGGGTCGATAATTATTTTATTTATCACTACACGGTTGCTGTCAATCCAATCCGTTTCATGAACTTGCAGATACAAGTCATTCACAAACCTTGCAAAGGTAAATTGCGATAGATAGGTGTTTGTTGAACTCGATTTTAATTTTTCAAGAATCTTGTCCAGTAGTTGAACGTTGTATAATTTAGTTTCACTTGTTTTGAGGTAAAATTCGGGATAATTTTCTTCAATTACGTATTTCGAAAACCCGTTCACTGCCTTAAGGTTACTTACCATGATTATCGAATTATCCACCTCTTTTTCAAATTCTTTCACGAAATCGTAATATATTTCTCGTTCTTTTCCCGTCAGCTTCTTTTTTTCGCGAATGGCATTGTAATAAGGGAAGTCGAACAACGCGTAGTAATAATCCAAGGCCACTTGCTTTTTCGCCCACCTGTTGAACGTGTCCGACGTGTTGTGATCTTGCTGGAACTCGGCAAGTTTTTGCAACGTCTCTTCGTACTGCATTTTCGCGGCTACCTTGAAATCAAAAAACGACAGTTCACGCGATTGCGTGTATCGCCCCAGGTATTGGTTTCGGAAGGCGCTGATCTGTTTGTTCAGCTCGGCACATGTTCCCCCGAAAACGGTGTGCGCGATGTTTTTGAAATCCTTTTCAATATACAAACTGTCGCCCGGGGCGATAACGATGCGGTCTTCCACCGGGACGAACGATATTTCGCGGGTGGTAATGGGGTAAATTTCAAAGTGGAACATGCCATCCTCGGTAATGGGCGATGAGTGGGTGGTTTCGCTCCCTTTCAAATTGAGTAGCTCTATTTCCAGCCACCTCACGTGTGGGTAGACATCGCGGTTGCTTATCTTCCCGGTGATAATCGCTTTTTCGCCCTGATCAAATTCCTCCCCTGCAAACATGGGAGGCGTGTTGACCTGTTTCCGGTCGCAGCCGGTAATCGCCACGGCAACCAGCAAAAGGGTGAGGACTGTTTTTGGCTTCATCGTTTCCAGATTGTTTGCTCATCATCATTTATTCAACGCTTTATTTAATTCACGTTTCATGGTATCTACACCAGGAAAACCTTCGGTGTAGTAAGTTTGATTTCCCTCTCTATCTATAATTAAGTAAGCAGGAATACTCCTCACGTTAAGGCTTTTTCTAAGATAATCCCATTGTGCTCGGCTTAAGCGATAATGTGAACCGGGTATATCAGTAATCATGTTTTCCCACGTGTTCTCGGGCGAATCTTCTCCCGCGAGGTAGAGAAACAGCACCTCTTTACAGGCAAATTGCGCTTTCATCGGGTCCATCTTGGTATGTGCCAGACGACAAAAGATACATCCGGTGGACCATACATCCACCAGTATCACTTTCCCCTTGAAAGGCTTGATCAAGTCTAAGAATAGCTGTTCGTTTACATGAGCGGGAGGCTCAAGAACGGTATAACCCGTTTTCTTTTTATTCTCCTCTATTTTTGCCAGCAAATCATCGTTCTCTTTCAACATAGTTTCTTGAATCAACGGTGGCATTGTGGCTAACTCTGCTTTTTGCTTACTGGTAAGCGGGTTAAAGTCTTGTAAAACGCTTGACATTTGCATTGATTTAAGTAAATGTAGCAAAAAGGCATTCTTATCCCATATTTTGGAAAGAAACCCTACCCCTGTGTTTTCTTGCATGTACTCCTTTACCAACTCTTTGTATTTGCCGTACATGTTACTGATAGCCGTGGCTTCATTAAACTCCTCCTGCTTTTCCTGTGCCGAGATAAAGGCTTTCAGCAGCTCTTTGTCTTCCGACGAAACGTTTTCGTGCGTGGCTAAATAACGTGGAACTTCGAGCGGGTCATGAGAATCTCCTCTGCAAAGCCCGAGCCATTTAACACGGTTCCCAAAATTGGATACGAGCATGATGTCGGGATCATCGTAAGGGATAAGTTGGCAATAGTCGGAAAAACCCGCGGGTCTCACGGGTGGCTTAAACGTGTTATTGGCCTCTTGATACGAGAGACCCTCCATTTTCATATAGGCCTGCATTAAGTGGGACTCCATCTCCTCCATGTTACTGTAAAGCGCAATTGCCAATTCGGCTTTGAGTATTTTTTTTGCCAATGGTTGAATGTCGAGACAGTCAACGCGTTTTGTCGAATTATCGAACTCCTTTAGCAAAAACGATTTATACTCGTTGGCATCCATCCCCGCGATTGAATCCGTTAAATCATCAAGTGGTGGCATGAATTTGAAATCCGAAACGCTATTCAAATCGGTGTTTAAAGCGGCAAAATAGCCCGCGAAGTAAGCCTTGTTCCCATATGACGGTTCATCTTTCAACAAACGTGAGCCGGAACGGTAAATCTCCGGGAAGTTTACCCATACCTTCGTTTCTTGGTCGGGTGCAACACGAATGGGAATAATTAAAATATAAGGGCCCTCAAGAAATATCTGCGTTGGGCTATACACGGTTATGGATGCTGAAAATGAGCCGTCTGGATGAATCGTTAACGGCTGACGTGTTTCATTTCCCGTTATCGGATTCGAGTAATATAGCCAAAATGTTTCGTGCGTGGGGACATATCCCATGATCATGCCGCTTACATGTGCTTCTCCCTTCTGCAGTTGTGCTTGAAAACCGACTTCGGCCTGGTGTTCTCGTGTGAACTCACCCGGGATATCGGGGAGTGGTACACGTTGGCTTGCCAAATGAATACCGTATATTTTAAAACAGTTGTCGCGATTGCTCTCTATGAAATCGAACCTGGTTGTCTCCATCGGCAACGGTTCAAATACCAGTTTAAACTTGGCCTCGCCCGATTGGGGCATCAGAAACAACGAATCGAGTTCAATACCTTCGCTATCGCGAATCATGTACTTTTTACCATCGGCGAACAGATAGGCGTCCGACACGATTTTAACCCTATTACCGGGGTGATAATAGGCATCGATATCCAGCACGGTCTCCGTGTTCGATAACGTTACTTTGGCGATTTCAAGCGGACGGATGAGGCGGTTGGCAAACACGGCGTGTGGCCGCTCGACTACTTTTTCCCGTTGCGCCTGTGCCGATATCACCACGCCAACCAGCAAAAGGGTAAGGATTGTTTTTGTTTTCATCGTTTCCGGATTATTTACTGATTATTTATTCAACGCTTTATTTAATTCGCGTTTCATGGTATCTGCACCGGGAAAACCCGCGGTGTAGTAAGTTTGATTGCCCTCTCTGTCTAAAATCAAGTAGGTAGGAACACCTCTCACGTTAAGGCTCTTACTTAGATAATCCCATTGCTCTTTATTCAAACGATAGTGTGAACCGGGAATATCCGCGATCATGTTTTTCCACGTGTTCTCGGGCGAATCCTCTCCTGCGAGGTATAAAAACACCACATCCTTATCGGCAAACTGCGCTTTTACCGGTTCCATGAGCGGGTGTGCCGCCCGACAAGGGCCACACCAGGTAGCCCATATATCTACCAGTATCACTTTCCCCTTGAAAGGCTTTATCAAGTCCAAGAACAGCTGCTCATCCACATTGGAAGGGGGCGCGAAAACGGTATATCCTGTTTTCTTCTTATTCTCTTCTATTTTTGCCAGCAAATCACCGTTCTCTTTCAAGATGGTTTCTTGAATCAACGGAGGTAGCGTGGTGAGCTCCGCTTTTTGTCCATCGGTAAGTGGGTTAAAGTCTTTCATACCGCTTGATATTTTCATAGATTTGACTAAATGTAGCAAAAAAGCATCCTCGGTATCCCATATTTTGGAAAGAAAACCCACCCCTGTTTTGTCTTGCATGTATTGTGCCGACAGCTCTTTGTATTTGCCAAGAATGTTATTAATCGTAGCAATTTCTTTAAACTCTTCCTGCTTTTCTTGTGCCGAGATAAAGGCTTTAAGGAGCTCTTGGTCTTCCGACGAAACGTTTTCGTGCGTGGCTAAATAACGTGGAACTTCGGATGGGTCATAGGAATCCCCCCTGCAATACCCGAGCAATTCAACTTCATTAGCAAAGGTGTTGACGAGTACAATATCAATATCATCGTAAGGGATAAGTTGGCAATAGTCGGAAAAACCGGCGGGTCGCAAGGGTAGTTTAAACGTCTTCTTGGCCTCTTGATACGAGAGACCCTCTTTCTTCATGTACGCTTGCAATAAATAATACTCCATCCTCTCCATATTACTGTAGAGTGCAAATGCCAATTCGGCTTTGAGTATTTTTTTTGCCAATGGCTGAATGTCGAGACAGTCAACGCGTTTTGTCGAATTATCGAACTCCTTTAGCAAAAACGATTTATACTCGTTGGCATTCATTCCCGCGACAGAATCGGTTACATCAAATGGCATGATTTCGGACCTTACAACACGGTTCAAATCGGTGTTTAATCCTGCAAAATAGCCTGAGAAATAGGCTTCGTTCCCGTAGGATGGTTCATCTTTCAACAATCGCGAGCCGGAACGGTACATCTCGGGGAAGTTTATCCATACTTTCGATTCTTGGTCGGGTGCAACCCGAATAGAAGTAGTGAAAAGTTTACGGTCACTTATAAGTATTTGGGTTGGACTATACACCGTTATAGACGATGAAAATGAGCCGTCTGGATGAATCGGTAACGGCTCGCTCGTCACGGTGCCTGTTATCGGGTTTAGATAATATAGTTCATACTTTTCATGCATGGGAACATAGCCCATTATTTTACCGCTTACATGCGCTTCTCCTTTTTGTAGTTGTGCTTGAAAATTGGCTTCGACCGGGTGTTCCCGTGTGAACTCATCCGGGATACCGGGAAGGGGTACCCGTTGGTCTGCCAGATGAATGCCGTATATTTTGAAACAGTCATCGCAATCGCTCTCTATAAAGTCGAACTTGGCTGTTTCAATCGGCAGCGGTTCAAATATCAGCTTAAATTCGGCTTCGCCCGATTGTGGCATCCAAAACAGCGAATCAAGATCAATGCCTTCACCATCGCGAATCATGTACTTTTTGCCATCGGCCAACAAATAGCTGTCCGACGCTATTTTAATCCAACTACGGGGTCTGAAAAATGCTTTCGTATCCAACACGGTCTCCGTGTCAGATAACGTTACTTTAGCAATTTCAATCGTGCGGGTGTTGGTAAACACGGCATGTGGTCGCTCGACTACTTTTTCTTGTTGTGCTTGTGCCGATATCGCCACGGCAATCAGCAAAATGATTAGTAATGTTTTTGGTTTCATCGTTTCCGGATTATGTATTCATCATTTACTTAACTCTTCTTCTATTATCTTGATCGTTTCTTCAATAGCCGGGTCAACGGCAAGAATAACCCCCTCTTTATCCACCAACACCAACCGTCCGCCGGCGTTGGGGACGCCATATTTTGCCCAAATATTTTGAGCATCGTTTAACTCAAGCAGGTTAAGCCACGGGTAACCCTCTTTTTTTATCGCGTTTATCATATTGTTTTTATCATATTCACGGGCAACGCCCACTACCGTAAAGCCTTTCTCTTTGTATTGTTCATAAACAGGTATCAACTCCTTACCATGCCTTCTGCAAGGCCCGCACCACGATGCCCATAAATTAATCATCGCCACTTTTCCATTGATAAGCTCGGAAAGCGTGTGATCATTCCCTTCGCTGTCTGGTGCCGTAAAGTCGATAAACTTATCTCCACGTTTTAATTCTATACCAACGATTAACTCTTTTGCCTGTTTGGTATAAGGATGATTAGGAAATTTTTTAGCATATACATTATAATAAGCATCAATCAGTTTTGACTTATCAATTGGATAATTTAGCCATTCGATAAGCAAGTAATACCCTGCTATAGTGCAGTTGTTTACAATCCATTCCAAGGATAATTCCCTCTGTTTCTTTCCTATAGTTTTGTATTCATCTTCTAATTGCTGCCCTTGAGGAGTTAAGTGTTTTCCGCTTTCAGCCAAGTTATTTAAGGATTGTCCTAAACTGTCTCTTCTCGTTTCGTTCGTTTCGGCTTGTAATTCGTCAATTAGAAGGGAAAATTCTTTGGTATAATAATTACCGGAGACCCTCAACTGTTCTCTTTCTTTTTCAATTTGATTAAATGCTGTCAATCGGGACAAATAATAATCATAATAATCCTTGTTCAGTTTTCCGCCTGTAAACCTATTCAGTACTCTCTCGTCTTCAGGATGTAGCTGTATGTAAACCGTATCGGTGTCAGGAAAAAAGATTTCAGTGTGCCACGCACCGTTCTCGTACTCTTCCGCGAAAATAAGTGTATAAGCTTCCATATCATCCACGTGCAAGGTGTGCCGGAAGTTTCCTATAGAGTCTACGTGTATAAGTGAAAATTGATTTACCCGTAAGTCCGCATTGGCTTTTGCCAATATGAGTCGTTTTGACTGCGGACGGTTATTCACCTTTCCTATCAATGTGGTTTTAATGGGTTTTTCCTTGTATTTCTCCATTAAATCGATGCCGTATATTTTAAAACAATCGTTGCAGTCACTTTCTATAAAGTCGAATGTAGTTGTTTCAGCCGGTAGCGGTTCAAATATTAGTGTAAACTCGGCTTCGCCCGACTGTGGCATCCAAAACAGCGAATCAAGGTTAATGCCTTCACCTTCGCGAATCATGTACTTTTTGCCATCGGCCAACAGATAGCTGTCCGATGCGATTCTAATCCAACTACCGGGACGGAAATAGGCATCGACATCCAGCACGGTCTCCGTGTCAGATAACATCACCTTGGCAATTTCCAACGCGAACGTATTGGCAAACACGGCACGTGGCTGCTCGACTATTTTTTCCCGCTGCGCTTGTGCCGATATTGCCACAGCAATTAGCAAGAGGGTGAGGACTGTTTTTGGTCTGGGTTTCATACGATTGTTTATTTTATATTAAAGCATATCGACTTATGACGTTTAATGATTATTGTAACCACGAAAAACATTGACGGGGTCGTTTACTTGAGTAACGCGTCAATGACTTTTTTAATTTCGTTATCGGAGTTCTTGTCATCATAACCGTTGAAAACTTTCCGGATAACGTAATTTTTATCCAGCACGAAAAACCGGGGAACACCCATGGCATTATACGCTTTTGTTACATCGCTGTTGCCTTGCAGAAAAGTATAGGTAAACTGGTGCTTAGCTTGGTAATTTTTCAATGTATTCATCTTGTTGCCCCATGTTTCAATGCTCAACACGGTAAGTTGTTGAGGCTGATATTCTTTGGAAATCTTCTCCACAAACGGGATAGAAAGCAGACACGGTCCGCACCCTATCCCGGTAAAATGTAGTAAAACGACTTCGCTCTGTATCTCTTTTAACGATACCTGATTGCCATGTGTACCGGTAAGTAAAAAATCGGGAGCGACGGTGCCTTCCATCACGTCAGCTTTTTGCATCTTTTGCCTTTCGATCCTTTCCTTGCAGTCAATGATTTCGTAATCGGCGGGGAAATAATCGGCAACGCTAAAGTTTTCAATTTTCACTTTATTAAATACCGAATTGGAGACAGTGCTTTGACTTTTGTTGTGCGACATTTCACGCAAGTATTTAAAAGGCAAATTTGTTCGTTTATCTATCCAGATTTCGTACCGCGAGGTGGGGTCATTTCCAAACATGGGCGGAAATGGATTTTTATAGGCTTTGCCAAAAAATTCCACATTGCGGTCTTCGTGAATAGTCAGTATTACGTGAAGGGTGGTATCGCTTTCTTGGGGTTCAACCGTTATGCTGTCGGTGGTAGTTAACATGTAGCGGATAATGTTTTTCGTGTAGTTGTAAAAGGGTGGACTAACAAGCCGAAAAGGCACCCCCCTATCCACGTTGAAACTGTCTATTTCTAAAGTTTTCTTATCGTCATCAACCAGTACCCGCGCAACTCCGTCGTAAGCGGAACTGATGCGGCTGGTATCATTGGCAAGCAGTTGGATAAAACTCGCGCCAATAGTCGTGTCAGCCGGGTTATCGAACTCCTTCACGTAACGGTTTTTAATTACGTGCGGGGCAGTTTCATAAGGAATCCACCCAATTATTTCTACATGATACGTTGCCGATTGAATCGCTTCCAGATTTTTCAGCACGGTTTTCAAGTAACTATCCGTTTCGTTAGATTGCGCGCTGGCAGCCATTACCACGGCAACCAGCATAAGGGTTAGTAATGTTTTTGTCTTCATATTGTTCGGCTTTAAAAATCAATTTCGGTTTAAAACTGAAGGTGTCACTTTGTTTAAATAGTAGCTACTTCGAAAGCTGCCACTACTGCAATATATCTTTCAACTTCTCTTTCAACGCCCCTTCTTTATAACCCGCCCACATCTTTTCCACGATGCCGTCAGGCGAGATAAGCACGTAAAACGGGATGCCGGGAGCGCCGTAAAGACTCGCGTAACCTTCTGTTCCCAAGTAATCGGTCAGGTTAACCCACGGGAGTTGATGACGTTCCAGCCCCTCTTTCCAGACCTTTTCCGAATCGGTGCTAATGCTGATGATGGTCAATTTGTCGCTGTACGCCTCGTGGATTTCTTTCATCTCGGGGAAAGCGGCGATGCAGGGTGCGCAGCCCACTCCCCAGAAGTCCAGCAACAGGTATTTCCCTCGAAAATCCTTGTCAATCTTGTACGTGTTGCCTTGCGGGTCGTACAACTCGGCATCCGCCATGGGTTGCCCTTCTTGTATGATTTCCATCGGGAAGATATAGCGATGAATAAGTTGTCCTTTTTCGCCCTGTTTTTGTTCGTCGCTCAGGCGGTTATAGAGGTCTTGCAACAGTTTCATGTTTTCTTCGGGATAAGAGAAGTAGCCCGCGGAAGCAGCGGCAAATCCGGCGTATAATGCCAACCGGTCTATCCAGCTTTCCGTGACGGGGCGTGTTGTCATTACTTCCAATGTTCTTTGATGTTGAATAAAATTGATGTTATTGAATTGATCACTATAACGCCGGGACACCGCTCGAGTTGAATCGTTATCGACTTGCCGCATTCTATCGAGGGATTTGTGGTAAAGAAAGTATAATGAATCGAATCGTGAAGACAACTCTCCCATGGCATCGCGGTAAATTTCTTCTTCCTGTTGTTCCTTAACGTTACTTTTAATACTCCACGTGGAGATATAAAACCCTTTCCCGGTAATTTTAGCCCGGGAGCCGGGAGAAATCCAAATAGGTAATCCCACCCTCGGCCAATTGTTCCCATGCACACCCAAACTAAGCCTTTTCAGCGAGTCTACTTCCCCGTCAAAGCTAAACTTCCCATCACGAATAGTATCTTGCATAAAAAGACTAAGCAATCTGTTCTCCACGGTACGCAGTTGTACCACGTCGCCATCGGCAATACCCTCGATTTCTCCAACAATCTTAAAAGTGTTGCTTTGGGTGCAGGCATTTATCGCCACGGCAACCAGCAAAAGGGTAAGAACTATTTTCGGTTTCATTTTATTCGGCTTTAAAAATCAATTTCGGTTTAAAACCATGGGGGTTAATTTGTTTAAGCAGCAACTACTTTCAAAGCAAAAGCTACTTTTTATTCAAGCTATCCAAAAACGCTTTTTCAAGCCCGGCATAATCATTGTAACCGCGAAACAGGGTTATGCCTTCGGGCGAGATAAGCATCACGGTGGGCAAGACGTTGAATATATAGTCACTGCCTATTTTGGCGTTGTCGTGTTCCACCTCATACACTACTTCCCAAATCGGATTCAGGAAATCTTTAAATCGATCCCACGTTCGCGGGTTTTCTTTCAGTTGGGGTTGTGATTTCAGCGGGTCGTCTTTCGTGATGCTTAATACTTCAAGCCCTTGCTGGTGGTATGTTTTGTAAAACTCGGTGAGTTGAGGACTAAGCTGAATGGAACCGGGACACATTCCCCAGTAATATAACAACAGGTGTTTGCCTTTGTAGGAGGATAGTGTTCTTTCTACCCCGGTGGTGGTAATCACGATGAAATCGGGAGGGGTGTTTCCTACCTCCAACTTCTCTTTCTTTTGGATTAATTCTTTTACCTTCCTCCCGATATAGGACTCTTTCACCTCATCATTAAATTTCTCGTATCGTTGCATACCTTCCGAAAAGTTCCATCGGAAATTATCCTTCAAGAACTCAAAGGCGGCGTATTCCGTGTCGTGCGTGTTATAAGTTAACGAGTCGCTAATCACGCGCATCTGTTCGGGTCTGCGTCGGGTATTATATTGTTGGCCATAAAACTGCACGGAATCTTTTTGCTCATTGATCCTGGCTCTTTCCATGTTCCTGATAATATCGATGCCGACTTTGTCATATTCTCTTTCGAGGCTGTTTTCTTGTTGTACCAAGGGGTTGTTGTAAAAACCACCTTCTATCTCTGCCAACACGAAATAGTCTATCGTTCCGGTCAGGGTAAGCTTGTCAGCTGGTCTTGCCAAAAAACTTAACGCCATTTTCGACGAGGGCAGCGGTTTTCCCGTTTTCGGGAAGTGCATCAACGATAAATAGGAGGTGTGCTCAACCGGAAAGGTTAAGCTGAACGCGTTGGCTTGTTGCACGATGAGCGTGTCTTGCTTTTCTTTCGTCCATTCGGGCAACGTGTATTCGGCGATAATGAGCGTGTCGCCTTCTTGTAATCCTTCGATATTGCCTTGCAAGGTAAAGGATGAAGCATTTTGCGCTTGTATCGCCGTTGCAGTAGCGATAAGTAAAAATGTGAGAACTGTTTTTGTTTTCATACTATTCGGCTTTAAAAATTAATTTCGGTTTAAAACCAAGGGTGTTAATTTGTTTAAGCAGCAGCTACTTTCAAAGCTGCCACTACTGCAATATATCTTTCAACTTCTCTTGCAACGCCCCTTCTTTATAACCCGCCCACATCTTTTCCACGATGCCGTCAGGCGAGATAAGCACGTAAAACGGGATGCCGGGAGCGCCGTAAAGACTCGCGTAACCTTGTATTCCCAAGTAATCGGTCAGGTTTACCCACGGGAGTTGATGACGTTCCAGCCCCTCTTTCCAGACTTTCTCCGAATCGGTGCTAATGCTGATGATGGTCAATTTATCGCTGTACGCCTCGTGGATTTCTTTCATCTCGGGGAAAGCGGCGATGCAGGGGGCGCAGCCCACTCCCCAGAAGTCCAGCAACAGGTATTTCCCTCGAAAATCCTTGTCAATCTTGAACGTGTTCCCCCGCGGGTCGTACAACTCGGCATCTGCCATGGGTTGCCCTTCTTGTATGATTTCCATCGGGAAGACATAGCGATGAATAAGTTGTCCTTTTTCGCCCTGTTTTTGTTCGTCGCTCAGGCGGTTGTAGAGGTCTTGCAACAGTTTAATATTTTCTTCGGGATAAGAGAAGTAGCCCATGGAAGCAGCGGCAGCACCGGCATATAATGCCAACCGGTCTATCCAGCTTTCCGTGACGGGACGTGTTGCCATTACTTCCAAGGTCTTTTGATGTTCAATAAAGTTAATGTTATTGAATTGATCTCTACAACGCCGGGACTCTGCTCGAGTTGAATCGTTATCGACTTGCCGCATTCTATCGAGGGATTTGTGGTAAAGAAAGTATAATGAATCGAATCGTGAAGACAACTCTCCCATGGCATCGCGGTATATTTCTTCTTCCTGTTGCTCCTTAACGTTACTTTTAATACTCCACGAGGAAAGATAATATCCATTCCCGGTAATTTTGGTTCGGGAACCGGGAGAAATCCAAACAGAAAATATTGTCCTTGGCCAATTATCTCCATTCACCGAAAAAATTAGCATTTGCAACGAGTCCGTTTCCCCTTCAAAGCTAAACTTCCCATCACGGATAGTATCTTGCATAAAAAGACTAAGCAATCTGTTCTCCACGGTACGCAGTTGTACCACGTCGCCATCGGCAATACCCTCGATTTTTCCAACAATTTTAAAGGTGTTGCTTGGAGCGCAGGCCTTTATCGCCACGGCAATCAGTAAAAGGGTAAGGGCTATTTTTGTTTTCATACTATTCGGCTTTTATTTTTCCATCTCTTCCTTCAGCCTGTTTTCCAAAGCCGCTATGTTGCTTGGCCTTGGCGCGTCCATATCAACAATATGCCCGTTTTTGTCAATCAAAATATACTTGGGAATGAAATGAACTTCGTACGCGGCATCAACGGCACCGTCAGAGTCAAAGAGTTGCAACCATTCGGGCTTGTCCTCGGAAAGTGCTTTTTGCCACCTGTCAAAGCTATCGCTCACGGAAATACCGATAATGGCTATTCGATGGTCATTCTTGTATTTCTCGTGTAGTTCCCGGAGCGATGGAATTTCTTCCCTACACGGTCTACACCAACTGGACCATAAATCGATATAAACGACTTTCCCACGAAAATCTGCTAACGAGTAGGTTTCCCCGGTGTTGCTTTCGAGGGTGAAATCGGGAGCCGGTTGACCCACTCGGGTAGCGCTTAAAAATTCCTCTTTTTCTCTAAAAAGATTGACTATAGCCTGCTTGTAGTCAGGGTCGGTTAAGTTGGAGATATAGGGCGCGAAAGCCGACTTGTACTCGTTCAATTGCTCCATTGTTTTGACGTTGTATTTCAAGCCATCACGCATAAACCTGAACAGGGAAAACTCCTTGGCTTTTCCCCGGAACTCGGTATTTATTATTTCCAGCTGATGAAATCGACTGTTTTCTCGCGACGGGTTTTCCCGGGCATCCTTTGCTTCTAAAGCTCTCCTGTATTCATCTAAAAACCACGTTTTGTAGAAATCCGAAATCATGTACTCTTCATCGAACAGATCATCGAGAATGGCTTTATCGGTTATTTCCGCGGCAAAAGTGTAAGCCGTTTTCTCGTCCAAGCTTCCATAATTAATCACGCTTGCCATCAACATGTAAAGACGGTTAAACAGGTTGTTTAAATAGGTCATTCGACCAAAATGACCCAAATACGGGTCCGTGGTTTCCTTATCATGGAAAACCACTTTTTCAAGTGAATCTGTAAAAAGCTTTTCCGCCCGGATATATTGTAGCAAAGAATCGCCTTTCAAATCGGACCAACTTGTCATATCCATGCGGGCAATCCTGATGGAATCGTGCAATTGCTTGTAGCGATTACTTTCGGCACCTTCTATTCTCGTTGTTTTCACCAAGGTGAAAATATCCTTCCCGTCTCCCGTGATGGTCAGTTGATACCCCGGGGCGATAAAAAAATCATTTACCTGTATATCCCTATTCTGAAGACTTGTTCTCTGCGGGTAAGTGACTTTGTTCGTGGTGTAATGAAAACTCCCGTCTGGTTGCAACGAGATGGTATCAATATCACTTAATCCACTCTTGGATTCAATAAAGAAAAGTAACCGGGGGTCTGAAACATTGCTTATCTTCCCTTGCAGGGTAAACGGCTCTGTTTCTTGCGCTCGCGTTACCATCGCCACGGCAACCAGCATAAGGGTTAGTAATGTTTTTGTCTTCATATTGCTCGGCTTTAAAATCAATTTCGGTTTAAAAATGAGGGTGTCTCTTTGTTTAAGTATCAGCTACTTTCAAAGCTGCCACTACTTTAATATATCTTTCAGCTTTTCTTTCAGCGAACCTTTACCGTAACCCGACCATTTTTTCTCTACAATGCCGTCGGGCGTGATAAGCACGTAAGACGGGATGCCGCGAACACCGTAATGGCTCGCGTAACCTTCTGTTCCCAAGTTATCAGTCAGGTTTACCCACGGGAGTTGATGACGTTCTAAACCCTCTTTCCAGGCTTTCTCCGTGTCGGTGGTAATACTGATGATGGTCAATTTGTCGCCGTGTGCCTCGTGGATTTCTTTCATCTCGGGGAAAGCGGCGATGCAGGGTCCACAACCCACTCCCCAGAAATCCAGCAACAGGTATTTCCCTCGAAAATCCTCGGCAATCTTGAACGGGTTTCCTCGCGGGTCGTACAACTCGCCATCCGCCATGGGTTGCCCTTCCTGTATGATTTGCATCGGGAAGATATAGCGATAAATGAGCTGCCCTCTGGGGCTCTGCTTTTGTTCGTCGTTCAGGCGGTTGTAGAGGTCTTGTAACTGTTTTATATTTTCTTCGGGATAACTGCTTCTTCTACCATCATTAACGGCAAATCCTGAATACTCTGCCAGTTTGTTTATCCAGCTATCCGTAACCGGTCGTGTTGCCATTACATCAAAAATCTTTTGTTGTTGAATAAAGCCAATGCTGTCTAATTGATCGCTATAACGCCGGGACTCCGCTCGATTTGAATCGTTATCGAGTTGCCGCATTCTATCGAGAGATTTGTAATAAAGAAAGAGTAGCGAATCGAACTGTGCAGACAACTCACCCATGGCATCGCGGTAAATTTCTTCTTCCTGTTGTTCCTTAACGTTACTTTTAATACTCCACGAGGAGAGATAATACCCTTTCCCGGTAATTTGTGTCCGGGAGCCGGGAGAAATCCAAACAGGTAATCCCATCATCGGCCAATTGTCCCCATACACCATAAAACTAAGCTTTTGCAGTGAATCTGTTCTCCCTTCAAAACTAAACTTCCCATTATGAATGGTGTCTTTCATAAAAAGGGTGCCCATTCTGCCCTCCACGGTAAAGAGTTGTGCCACGTCGCCATCGACAACACCCTCGATTTCTCCAACAATTTTAAAGCTGTTGCTTTGGGCACTGCCGGTTATTACCATAACAACCAGTAAAATAGTTAAAACTGCTTTTGTTTTCATACAATTCTTTATTTTTCAATTTTAACCTTTTTACTCATTTACTGTCACCTTAACGGCTGCCTCGAACACGGGTGCTATACTTTTAACTTCCCATTTATTCCGCTTTCACCACTTCCGCCGGGTTTTCGTTGGCCGCTTTCCATACCCTGAACGCCATGCTAATGAAAACAATGGCGACTACCAACACGAACACGCCCGCGAAAAGCCACCACTCCATCGATACCCGGCGGGTGTACTGCTCCAGCCATCGCTGCATCACGTGCACACCGACGGGGAAAGCCACCGCGCAAGCCGCTACCGTCACCGCGAAGTACTGGCGAAAGAAGAGCGCCAAGATCTCCTTTGCCTTCGCGCCGTTCACCTTGCGGATGGCCATCTCCTTGCGCCGCTGGTTGCACGCCAGCGTGATCATCGAGTAGATACCGAAAACGGCGATCAAGATGGCCACACCGGTCATGATGCCGACCAGCATCAATATGTTTCGTTCTGATTTGCTGTATTCTTTGAAGTTTTCGTCGATATCCATCGAGTAATATCCCGAAATATAAAGCCCCGGTTGGACTTCCGTGGTGGGAAACGCTTTCGAAGACCAATCATGTACCCGTTTTTTTATGCTGTCGTTTTCGCAACGAAACGTGATATCTCTAACCAGTTGTTCGTTGTCGTGGCGTGACAGTCGGTAAAGCGTGGGTTGAATTACTTCCAACGCGCTGAACACTTGCAAATCGGGGATAATGCCGATGATGGGAATTCCTTGAATCATTTTACCTACCGCGTTGCCTCCCAATTCCCTGTTCCCGGTTTCGTTGATGAAGTAGGCCGAGTGTTCAGAGGGAAGCATATCTCGCCCCTCCAGCAGCGGAATACGAAGGAGGCCTCGAAAGTCTGCACTCACGTAACGGGTAACAAGGGCATGCGTTTCAGCGCGCTGGTCTTTGTCAACCACTTCAACGGGAAGGGTACTTTTTATAGAGAAAAAATCCTCAAAGTTGACGATAAAATCGCCCACGCCCGGGATCCTTTTAAATTCGGAGACGGGTATTTTCTCCTTGTTCACTCCAAAGACCATAAGCCCGTTGCGGTCATACCCAACGCGTTGGTCTATCAGGTGGTACTGGTTGAATGCCACCGCTGTGCAAAAAATCAGTAACACGCCAATCGCCAACTGAACGAAAATGGCCACGTGCATGAAATTCACGCTTCGCCCACGACGTGACTTCGTCTCGGGAGTGATGTTTTCGCGAATGCTCCGGCGCACGAACCCACGAATCATCCCGAAGGTAACCAGCGTCGATACAACGATAACGATCAAGCTGTACCAGAATACCGAAACGAGGAAGTAGCTTTTGGGGGCCACGATCATCGAGAAACGACTGAACGCGGGGAAAAGCCACTCCGTGAGTAACCCGCCAACGAATATGGCTGCCAACAGGGTAATCAAAAACTCGTGAAGCAGCAACAATAAAATCTCTTTGTCTGACGCGCCGCTTACCTTGTTCAGTGCGAACTCGCGCCACCGCATCTTCACGCGGCTGACAAACAACATGATGTAGTTTACCAGCGCTGCAATAATGACTAACAGCGAGATGACGGAAAATTGCTTCAACGCCTCGAACTTGATGTTTGCCTCGTTATTCGGTGCCAGGTAATGGACCTTGCGCAAGGGATACACTTTAAACGAGTGGACATCTTTGTAAGATCCGGTTCCAACGCGCAAGCTGTCAAGTGCCTGCTCTACACGGTGAATGGTGCTGCCTTTATGCAGGCGAAGGTAGGTGAATCCCGAATGATAAACCCAAAGCCTATCAGGACTGAATTCTTCTTCCGGAATGAAAATATTCATCAACCTAAAAGCCACGTTGCTCGATAACGGTTTGTCGTCCACGATGGCGATGGGGGTTATATCCAGCGAATCAAGCTTTTGCCCGAAATTTCGCGATGTTATATTCCACTTGTCGGCAACGCTGCGCGTAAGAATGGCCGCTCTCTCGGGCAACGGGTGGGGAAAACTAACTTTCATGTCGGGATAGAAGACACTGAAAAAAGCGGTATCGGTATTAGCTATAAATCGACAATCTTGAACAAACCGGTTCCAGGTACTTTGCAAGGCTACTTCAGGCAAAATGAACTGGCGTGAGGTGGTATTACATACTGCCGCCACTTCGGGAAAATTATCCCGGAGGTAGGCGCTTAAAGCGTAAGGGGTGTAACGGTCTTCCAATTGAAGCATACTACCCTTCACTTCTTCAATACAGTAAATCCTGTCCGCCTCGGGGTTGAAGCTGTCGTACGACATCTCGTACCGGATCCACGATAGGGTGAACGCGAACGCCGTGAAGCCGATAGCCAGGCCCAATATGCTGACAACGGTTTGGGTCTTGTACTTGCGCAAGTTTCGCCACGCTATTTTCAGGTAATGTTGAAACATGTTCTAAACGGTTTGTTGTTTACATCGTAATTATTACACTTTTTACCAGACACTATATTTTAGCTTTCTTTTCCTTGACGAAACCACGGGTGGTACATTTCGCCCCGTGGAACATCGTTTCACTGTTTACTCCGCTTTTACCACTTCTGCCGGGTTTTCGCTGGCCGCCTTACATACCCTGAACGCCATGCTGGTGAAAACGATGGCAACTACCAACACGAACACGCCCGCGAAAAGCCACCACTCCATCGATACCCGGCGGGTGTACTGCTCCAGCCAACGCTGCATCACGTGCACGCCGACGGGGAACGCCACCGCGCAAGCCGCTACCGTCACCGCGAAGTATTGGCGGAAGAAGAGCGCCAAGATCTCTTTCGCCTTCGCGCCGTTCACCTTGCGGATGGCCATCTCCTTGCGCCGCTGGTTGCACGCCAACGTGATCATCGAGTAGATGCCGAAAACGGCGATCAAGATGGCAACCGCAGTCATAATGCCGACCAGCATCAATAAGTTTCGCTCCGATTTGGTGTATTCTTTGAAGCTTTTGTCAATATCCCTTGACCAATATCCTGCCAAGTAAACACCTGGTTGATGTTGAGATTCCCTGCTGGGAAACGTTTTCGAGAACCAATCGTGTACCCGTTTTTTTATGCTGTCGTTTTCGCAACGAAACGTGATATTTCCAACCAGCTGTTCGTTATCGTGGCATGACAGTCGGTAAAGCGTGGGTTGAATTACTTCCAAAGCGCTGGATACTTGCAAATCGGGTATGACACCGATGATGGGGCTGCCATGAATCGTTTTGCCTACCGCGTTGCCTCCCAATTCCCTGTTCCCGGTTTCATTGATGAAGTAGGCCGAGCGTTCCGAAGGAAGCATATCCCGCCCATCCAACAAAGGGATCCGAAGGAAGTCTCGAAAGTCTGCACTCACGTAACGGGTAACAAGGGCATGCGTTTCAGTGCGCTGGTCTTTGTCAACCACTTCAATGGGACGAGCATTTCTGCTTCTTTCTAGCGAGAAAAAACTCTCCGAATTGACGATAAAATCGCCCACACCCGGGAGCCTTTTAAACTCGGAGACGGGTATGTTATCCTCGTTCATTCCAAAGACCATAAGCCCATTGCGGTTGTACCCGACGCGTTGGTCTATCAGGTGGTACTGGTTGAATGCCACCGCGGTGCAAAAGATCAGCAAAACGCCGATCGCCAACTGGACGAGAATGGCGACGCGCGAGAAATTTAGGCGAAACCCGCGATGTAACTTTGTCTCGGGAGTGATGTTTTCTCGAATGCTCCGGCTCACGAACCCGCGAATCATCCCGAAGGTAACCAACGTCGATACAACAATAATGATCAAGCTGTACCAGAATACCGACACGAGGAAGTAGCTTTTGGGGGCCACGATCATCGAGAAGCGACTGAAAGCGGGGAAAAGCCACTCCGTGAGTAAACCGCCAACGAATATGGCCGCCAGCAGGGTAATCAAAAACTCGTGAAGCAGCAACAGTAAAATCTCTTTGTCTGATGCGCCGCTTACCTTGTTCAATGCGAACTCGCGCCACCGCATCTTCACGCGACTGACAAACAACATGATGTAGTTTATTAGCGCGGCAATAATCACTAACAACGAGATGACGGAGAACTGTTTCAACGCCTCGAACTTGATGTTTGCCTGTTTATCCGGTGCCAAGTAATGAACCTTGCGGAGGGGATACACTTTAAACGAGCGGTCTTGCTCGCCGAATTGGGTTACAACGCGTAAGCTATCGAGCGCCCGCTCTACCCGTTCAATACTGCTGCCTTTGTGCAAGCGAACGTAGGTGAAACCTGTACGATAAGAACCCCAAGAGGAACGGGATATTTCATCCGGGATGGAAACAGACATCAACCCGAAAGCCACGTTGCTCGGTAACGGTTTGTCGTCCACGATGGCGATGGGGGTTATATCCAACGAGTCAAGCTTTTGCCCGAAGTGTCGCGGTGTTATACCCAACTTGTCGGCGATGCCGTGCGGAAAGATGGCGGCTCCCTCGGGCAACGGGCAGGGGAAAGTAACTTTCATGTCGGGATAAAAGACGCTGAAAAATGCGGTATCGGTATAAGCTATAAACCGACAATCTTGAATAAACCGGTTCCATGTACTTTGTGAGGCATCTTTCGGCAAAACCACCTGAAATGAAGAAACGATGCTCGCGGCCGCCACTTCGGGGAAGTTATCCTGGAGGTAGGTGCTTAACGCGTAAGGAGTTAACTGCTCCCCCAATTGGTACATATCACCCTTCACTTCTTCAATACAGTAAATCCTGTCCGCCTCGGGGTTGAAGCTGTCGTACGACATCTCGTACCGGATCCACGATAGGGTGAACGCGAACGCCGTGAAGCCGATGGCCAAGCCTAGTATACTGACAACGGTTTGGGTCTCGTACTTGCGCAGGTTCCGCCACGCTATTTTTAGATAATGTTGAAACATGTCCTAAACGGTTAGTTGTTTACATCATAATTTTTTCACCCTCATTGGGAGTTTATGCATATAGCTTACTGTTTTCTTGACGAGGCCACAGGTGATATATTTCGCCCTGCAAAGCATCGTCTCCCGTTTATTCCGCTTTCATTGCGCTCGCCGGGTTAATATTCATCGCTCGCCGCACCTGCCATGTTAGCGTGAGCAGCGACACGGCGGTTACCACGATGGCCGATATCGCGAAGAGCCACCACGAGATGGCTGTCCGGTGCGCGAAATCTTCCATGTACCGGTTAATCACCCAGTAGGTGACCGGTACGGAAACCGCGAACGACGCGCCAAGCAGGTAGGCGTATTTCTTCAACAAAAGCCGCATGATATCCCTGCTTTTGGCACCGTTTACTTTCCGCAAGGCGATTTCGCGGTACCGCTGGCGAATGTCGAAAAGGGATAGGGCGAACAGCCCGAGGCAGGAGATGAAGATGGCAATCAGCGAGAAGGTGGTGTAGACACGGCTTACACGCTTGTCTTCCGCGTATAGCGCGGCTACCTCGTCTTCCATCAACATGTACGTGAACTCGGCATCGCCATTTATCTCCTTGTATAACTCCTGAAGGTAAGCAACGGCCTCTTCCTGTTTCCCGGGAATAAATCGAGCCATCAATAAACTACCTTCAGGATTTTCTTTTTCAACAAAAATGGACATCATTGGCATGGTCGCTTTCGATAAATGCCCGGTGTTAAAATCTTTTATTACTCCCACGATGTCATACGTCGGATTCTTGTCATCGTCTTCTCCGACCGAGTACCACAACCTCCTTTCGGGTTGCAACTGCACGGAATGAATGTCTTGTATATCGTATTGTTTTTTTGCCGATTCATTGATGATACATTTGTATTGGGTGAACACATCAGTAGAATCCCATAAACGACCTTCCTTCAGCTCAAAGTCAAGCAACTTCATATCTTCGAGAGCCGAATAATAAATCCCGACTTCCATATAATCATCTTTATCTGACCGTTTTATTTGCATTGGATTAAGTGTGATATATAGCGGTTCACCATACGTCCAAGCGTGAAACAGTGGGGATTCATTCATCTTTTGCTCAATAAGTTTTGCATTCGCTATCAGTCTTTGTCGTTTTTGCTCGAAATGTTCATCGGACAGAATATCCCAAGAAGTTCGCGTAGGTACCATGTTACACATGATAATATTTTCGACATTGTAACCCAGGTCGGCATTGAGCATATATCGAAGCTGCTTCATGAAGAACAGGGAGACTACCAGTAAGCCAAAAGTGATGGTGTACTGCAGGAACAAGAACAGCTTGCGCGACACCAACGACACGCCACCTACATTTACCGAGCGTAAGGACGTAATAGGCGCGAAATAGGCGTACCTTAAAAACGGGTAAAGCGAGGTGATAATAGGCAAGAGCAGGGCAATGAACAAGGACAACAGGAGGTCGAAGCTAAAGTTGGATTGTACCGCGAAATCTAATCGTTCGACAAGAACAACATCGATGATCTCGATAAAAAGCCACGCGAAAAACAGGGCAATGAGAGCCATCAACAGGTTTTCAATGAAAATCTGGTTGAAGATATGGCGCAAACCCGCCCCGAAAACCTTGCGAACCCCAAATTCACGGGCACGGCGCATGGTGACCACGATGTAAATATTGATGAAGTTGAAAACACCCACCAGCAAGATAAAGAAAGCGACCAGCAACAATACTTTTATGCTGTCGGAATTTCCTTGGAACATGATGGGGTTATCTTCTTGATACAGCGTGTAAGACCTGTTGAAATAAAAATCTTTAAAGGGGAACAGTTGATAACGCACTTCCTGTTGGCCGAACGCTATCAGGCGCATAAATTCGCCGTTTTTTCGATTCAACCTGGGGGCGTCGGTAGCCGAATGCAACATAACAAGCTCTTGCTCTACCATTGCCCAATGTTTTTTCAGTTTATCGTGAATTAACAGGTCGAAATCGAACGATGTTTTTGACGCGGGCATCCCGATTACCCCGATGATGGTTAACGGCTCATTTGACAAGTAGGTTATCGTTTCGCCGACAGGATTTTCATTGCCAAACATTTTTTTAGCCAGACGTTCGGTTAAGATTACGTCGTTGGGTTGCTTGAAGTCCGCGCTGCCCAACAGCACGGGGAAGGGCAATATTTTCAGGAAGTTGCTGTCCGCCACGATAGATTTCACGTTGAAGTTGTTATCGTTTACACTAATTCGGTCTTTTTCAAAAAGCATAAAGCGTGAAAACCGCTCCACCGAGGCATCGTCCAACGGATCGCGGTAGTTGACGTCCCTGTTTCTGTCTAATGAGCCTTTAAAAGCCGGAGCCAGATTTTGATATTCAACGGTCATGATAAACGTTCGATCCAGGTCAGCGGCGAAACTGTTTACCGTGGTCTCCTGATACACGTACCGGGCAATGATAATTATACACGCCAAGCTGATGGCCAATCCCAGCACGTTGACTGCCGTGTACAGCTTGAATTTCTTTAATGTTCGAAAAGATAAACCAAGTAATTTCATAGCTTTTATACTATTTACTCCGCCTTCACCACTTCCGCCGGGTTTTCGTTGGCCGCCTTCCATACCCTGAACGCCATGCTAATGAAAACAATGGCAACCACCAACACGAACACGCCCGCGAAAAGCCACCACTCCATCGATACCCGGCGGGTGTACTGCTCTAACCATCGCTGCATCACGTGCACACCGACGGGGAACGCCACCGCGCAAGCGGCTACCGTCACCGCGAAGTACTGACGAAAGAAGAGCGCCAGGATCTCTTTTGCCTTCGCGCCGTTCACCTTGCGAATGGCCATCTCCTTACGCCGCTGGTTGCACGCCAGCGTGATCATCGAGTAGATACCGAAAACGGCAATCAAGATGGCCACACCGGTCATGATTCCGACCAATATCAGTAAGTTTCGCTCCGATTTGGTGAATTCTTTGAATCGTACGTCAATATCCATTGAATAATGTCCTGGAGTATAGTTACCATAAGAAAAACGTGTCACGGGATACCTTTCCATGAACCAATCTTGCATCTGTTTTTTTATGCTGCCGTTTTCGCAGCGAAACGTGATATCCCTGACCAGTTGTTCGTTGTCATAACGCGACAGTCGGTAGAGCGTGGGCTGTATTTCGTCCAAAGCGCTGGATACTTGCAAATCGGGAATAAGGCCTATGATGGGGCTGCCATGAATCGTTTTGCCTACCGCGTTACCACCCAATTCCCTGTTCCCGGTTTCGTTGATGAAGTAGGCCGAGCGTTCCGAGGGAAGCATATCCCGCCCTTCCAGCAACGGGACACGAAGGAAGTCTCGAAAGTCCGCGCTCACGTAACGCCTAACAAGCTCGTGTTTTTCAACACGTTGATCTTTATCAACCACTTCAACTGAACGCCTGTCACTGGTGCTGCCTGCCGAGAAAAAACCCGCGGAATTGACGATAAAATCGCCCACACCCGGGATTCTCTTAATTTCTGAGACGGGAATTTTCTCCTCCTTCACTCCAAAGACCATAAGCCCGTTGCGGTCATACCCAACGCGTTGGTCAATCAGGTGGTACTGGTTGAATGCTACCGTGGTACAAAAAATCAACAACACGCCGATTGCCAACTGGACGAGAATGGCCACGTGCGAGAAGTTTACGTTTAACGGGCGTAACCATCGTTGATACGGCGATAATGATCAAGCTATACCAGAATACCGACACGAGGAAATAACTTTTGGGGGCCACGATCATCGAGAAGCGAATGAACGCGGGGAAAAGCAACTCCGTGAGTAGTCCTCCAACAAATATAGCCGCCAGCAGGGTGATTAGAAACTCATGAAGCAGCAGCAGCAAAATCTCCTTGTCCGATGCACCGTTTACCTTGTTCAGCGCGAACTCGCGCCACCGCATTTTCACACGGCTAATAAACAACATGATATAGTTTATTAGCGCGCAAACAATCACAAGCAAAGAGATGACGGAGAACTGCTTCAACGCCTCGAACTTGATGTTTGCCTGGTTATTAGGTGACAGGTAATGAACCTTGCGCAGGGGATACACTTTAAACGAGCGGACTTGCTCGCCGAATTGGGTTACAACGCGTAAGCTATCGAGCGCCCGCTCTACCCGGTCGATGCTGCTACCTTTGTGCAGGCGAACGTAAGTAAATCCCGAGTAATAACTCCAAAGCTCTTCAGGACTGTATCTTTCATTCGGGTAATTAACATACATAAGCCTGAAGGCCACGTTGCTCGTCAACGGTTTATCATCCACGATAGCGATGGGGGTAATATCCAACGAGTCGAGCTTTTGCCCGATGTTTCGCGGTGTCACGTCCCACTTGTCGGCGACGCTACGCGTAAGGATAGCTGCTCTCTCGGGTAACGAATGCGGAAAAGTAACTTTCATGTCAGGGTAAAATACGCTGAAAAAAGCGGTATCGGCACTACCTATAAACCAACAGTCTTGTAAAAAACGGTCCCTTGTACTTCCCATATCATCATTCGCCAAGACCAGTTGAAACAAAGAGGCATTGCTCGCGGCCGCCACTTCGGGGAAGTTATCCCGGAGATAAACGCTTAGCGCATAAGGGGTTGAGCGATCATCATGCACTCCTTCAGCGCGGTAAATCCTGTCCGCCTCGGGGTTGAAGCTGTCGTACGACATCTCGTACCGGATCCACGACATAGTGAACGCGAACGCCGTGAAGCCGATGGCCAGGCCCAGTATGCTGACAAAGGTTTGGGTCTTGTACTTGCGCAGGTTCCGCCACGCTATTTTCAGGTAGTGTTGAAACATGTTCTAAACGGTTAGTTGTTTACATCGTAATTATTACACTTTTTACAAGACACTATATTTTAGCTTACTTTCCTTGACGAAACAACGGGTATCGTTTCCCGTTACTCCGCCTTCACCACTTCTGCCGGGTTTTCGTTTGCCGCCTTCCATACCCTGAACGCCATACTAATGAAAACGATGGCGACTACCAAGACGAACACGCCCGCGAAAAGCCACCACTCCATCGACACCCGGCGGGTGTACTGCTCCAGCCATCGCTGCATCACGTGCACGCCAACGGGGAACGCCACCGCGCAAGCCGCTACCGTCACCGCGAAGTACTGACGAAAGAAGAGCGCCAAAATCTCCTTTGCCTTCGCGCCGTTCACCTTGCGAATGGCCATCTCCTTGCGTCGCTGGTTGCACGCCAGCGTGATCATCGAGTAGATGCCGAAAACGGCGATCGTGATGGCTACGGCGGTCATGATGCCAAGCAGGGTCAAAAGATAACGCTCTGAGAGCGTGTACTCGGCGTAAACCGCTTCCAAATCATTAAAGGATGTTCTCGAGCCGCCATTTTTCGTGATCAGTTCCTGAATCTTTTGTTGTACAAGCTCCCTGCTCCCGGGCGAGTATTTATAGGCAAATAAATTGAAGCTTATCGATGCGCTGGCTTTTGGCGAATCAGGCATCGGGGTACTGTTGTACTTCCATTGTCCCGTTTCCCGGTTAAAACTCGCCGATGTTATCATATACTCGCGTAACCGATAGGTTGACGGGTAAACCGGTAGAAGCGGAGAATCGATATACATATCTGCTACCACGCCAATCACGGTATAATTATTCACCCTTTCTCCTATCGGGTCGGTTAACCCGAATTTCCTTTTGGCGGTTTCATTGATCAGGCAGGCATTGGTCTCGCCGTAGTGAAAGTTTCTACCTTCCAATATCTTCATATCGAAAAAATCGATAAAGTCCGGCTCGTGAATCTGAAACGATTCGGTTTCTATCATCTCGCCGCTTTCGGTTTTATAACCAAAGTGTGACGTCATGCCCCTCGGAAGGAATTGGTGGGAAAAGAAAATCACCTCTTCCACGCCCGGTATTTTGCGAAGCTCATCTTTGGTCAACGGGACATTACATTGAAAACTCATGATGTTAAACCTGTTGAACCCAATATCCTTTTCGTTCAGCTTTTTAAATTGATACAGGAAAACGAGCGTGCTGAAAATCAACAAAGTGCCGACGGTAAGTTGCAAAAAGAGGCTGGTGAGCGCGAAGCCGTTTTTAACCCCGGCGAAAGTTTTCGTATCGGGATGAAGCGTGTTTGCCACGCTTCTTTTCATGAAAACGTATATCGGGATCGAGGCGGCCAGAATGGAAAGGATGAAGACGCCGATGCCATATAGCACGGTTTCTTTTATCAGGAATGATTTCGTGGCTTCAATTTCCGACAGCTTCACAAACGGGGCGTACAGCAGCTCCGATAAAACCCCGCTGATAAACAGTGAAAACAGCAAAATCGACCCCATTTCAATCAGTAACAACATCACCAGCTTCCTGTTGCAAGCGCCGTTTACTTTTCGCAACGCCAGTTCGCGACTTCTAATCTTGATTTTATTCACGAACAACATCAGGTAGTTGAACAACGCGCTAAGAATAACCAACAGCGATACGACAACGAAAATTCGCAAATGACCATGCTTTATTTTGGCCCTATCCTCGGGGTGTTTGTAACGCACTTCCCTCAGTGGGACAAGCTTGTATGACATAACGCCTTGTAACGCTTCTTCGATATACAGCGAATCTAGTTTTGCCGCGAGGGTCTCCATATCCACGTTCTTATGAACCCGCGCGTACATGCGACGTGAAAAATAGCACCAGGGACATTCGGGATTTACCTCCACGGGGCTAACGGTCATCACGTCAAAGGGAACATTCGTTTGCTTGTTGACCGTCCCGGGAGCAATACCCAAGACGATAGCGTCTAACCTGCTATTGTAACGCCCGATATCGGAGGGCGACAAGCCGATTTTTTGGGCTGCCGTGGTTGAAAAAATTAGAGACTCTGGCTCACCCAATATTTCTGCCGGGTAGTCTATTTGTACACCCGGGTAAAACACCTTGAAGAATGATGTGTCGGCAAGCATTACATGCACATTATCCATAAACAGTTCATCATTTCTCTTAAATTCACCCCTGGTTGTACTGATGGCGGTTACCGCTTCAATTTCAGGGAAACTTTCCAGGTACATCTTTAAGGCATCAGGAAGCAAGAAGTCAAAGCCGCCTTCTTTCCTCTCATTTACCCTAAGTATTTTATAGACCCTATCCGCATCGGGAGTGTGTTTGTCGTACCCCATCTCGTACCGGATCCACGACAGGGTGAACGCGAACGCCGTGAAGCCGATAGCCAGGCCCAATACGCTGACAACGGTTTGGGTCTTGTACTTGCGCAGGTTCCGCCACGCTATTTTTAGGTAATGTTGAAACATGTTCTATACTGTTAGAAGTTTAAATAATTCACTTTATACTTTCCTCGGGACTTGATGTCTTTAACTGTCTGCTCTTTTGACGATGCCATAAACGCTGCCTCCCCTTTATTCCGCTTTTAAACTCTTTACCGGGTTGGTTTTCGCCGTGTGCCACACGTGCCAACCAACGGTTATCAACGTGATAACAACGACCAACAGCAGCGCGAGCGAAAATGAACCGACCGACACATCCACCCGGTAAACGAACTGTTGCAACCATTTTTCTATCAGCCACCATGCCAACGGCGCGGCTGCCGCGAATCCTATTGCCATCCACACGAACATCGGTTTCATCATCAACCACAACAATTGTGGCACTTTCGCCCCGTTTATTTTCCGGATGCCAATCTCTTTGGTGCGTTGCTTCACGGCGTAAAAAGTGATGCCGAACAGTCCGAAGCAGGTGAGCAATAGGCTGATAAGGGAGTACATTTTCAACAGGCGCGACATGTCGAAGACCTTGCTGTTACGCCGTTTAAAAACCGCGTACGTATCGGTATAAGTGAAATAATTATCGGGAAAAGTTTGTTGCCACGCCGTCTTAATGGCGGCAATGGTTTCGGGTGCCTTCTCGTTGTCGAGCCGTATGATCATGGTTGACCTCGGTTCTTCCGTGTCAATCACCCGTTTTAGCACCACGGGCATCACTTTTTCTTCCAACGAGTGAAAGTGAAAATCATCCACTATTCCGGCAATGACGGCAAGCGTATCTCTCAAATTAAAATACTTGATCAAGGGTTCACCGACTAACTCCTTACCCGATTTTCCCAATACATCGGCAAACGATTGATTGACAAACACGGCATCTCTGTACTTTTCGGGAAGCGCTTCCCACGAATCGCCAAGGGTTTGATGAAGTTGCAAAACCCGCGTCAACGCTTCATCGCCAACCAGGCGCAGAATGGTAGTTTGAATCTCCTCGCCATTATCGCGGCGTAAGCTCCCGTGAGCAATCCATGCCCTCATCAGCAACATATTTCCCAGCGAAACATCCGAAACGCCGGGAATAGGCTTAATCTTCGATTTTAAAGGCCGCAGGTCAAGGTTTTCGCCCGGATTGCCAATCTCGATCACGTGGCGGAAACGTTCGCCGTTCATTTTTACCAAGTGAACTTGCCGGTTAACCGTAACGGTGGCGATGACAAGTGCCAAGGCAATAACAAACTGCACGGTAACCAACGAGCCAATCCACCGGTTTTTCTTGGTCACGAAAAACATCCGGTAGTCGCTTCCTGACAGGCGGCTTATCTTCCGGCTCATTATCCACGCGGGAATGATCGTCAGCAGGAAAATCAGCAAGAGGAGTAACGGGAAGAAATCCTTGCTGTAAAAATAGGTCGATGAGAAATCAACGGATACAACCTGATTGAAAACAGGCAACAGGTCCTGCATCAACAACATTGCCAGCACAAACGAGATGAAGACCGTGAGAACGGTATCTAAAAAAATTTGTAACCGGACATCTCTCGGTTTCGCGCCCATCAGCTTTTGCGCGTGAAGGCATTTTACCTGTTGCAATACCCGTGAAAAACTCATGTTCACGTAGTTGAAAATGGCGATGAGAAACACCAGTATGGCCGAAATCAACCCCAGCGACAATAAATTATCTTCGCAGTGGTGCCAAAAAGAGAGCTCTTGCTGATTGTAGGTGGATGAGATGGCTTGATCGAACGTGTAGAAATAATATTGTCCGCCTGCCAATGTCGGTATCCGGTCTTGCTTTACCTTTTCTTCAAATCGCACGAGGTCGGTGTTTTCAGGCATCATGAATAGCGTGGGACCTCCCCAATTGTTTTCAGGGTCGCGAATCAGTGCATCAAAAAGGACAGCCGATTGGGGACGGTTTTTTGTTACCGCACCCACTGTATAAACATTTATTACTTCCGAATCAAACCCTTCGGAGCCTATTGCAATCTGTTTTCCCAGCGCGTTTTCATTGCCGAAAAACCGTTGTGCCGTTTGTTCGCTAATAACGACTGATAGCGGGTTATTAAACAGCTCCCACGAGCCGTACAGCAATTCGAACGGGAAAAAGTCGGGAAATGAGCTGTCCACGTTGATAAGTTTTATCGGATCGAACTGTTGGTTGTTCACTTCGATATATTTCATGCTCAAGATGCTCAGTCGCAGGAAATTTTCCACCTCGGGATATTTTTCTTTCAACTGTTTGGGAACATTGCTGCTCATATATGGCACCTTTTCCCCGGGATTTGACGGCATGTCTTGCATTACCCATACCAGTTTATCGCGGTTGGGATTACTTTTCTCGATTCCCCGTTCATAGCTGACGAACGAAATCAGCAACGCCGTACAGGCGATACCCACGGTAAGGCTGATGAGGGAAATAAGCGTGAACGTTTTATTTCGCCACCAGTTCCGGAAAATGAGTTTTAATGCCGTTTTAAACATCATGTTGTTAGTTTGCAATCAATCAGCGGGTGGAAAGTATTAACTCGAAACTATTTTATAAGCAACTCTTCCACTTCGCCGAAATTGGCGTACCCGCTTACCACGACCTGATCGCCGGGATCGAGTCCCGAAAGCACCTCGTATCGCGTGGGGTTTTGTCGCCCGATGGTTATCGGGACGCGTACGGCACGGTCGCCCGACCTGTTCATCTTGTAAATCCACTGTCCGCCCGTTGTTTGGAAAAAGTCGCCCCTCGGGATCACGATAGCCGTCTCGGGCTGTCCCAGTTCCACCTGCACGCGGTAACTTTTCCCGATGCGCACGTTGTCGGGTTGTTCGCCGACGAAAACCAACTCCACCTCAAACTGCCGATCCTTTACCTCGGGAACCACTTTCGACACCTTGAGCGGGTATTTTTCGCCTTGATAGGTTACCGACGCGGGCAAACCGACCATAATCCTGTCGATATAATATTCACTTAACCGGGTGCTCAACTTGAAGTTGTCCATCACTTTTATCTCGCCTATGCTTTCGGATTGACCGACACGCTGCCCCAATGTAGCTTTCAAAAAACTGAGTTGCCCGGAAATGGGCGCACGAACCACCAGGTTGTCCATTCGTCCCCTGACGTGAGCGGTGTTTTTCCGGGCACGCTCCAGGTCTCTATCCATCAGTTCGCGACGCAACAGGGTGGCGGCGCTGTCGTGGCGAAGTCCCTCTAACTGCAAGGCGGTGCGGTTGGTTTTGTAGTTATACTCCTCTTGCTGTACATCGAGCTGCGCCTTACTTTTCACGCCCATGGCGAACTCTTCTTGTCCCAACTCGAAATCTTTCTCCAACCGGCTCAGCTCGTAGCGGGCTTGCAGGGTTTGCTGACGCAGAAGGATCGACTTCTGCTCCATTTCCACCTTTTTCTCTTCGTAGAGAATGCGCTGTTTTTCCCATTCGTCTTGTTGCTCTTCAATCACCCGTTCCAGGTCGGGATTTTTCAGCACCAGCACCGTGTCGCCCTGGTTGAGCATCGCCCCCTCCTCGGCAACGATTTGCTGCACCATCCCCGCCTCCATGACGTTGAGCTTGATGGTCATGATGGGTTGCACGATACCCTCGGTATCCACGTAATCCAGGAACTTGTCTTCCGCCACATCGGCTATGGATATTTTCTCGTTATCAACGCGCAGCTTCCGACCACCCGACACGCTGAAAAGCACGTAAACGAGAAAGGCCAAGAAGACTACGCCTACCGATAAATGAATTTTATATTTCTGGAGGAACGATTTCTTGGGCAGTTTCTTGTCCATGGTGGAATCGCGGGATTCGTGGAAAGAGTTATTCATTCCTTGATTCGAGTTCCGATTTTCGGGGTCTAATTTGTCCATTATGTTTAGTTTTTTGCTGATGCTATTGACTGTTAGCTGTTGGCTATTGGCCTTGTGTTGGATTATTTACTAACTGCACGTCTAACGGATTACCCGCCCAGTGCGTTGAAATATAATATCTGATGTCTGCATTCTTATATCTAAAATCCATGCAAATCGAAAGTTGTACTTTAGAAATACATGTAAAAATAAAGTTGAACTTTACTTTTACACGAAAATATTGTATCTTTGTATCTACGTAATCACAAAATACATCACAAATTCATATGTTATCGCGAAAAATCAATCTTCTAGATGCCGAAAACGACAGTATTTTTCTTTGGGGTGCTCGTCAAACCGGCAAAAGTACACTACTGAAAATGTTGTTTCCCGACACTCGTTACATCGATTTACTTAAATCCGATGAATTTGAGCGTTATAACCGCCGTCCGGCACTCTTGCGCGAAGAGTTGAGCTTGCTGCCCGAGAACGAATTGGTCATTATCGACGAAATTCAGAAAATCCCGGCTTTGCTCGATGAGGTACATTGGCTGATCAGCAATCACCATCTTCGCTTTATCCTGAGCGGGTCCAGCGCACGCAAGTTACGCCGAAGTGGCGTGAACTTGCTTGGCGGCAGGGCCATCCGGAAACACCTGTACCCGTTTGTTAGCGCTGAAATTCCCGGATTCGACCTGATAAAAGCCTGCAATAACGGGATGCTTCCCCGCCACTATTTAGTGGAAAATGCCACCAACCGGCTTCACGCTTACGTGGGTGATTACCTGCAGCAAGAGATAAAAGCCGAAGCGCTTACCCGAAACCTGAATACTTTTTCCCGGTTCATGGAGATCGCGGCTTTGAGCAATGGCGAAATTTTGAACTACAAAAACATCGCTTCGGAGTGTGGCGTGAGCGCACCGACCGTGAAAGAGTATTTTTCCATCTTGGAAGAAACGCTTGTCGGCTATACCATCCCGGCTTTTACCCGAAACGTGAAACGGCGTGTTATCCAATCGCCCAAGTTTTACTACTTTGATGTAGGCATTGCCAATTTCCTCCTCAGGAGAACGGCGATACAACCGGGTTCACCCGAATTCGGACACGCTTTCGAACATTTTATCCTGCAGGAGATCATCGCTTACATCGGGTATTTCAGGCCGCTACAAAATTTGTCTTATTGGCGCACATCATCGGGTTACGAGGTGGACGCCATTATCGGGAACGCCGAAGTTGCCATCGAGATTAAATCGTCCGATGAAGTGCAATCGCATCACACGAAAGGATTAAAGGCGTTTTCAGAAGAGTTCCCCAATTGTCGGCTTATCCTTGTTTCGTTGGATAAATATGCCCGCCGAATGAACAACGTGGAAGTCTATCCTGCCCTGCAATTCCTCTCGATGCTATGGGACGGCGATCTCTTTTGACCGGAAAGATTTTTCGCTTACGTCAATATGTCAATTTTTAAAAGTAAGGCAACGCTTTGCCGTACCTGTTATTTTGCTTTAGACCATTAGCTTTTAGCTATTGGCTCTGTTCTTTATAATTCTTATTAGCTATTGATAAATTTGCATATTAATTTATTCCGACTTTAATACTTTCGCGGGATTTTCGTTCGCCGCTTTTTTAACCAAATCGTAGATGGTGAGAAGCACGAACGGCACAAGCGTTAACCACGTGATAAAAAGGATGCCTATACTGGCCAGCTCTTTGGTCACCGCCTTCACTGTAAACATGTAGAGCGGTACCAGCAGCACCAAGATGATGGCAAGCATCACGGCGTACTGCTTCAAGTATTTCCACAAGATGTTTCGATAAGTGGCACCGTTTATTTTTCGGATGGCGATCTCTTTTCGGCGATGTCGGGTATCGCCACTCACGGCAGCATATATGCCGAAAAGCGTGATTACCAAGCTCATTAACGTGCCAATTGCCAGTGCACCAATTATACCGATCAGCTGAATGCTTTCCCTTCGCATGAGGTCGTAGAGATTGTGTAGTGGAAACGGGATAGTTTCGGGAAGGTATTCACGCATTATGCTCATTATTTCGGTTTTAACAACTTTCGCTTGTCCCGGGTTGCATTTCACGGCGTAACTTGAAAAGGGCGTAACGCTCGAAGGGAACAAGGCGCTAAGCTCATTCTCCTCCGCGTAAGGAATTCGTGGCACGACACCCACTATTTTATAGTTTTGACCATATAAACTAACGCCTGTCTCCCCGTTCTCGGCAAGCACTTTTGCCAGTGCCTCGTTCACAATCACCTCATCGGGAGCCAGGGTAGCAACAGGTAGCGGCTCTTTCAGCTCCAGGAACTCGGCATAGCCGTCATACATTTTTTTATTCGTGAAATAAATTGGTTTCCCGTTAGATAGCGTTTCTATTGCTCTTGAATTGTCAAAAAAATGTTCGGTAAAAACAACCGCTTCCACTCCCGAAACCTGTTTCACGCGGACAATGATTTCATCTTTTTTTTCCTCCATCCCCAATTTCCCCATGAACTCCATGAAAAAAACAGCTTTTTCTTGCTCTTTAGAAAGCGTGTGGTGTACATTGGGTATCGCGTTTGTACCAAACCTAAACAGCTCTACCGAAACTGAGAACAGCAATAGGGTGAACAGCAATTGAAAGAATATCAACCCTTTTCGGGCATAACCCCGGTTGCTATTCAACAACTTCCCCCGAATGCCTTGTACCAATACGATCTTTTCGACGCGATAGGTAAGTAAAATGATCACTACAACGCAGGCCAAGAGCGTGTAAAGCGCAACACGCAACGGATAGCCGTAGATAAGATGAAGAAAGGTTTGAATGGTCCTCCAAAGATCCGGATCAAGAGTTAGGGTATCGGACCAAGTCATCAGCAACTCGATAAACACGTAGCTCAAAAGCGTGGCGCCCAAGATCACGGGAACGATTTCGCAAAAAAACATCAACGACAGCGCCCAACGCTTGGCGCCCACGACTTTTCGTAACGTGAACTGCCTGACGCGTGCCTGTGCCGAGCTAACCAGCAAGTTGAAAAAGTTAAACAAAGCGATTATCAATGCCGTGGCAGCCAGAAATAGTATAATAGCTTGTACTAATGGGGGAACGACTCCCATGTTTTCCTTTAAACCGGCTAACCTGAAAAACACTTTACCTCCTCCTTCCCGCTCGGAATAGGGTTTTATGTCGAACGATTTGGAAGCGGTTTCTATTGAAATGTTCGTTTGCTGAAACGAGGCACCGGGTGCTAACCTTGCAAGGGCCGAATAAGAGCTCGTGAAATCGTTGATCTCATTTTCTAAAAAAACATCGGCTTGATAATTGAAGGCGTAAATAGGATTGATAACGCCTGTTACCGTGAATATCCCGTACGACCTATTATCTTGTCCACGCAACTCTATGTTTTGCCTCATAGCGTTTGATGCACTGCCAAAAAGTTTTTTCGCCAACGTTTCGGTTATTACCGCCAAACGGCTGTTACCCCATGCCTCCGTACTCCCTTTTAAAAACTCGGCACCCGTCAGGGAAAAATAGTTTGCATCCACGTGACGGAGATAGACTTCAAATACGGTACGCTCATCGTTTTCCGGACTACAGAAATAGTTTCTCACTGATAATCCGGAGTAAAGAGTCACCGTTTCAATCTCCGGCATTTGTAGTTCTTTCAGTTTTGTCAGATCTTCTAACGATACGGGAGTCATCCAAGATGGGTAAACACTTCCGTCGGGGCCCGATTCGGATATCTTCTCTTGTACGGCTTCAAGTTTATAAAGATTTTTTTCGTTGGGCAAATCCACCAAATAATGATTGGTTATATCCGATATAAAGTTTAGAACGGCGAAAATAGTTATCCCGCCCGCAATTCCCAGCGTGGTAAGCAGGTATTGAAACTTGTTTTTCGCGATATCGCGAACGGTTGTTTTTATGTAATGCAAAAGCATGTTTTCTATTTGTAATACGGAGTTGGGTGGACAAATGAGATGTTGTTACTTCTCCGTCCACTTTTTCAACTCGTTGATTAATGCATCGGTGTTCATCGGCACGGGTGGATTCATATCGACGATCTTCCCGGTCTTGTCCATGATCATGTAAGTAGGAAATGATGTGACACCAAGGCGACGTTCAAGCATATCCTGTTGTTCTTCGGGTAGATTGTAATGTACCACGTTTTCGCCGGTCAGATCATACTGTTTAATCACGTTCTTCCAAGAATCTTCGGGCGAACGATTGGCAAAATAGATAAACACCACATCTTTCCCTTTCAAGCCTTCCTTAACTTTTCCGGCGTATTCCATCTGCATTTTACATGGGCCACACCACACACCCCAAAAGTCGATATAGATAACTTTACCCAGATAGGGTTCGGTCAGTTTTTTCAGCAGTTCGTCGGCATCTTTAGCGTCTTTCAGGTGATCGGTACGTTTCAGTGACTCGACATATCGAATACTCTGACCTTGCAGGTCCACGTATTTATTTTGCTCTTCTTGAAGTAAGCTTCTGAACTCTTGATGTTTTACTTTCTGACTTAACAGATTAAACGCTTCATCTTGAAACGGCTTTCTTTTAGCACTGTAGGTGTAAAACGCGTATCGCGTCAGCAATAAATCATTTAATAATTCCGATAAATTCAATGCCTCTACCTGTTCAATTTCCGTTAAAATTTCTGCTTTTGGTTGGACATTTATCCATTCGTTTTCTAAAAGCTGTTTGAATTTCGGGGCGTTCGTTAGGTCGTAATAGGTGAGTAAGCACTCTTCATAAGGTTTTGTCATCTCATTTATCCTCTCTTCGACTTTTTCCTTGTCATCTTCACTTTTGCCTCTCAATTGAAGAAATAATACACGGCCAATCACGTGAGTCGCTTCTTTTACAGCATTACGCTGCGTGTCTGTAAGTGGGAAAACACCTTGTTTGTCAAAATACTTCAAAGCTTCAACTTCTGAAAGTATTACATTTCCCCTCTCTTTTTCTTTATAATAAGCTGTATAATCCCTTATAAAAGGGCTGACACCATTTACCACGGTTAAAGGAGTTGGTAGTACATTCATTATACTATCAGCAAGTTGCATATAGGCTACACTGAATTGTTCTTTTTTATTCCGATCTAATCCAAATCTGCCCTGCATCAGACGAAAAGCGAAATCAAAAACATCATTTTTTTCAAGGTAATATAACATCCTGTCCGATAGTTGCGGATTATTGATTATGTATTGTTTTGTAGCTTCCGAGTTTCTTTCGAATATATCTTTCATCACATCCAGATATAGGTCTAATTTGCCACGGTACTCATCATAATAGGGATACTTTGCTGCTAAGATGCTTAATTTCCTGCTTATCGTCATCTCTCGGTGCAAACGCGCGTTATCACCCATATGCCAGATTGCCTCGTTGTTTACTTGCCACAAATCAGGATTGCCCGCGAAATCAATGTAGATGAAATAGGTTTCCCCGGGTTCTACAATATCTATGATTGTGCTTCTACCCCAATCAAGAAAGACCTCAGTGCTGTTTAGCACCGGAAATGTAAGCGTAAACAGTCCATCCTCGTTAATATCAGCATAAAAATGGTCCTGTTTATCAGTTAGGATATTGGTGTAAGCTACACTAAAAGGTTTCTCCCTGTTCGGAACGTTTTGCAAGTAGCCGTGAATGGTTACGGAGTCTATCTTGTAGCCGTTATCGACAAAGGGTTTCGTGTCGGGGTAGCTGTAGGGCAAGGGTTTGGGTGTATGAATAAGCTGAATTTTCCTGTTATGGTCGGTCAGTTTACACCGCTTTTTATCCTTCCCTATTAGTTTTACCTTTACAAGTTTTGTTTTGTCGCCATTTTTTAGTTCTACGCGGTAGTTGCTCTTTTTATTCGAAACGATTTGATAATGCCAGGCCTGATTTTCATAAACCACTATTGTATCGAAAAAGCCGATGATCCATTCGTTGGTTTTCGGGTCGCACCAAGTACCATAAAGCAGGTTTTGGGTAGGTTCGTCTTGTTGCGGTTTGGAGATAGAAACCGCGTGGCTGCTCATGGAGAGCCATCCAAATCCCATAAGCAGGAGAAGCGATTTGATGGTTGGTTTTAAGCGTGTCATCGTTTTTTTGATGGATTATTGATCAATTTGTCTCTACATGAATAGCTGTTATATGGCTGCATGGGATAAGCCCGAACTACGAAAACGTGAAGGCTCCATAAAAAAACAGTAACCCGAAATCTATTACGATTAATCATTCAAATTCAAATAATCATGGTTTAAGCTTTTCCCTTTTTCAAAGTCCCATCCCGTGATGCTACGTAACCCGTAATAGAGGCTCCAGTAGCTTCGCAGTTCGCTGATATAGTAGTGTTGCGAGCGGTCTTTCTCGGCAATGGCGGCGTTCAGGTCGAGCACGGTCGATTTCCCTAACAAGTAGAGGCGATACGCCACGTCGTTGCGGCGGGCGGCCCGCTCCGATGTCTTTCGCGCGATGGCGACCTTGTCGGCCTGCAAGTTGAACTGCTTCACCAGCTTTATCACGTTGGCCTCAAAATCGATCTGCGCTTGGGCGATATTGATTTTTACCCTTTCGAGGTTGCTCTTTGCCACCTCCACCCGTCCCCGTCCCACACCCCAATCCAAGATGGGAATACGAATGCCCAAACTGACCAACTGCTGGTTCAGCGGGTTTTGATAGACTTTATCGAAATGGGTGTCGGTTTGCGACAGTCCCAACTGCATGTAGAGATCGGCTTTAAATCCCCGCGAGGCTTCGGCGGAAGCCAACGCGCTTTCACTTTGCAGCTTTTGCAGGGCTAACAGCTCTATATCGGGGCTGTTTTGCAGGGCAAGCTGCAGCGCCTCGTTCACGGGAACCGTGAAATCGGGAACCGACTCGCTCACATCCACCACGATCTCCACGTTCTCGGTAATTCCCAGGAAACTCCGTAAATCTTGAATGCGGTCGTCCATCTCGATGCGGGCATTCAGTCGGTTCGTCTGTTCCGTGAGGTAATTGATCTCGAGCTGCAACATCTCGTTCTCGGTTATCGTGCCGATTTCGTAACGCCCCTGCGCGTAGTGAAACAGCGTGTCGGCATTGGCGTAATTGTAGCTTGCCGATTGAAAATTGCTCTGCGCCGTGGCCAGTTGGAAAAACTTCATCGCCGCCGCCGAAGCCGTTAGCTCTAACGTCTCTACATATTGCTTTTTGGCCGCTTCATACCGCACGGGCTCAATCCGCTTATTCCACTTCAGGGAATTGTACCCGGAGAGACTTTGCGAATAGCCAATCAACACGGGGGTGGACTTGAACGACTTCTGCCTTTCGGAAAAAATATCCAGCCGCTGCAGCCCGCTTTGCACGAAAAAGCTCCCACCCAGCAGGGCGACATTTTGGTTGATGGTCAACGTGCCACCATTAAGCAGTTGGTTTCGTTGCACGAAACTGTCCGTCCCATCGGGTAAGGTGATGGGACTAATGGAGCGGTTGAGTTGCGAACTGGACGAGAAGGTGAGGCTCGGCAAGTAATCGGCCTTGAACGAGCGCCAGTTCCAGTAGGCAGCCCGATACTGGTGTCGTGCCGCTACTGCTTGTGGCGACTGTTTTCGAGCGAGCTCCACTACTTCGTTCAATGTCAAACGAAGCGTGTCTTGGGCTTTGAGTTGTCCCAAAGAGAGAAGGACAAGCACGATGAAGCAAATGTATCTCATAATGAAAACCGTGTAACAAAAGATGTGCCAAATGGATAACTTGCTCTTGCGCAGATAGATATGTTATTTAACCTGTTCATTAAATGTGCGGCATCGCACAAATAAAGTTCGATTTCGCACACCATTTGTAAAGGAATTATATGTACATTTGTGGAGTGAAGGCACGTTAAGTTCATTGGACGAATTTGGAATGCTCGAAAACACATCGTCCATAGAACTTACAGGATCATCGGGCATATTGGATAGTTGTGGAGATAAAATAGGTCTGACACTGTCGGACAAATTCATATCACTGCAAATTTAAAACCCGTTTCCTGTAAATTTAAAGTCTGACTTGTGTAAATATAAAATCCGAACTGTGTAAATATAAAATATTGCTCGTGCATATTTAAAATTATACTTGTGTAAACTTAAAATATTTCTTGTGTAATAATAAAATATCCACTATATTTGCACCGCGAACGAATTCAAAGAATAACCATGTTAGTTCACCGAGAAATAGTGGCCGCAATGAGACAGATGGTTGATAAGTACCCTGTCATTGTTCTCACGGGACCAAGGCAGTCGGGTAAAACAACCTTGCTAAGAGGGATGTTTTCTGATTACAGGTACGTGAGCCTTGAAGATCCTGACATGCGAAGTTTCGCGGAAAATGATCCCCGCAGCTTTTTGAAACAATACGATAAGCAGGTTATTTTCGATGAGGTGCAACGAGTGCCACACCTGTTTTCATACGTGCAATCTATTGTAGATGACAGCAGAATAATGGGGCAGTTTATTTTTTCGGGTTCGCAAAACTTTCACCTGATGCAAAGCATCACCCAAAGTCTGGCAGGTAGGGTTGCCATTTTTAGATTGTTCCCGTTCGATTTCCAGGAATTAAAAAGTGCCGGATGGCTTCAAAATGACTATACAGCACATCTGCTTAAAGGATTTTACCCGGCAATTTACGATCGAGACATCATGCCCTCGGATTTCTATCCCAATTACATTGAGACTTATATTCAGCGAGATGTAAGCGAGTTGCTTGCTATTCAAGACATGAGTTTGTTTCGAAAGTTTTTAGCGTTATGCGCCACCAGGGCCGGACAAATCCTGAATATGAACAGTTTGGCAAAGGAGTGCGGTATATCATCTCCAACGGTTAAATCGTGGCTATCCGCTTTAGAAAACAGTTACGTGATTTTCTTATTGCAACCCTATTACAGAAACTTCAGCAAACGTGTTACAAAGTCACCGAAGCTCTATTTTCACGACACGGGATTGTTGTGCCATTTGCTTAGGATAAACGATGTGTCTCAAATGGATAACCAAGCCATAAAGGGGGCATTATTCGAAAATATGGTCATTTCAGAGTATGTGAAAAAGAGATACCATAAAAATGAGAGGCAAACCGACTTGTGGTTTTGGCGTGATTCACACGGCAATGAAGTGGATTTGCTTATCGAGAAGCCGCATGAAACCGAAATCGTGGAGATAAAAGCCACGCGAACCGTTATGCCCGATCTTTTTAAGGGTTTGAATTATTACGCCGCCCTTGAAACGGATGTGAAATTGAGCAAGACGTTGGTCTATGGAGGCGAGGAGCGTCAGGAGCGAAGCGTGGCACGGGTGGTGCCTTGGAGTGAAGTGGATATATAGATGGCAATATGCAAAAACAAGGAAAAATACTGATCATCGACGATAACGAGGATATTCTCTTCGCCCTCAACCTGCTGCTGAAACCGCACGTGGAGAAGGTGAAAGTTACCACCCAGCCCGAACGGGTGGCTCATTTCATGGAGACGTTCGAGCCGGACGTGATCTTGCTGGATATGAACTTCACGCAAGATGCCGATAGCGGGCAGGAGGGTTTTCTATGGTTGAAAAAAATCAAAGAGATCGATCCCGATGCCGTGGTGATCTTCATTACCGCCTATTCCGACACGGAGAAGGCGGTGCAAGCCATTAAAGCGGGTGCCACCGATTTTATCCCCAAGCCTTGGGCCAAGGACAAGCTGTTGGCCACGGTGGCATCTGCCGTGCAGTTGCGCCGTAGCCGCACGGAGGTGTCACGACTAAAAAAGCAGGTCGCGGCATTGCAGAGCCAGCAATCGTTCCCCGAAATCATCGGGGAGAGTGCACCGATGCTCGCCCTTTTTGAGACCATCGACAAGCTGAAAGATACCGATGCCAATATCTTGATATTGGGTGAGAACGGCACGGGGAAAGATCTGGTCGCCCACCTGCTGTATCACACCTCCTCGCGGGCCGATAAACCCTTCGTGCACATCGACCTGGGAACCATCCCCGAAACGCTGTTCGAAAGTGAGCTTTTCGGGTACGAAAAGGGGGCGTTTACCGATGCCAAAAAAGAGAAGAGCGGCCGGTTTGAAATCGCATCGGGAGGCACGCTCTTCTTAGACGAGATTGCCAACCTGTCGCCCGCCATGCAGATGAAACTGCTCACGGCCATCGAAAAGCAACAGATAACGCGCTTGGGCGGAACCACGCCCATCCATATCAACGTGCGCTTGCTGTGCGCGACCAACGCCGATATCCACGAGATGGTAGCCGCGGGGGAGTTTCGGCAGGACCTGTTGTACCGCATCAACACCATCGAGCTACATATCCCGCCGCTTCGTGAGCGAGGTGGCGACATCGAGCTGCTCACGCATCACTTTTTGGAGCGTTTCACGAAAAAGTACAAGAAGGATATTCGCGGCATCTCCCCCTCGGCCATGCGAAAACTCAACAGCTACCACTGGCCCGGCAACGTGCGCGAGCTGCAACACGCACTGGAACGTGCCGTGATCTTATCGTCGGGTTACACCCTTTCGAGCGATGATTTTTTGCTAAAGCCTGTTTCGCGAAAAGTGAAGCAGGAAAACCTGAACTTGAAAGAGTTAGAACAGGCGGCCATCGAAAAAGCGCTTAGCCAAACGGATGGCAACATGAACCAAGCGGCCGACCTGTTGGGCATTTCCAGGTTCTCATTGTACCGGAAAATTGAGAAGATGCAAAGCGAAAACGAAGAGTAGCAAGATGAACAAGAAGTTCAAAGCAGGGAACTCAAAGCGTGAAACACTAAGCATGAAACTAAAAATATGAAACTGCAAGCCCGTCATATTTTTTTCTTGAAAATAACAGCCATCGTGCTGTTATCGCTGGTGGGAGCTTGGCTATTTTTGAAACAGCTGCTCTTTTCATCGATCTTGCTGTTGCTCCTCATCGTGGCTTTTGCCGTGTCGCTTTACTATGACCGGAAAAAGATGATTGGCCGCATGGAGCAGATGATCTCGAGCATTAGGCATGCCGATTTCTCGTCGCACTTTGTCCATCATGGCTCCGGCGATGAGCTCAGCCGTCTTTCCCAAGAGATGAACGAGGCACTGGATGCTTTTCGATCCCACGCGCACGATGCGATGAGGGATGAAGCTGAAACGCAAGCGTGGCAAAAACTGATTAGCGTGCTCACACACGAGATCATGAACAGTATAACGCCCATTATCTCACTCTCCGAAACGCTGAGCGAAAAGGAGTTGTCCGACGAGGTGGACGTGGAAAATTACCGCATTATGAAGCGTGCCATGGATACCATTCACCGGCGCAGCAAAGGGTTGCTCTCTTTCGTGGAAAATTACCGGAAACTCACCCGATTGCCACAACCCACCATCCAGCCTATCGCGATCCAGCCCATGCTTCAATCACTGCGACAGCTGATGGCTTCCAGTGGAATTGCCTTCGATTACGAGGTCTACCCTGAGCAACTTATCTTGAAAGCCGATAAAGCGATGGTGGAGCAGTTGTTGCTGAATCTGTTGAAAAACGCCCATGAAGCTTCCGCGGCGTCATCTGAACCAAGAATCGAGGTAAGAGCGGAAAAGTTAGGCAGTGAAATCCATATCTCGGTTTCGGATAACGGTCATGGTATTGCCCCTGAAGCTATCGAGAAAATATTCATCCCGTTTTATTCCACCAAATCAAATGGTTCAGGCATCGGGCTGACCCTCTGCAGGCAAATCGCACTGCGTCATAAAGGCAAAATCGTGGTGAAATCGGACAACAAAGGAAGCAAGTTCACGGTGGTGTTTCCGGAGTAATCGTGTCGTAGCGCATCGGCAAAGGTTACAGTGTCAATTATAGCGACTTTTTCGTATAAGTGATGGAGCAAACATGTCGGAACGAACAATATAGAAGCGAAAGCCGGAAAGATTAACCGGGTGAGCCATCGGTAAATAAAAATTTCACTATCTTTGTAGCAATTAAGAACAAGCAACAAGAAATAGGAACACACGTATGTCAGTAACAATCAAAAAAGTCACTACAAAGGATGACCTCAGGAAGTTCATCCAATTCGGAATCGACCTGTATGAAGGGAACGACTACTTCGTCCCTCCCCTTATTTACGATGAAATGGCCACGCTCAACATGAGCAAGAACCCGGCATTTGAGCATTGCGATGCCGCGTACTTCCTCGCGTATCGCGGCGAGGAGATCGTGGGAAGGATCGGGGTCATCATCAACCACAAGGCCAACGAGATATGGAAACAGAAAAACGCCCGGTTTAGCTTCGTGGACTTCATCGACGACGCGGAGGTGACGGATGCCCTCTTTGCTAAAGCCGAGAGTTGGGCACGATCCCGTGGGATGGAGAAGATACATGGCCCCCTGGGGTTCACCGACCTAGACCACGAGGGAATGCTTATCGAGGGATTCGACCGGATGAGCACCATGTACACCATTTATAACTACCCCTACTACCCTGAACACATGGAGCGGATGGGGTATGTTAAGGATCAGGATTGGCTGGAGTTCCTTATCCAAATACCGGATGAAATACCGGAACGATACACACGGATGTTTGATGTGGTGAAGCGCCGCTTCGGGTTGACCGTAAAACGGTTCGAGCGCAAAAAAGATGTTTTCCCCTACGCGAGAGACATTTTCCTCCTTTTCAACAAAGCATACAAAGATCTGTTTGGCTATGTCGAGCTGTCGGAAAAGCAGATCGACTACTATGTGGATATGTACATCCCCTTGCTGCGGCTTGAGTTCCTGTCGCTGATCCTGCGCCAACAAGACAACAAGGTGGTGGGTGTCGGAATCGGCTTGCCCAGCATGTCCGAAGCGCTTCGCAAAGCGAAGGGTAAGTTCCTCCCCACCGGATGGATACACCTGTACAAGGCGCTGAAGGGGATAGGGAACACTACACACGTGCTCGACCTGATGATGATCGCGGTTGACCCCGAATACCAAGGCAAAGGACTCAACGCACTCATGGTGAGCGAGTTCTTCAATTCGGCCAAGAAGTTTAACCTGACGGAGGCCGAAACCAACCTCGAACTCGAGACCAATAACAAGGTACACGCCCTGTGGGGGGACTTCGAGTACGAACAGCACAAGAGGAGAAGGGCCTTTATCAAGGACCTGTAACAAGCACCCTCGAAAAACGACTACAAGACGATCAAGAGAAGGCACTTTATCAAGGATCTGTAACGCGCTGCTGGAAACAAATGAAAAAACTTTAAACAAAGAGAGGAAACAGAGTGAGTCAAACTGATTTACAGCTATTGGAAAGCAATTATATAGAAGAAAATATCGTCACCCTTGAGTGGCAGGAACATATCCGTCACCGCCCCGGCATGTACATCGGCAAGCTGGGCGATGGCTCCTCCTCCGACGACGGCATCTACGTGCTGTTGAAGGAGGTGCTGGACAACTCCATCGATGAGTACATGATGGGATTCGGGAAAACCATCGAGGTAAACATCAAGAACGAGAGCGTCACCGTGCGAGATCACGGGCGAGGCGTTCCGCTGGGGAAGGTCAGGGATGTCTGCTCCAAGATGAACACCGGGGCCAAGTACGACTCCAAGGCCTTCAAGAAGTCGGTAGGCCTCAACGGGGTGGGGATCAAGGCGGTAAACGCACTATCCTCCCAGTTCTACATGGAGAGTTCCCGCGACGGCGAATCGAAGCGGGTGGAGTTCAGCCAAGGACTACTGTCGCAAGAGGATGAGGTCAAACAGTCGGGCAACGGCAACGGCACGCTGGTCGGCTTTACCCCCGACACCGCCATCTTTGGCGACTACCAATTCCGGGACGAGCATATCGAGCCGCTGCTCAAGAACTACGTCTTCTTGAACACCGGGCTTACCATCACCTTCAACGGCAAGAAGTTCAACTCCAAGAACGGGCTTGAAGACCTACTCAACGAAAACCTCACCTCCGAGGAACTCTACCCCATCATCCACCTTCACGGTGAGGATATCGAGGTGGCCATCACCCACACCAATCAGTACGGCGAGGAGTACTACTCGTTCGTCAACGGGCAGCACACCACGCAGGGGGGGACGCACCAGACCGCTTTCCGGGAGGCGACCGCCCGCGTTATCAAGGAGTTCTACAACCGGAACTTCGAGTACTCCGATATACGAAACGGTATCGTGGCAGCCATCAGCATCAAGGTGGAGGAGCCGATATTTGAATCGCAAACCAAAACCAAGCTTGGTTCCAAGGAGATGAGCCCCGACGGGGTCTCGGTGAACAAGCATATCAACGACTTCCTGAAGAAGGAGCTGGATAACTACCTGCACAAGCACCCGGAGACGGCAGATGTGCTACAAAAGAAGATTCTCGACTCCGAGAAGGAGCGCAAAGCCATCGCTGGCGTGACCAAGAAAGCAAGGGAACGCGCCAAGAAGGCCAGCCTGCACAACAAGAAACTTCGCGACTGCCGGATACATTACAACGACCCCAAGGGAGACGACCGGGAGAATACCGCCATCTTCATCACGGAGGGGGATTCCGCGAGCGGGTCCATCACCAAGAGCCGTGACCCCAACACGCAAGCGGTGTTTAGCTTGCGGGGGAAACCGCTGAACAGCTACGGCCTCACCAAGAAGATCGTCTACGAGAACGAGGAGTTCAACCTGCTACAAGCAGCCCTCAACATCGAAGAGGGGATGGACGGGCTACGCTACAACAAGGTGATCATTGCCACCGACGCCGACACGGACGGGATGCACATTCGCCTGCTGCTGCTCACCTTCTTCCTGCAGTTCTTCCCCGACCTGATCAAGAAGGGACACGTCTACATCTTTCAGACCCCGCTGTTCCGGGTACGCAACAAGAAGAAGACGGTCTACTGCTACACTGAAGAAGAACGAATCAACGCCATCCAGGAGCTGGGGCCCAATCCCGAGATCACCCGCTTCAAGGGACTGGGAGAGATCTCGCCCGACGAGTTCCGCCACTTCATCGGGGAGGATATACGCCTCGATCGGGTCACCATGCGGAAGGAGGACCTGTTAAAAGAGCTCCTGGAGTTCTACATGGGTAAGAACACGCCGGAGCGACAAACATTTATCATCGATAACCTAGTGGTAGAAGAGGATGAAGTCGCCTAAACGAATCGCCCTATTCCCGGGCACGTTCGACCCCTTTACGGTGGGACACGAGTCGCTGGTGCGGCGCAGCCTCACCCTGGTGGACGAGATGGTGATCGCGATCGGCGTGAACGATAACAAACAGTCCTTTTTCCCACTCGACAAGCGGCTACAGATGATTCGTGACCTCTACCAACCCGAACCCCGGGTGCGGGTAGAGAGTTACGATACGCTCACCGTCGACTTCGCTCGGGAGGTGGGTGCAGACTTTATACTCAGGGGCATTCGTACAATAGCCGATTTCGAGTACGAGAAAACCATTGCCCACATGAACCGAACCCTTTCAGGAATCGAAACGATCCTGCTATTCACCGAACCCAACCACGCCCATATCAGCTCATCGATCGTGCGGGAACTACTGCGTTACGGTCGTGACGTGAGTTCCTTCCTACCGGATAAGATGAAGATTTAATAGATATATCACCCTATCATCATGCAAAGAGAAGTCATCGCGGCTGTTTTAGGCAGCCTGTTCCTATCCCTCACGGGGTGCGCCTACGGGCAGTTTCGCCCCACGCCGGAAGGCGTTAAGTTCGAACGCACCCTTCAGCTCATTAACAGCCTCTACGTAGACGATGCTGATACCAAAAAGCTCACTGAGGCAGCCATCCGTGCGATGCTGGAGGAGTTGGATCCCCACTCCACCTACCTCACCGAAGAGGAAGTACGCGCCATGAACGAGCCGTTGCAAGGCAATTTCGATGGCATCGGCATCCAGTTCAACATGCTCACCGACACCCTCTACGTACTGGATGTGATCTCTGGGGGGCCTTCGCAGAAGGTGGGTTTATTGGCCGGTGACAAAATTATCAAGGTGAACGACTCGATCATCGCCGGGGTTAAGATGAACAGCCAAGATGTGGTGAAGATGCTACGGGGACCGAAAGGAACTGCCGTCAACGTGTCGGTTCTCCGCCGCGGGGTGCCGGAGCTGATGGAGTTCCGGATCGTCCGCGACAAGATACCCATCACCAGCATCGACGCCTCGTACATGGTGGCGGAGGAGGTGGGTTACATCCGGTTAAGCCGCTTCGGTGTCACCTCGGGCGAGGAGTTCAAGAAGGCGGGAAACGAGCTTAAGGAACAGGGTATGAAGCACCTGATACTGGACCTGACCGATAACGGGGGCGGTATCCTGCAGGTGGCCAACGAGATCGCCGACGAGTTCCTGGGTGAGGAGCGACTTATCGTCTATACCGAAGGGAAGAACCAGCCCCGGTTCACGATGAACGCCACGGGGGGCGACGAGCTACAAGGAGGCAAGCTGGTGATCTTGGTTAACGGCTCGTCGGCCTCCGCCAGCGAAATCCTCGCCGGGGCCGTCCAGGACTGGGACAGGGGCGTGGTGGTTGGTCGCCGCACCTATGGCAAAGGGCTGGTGCAACGGCAACTGCCGCTGCCCGACGGCACCATGATACGCCTCACCGTGGCGCGCTACTACACGCCTACCGGCCGCAGCATCCAGCGCCCCTACCAAGAGGGGAAACTCGACGCGTATAACCAGGACTTCATTGATCGCTTCCAGCATGGGGAACTGTTCGTGGCTGATAGCATCCACTTCCCCGATTCACTGAAGTACACCACCCTCGTGAACAAGCGAACCGTTTACGGCGGTGGGGGCATCATGCCCGACTACTTCGTGCCGATGGACACCACCTCAGGTACACTCCTCCACACGCGGCTTTACGCTCGGGGCGTTATTTCCCGGGTTGCAAACGCCGAGGTGGACCTCAACCGCAAGTTGCTGCATGAGCAGTACCCGGACGCGATCGCGTTCAAGGGGGGCTACGTGCTGTCGGATGCCATGGTGAAAAAAATGAAGGATCTCGCGGCCGAGGAGAAGATCGAATGGAACGAGCAGGAGTTCGAGCGCTCTCGCCCGTTGATCGCCTTACAACTGAAAGCGCTGATCGCCCGCGACCTCTACGAATCATCGGCCTTCTACCGCATCATCAACGAGGAGAACGACATCTTCCAGGAGGGGTTGCGCATCATCACTGACGATAACCGTTACGAGGGGCTGCTCATGGGGGTAGGGAGCAACGTAGGGGGCACAAATGAAACGGCAAGCACGGATGAAAACGGGTAATGTGTTGCGAGGAAGGGTACGGAAACTACACCGTGCTTGCGGTTACGTGTAAAATGTAACAAACAGGAACACAGGGAAAATAACACCAAGAATAACGCGTTATGGATTATAACTACAAACGATTTCGGATAGAAGAGGGAAGGCCGGTCAAGTTATCCACCTTCAGGACAAATGAGGACGGTGGCTACACCAAGCAGACGGCAAAAGAGGAGATCTATCAAAATATCCAGGAACTGAAAAAGTACCAGGAGATGTTTTACGCTGACGACCGCTACTCCTTGCTGATCGTGCTGCAAGCCCGCGATGCCGCGGGGAAGGATGGCGTGATCCGCCACGTGATGTCGGGTATCAACCCCCAGGGTTGTCAAGTACATAGCTTCAAGACACCGACCAAAAACGAGCTGGAGCACGACTACTTTTGGAGGCACTACCGTGCGTTACCACAACGGGGCATGATCGAGATCTTCAACAGGTCGCATTACGAGAACGTGCTGGCCACCAAGGTGAACCCCGCATGGGTACTGAACGAGCGCATCCCCGGTTACGACTCCGTAGAGAAAATGGACGCATCGTTCTGGGAAGAGCGCTACGAGAGCATCAACAACATTGAGAAGCACCTCTACCATAACGGCATGCGCATCCTCAAGTTTTTCTTGCACGTGTCGAAAGAGGAGCAGAAGAGACGGTTCCTCTCGCGCATTGATGATCCAGATAAAAACTGGAAGTTCAGCTCTGCAGATCTGCATGCACGCTCCCAATGGGATGAGTACGAAGCAGCCTTCGAGGAGATGCTCGAGAAGACCTCCAAGTCATACGCCCCGTGGTTCGTGATCCCGGCCGACAAGAAGTTCTTTGCCCGGGTCGCCGTTGGCGACATCATCCTGGATCTATTCAGGTCGCTCGACCTGCACTACCCCCCCGCGGAGTCACCCGAGCTGCTTCAAAAGGCACGGGAAAGCCTTCTACGGGAATAATCGCTTGCCTTCTAAGCAATCGGTTACGTTCGCAAGAAAAGCGTTAAAACCTTCTAACAATAGTAGTTGCTCGCTTTTCGGAGCTTACGCCAACCTTGTTCATTGATTTAGGGAACGCTCAACCTGTTCTTTTAGAATGGGCAGGTGGTTGTTTACGATTCCCCATATAATTATATCGTCCACTTTATCGTAGCCGTGAATTATAAAGTTTCTCAAATCAACAATTTTTCTAGCATTATCGATTGGAAAGTTCGTATCAAGTTGCAATAACCTGTTCGCAGCTTCTCCGATAATTTCCAATTCACGCTCCACGGCTCTTCTAAGGAGTTTATTTTCTAAATACTGGTTAAAATCTCTTGTTTCCCCCAAGTAGTCGTTAATAGAATTAATGGAGACTTGGATGTCATATAAATATTTTTGGGTTTTACGCTGCATAGATTAACTGTTTGGTTCGCTCTACTTCTTCGATAAAGTAAGGATTCGATAAAGAATTTTGCGTTACAAGGTCAATTTTCCTTCCGAACAAGTTGCGGAGCGCTTCATGCAATAAAAAGTAGTTATCAGTGTATTCCGCAATGCTAAGGTCATCACTAAATGAAACAAGGAAGTCTAAATCGCTCTTCGGGGTAAATCCCCTAGAGGCGGCTGAACCGAACAGGTAGAGGGAGTTGATAGCGTATTGTTCACACAAACCTATCAATTCGGGCAATTTATCCACTATAAGCTTATTCATAGATCCTTTACTTTTCACAAGGCAAATATAAGGTTTTATCACTTAATAATCAAGGGCTATTCAGATACTCGTTTTTTCTTCCCGAACCTTTTCGCCTGCACGCGACGGTCCAGTTGTGCGATTAGCCAAAGCATGCTGAAGATGAACACCACGAGCAGGGTTGTCCCGATGAACTCCGTTGAGAGCAGGAAGCGCCCCCCGAAGAGGATATAAGCAACGACCACCATTCCCGCCAGCAGGGCATACATGGTTCCAAAAATGGCTCCTAAGTCCCGCAGCACGTTGCCCGACTCCTCGGTCACCTTCTTCGCTCGGGGGGTAACTGCTTTCTCCGCCTCCAGTTGGTGCATAACGCGATGCTTGATCCGCTCTGGCGCTTTCATCTTGGCACCCTGCATTAGTATCCGTATCGCCTCCTCTTCGTCCGGTATATCTCTCTTTTTCATCGCTTTCCTCTCATTCATTTTCTTTCGTTAATATATACCCACCATAGTGGCCGTCGGGTACGGTGAAGGTTTCTCTCATTCATAGTATCTCGCTGATCCGGTAACGGCGCTGCAGCAGCTCTTTGAAGGACTTTCTTGCCCGAAACAGCTTCACCTTCACGTTCGCCTCGTTGAGCCCGGTAATTTTCACGATCTCTTTCACTGGGTGATCCTCCATGTAATAGAGCGTGAGCAACAGCGCCTCTCCTGTCGGCATTCGCCCGAGGATATCGTTCACCACCGCCTTGCGATCCATCGCTTCGATCTCCACCTGCAGCGTATCCTCCGCAAGGTACAAGGCATCGTCAGCCTCAGCCTTCCTATCAACCTCCCACAGTCGCCTTTTGGAGTGGGTGACGGCAGTGTTATAGACGATACGGTAAAGCCAGGTCGAGAATTTACTCTCGGAGCGAAAGCCATGTAGGTTCCGGTACGCTTTCACGTAACTCTCTTGAACGACATCTTCCGCGTCCTGCTCGTTGCCACAGACTCGGTAGGCGATGGTAAACGCCATGTCCTGGTAGCTGTCCACGAAATAAGCAAACGCGGAGGTGTCGCCCGAGAGAACCCGTTTCACCCGTTCCTTTTCACTCATTCAGCCCGAGAGGTTACTCCTGTTCCGCTTCCTTTTCTCCCTCTTCTGAATCCCGCTGCTCAAGATGAGGCATCTTTTGAACCACTAGGAAGTAGGTCAGGTAGCCCACCCCCAAGAAGAAGACCACGCTCGCCCCAATCACCCAGAAGAACAAGTTCTCCCGATCAATAATCAGGTACTCCGAACAGAGAAGTCCCACGATGATGCCAATACCCAAGGTGATGAGCACGATCCCGTTCCGCAGCGATACCAATCGGTTAGGGTTGCGCTTTTTCTCCTTCATCGGGCTATCCGGCGGAATAATACCCTGGTTAATAAGCCCCATCCGCTCCATGTTCGTGGCTTTAATCCGTAGGATACCTAGCACCATGCCTGTGACGATGGGCAATCCGATCGCGCAAATAATAGCCAGTATGGGAATTAATTCTTCCATGATGTTGCATTTTTTACTGTTCAACTTCCGTTTGCATGAATAGGACTACTCCCGATCTGGTTTGGTTACAAAGAATGCTTACTTCTTCAGCAAATCCCGTATTTCGGTCAGCAGCAGCTCCTCCTTGGTCGGTTCGGCTGGTGCCTCCGGAGCGGGCGCCTCCTCTTTCTTGCGTTTCAAGGAGTTCATCGCCTTGATCACCAGGAAGATGGCGGTCCCAACGATCAGGAAGTCGACAATCGCCTGGATGAATGCACCGTAGTTCCAGGTGACAGCGGGCGTGATCACCTCCGTTCCCTCCATCACTGCCTGTCTCAACGTCACCTTGAGGTCGGTAAACTGACCCTGGTTCGCTATCAACGCGATGGGAGGCATCAGGATATCATTCACGAAAGAGGTGACGATTTTCCCGAAAGCCCCGCCAATCACGATACCCACGGCCATGTCTACCACACTGCCGCGCAACAAAAACTCTTTTAGCTCTGATTTAAATGACATAGTTGATTAATTATTAATGGTTACACATCACAACATCGTTGACATTCTAAAGGAAATTTATCAAATAGCCGCTATTAAATCGAAACACCCATGAATCCGTCATTCCACAGGACCGGTTGATAGCCGTGTTCGGTAAGCCATGAGATGGTTCGTTCCAATCGTTGAAAATGATCCGGCAGATACTGCTCGTAAAACGGCCAAAAATACTGTTCATGCGTCAGGATATCCATGATCTCGGCAGTGTTCGGATCTGAGGCTAAGGACTCCAATGTCGGAACGATCTGATCCAAGGGGGTTGAATTGCAAATCAGATCGTTTTTACAGAACACGATACCGCTGTCAAAGTCCTTCAACATGTCATGGGTGGAAAGGTATTGGGAACGGGTATCGTCCAATCCCAGATGAATATCCCACCCGTTTTGGGTTTTGGCAAAATAGGCGCCCAAAACGCGCACTCCCTTTTCCGCCAGTGGTTTAAAAGCGGAGGGGTTCAGGTCCCAGTGAATATTGTTCATGATACCGTATGTCTCTTCCCCCGCGAAGCGAATAATCTGTTCTGTCACCAGATCGAAATCGGAGATCATCTTTTCGGGAGCCGCGTATTGATAGGGTCGATCAGGCTTGTTGGCATACGCGTGGAAAGCGAGTTTCAACCAGTCGGAATTATCCCTCCATTCTCCCTTGTAACGATCCGGGAAGTCCCGCAATGTGAATTCTTTTTCATCGGTATATTCCAAGCCATCGGAATAATAGACATTCAATTGAAACTTGGTCCCATATTCGCGGTGTATTTTACGCAATCCCTCCAGGTAAAAACAATCGAAAAGAGACGTGTATCTTTTCCGGGCAATGTCCCGCAGGAAAAAAATATTGTCATCGATATTGAAACCGTACCTGGGAACGGAATTTTTATCCCAAAGTACCCGAATGCTGTGGGAATTGAGTCCCGTGTAATCATCCGAAGCCGCGGTAATCGTCGTTTCCCTGTCACGAAGAACAATCTCCGCCGTGAACCGCTTATGATCGCGGAGAGCGGTGACACCGTTCACAATGATCCTCCGATCCATGGGGGCAACACCCTCTACTTTAATTTTTAAACCTTCTGAAACCTTTTCCCCTTGGCGCCAATTTAAAATGGCCCCGTGGATGGGTGTCTCTATTCTTATCTCGGAGCATGCTCCCGTGAAACCTGCCGGGAGCATACTTTTACCGGAATTGGCGCACAAAAACAATCCGCCAGTCACCAATGAAGATTCCCGTAAAAAAGAGCGTCTGTTCATATGCTAATGTTAATCGTTGATTGCTAACGCCTCATTTTTTGTCATCGCTCGACAAAGTTGAAATAAACTTAACTCTGCCCTCGCTCCTAAAACATTTTTAAGCAGGGTTGGTTGTTGAATTATTCTTTAGTGAAATATCTCCGCCAACATACAGCGGGCCGAACCGCCGCCATACGCCTCAATGGTACGCAGGTCGGTCGACAAGATCTTGTTATAGGTGGCAATGATTCGCTCTTGGCTGCTCGTGAGTGAATCCCGCGCCGCGGCCGACATCACCATAAAGGGGTGCCCGTTGCGGCTCTTCACCTCAAGCATGTTGCCAGCGAACTGGCCAAGTTGCTCGATGGAGAGTTTCACGATCACCTTGCCCGCAGCGGTGAGCTCCGCCGCCACCCTCTCCCTTTGGTTGGTCTCTTTGATGGAGTCGAGGCAGATGACAGCGACCTGCGTGCCTATCGCCATCATGATGTTGGTATGGTATAACGGTCGCCCCTCCGTGTCAAACGCGTCGAATACCACCGCGTCATACCGCATCCGTGTGCAGAAGTCGCCCAACACCCTTTCCGACGAGCGGGGCGAGCGGCAACAGTAAGCTTTACGTCGCCGCCTATCGAACACCATGCTTCCGGTTCCTTCCAGGAACTGCCCCTCCTCCTCCCAGCTCGTGAGGTCCACCACCTTCCGGTGGCCAGCTCACCGCTTAGGTGCGACGAGAACCAGTTGTTCGGGAAGAGAGAGTCAGGTGTCCACGGCTCTAGCGTATCCTGCACCACGATAACGTCCACGTCGTTCCGCCGGAGCAACTCCACGAACGCGTCGAACTCCGCCAGCGCTTTCTCGGCTACCATCTCCTGCTGGACCTTGGCGGCATACTTGTCCGCGTTAACCCGGTTGCCCTCATCAACGCCGTCTTTCACATTTCCACCGTCCTTGCCGTTAGTCTCATCGCATCCGTGCTCCCGTTGGAAAAAGTTGTTCTTCGCTGTCTCCTCGTTGTATGCGAAACGGGCCGGGCGTACCATTAATAGCTTAGATGTCGTTTGCATATATAAAAACGTTATTCCAACGACTGAAGCGTGTGATAAATAATACCAATCGCCTCCCGCAGCTCCTCTTCGCTGATCACCAGCGGGGGTGCAAAGCGGATGATATGTTGGTGCGTTGGCTTGGCCAACAGCCCATTCTCCGCCATCGCAAGGCAGACGTCCCACGCCTCCTTCCCGTTATGGGGAATGATTACCACCGCGTTGAGCAACCCTTTCCCCCGCACTTGCCCGATGAAGGGACTCTCTATCTGCCGCATCTCTTTCCGGAAGATGGCACCCAGCCGCTCCGCCTTTTCGGCGAGGTTCTCTTCCTTCACCACCTCCAGAGCGGCCACGGCCACCTTACACGCCAGGGGGAATCCCCCGAAGGTGGAACCGTGCTGACCCGGTTGAATGGTGAGCATCACCTCATCGTCCGCCAGCACTGCCGACACCGGTAACACGCCCCCCGAAAGCGCTTTCCCAAGAACCACGATATCGGGGCGTACCCCCTCGTGGTCGCAACACAACATCCTCCCCGTGCGGGCGATACCCGTCTGCACCTCATCCGCGATAAACAGCACGTTGTGCTTCCGGCACAGCTCGTAACAGCGCTTCAAGTAACCATCGTCCGGCACGTACACCCCAGCCTCCCCCTGAATTGGTTCGACCAGGAAGCCCGCCACCCGTTCCCCTTTCTCTGTCAGGAGCGACTCCAGCGCCTCCACGTTGTTATAAGGGATCACCTCGATTCCCGGCAGGTAGGGACCGTAATCGTCCCTCGCTTCCGGGTTCGTGGATAGCGAGACAGCGGCAAGCGTGCGCCCGTGAAAATTACCCTCGCACGCCACGATGATCGCCTCATCCCGCGGGATACCCTTTTTCAGGTAGCCCCATTTGCGGGCCAATTTCAGCGCTGTCTCCACCCCCTCAGCCCCCGTGTTCATCGGGAGTACCTTGTCATACCCAAAGAAGTGGTGCATAAACTCCTCGTATGGTCCCAGACAATCGTTGTAGAAAGCCCTTGAAGTGAGGCAGAGCGTCTCGGCCTGCGCTTTCAGCGCCGCCACGATCTTGGGGTGGCAATGGCCTTGGTTAACGGCGGAGTAGGCCGATAAGAAATCGAAGTATGCTTTCCCGTCCACGTCCTTCACGTAACACCCCTTACCGCTGGCCAGCACCACCGGTAGGGGGCGGTAATTGTGCGCCCCGTATCTGTCTTCCAGTTCAATGAAGCGATTGGCTCGTGATGTCGGTTTCATAACTTATTAAGGATTACATTTTTAAACTGAATCTCTTTCCCTTCACTCTGCAATCCGATGTGTCCCTCCTTGACCTCGCTCGTACCACGGTTCTGCAGCAGCCCGTTCACGTGTACCTCCACGATCCCCTCGTTGACCGAAATCCGCATCTTGTTCCACTCGCCCGCCGGCTTCTCATTGGACGGGTGTTGCTTGTCAATCACCGGGAACCTTGGACGCTCCGTAACCCCTTCCGGCAGCACGTACTCATTCATATCCGCACCCCCAAGTAGCACGAAGTCGCCCGCTTTACCCGCGGCCAACTGACACTCGATCCCTTTCGGAAACGGGTTCATCGGCTCTTCGATCAACACGAACACGCCGCTGTTGCTCTCCCCGTCAGCCCACCGGTACTCCAATTCCAACACGAAGTTACGGTACTTCTCCCGGGTGTACATGTACCCCAGCGGTTCGCCCATCACCCGGATAACGCCTTTTTCAACCTGGTACACCTGCTCAGCGGGTACCGCATTATCCTCCACCACGAACTCCCAGTTCGACAAGTCTTTGCCGTTAAAAATAGCCCCTTCATTTTTTTGCGTACATCCCGTGATGGTGAGCAGCAGAAAGACGAAAAGTGAAGAAAAAATTGCCTGTTTCATCCTGTTTTATTTTATTTAGTAGTACTCCTGAAAATGTGCTATTTCGATCCTTATTGGTTGCCAGTGTGTTCTCTTCTGTTTATTCATTGCCAAATGAACCCAATTGGCCTTTCGAAGCCACGTGACAAAGGTCTTTCGTGCTAAACGGACAACTTTCAAGTCAGGTCGACTTCAACTTAGCACGTCAGGCCCACCCGTTACAAAAATAGGGGTTTTCCCCGGATTAAAAAACGAATCGCCGAAATATCCCGGGGGATACCTTCGGGATAAAGCGGAAATGGGTTACATTCGCGTAACGATGATCCAAACAACGGAAAAAACGATGAAAAATACGGCCGGCAAAGCACGCTTTCTCTGGGTGGATGACGAAATGGAGCTCCTGAAACCTTACGTGCTTTTCCTCGAGGAGAAGGGGTACGTCACGGAGTGCGCCGGGAATGGGCATGACGCACTCGAGATGTGCCGCTCCGGGGCGTATGACATCGTCTTCCTCGATGAGCAGATGCCCGGGTTGTCAGGACTCGATACCCTTGTCCGTTTGCACCGACTTGCTCCGCACCTCCCCGTGGTGATGGTCACCAAAAGCGAGGATGAAGGCATCATGAACCAGGCCATCGGGAAGAAGATCGCCGACTACCTAATCAAGCCGGTGAACCCCCACCAGGTGTTGTCGACGATCAAGAAACTGCTCGACAAAAAGGAGCTGGTGGCCGAAAATGCGGCTGCCCGTTACCTGGAGTCGAGGGTTCGACTCGACGAGGCGATTCAGTCGTGTCACAAGGCGAGCGACTGGGAGGCGGTGTACCGTGAGCTGGTTTACTGGGAACTGGAGCTAGAGCCGACCAACCACCCCGTTCGGGAAATGGTCGCCGTCCAGAAAACGGAAGCCAACCTCCTCTTCGGCCGGTTCGTGCGAAAACACTACGAGCAATGGATCCTCCAAAGAAAACAGCGAGTGGATAGCCACTACCCACTGCTAAGCCCTGACTTGATGGAGCAAGCCGTTTTCCCTTTGATTGACGCGGGGGAAAAACTTTTCCTGATCCTAATCGATAACTTCCGCTACGACCAGTGGGTCACCGTGAGGGATATTGTGAGCGAGTGGTTCTCCTGTGAGGAGGCGCTCTACTTCAGCATTCTCCCAACCGCCACGCCGTACGCCCGCAACAGCCTCTTTGCCGGTCTGATGCCCGCGGAAATTGCCAAACAGTACCCCGGGTTGTGGGTCGACGAGTCTGCACTCGAAAGCAAAAACGAACAGGAGGAGCAACTTATCCGGGAACAGTTGCAGCGAATCAACCGGGAATACTCCTTCTCCTACCACAAGGTGAACACCTACCAAGAAGGGGAGCGGCTACTTTCCCGCTTCTCGGCGCTAAAGAGCAACGACCTGAACGTCATCGTGTTCAACTTCATCGATACACTCTCCCATGCACGGGCCGACTCGAAGATGATCCGCGAGCTTGTTCGCGACGAGGCGGACTTCCGGTCGCTCACCCGCTCATGGCTCCTCGGTTCACCCCTGGAGGGGATTCTCCGGGAGGTCGCGAATCAAGGCTACAAGGCGATCATCACCACCGACCACGGCACCGTGCGGGTAAGAAACGGGATGACGGTGGTGGGCGATAAGGAGACGAGCACTAACCTCCGCTACAAGCGCGGGAAGAGCCTAGCGTACGACCCCAAAAGGGTTTATCCCTGCACCCTACCCAAGAACATCGGGTTGCCCTCCCCCCATATCAGCACGAGATACATCTTCGCGATGAACCACGATTTCCTAATCTACCCTAATCGAAGTAGCCATTACGCCTCGCTTTACGAGAACACATTTCAGCATGGGGGCATATCGCTGGAGGAGATGGTAATTCCGCTGGTCACGCTCACCGCAAAGTAATGGGTATCCATGTCGAATTTCTGTTCGCCAAAAGTTGAGTTTCACGAATAATTCACGTAACTTGCACCCGCTAAACGAGAAGCAAAAGAGTGAATTGCACTATCGAGATACACGATGTGACAGGGGTAGAGGCAGCCGCCCGCGCTTTCGTCCAAGTGATGGGTGAGGATACGGTATTTGCTCTATACGGGAATATGGGGGTCGGCAAGACCACCCTCATCAAGGCTGTCTGTAAGGAGCTGGGGGTGGAAGAGACCGTAACGAGCCCCACCTTCGCCATCGTCAACGAGTACAGCCTACCGAACGGTGCACCCGTCTACCACTTCGACTGCTACCGGGTGGAGAAACTGGAAGAACTGTTCGACCTCGGGTTCGAGGAGTACTTGTACAGCGATGCCCTCTGCTTCATCGAATGGCCAGAGCTGGTGGAGCCGCTCCTCCCGGAACGGGCAATCAAGGTAACTATCCGTGAACGAGACAACGGCAGCCGGGTCGTGGATATTAATCGGTAAACAACTATACAGCAATAGATGAAACGATACGTCCTTCTCCTTTTTATCGCCTTCACCTCGATGGTCGCCTCATCACAGGTCAACACGGACCGTGTGATGATGATCGGCAAGAACGCGCTCTACTTCGAGGACTACGTGCTGTCGATCCAGTACTTCAACCAGGTGATCACGGCCAAGTCATACCTGGCCGAGCCCTACTACTACCGGGCGATGGCGAAGTTCATGCTCGACGACTTCAAGGGGGCGAGCGAAGACGCGACCCGTTGCCTGGAACGAAACCCCTATTTCCTGGCTGCTTACCAGTTACGTGGGGCCGCGTGGCAAAACCTGGAGGAGTTCGAGTTGGCGGCTACCGACTACAAGACAAGCCTGGAGTACTACCCGGAAGACCGGATCACGCTGGTCAACATGGGTATCGTTAACATCGAGCTGAAGCAGTACGAGGTGGCAGAGAAGTTCTTCGAGTACCTGCTGCGGCGCTATCCAGACTACACGCCCGGCTACCTGGCCCGCTCTCATATGTACCTCCAGATGGAAGATACCACCCGGGCGATGGCCGACCTCGACACGGCCATCGTGAACGATCCCTACACATCGCAATCTTTCTCGGCCCGGGGGTTGCTTTACTTTCACCAACAGGAGTTCAACCGAGCGCTGTCTGACCTGGACGAAGCGATACGGTTGGATCCCTACCAACAAGCCAACTACATCAACCGGGGACTAGTGAAGTACCACCTCAACGACCTTCGTGGAGCGATGGCGGACTACGACCGGGTGATCGAAATGGACGAGAACAACCTGATCGCCCGCTTCAACCGGGGGCTCCTCCGTGCACAGGTGGCCGACAACAACCGGGCGATTCGAGACTTTGATAAGGTAATTGAGCTGGAGCCGGACAACACCATCGCCTACCTCAACCGGGCTATGCTCAACCAGGAGATAGGTAACTACACCGGTGCGATCGAGGACCTGGACGTGGTGCTGGAAGCGCATCCCGACTTCTTCTCGGGCTACTACAGCCGCTCCCAATTGAAACGGGAGCTGGATGACCTAGCGGGAGCAGAGCAAGATTACCTGTTGGCGCGCGCCGAGGAGGCAAAAGCGCGTAAGGTAGCCACGGTTGACCCCGAACCGTACGCATCGTCTAAGGAATCCGATAAAACTGAACAGGCAGGCGACAGGCAAGCAGGTGGCCAACGCGATGAGAACAAGGATACCCGCGAGCAGGCCGATAGGGACATCGAAAAGTTCAACCTGTTGGTGGTCTCCAAAGAGGAAACATCCTCCAAAAGCAAGTACCAACGCCAAAGCCGGGGCAGGGTGCAAAACTTGAACGTGCCGGTAGAGCGTGAACCACGATTCACCCTCTCATACTACGAGCAGGAATACGAGGTGCTGCGCCCAGTCTACTACAGCGAGCTGCTGGACCGTGCCAACAGCGATCTGGGACTCTCCTGGGTGCTGAAGGTGACCAACCACGAGGCGCCGTTGAACGAGCTTCAAGTGGAAGCACACTTCCGCTCCATCGACCAGTTTTCGGCCCGTATAGACCGCTCACCTCGTGATGCCCAACTCTACTTTGGGCGGGGAATGGACTTCGCCTTGGTACAGGATTACGAGAACGCGTTGAAAGATATGGAGCGGGTATTGGAACTGGACCCGAGCATGGTGATGGCCCGTTTCGCACGGGCGGTTATTCGTTCCAAGCAGCTGGAATACAACACACAGCTTTCAAGCGACCCCTCCCTGTTCGATAATGAGCTGGAGCGGGAGTTGGATATCCTAAAAGAGCTGCCCGGCACCATGCGCAAGCCCGAGCTCTCACTGGAGTCGGTCGAGCACGACGTCATCCTCAAGGAATACAACGCGATCATAAAGGATGCGCCCAACTTTATCTACGCCTATTACAACCGTGCGGAGATCTACATTCTCGAGAAGGACTACCGAGCAGCCATAACCGATTACACGAAAGCGATCAACCTGGAGCCCCGTTTCGCAGAGGCTTACTTCAACCGAGGGATCTCCCGCTTGTCGATTGGCGAAACACGAGATGGGCTGGACGATCTACGTAAGGCGGGCGAACTGGGAATCGTACAATCGTATAGCATCATTAAACGGATGCAGTAAGAGGAAGCTTCATGTTTTTTCCCTTCAAAAATTCTTCCATCAATCACAAAATCATTACATTTGCATTCCGTATGATGGCGAAACACCCCTTGGAGCGGATTCAATGTACCTCGCTCCCTGGATTTTATCCCCGTCGAATAAACGGTAGGGTATGCCTAGTGACAGGTGTGTCACGGCAAACTTAAACCAGTAGTAATCAAGAGAAAACAGATCAAGATATGGTGAATATTACGTTTCCCGACGGAACCGTGCGGGAATACGAAAAGGGAGTAACCGGGTTGGATATTGCCCGGGGCATTAGTCAACGTTTAGCCCGAGAAGCGCTGGCAGCCTGTGTTGACGGTGAGACGTGGGATCTTACGAGGCCCATTGAGAACGACGCAGAGGTGAAGCTACTCACGTGGGACGACGAGGAGGGCAAACATGCCTACTGGCACTCATCCGCCCACCTCATGGCCGAGGCGCTACAAGAACTCTACCCGGGCATCAAATTCGGCATCGGGCCAGCCATCGAGAACGGCTTTTACTACGACGTGGACCCGGGTGAGGGCGTCACCATCCGGGAGACCGACTTCCCAGCCATCGAGCAAAAGATGCTGGAACTGATCGCAGCCAAGGAGGAGATTAAACGACAAAACGTTACCAAGGAAGAGGCCCTCGACATGTTCTCCAACCGCGGCGAGCACTACAAGGTGGAGTTGATTAACGAACTGGAAGAGGGAACCATCACCACCTACACGCAGGGAGGCTTCACCGACCTCTGTCGGGGTCCCCACCTGCCCAACACCTCCTACATCAAATCGGTCAAGGTGTTGTCAGCGGCTGGCGCCTACTGGCGGGGCGACGAAAAGCGGCCGCAGCTAACCCGCCTCTACGGGATCACCTTCCCCAAGAAGACGATGCTGGACGACTACCTGACCATGATAGAAGAGGCCAAGAAGCGTGACCACCGCAAGATAGGCAAGGAGCTGCAGTTGTTCCACTTCTCCCAAACAGTAGGTGCCGGGCTACCCCTCTGGCTACCCAAGGGAACCCAACTGCGGTCAAAGCTCGAGGAGTTTCTGAAAAAGATACAACTCGAGTTTGACTACCAGCCGGTCATCACCCCGCACATCGGCCACAAACAGCTCTACGTCACCTCGGGCCACTACGAGAAATACGGCAAGGATTCATTCCAACCCATCAAGACCCCCGAGGAAGGGGAGGAGTTCCTGCTTAAGCCGATGAACTGCCCCCACCACTGCGAAATATACAAGGCGTTCCCACGGTCGTACAAGGATCTTCCCATCCGGATGGCCGAGTTCGGGACGGTGTACCGCTATGAGCAGAGCGGCGAATTGCACGGTCTCACCCGGGTGCGCGGCTTCACGCAAGACGACGCCCATATCTTCTGCACACCCGACCAGGTGAAGGCTGAGTTCCTGAAAGTGATGGACATCATCTTCATCATCTTCCGGGCATTGGAATTTGAAGATTTCGAGGCGCAGATATCGCTTCGCGACCCGAAAGACAGGGAAAAGTATATCGGCAGCGACGAGGATTGGGAAAAGGCGGAGCGCGCCATCGTGGAAGCGTGTAAAGAGAAGGGACTAAAAGCCAGGGTAGAGCTAGGGGAAGCCGCCTTCTATGGGCCCAAGCTCGATTTCATGGTGAGGGATGCGCTGGGGCGCCGCTGGCAGTTGGGGACCATTCAGGTGGATTACAGCCTTCCCGAGCGTTTCGAATTGGAATACACCGGTGCAGACAATCAAAAGCACCGTCCGGTGATGATCCACCGGGCCCCGTTCGGCTCCATGGAACGGTTCGTGGCCGTCCTCATCGAGCACACCGCCGGAAAGTTCCCGCTGTGGCTCGCCCCCACCCAAGCTATGGTCATCCCCGTGAGCGAACGGTTCAACGACTACGCCTACTCCGTGGTGAACACGTTGAAGAAACAGGATATACGTGCCGAGGTAGACGACCGTAACGAGAAGGTGGGTCGCAAGATTCGGGATAACGAACTCAAGCGTGTGCCCTACCTCCTCATCGTGGGTGAGAAAGAGGAGGGCGACCAAGCGGTCTCGGTCAGGAAGCAGGGCGGTGAGGACAGAGGTTCCATGCAGTTGAGCGCCTTCGCGGACGAGGTAACCCGTGAAGTAACGAAAATGATGAATCCCCAACTATTCCGTTAAGCCAAATGAGCAGAAGACAAGTTTACTTGGATTATGCCATGGCGAGGAATAGTCTAATTTTAATGAACTATTTCGATAAGCCAAACGAGCAGAAGACAAGTTTACTTGGATTATGCCGTGGCGAGAAATAGTCTAATTTTAATGAACTATTTCGATAAGCCAAATGAGCAGAAGACAAGTTCACTTGGATTATGTCGTGGCGAGGAATAGTCTAATTTTAATGAACTATTTCGATAAGCCAAACGAGCAGAAGACAAGTTTACTTGGATTATGCCGTGGCGAGGAATAGTCTAATATTAATAAACTTTTAAAATAACATCAATAACAAAGAGAAACATTAAACAAGACTGAATGAGAAGAAACCCGAGAAATTCAAAAGAACAACACCGGATTAACGAACGGATCCGGGTACCCGAAGTCCGGTTGGTGGGCGATAACGTCGAGGAAGGCATCTACCCCACCCGTGAAGCGAAGCGCATCGCCGAGGAGCAGGGGCTAGACCTCGTTGAGATCGCGCCGATGGCCAAACCGCCCGTTTGCCGTGTCATCGACTACCAGAAATTCGTTTATCAGCAAAAGAAGCGGCAGAAAGAACAAAGGGCCAAGGCGGTCAAGGTCACCGTGAAAGAGATTCGATTCGGTCCACAGACAGACGATCACGACTATAACTTTAAACTGAGGCACGCGATCAATTTCCTGAAAGATGGCTCCAAAGTGAAAGCCTACGTCTTTTTCAGGGGACGCTCCATCCTGTTTAAGGAGCAGGGGGAAGTGTTACTCCTACGCTTCGCGAACGACTTGGAAGAGTACGCCAAGGTAGAACACATGCCTATCATGGAGGGAAAGCGGATGTCCATCATGCTGTCTCCCAAGAAAACCGGTGGCTCCAAGAAGGTAAACAAGGAGAAGGAACCGGTCGAATAAAACACGCTAAAAAAGAGACGCCGACTGCTCATAAAATCGAAGCAGTCGGCGTCTCTTTCTGTTATGCCATCTCATTTGTTCTTATCGCTCTGCGACAAGACGACATCTACCCGCCTGCCGTAAATCAACAGGTCGGACTCTTTATCTATCCCGGCCGATCCCAAGAGGATCCGCTCCGACTCAATCCCGGCATCACTCAGGTAATCCCGCACCGACTCGGCACGCTTACGCGATAGCAACTCGTTGTAAACAGCATTGCCCTCGCGGCTGGAACTGCCAGAAACGGTAGCAATCACCCCATTATTTCGCTTCATAATGGCAACGATCTCATCCAGCGCACCCTTGCTTTCGTTCGTCAACGCATCAGACGAGACGGCGAAGAAGAGTTGCGTCTTGAAACGGTCGAAAGCGGGCAGAGCACGTTGGGCAGGTTGAATCGTCTGAGCAGGCAGAACGAGCGGTTTATGAATGGTAGCCTGCTCGATCACGACAAGCGAATCAGCAACAACCAATTCTCCTGGGTCATCGGCAACCGGCAGGCCCGCAACATCTAACGCTGCCGCATTAACAAGCCGCTGCAAACTATCGAGTTGAAACAAGAGCGATTGCATCATCAACTGCAACGAGTCAATACGTCCGATACTATCAACGGGGACCCCTTGAAACCCGCCCGGGTGGCGCCCGCCACCTAGCGGCCTTTGAACTCCGGCTGTACCGGACGGTAACGGGTAGTAATAGGGAGCGGCCACATCACGTGTCCTATCGATCACGATGCTGTTCTGGCCCCCTACTCCTGCTGGTCTCAATCCCAAGAAGAGAGAGAGATCCAATATCATCTTCTCAAGGCGATCTAATCGGTATTGCAATGCTTGCTCTTCTACCCGAGGGTGGGCTTTCTGCTCTTCCATATCCCACACCGCGTCGGAGATTTGGCGCAACGCGTTCAGCAACTCCTGCTTGTCAATCACCAGCTCCTTGGGCGGGGAGACTTCTTGAGCCCCCGCCGGCAAGATGCCTGCGACAATGAACACGGACATCAAAAAAAAGATCACTTTTTTCATACGAAAATGTTTAATATAGTTATCTAACTAATATTCTGTTAATTACAATAATTCTAATTACAAGTATATTTCAGTTCAGACAAAACAAAAGACAGCACTCGTCTT